>CAXUMX010000148.1:0-2155 GCA_964252395.1 uncultured Acidobacteriaceae bacterium | reverse complement strand
AGCGTGGCCTGTGCCAGCAGTGTGTCCCCGCTGCCGTTGACCAGTGTCGCCAGCCCGCTCGACGTGGGGCTGTTGGTCGACACCGCGAGAAAGTTCGCATTGCCCACCTGGCCCGCCGGACCGGTCGGATTGATAGGCGTAACCACGGGACGAAATTGGGCACCACAACCGCTTAGCAGACCCAGCAGGCCTACGGCTGCAAGCCACGGGGCGGATGCCCCAGCTCGACTCAGCACTCGCTTCTACCTCATGAACGACAAATTCTTCTGTTGGTTCTTCTCTCGGATTGTAAATCAGCGTGCACTCCCGCAAAGGCAGCGCGCACTCAGCCGGCGAGCGGCTTGCGCAGGAACACCGTCGCTTGCGGATTCGCGTTGTAGCGCGCGCATGGCTCATATCCGTGGCGCTGGTAGAAGCGTAAGGCGGCCTTCAGGTCGTCCTTGGAATCGAGATACAACCAGTCGTACCCGAAGTCCATTGCATACGCTTCCAGCATGCTCAGCAGTGCCAGCGCGACACCGGTACCGCGAAACGCCGGCCGCACGTAGAGCCGCTTGATCTCCGCCGCTGAGCCACACTGCGGCAGCGGCCGCATGGCGATACAGCCGGCCAGCATAGGTTCGGCTTCGAGCACGCTCTCTGCCAGCCAGAAGCCGGAACCGGCAAAAAAAAAATCGTGGGCAAAGCTCTCCGCGGTATCGCGCACCACCACGCCTACCGCGTCGTTGTACTCGTCAACCAGTTCGAACGCTCGCGCGCGATCCGCATCGCGGGCACGCCACACCCGCAGCTCCGCCATACCTGCGCTTAGCGCATCCCCAGCTTCCACGCCGCGTAGCTGGCAATCTCGTGGATCATGCGATTGGCGCGCTCCCACCGCCCGATCGGTTTGCCCACGGCGCGCGGCGAGGTGTAGACGGTCAGACCGTAGCCCTGGCACAGCATGCGAATGCGGAACAGGTGCGTGCCGTCGGAGACAGCCAGCACGCTGTGCAGATGGTTCGCCTCCGCGATGGCCGCCAGCCGCCGCGCCGAGGCAGCCGTGGAGCGGCTCTGCGTCTCCGCGATGATGCGCGTCTCTGGCACACCCTGGCTGATCAGGTAAGCCTCGCCCACGCCGCCCTCGGAGTGGTACGGATCGCCGCTTCCGCCCAGCGTGATGATCAGCGGCGCCAGCCCCTTGCGGTAGAGCAGCAAGGCCTGATCCAGCCGCGCGCGCAGCACCGGCGAGGGTCGGCCTTCATACTCGGCCGCGCCGAACACTGCGATCGCATCCGCGGGACGCTCCTCATCCGTGCCCGCGTAGTGGCGAATCTCCACGTATGTCCAGGTGATCCACACCGCCATTAGTAGCAGGACAGCGGCCAGCAGGCCGCCAGCCACACGGGGCAGCCAGCGCAGCGGTGCGCCACCGCCACTGGTCTCCGGGCCCGTCGCCGTTGCATGCGCCGTCTCCACGAGGGGGGGTCGTCTCCATTTCGTGATCGCTGCTCAGCTCTGCAGAGTCAGCACAATCTCATGCGTCGGGATGGCGCCCTCGCGCAGTATCTGCCAGGACCCGTTGCCGCCCGACAGGTCGACGATGGTCGTCGGCAGGCTTCGGGCGGTCGGCCCGCCATCCACAATCAGCGGAATCCTCTCGCCGATCTGGTCCCTCACGCACGCCGCGTAGGTGCACTCCGGTGCATGCTGCAGGTTGGCGCTGGTCGCCGTAATCGGCAGCCCCAGCGCCGCCGCCACGGCCCGCGGAATCGCCGCGTCCGGCACGCGCAGCGCGACGTTGCCGGTGTTGGCGGTAGAGCGCAGCGGCAGCTTTGACCCCGCACGCACAATCAGCGTCAGCGGCCCGGGCCAGAATCGCTCCGCCAGCTTGTCGAAGGTGTCCGTAAGCTCTCGCGCCAGCTCATAGGCCTGCGCCACCTCACAGATCAACAGCGACAGCGGCTTGTGCTTCAGCCGGGTCTTGATCTCGTAAATGCTCTCCACGGCCCGCAGGTTCACCGGGTCCACAGCCAGGCCATAGAAGGTGTCTGTCGGCATGCCCACCACGGCGCCTCCGCGCAGACAGGAAACGATGTAGTTCACGCGGTCTTGCTCCGGCTCATCCGGATGGCCACGAAGGATCTCTGCTGACAAAAAGGCTCTCCCCGATCTC
>CAXUMX010000147.1:0-2242 GCA_964252395.1 uncultured Acidobacteriaceae bacterium | reverse complement strand
CCCCTACTCCCTGCCGGCGTTCTTGTTCACGAGCGTGTACGTGCTCATCTGGTCGTAGCCCTTGTAGCGGCGGTAGGCGAGCCCCGCGCCGCCCACGGCCACCACCACGATCGCCAGCAGCCCCAGCGCCGCGGACTGCACGCCGGCGTTCAGCGGGGCACGCGTACCCGCCACCAGCAGGGAGCGGATCACCGGATCTGCCGCCGGGCCTACTGCCGCCTCCGGCACCAGCCGGCTGTACTCCACCCGCACCGTACCGCTTGCCGGATCTTCTGAGACAGAGGTGACGCCTGCGATGGGCGAGGACGCCGGATCGACAAAGGCCGCGGGTGGCGCGGGCTGTGGATGCCCGATGAGGAAGCCCGCTGCTCCGCCCAGAACGACTCCCGCAAACAGCAGCAGCGCGCCTGCCGCCGGCGCGGTGCGCAGCAGGCGGAAGTCAGTGCTCAGCGACTGGCCCAGCTGCCGCAGCCAGGAGTGGCGCGGGGCCTGCTCCAGCGCCTCATCGATGCGCAGCCGGGTCTGCGCCAGCAGATTCGGGGAGGGCTCACGTACCGGCAGAATTGCCATCGCGCTCGACAGCGCGCGGGTCACTTCCATCTCGTCGCGGCACTCGGCACACCCGGCCAGGTGCTGCTCCAGCTGATGCGCATCCTCATCGCCCAGCTCGCCATACAGCAGCAGCGTGATCTGCTCCTGTGCGCGATCACATCGCAGCGTGCTGTCATGGCCGGGCCAAATCACCGTGTCACCTCACGCAAGGAACACCCCGCCCAGCCGGGCGGAGAGCTCAGCCCGCCGCAGCAGGCACTCATCGGGCGGCACCCGGCACTCATCGCACCACCGCCAGCGATGCGCGCAGCTTCTTGGTTGCGCGGAACAGCGTGTTCTTCGCCGTCTCCTCGGTCGTATGCAGCATCTCGCCGATGGTGCGCAGGCGCAGTCCCTGGTAGTGCTTCAGTTCAAAGACCATGCGCTCCCGGGGGGTCAGCTTTTCCAGCGCCATCTGGATCTTCGCGCCCAGCTCCTTGCGCTCCAGCTCCCGTCCCGGGTTGGCGGAGGCGCGCTCGTCAGAGACCACGTTCAGCAGGTCCAACTCTTCGCCGGAGGCGTCCAGAACGACCGCCGGATCCTCCCGCCGCACCTTGCGCCGCCGCATCAGGTCCAGGCACAGGTTAGTCACAATCCGGTAGATCCAGGTGTAGAAGGAGCACTCAAACCGGAAATTTCCCAGGTAGCGGTAGGCCTTCAGGAAGGCCTCCTGCGCAATGTCCTGGGCGTCGCTCTCGGAGCCCAGCAGGTGTAGAGCCAGCCGCAGGACGGCCTGGTCATACTGGCGCACCAGCGTGTCGAAGGCCGCGCGCGAGCCCTTCTGCGCCTGCCGGATCAGCTCCGTCTCAGACGCACGCTCCTCAGCGCTCGGCGCAGCGCCGGTGCGCGAGTGAAGCGCACGCCGCCCCGGCCAGGTCTGGCTGCTGCGATTGGCCGGCAGGGCAGCGGGTAAGTTGGGCTGGATGCGGAGGGCGTCGGATGCCATCGTGCGATAACCTCTCCGGGACCGTCTCCCGATTGAGGGTAGACGAATCCCTGGCTAACAGGACGCAGCAGCCCAGGCTTTGGTAGCAGAAAAATCGTAAGACTTACCGTCTCCTGACAACTGCGGTCTGCGCTAAGCTGTCTGCCGTCGGGCGCCCGATCCTTTCCCGGCGCCCAGCCAATCCGTTAGGACCCCGATCTGATGAAGAAGTTACGGCGCCTGCTTCGCCTCTCCTTGCTCCCCATTGTCTCCGCGCTCGCCCTGCCGGTCGCGGCCACCGCCCAGGCGCCACTCTCCGTCCACTGGGAGGAGCTGACCGGCCCGGACTTCATCCAGGCCATCCATCAGGCCCAGGGCGTGTGCCTGCTGCCCTTCGGCATCTTGGAGAAGCACGGAGCGCACCTGCCGGTGGGCACGGACCTGATCAACGTCCGCTTCGTGACCGAGAAGGCTGCCCAGCAGAACTACGCCATCCAGTTTCCCGCCTACTACTTCGGTCAGATCGCGGAGGCCAAACAGCAGCCCGGCACCGTTGCCTACAGCCTGGACATCCAGCTCGACCTGCTGCAGGAGACGACCGATGAGATGGCCCGCAACGGGTGCAGCAAGATCATCATCGTGAACGGCCACGGCGGCAATGAGCATCTGCTGCCCTACTTCGCCCAGCAGCAGCTGCAGACGCCCCACGACTACGTCGTCTACATC
>CAXUMX010000146.1:0-2258 GCA_964252395.1 uncultured Acidobacteriaceae bacterium | reverse complement strand
GTGCAGGTCGCGCAGCACGCCGGGGGCCAGGTCGGGCAGGTCGTCGGCGATCAGGCCGGGGCCGAAGCGGGCGGCGGCCTCGGCGTGGATCCAGACCGCGGCGCAGGCGGCCTCGAAGCTTTCCATGTTCTGGGCCAGCAGGCCCGCGACTCCGCGCCACGCATCCTTCAGGCATTTGTCTCCGCGCATCCGGCGGAGCTCAACCGCAGGCTCTTCATCGCGCGCAAGCAGTTCGAGCGTGAGGCTCCCGGCGTCCACATCGCTTCTCTGTCTGCATCGACCATTGTGTACAAGGGGCTCTGCGCCGGGCGCGTGCTGGCCGACTACTACCCCGACCTCGCGCACCCCGAGTACAAGACCGCCTTCGCCATCTTCCATCAGCGCTACGCCACCAACTCCGAGCCCTCGTGGAGCCGAGCCCAGCCACTGCGCATGCTCGCCCACAATGGCGAGATCAATACCGTATGGGGCAACCGCGCCCGCATGGATGCGCGCGCCGCCACCATCCCGGCGGAGTTTCACCCGCTCTACTCGGCGGACGGCTCGGACTCCACCAGCCTCGACGAGGCTGTCGAGCTGCTGGCCCGCAACGGTCGCAGCGTCAGTCAGGCCGTGCGCATGCTGGTGCCTCCTGCGCGCCTGGAGAAGGTCTCCGAGTTCATGCACTACCACGCCGACTGCGTCGAGCCCTGGGACGGCCCTGCTGCGCTGACCTTTGCGGACGACCATCTGGTCGGCGCAGCGCTCGACCGCAATGGTCTTCGCCCCTGCCGCTACTTCATCACCCGCGATGGACTGGTGGTCGCCGGCTCTGAGGCGGGTCTGGTCGATCTCGATCCGGAGACGGTGCTTGAGAGCGGCAGGCTGGGGCCGGGCGAAATGCTGGTTGTCGACCTGAAGAGCTATGAGGTGCTTGACACGCGCGAGATCCTGGCGCGCTTTGACCGCGAGGTGGAGTACGAGACGCTGGTCTCAGACATCGCCCTGACCAGCGCCAGCGGCTGGCAGAGCGGCCTGCCCGCGGAACGCCTGCCCGACCTGCACCGCATCTTCGGCTACACCCGCGAAGATGTGCGCATGGTCCTGCAGCCCATGGCGGCAGAGGGCAAGGACGCAGTCTGGTCCATGGGGGACGACACGCCCATCGCCGCACTGGCACGTTCGCCGCGCCCGGTCTACAACTACCTGCGACAGCGCTTCGCGCAGGTTACAAATCCACCCGTCGATGCCCTGCGCGAGTCGTGCGTGGTGCAGTTGCATACGCGGCTGGGACCGTGGCCGCACCTGCTCAATCCTCGCGCGCGCATCCCCGGCCTCTCGCTAGCTTCGCCCTTCCTCTCCCTCGGGCAGGTGCAGGCTCTGCGCGAGCGCAGCCATCCGCTGGCAGCCGATCTGCCTACGGCCGTGCTCGATTGCCTCTTCTCAGCCGACGAGACGCTCGCCGCGGCCATTGATCGCCTCTGCGCGGAAGCCGTCGCGCTGGTCACCGGGGGCGCCCAACTGCTGCTGCTCTCTGACAACGCCGCCGCATACGATCGTCTGCCTGTCCCCATGGCTTTGGCCACAGGCGCGGTGCATCACGCGCTGATCGATGCCGGCATTCGCACCCGCGTGGGCCTCGCGGTGGAAGCTGGCGACTGTCGCGACCTGCATCACGCTGCCGTGCTTCTGGGCTCCGGCGCAGGCGCGATATGCCCCTGGCTGGCGCTACAGACAGCCGCCGCCATCGCGCCCGAGACGGGCGAGCAGGCCATGCTGAAAACCTTTGACCTGGGCCTGGCCAAGATCATGTCGAAAATGGGCATCTCTGTGGTGGACAGCTACCGCGGCGCCCATCTGTTTGACTCCATCGGCCTGAACGATGAAGTGGTGGAGCGCTGCCTGCGCGGCACTCCGGCGCCGCTCGGAGGCATCGGCTTCGCCGGTATTGAGGCACAACTGCGCCGCACCGTCGAGCAGGCGCGCGACCAGGCGCAGCAGACCAATGTGCCCGGCAGCAGCAACGAGCTCCCCGACTATGGCTGGATTCGCTTTCGCAAGGCAGAGACTGCCGAGCCGCATCTGTGGCAGCCGCAGCGTGTGAAAGGGCTGCAGAGCAGCGTAGGCTCCGCGCGCGGCGCTGCCGTCGCCACCGCGGCCGTCGCAGCTACTGCACGTGCCCCGCTCACGGCCATTGCCCTGGCCACTGACGTTGCGCCCCCGGAGTCTGCGCCGGAGACACTGCGCGACCTGCTCACGTTTCGCGCTGCCTCCGCTGC
>CAXUMX010000145.1:0-2398 GCA_964252395.1 uncultured Acidobacteriaceae bacterium | reverse complement strand
GCACCGTCACCGCGGCACCCGCCACCGGCATCCCCGTCGCATCGGCCACGGCTCCATGCACATCCCGCGCGCCCGCCGGACAACTCTGTGCGCCGGCTGCGGTCGCCGCCACCATCCATACCAACGCCAGCGCTCTCCCTGCCCGGGCCCCGACTTCATATCGCATGGCACCGATCATTGCATGCCCCCACCAGCGCCGCCTACCCTGCTTTCTGTGCACCGGCAGCAAGCCCTTTCTCTGCGAATCGCTCTGAAGTGTGTCCGAAATGGAACTATTCGCTCGCAAAGGCGAACAGCGCAGACCAGCCCAACTCCTGCGGAATGAGCAGGGTACGCCGCGGCGATTGCGTCCGCCCGGCAGTCTCACGCCAAGGTGTGAGTACCTGCGTCATGGGCGGGGGCTAAAGGTGCAAGTGCCCCCTGCCGACCCTCGCTGCCAGAATCGCTGGGCACGGCAAACACAGGAGAGACCGCACATGAAGATCGCCTTCGCCATCCTCGCGCTGTACATGGCTATTCCGCTGATGATCCTCGGCACGCAGCGCCTCGCGCAGCAGGATGCGGCCGTCAATGCGACCACCCAGGCTTCGCTGGCCGCGCACTAAGGAGTTGCGTTCCCCGGGCTGCCTCCGAGGCAGCGCGCAGAAGAAAGGCGGCGCCTCTGATTCGAGACGCCGCCGGATACCGCACGCCATGCCGCCGCTACGGACCCATCGCCGTCGGCGTGCAGGGATCGTAGCCCAGGCTCGTCGCCGTTACCGGTGACGGAGGCGAGGGCGGCGTCTTCCAGGGCACGGCGTTGAAGTCGAAGAAGTCCATCAGGTTGGGCTGGGCCGCATCCCGCGCCGTCAGATGCGCAGAGCTGCTGATGAACCGGTTCTCCACGAACTTGATCACCGCCGTGTGGTCCATCGGGAAGTGCGAGACATAGTGCCGCCGCGTGAACGGCGAGATCACCATATTAGGCAGCCGGAACCCCAGCTGTGCGGCGAAGCCATTCACCGCCGCTGCGTCGCCGGAGTGGGCGCCCGGGCTGGCCGCTCCCAGGTCGCAATGCGTGGTCGGTGTGCCGCCGCTCGGCACACAGGGCAGGTAGGAGTCCGGGTTGACCGCAATCGAACTGATATCCGGAATGGATCCCAGCCCAGCGCTGGTCTTGTCATTGGAGTGGCCCGGCACCGGCGGCACATGGTCGTACGGGCCGCCCGCCTCGTCGTAGCTCAGGAAGAACACAGAGTCCTTCCACGCCGGGCTGCTCATGAATGCGTTCACCACCTTGGCCACCTGCACCTGCCCGTTCAGGATGGTCTGCCCCGAACCCGGATGCTCATCATTGCGGCCGAACCCTGCCTCGATAAAGCTGAAGCTGGGCAGCGTGCCGTTGCTCAGGTCCGTGAAGTAGGTCGAGATCGGTGCGATGTGGTTCGGGTCGATGCAGAAGGAGTTGGTCGTATCGCCCACCACACTGGACGGCTGCGTGGTGCCGGTGCATGCAGCCCCGGTCGGGTTCTCGTACAGATAGCGATAGGAGTAGGAGAAGGACGAGAAGGTCGTCGCCGGGTAAGCGGCTGACGCCGACGCAGTGCAATCATCCGCGCTCAGGCAGAAGCCCTGCGTCACCGTGTAGTAGATCTTCCACGTGACCTTGGCATTGTCCAGCGCCTGGAAGATGCTGGGCAGGCTCAACTGCGGCAGATGATCGTTGGTGCCCGGGTCAAAGACCAGACCCTGTGTCGTGCCGCCGCTGAAGGTGGCAATCCGGTTCGGGATGCTCTTGCTGGAGACAGGCGAGAACCACCGGTCCGATACGGCGAACTGCGATGCCATGTAGTAGTAGTAGTTCAGGAACGTCTCGTCGTAATAGCCCATCGCGCGCTGCCCGGCGGTGTCCGTAAAGGCGCCGGAGCAGGTGCCGCTGGCCGCGCAGCTCTTCGCAAACCCTTCTGCATTGTGCACGAAGCCATCCATCAGGATCGGCCGCGTGGTCAGGAAGTTATAGCGGTTCACATCGCCATAGCTCTCCAGCCACGATGCCGTCGCGTCGTCGATGCACGTGCTCTTCAGCTTGAACAGCGGGAACGACACGCCCTCGTCGTTCTGGTTGCTCAGGTTCAGCTTGTCGTCGATGCCGTCGACCGTGTACGTCTGCCCGTCATCGCCCACGTTGTAGCCGTTGCGCGTGCGGTAGGGGTTCAGCATGCCGAAGTAGTTGTCGAAGGAGTGGTTCTCCTGCAGCATCAGTACCACGTGGTTGATCGCCTGGGAGCTTCCCGCGGGCGCCACTGTCACAGTAGCCGTTGCCGTTGCATTGCCGCTGGGCTCTTCGCCTGGGCCGTGTAGTTGGTGGTCGTCGTCGGGCTCACCGTCACCGTGCCGCCCGTGGGCTGCAAAGTATAGG
>CAXUMX010000144.1:0-2443 GCA_964252395.1 uncultured Acidobacteriaceae bacterium | reverse complement strand
CATTCGGCTGTTAACCGAAGGGTTGTAGGTTCGAGTCCTACCTGAGGAGCCAATCCTTTCAAAGTAAGGTGCACACGACTGCCGCGTAGTCGATGACGAGACTGGCGGCTGAGCGGGCGGCACGCGGTGTTTGAGCCGAACTGGCAGACTCGCTACCCGCTGTTAGGAGGGTGCGCATCACGCCGGCATGGGTTACGGCTGCCAGCGAACAGCTGGCCGCGAGTGCAGAGAGGTAGCTCCACTCCGCTCTTACTCTGCTCTCGAAGTCTCTTACTGGCTCGCCTCCGGGCGGGGTGAGCTGCGGGAACTGCTCGATCCAGCGCTGCGCAAACGCGGAGTCGCGAGCTTCGATCTGAGCCCAAGTTAGGCCCTCCCAATCTCCGAAAAAGATCTCACGAAGGCCCGGGCGTGTGCGCATCTCGGCACCGTGGTGCTCAGCGATGCATGCCGCTGTCTGCTGGGCGCGGCGAAGATCGCTGCTGACTACAAGGTCGATTGTTGTACTGCCGATTGCGTGGAGCATGCGGGGAAGCTGTGCCAGGCCTGTTCCGTTCAGCGAAGGATCACTATGACCGCAGAACGTTCCCTTCATATCCGTCTCGCCGTGGCGCACCAGCAGAAGATGTTTCATCAGTGCAGCAGCGCGACGAAATAGATGGCGATTTCGGTCAGTTGATTGGTCGCGCCGAAGCAGTCGCCCGTCACGCCGCCAATGCGCCTACGGTAGTACCAGCCGGAGCAGAAGGTAACCAGCACAGTTGCGAGCACCGGCTTCCACAACGTGGCGCGCATGGCTGCAGTGATAATGATCAGCGTGATTGCTGTACCGACGAGCAGGCTTCTGCGAGTGACCAGTCGTGCCACCCGCGCTCCCTGTCCATCTGCCGCGCGTGCTGCCGGCAGAAAGTAGCTGAGCGGCAGCGTGGACCAGCGGCACAACACATGCGCTGAGACAATGACTGGCAGGAAGCCGGCGGCGGGCAGCCGTGCCAGCAGCAGCCAGCGCAGGAGCAGAGACATAACCAGCGCGATCGCTCCGTAGCTGCCGATGCGGCTGTCACGCATGATGGTCAGCACCTGCTGCACATTCCATCCTCCGCCCAGGCCATCGGCGGCATCGGCCAGCCCATCTTCATGGAAGGCTCCGGTGATCAGGATGAGGAAGAGGAGCACCAGCGCAGCAGTGAGGGAAGGATCAAAGAAGCGCGCACACCCAAGCCGCACAAGCGCCGCCGCCAGCCCGATGAAGAGTCCAACCAAGGGGAAATAGCGCGCCGCCTCGGCGAGCGAGCCCTCGTGGAAGGGGAGGTCAGGCATTGGAATACGCGTGAGGAATTGAACTGCGGTCAAGAGATCGCGCAGCACACTCCTCACACCTGTGCCTCGCTGACGCCAGCCGCCGCGAAGGTGGCCATCTGCTGGTAGAGTCGCAGCGCGGATTCAATGACGGGCATGGCGAGCACCGCACCGGTGCCCTCCCCCAGGCGCATGTCGAGGCTGAGGATAGGCTGCAGCCCGATGTAGTCCAGCAGCAGGCGATGCGCCGGCTCCGCGGAACAATGGCCGGCGTAGAGATATGCTCGGATATCCGGCGCCAGCGCAAAGGCCAGAGCCGCAGCCGCAGTGGAGATGAGCCCGTCACAGACGATGGCGCGCCGGTGACTCGCCAGACCGAGGATAAAGCCGGTCATCGCAGCAATCTCCAGACCACCAACGGCGCAAAGCATCGCGAGTGGATCGCGCCGAACGGCCGGCATATGCAGATCGAGCGCGCGCTGCAGCACTTGCTGCTTGTGCTCGATTGCTGCATCGTCTAAGCCTGTGCCGCGACCCGTGACCTCCGCGACTGGTCGACCAGTCAGCATGGCGGTGAGAGCACTGGCGGAGCTGGTATTGCCAATGCCCATCTCACCCACTGCGATAAGTTGTTGGTCGGCATCGTGCGCTTGATCCGCGAGTTGAAAGCCCAGGGAGAGTGCTGCGGAGACCTGCCCCTCCGTCATCGCGGGCCCGGTAGCGAAGTTGCTGGTGCCTGCCGCAATCTTCGCGCGGTACAGACCGGGCGCCTGCTCGAATTCACTCTTCACGCCGGCATCGATCACCAGCAGTTCGGCATTCTGTTGCTGAGCCAGCACGTTGATGGCTGCGCCGCCGCTGAGGAAGTTATGTAGCATCTGCGCGGTGACCTCCTGTGGATATGCACTCACCCCTTCGGCGACGATGCCATGATCTGCAGCGAAGACGTAGACTGCCTTGCGCAGGAGGTCGCCGATCGATTGGCGATCGCTTACGCTCAGGAACTGCACCGCGATATCTTCCAGCCGTCCGAGACTCCCCAGCGGCTTGGTCAGACGGTCCAGATGCGCCCGCGCCCGAGCGGCCCCCCCCCGGTACGCCGGGGGGGGTCCCCCCCACCCCGGCGTGAAATAGACCGGATGTTTTA
>CAXUMX010000143.1:0-2497 GCA_964252395.1 uncultured Acidobacteriaceae bacterium | reverse complement strand
GTGTGGCCGGTGGGCACGCTCGCCGGGATGCCGTACCGGGTGGAGGACGGCTGGGTCTACGGGCCGGGTGTTCTGGATATGAAGGCGGGTGTGGTGATGGCGCTCGAGGCGCTGGAGCTGGTGCGGCAGGTGGATGGGTCGCGGCCGGTGGTCCTGCTGCTGAGCGGGGATGAAGAGATTGGGAGTCACCGCTCCCGGTCGCGCATTGAAGAGGTGGCGCGGGGGTGCCGCGCGGTCTTTGTCCTGGAGCCGGCGCAGGGGCCTGAGGGAGCGTACAAGACGGCGCGCAAGGGAGTTGGGCACTACCTGCTGACGATCGCGGGCAAGGCGGCGCACAGCGGTGTCGACTTTGCCGCTGGCCACAGCGCGGTGCGCGAGCTGGCGTGGCAGGTGGAGCAGATCAGCGGGCTGACTGACCTGGAGCGCGGGATTACGGTGAACGTCGGAGTGGTGCATGGCGGCACGCAGGCGAACGTGATTGCGGCCGAGGCGACGGCGGAGATTGATTTCCGTGTGCCGACGCTGGCGGACGCGGTGGAGGTCGAGAGGAGGCTGAGATCGCTGCAGCCGCGGGACCCGGGGTGCCGGCTGGAGATGACGGGCGGACTGAACCGGCCACCGATGGAGCGGAGCGCGGCGACGGCCGAGTTGTTCCTGCAGGCGCGCCGGATCGCGGCCCGCCTGGGCCTTAATCTCGAGGAAGCGGCGACGGGCGGCGGTTCTGATGGTAACTTCACCGCTGCTCTAGAGATACCCACGCTCGACGGAATGGGTGCGGTGGGCAGGGGCGCGCATGCAAATAATGAATCTGCACATACCGGTTCGCTCGTCTTACGAGTAGTCCTGCTGGCTGCCATGATCGCGGCGACAGTTTGAGATCTGGGCGAACACGGCGAAGGACTGAATCATTTACGGAGGCGCTGCATGCTGATGACGATTGAAGTGAGCTTGATGCTGGCTTTTCTGCTGAGCGCCGCACACCTGCTCCGGAATGCCGGGGACGAGCGAGCGATGGCACGGGCGACACGGCCGAGCTGCACCGGGCGCTGAGCGGGCCTGAGAGCCGTAAGGCATTCGACCTAGGTGGCCCCTCGTTGATCCGCGAACTGCATGAGTTATGCGCGTGTCGCGGCGTGCTCTGAACGCGGCAGCACAATTCCACCTCCAAGCCGAGCCCCGGAGTTAGCAGCTCACACTTCGGTCGGCAGCTTGTTTAAGCAGAAGCGTGGCCGGGGTGGCCGGCAATTTAATGTGCGTTGGCATCTCCCTTTTTGGGAAATGTCTGGGAATTTCGCGGCATACTCCGGCGCTCACCCGCTGACATATGCCCGCGGATTAGTAGACTGCTGGTATTGCTGTCACTGAATACGTAACTCGCCCTGGATCCTATGCCAGAGGGCACCCGCGCTTCCGCCGCGGAGCCCCAGTTCAGGACCAAAGGCGATGTTGGGAGTCAGGCGTGAAACGATTGTTGGTACTTGCTTTGGTGACGGCTTGCGGCGTGGCGTGGCCGGAGGTCATGCCGAGCCGATCCACTTACTCGCAGACTCCAGCGTTCGTCAGACCTAACTACTGGACCCACACGACCATTACGCCGTTCGATAACTCCGACAAGCGCATGTCGTTCAGCCTGGTCACATCCTGGATCCCGGGAAACGGACATACGGGCACGATTCGCATCCGGATGACCGGCCGGCCGGTCGATCTGACCCTGGAACAGCAGTCGCACGAGATGAACGTCCCCGATGCGATGGAGAAGTTCGTCGAACGCACCGGTACGTGCAGTTACGACTTAGTCTTGTACGACAACAATGGCTTCGTGTTACGAGAAGTAGAATCGATGCCCTTCACCGTCTCCGTCGATGAAGCCTCCACGCCTGTGGGGTTAGTGGCGAGCAGCTCCGGGCAGATGGACTCGAGCGAGTACAAGCAGCTTGTTGAGGGTGGGTCGTGGAACCTGAAGTGGTCTTGCCCGAGAATCAACACGTTCACGAATTGAGCTGCGCAGACTATTCATTACTAACCCAATCCTCATCGATGGGGCGGTAGTGTTGTGGTCGTAGAACCCCGCGGCATCGGGACCAAGGCCCCATCCATCTATGTGGCTGACGTTTGTGCAGCGGATGGCTGCGCGTTCCAGCTTACCGATTCAAGGATGCTGGAGACGAGGGCGACCGGCAGGCCGACTACGTTGAAGTAGCAGCCGCTGATGCGCGGCACCCATCGGGAGGCGCGGCCCTGGATGGCGTATGCACCGGCTTTGTCCATGGGCTCGCCGGTGGCGATGTAGGTGTCGATCTCCTCGTCGGAGAGTGCGCGGAAGCAAACGTGGGTGACCTCTGCGGCGATGTGCTGGCGCTCGCCCGCGAGCACGCAGATGCCGGTGACCACCTGATGGGTGCGGCCGGAGAGCAGGCGCAGCATGCGGGCAGCGTCGGGCTGGTCGCGCGGCTTGCCGAGGATCTGGTCCTCGACCACGACGATGGTGTCGGCCCCG
>CAXUMX010000142.1:0-2535 GCA_964252395.1 uncultured Acidobacteriaceae bacterium | reverse complement strand
GATCACGACGCCGCCGGGTCCAGCGGCGTCGTGATCACATCGTTCGGAAACTCGCGCCGCATAAACCCGTTCGCGCCCTGCACCGTCGTCGACGGGTCGAATATGTGCGCCACGCCCGTGAAGATGCCCTGCCGCTCCGCCAGGGTAGGCAGCGTGGAGATGCGCGTCACCCCCACCAGCTGCTTCACTCCCTGGTAGTCGCCGAAGAAGAACAGCCGGTCATGCAGAATCGGCGCGCCCAGCGTGCCCCCATACAGGTTGCGGCGATACTTCGGCTTGGCCGCCGTCGGGCTGGCAAAGTAGTTGCGCGCATTCAGGTCTTCGTTGCGGAAGTACTCAAACACGCTGCCGTGAAGCTGGTTGGTTCCGGAGCGCGTCGTCACATTCACCACCCCGCCGTTGAACCGCCCAAACTCCGCCGATACGTTATTCGACTCGATCGTGAACTCCTGAATGTCGTCCAGGATAGGGAAGAAGGCCACCTGGCCGGGCTCCGGCTGCAATGCGGAGATGCCATCGTACAAGTACTCGTTCGTGCGCGGGCGCCCGCCATTGATGCGCGGCAGCAGCGTGCCCGGCGGCAGGGAAACGCCAGGAGCGAGCGCAGCGAGCTGAATAAAGTTGCGGGAGTTCAGCGGGATCGACTGGATGGTCTGCGACGGAATGTTCGTCTGCACATTGCTCTGCTCGGACTCGAGCAGCGGCAGGTCGCCAGTCACCGTCACGGTCTGCGCTGTGCCGCCTACCTTCAGCTCCAGGTCCACGCGCACCGTCTGCCCCGTCGGCACGGTGATGCCTTCGTGCAGCACGCGGGTGAAGTTCGGCGCCATCACCGCAACCGCGTAGCTGCCCGGCGCCAGTTGCGGAAAGGCGTAGTAGCCCTCGCCAGTGGTCTCGGTCTGCTGCTTCACCTGCGTGCTGGCCGCGGTCAACTCCACGTGCGCGTGCGCCACCGCAGCGCCGCCCGCGTCGGCTACGCGGCCCTCCACCCCGCCCGTAATCTGCGCCCCGGCACTCAGCGCAGCGGTGAGCCACAGGATGGAGGTACAGCGTCGAACCCAGGCAGGACGTGACATGGAAAGCTCTCCCAGCAAAGCACTGCGGGAGGCGTATGACGGGCAGCCGCGGCGGCTGAGCCGACCAGCCAATCCAGGCCACCCATTAAGCCGAATCTATATGGATGAAATCGTTTCGTCAATGCGAGTCGAAGCGCGTCTCAGCGCCACATCCCGCGCGGCTCCGCGTGCAGTCGTCGTGCTATGGTCATCGAGTTCAGCTCATCGACCTCCCAAGGAACCGCGCCAGATGTCTCTCTCCCTTGCTGCTCTGCGTGCTACCGCTTTACTTGCGCTTGTGCTCGCCCCGTTCAGCCTCTCCGCGCAGACCACGGCGCGTGCCCATCGAGCTCAGCCGCACCGCAAACCGCAGCAGCACGACTCTGGCACCAGACGCCGCGACTCCAGCACCATCGGTCCGGACGGCACCGCCTACATCACCCGCGTTGTTCCCGTGCCGCGCACCATCAGTCCGGAGGCGCAGCACTTCCTCGCCCGCCGGGTCTCCGACGCGCTCGTGCCACAGTCGCTCGCCGAGCGCCGCGCCCATACCGATAAGTGGCAGGCTGGCGCCGGTGAGGAGTCGAAGAAGCTCTACCCAGTTAACCTCGCCGAGGACAAGATCGCCGGTGTGCCGGTCCGCATCGTCACCCCGCTTGCCAGCCTCACGCGCAAGCAGGATCGCGTGCTCATCAACCTGCATGGCGGCGGCTTCAACTCTGACTCCGGATCGCTGACAGAGAGCATCCCCATCGCGAACCTCACCGGAACCCGCGTCGTCGCGGTGCTCTACCGCCTCGCGCAGGAGCATCCCTTCCCCGCCGGCCTCGACGACGCCGTCGCCGTCTACAAGGAGCTGCTCAAGACCTACAAGCCCGCCAACATCGGCGTCTACGGCACCTCTGCCGGCGCCATCCTCACTGCGGAGATGACCGCCCGCCTCAAGCAGCTGCACCTGCCCATGCCCGGCGCCACCGGCATCTTCTCCGGCACCGGCGATCTCAGCCAGGGCGGTGACTCGGTGGCGCTCTTCTCGCTGGAGGGTCTGGCCGGTCACCTGGATCCGCCCGCCTCCGGGCCCGGGCCAGGGGAGTACCGCGGCGCAACCGACGCGCGCGACCCCATCCTGTCGCCGCTCTACAGCGATCTGCACGGCGCCCCGCCCACCCTGTTCATCACCAGCGGTCGCGACCTGCTGCTCAGCGGCACCACCATCCTGCACCGCGCCTATCTGCGCGCCGGCGTCGATGCGCAGCTCGTCGTCTTCGAAGCCCTGCCGCACGCCTTCTGGAACGCGCCTGCGCTGCCAGAGTCAAAAGAAGCCGACCACCTCATGGCAGACTTCTTCGACACCCACCTCGGCCGCTAACGACAACGATCGCTGTGTGTGCGCGCAGTTAGCACATAACTGCGCATAGGTGAAGAAACACAGCGGAAGCCCGAGCCACTTTTTGACGCTCCACTGTGCGCTCCTCAGATG
>CAXUMX010000141.1:0-2645 GCA_964252395.1 uncultured Acidobacteriaceae bacterium | reverse complement strand
TTGCACTTCCGTATATTCGAGCTCGGGTAGTCGGCAGCATTGCGCGGGAGGATCACCGGGCTGGCCGTGGATGGCGAAGGTTCGCTCTGGGTGCGACCCCTGCACCGCTCTTCCGTCATGAAAGCGGCTTCCACGTCATGCATCTCGCGGACGGGCAGGCTTCCCCTGCGGTGGAGCAAATGATACGTGCCGCGGATGGAAGGGGCGTGTGGGTCCGGACGAACCGCGGGTTGCTGCGGGTGACTGCGCGCGAAGCGCGCGCCACGGCACTGCGTATCGATCCCAGGACCATCACCAACCTTGCGGAGGATCGCGACGGCGGGCTGTGGGTGGTGGATCGGTCGGGCATGATTTCTCTCATCGCCCAGGGACGTGTGCGGGCGCGTTAGGCCGTGCCCGGGCTGTTTCTGTGTACATCGCGCCAGGTGGCGAGGTGTATGCCAGTGACCGGCGCCACCTGTTTCAGTGGGAGCATGGCCGGTTTAAGAGGCAGGCAGCGCGCGGGGCGGAGGAGTTTGTCTCCATGCTGGTGGATCGCCAGCACCGGCTCTGGATGGCGAGTGGTGGGCCGGCAGGCATCACGCTGTATGCCGACGGCAAGCTCCAGTCGCTGGACGTCCACGGGGGGGCTGGCGTCCAACGATGCGCGCGTGCTGTTTGAAGATCGCGATGGCGATATGTGGATTGGGACGATCTCCGGATTGCAGCGTCTGCACCGAGGCGTCTTCACAACCTATGGGAACAGGATGGTCTCGCGTCGGGGAAGGCCCAGTACGATGCAGTCTTTGAGGACCGCGACCAGACGATATGGGCGGGCACGCTGGAGTTGGGTATCGCACGATTTGATGGGCTTCGCTGTCCCCCGGCCGGTACGAATGAAGGCATCCGTCGCGGACAGGTGCGCGGGTTCGCCGACGGTGATGCCGGGCCGATCGTAGCGATCGCGGACTACGGTCTGTTTGCACGAGACGGCCAGTACCGCAAGCTCGAAGGCATCCCGGCGGGGTACGTCTCTTCGCCGGTGCGCACGGCAGATGGGGCACTGTGGTTCAGCGTGCTGCATAAGGGCGTATGCCGGCTGCAGCATGAAACGCTGACGGTCTTCGGGCCTGCAGAGGGCTTGACGGACGATACGGTGTGGGCATTGCTGCCGGGGCAGGGTAGCGAGATGTGGGCTGGGGCAAAGACCGGTGCGTTCCATTGGGATGGCGTGCGATGGCAGCACATCGTAGACGGGAGTGCGGGTCCGAGCAGCAACGTGACCACGCTGCTGCTGGCGCAGGAGGGCGGGACCTTCCTGGGCACCGCGAACGGCCTGGTCTATCGTCGTGATGGCGGCGTGACGAGGCTGAGTCGGGAGAGCGGTCTGCCGGCGGACGTCGTGCTGGCGCTACAGCAGGATGCGCGCGGAGATCTGTGGCTGGCTACGTCGCGTGGTATCTGTCGTATTCGCGCGGAGCAGCTTGCTTCGGTAGAGCGCGGCAGCGCGCAGAGCGTAACTCCCGAGTTGTTTACGCAGGACGATGGGCTGTTCGGAGATGTGCTGCCGATCGGGCAAGTGTTGGCCGCGCGCGCGCATGATGGCCGCATCTGGTTCGCGACGTCTGCGGGCCCGGCAGTGGCCGAGACTGGAACTGCCGCCACGCCTCCGCCCAACGCTGTGGTTGACGGGATGGCCGTCGACGATTCTCAGCTGCCGTTTGCATCCACCATCGTGGCTCCCGGCCGGCAGTGCGCTGGTAGAGCAGTTGCGCCGCGTGGCAGCGGGTGGCCGCGCCATTTCGCCCGAGGCAAGTGAACGGCTGGTGAGCTACGTCGGTTCGCGGAAGCTGAGCGAACGGGAGCTGGAGGTACTAAGGTTGATCTCCAAAGGCAAGAGCAACAAGGAGGCGGGCCAGCGGCTGTTCGTCACCGAGCACACCATCAAGATGCACGTGAAGAGCATTCTTCAGAAGCTGGAGGCAAGCGATCGCACGCAGGCTGTGTGTGATCGCATTGCAGCTTGGTCTGCTTACTCTTTAGCTCCCTTGATCGCTATCCCGAGCGCGGATGAGAACATCTCCCGGTGACCGCTCCTTCATGTCACCTACCCGGAAGAGTAGGTTGAAATCTACTCTTCTCAGATCACTCCTTCGAGCCATTCCCTTGGTAGGCTCTGTCAACCAATCCCTTCAAGGCCGTCTCCTTTTCCGGGTCTGCCGGTGCAGGCGACAGGGGATCACCAGCGCGCCTATACCTCCCCCGGTCGCGCTCGCAACCTTTTCACCCCGCAAATTTCTATGAAGCAGTTGTGGAAGATCCATCGTGAGGCGTTTTCTGATGAAGGCTAGTCGGTTGAAGGGCGCATTTCAGACTCTGGCGGTTGCCGCCGGTATCAGTTGTAGTGCAGCGGCGCAAACCGCACCGCAGATCACGCAACAGGTTGATTCGGGTACGCGGCAGACGTTGGTGAACAGCATTCCCGTGCAGGTGCACGCTGCCAGCGATCTGGGCCGTGCGGAGGGATCGCTGCCGATGCGGGACATGCTGCTGCGCCTGAGGCCGAGCCAGGCACAAGCAGATGCTCTGACCGCCTTTCTTGACGATGTCCGGAATGCCAATTCGCCCAACTATCAGCACTGGATGACTCCGGCCGAATTCGGCGC
>CAXUMX010000140.1:0-2651 GCA_964252395.1 uncultured Acidobacteriaceae bacterium | reverse complement strand
GAGGGATGTCCATCGCTGCCGCCCGGATGGTTTGCCGTAGCCATTGATGCTGCGGATCGCTGTTCTGCCGCGGGTGCCAATACATCATGTAGGAGTAGCCCTGGAGCTGCTGCGGCGGCTCCAGCAGGCGTGTACGAGCCGGATCTGCATGGGCTTGCGCCAGCCTGCGCGGCGCCGTCACGAGAAATGGAGTCCGCTCCACCATGCTGATCGCCACTGTGAAGTAGGGCACAGCAATCGGACACCTGCGCCGCGCCCCAACCGCCAGCAATGCAAGCTCTGGGATCGTCTGCCGGCCGTTGAGGACGTTGACGCCGATGTGATCCTGAACAAGGTACTGCTCCAGCGACAGGCGGTCCGGGAGCAAAGAATCTTTCGACGCTACGCAGACAAACTGATCGTCGAACAGCACCTCAGCATTCAGGTGTGCGGGTGCCGCATCCATCTTCGCATCCAGCACCAGGTCCAACCGGTTCCGATCCAACTCCGCGAATCGATCATCGGACCAGGGGTGGAAAGTGAACGAGACCTTCCAGCGCGGAAGGTCCCGGCATAGAACCGGTGCGAACAGCTGTGCAGCATTGTCAGTGGCGCACATACGGAATGACGCCCGGTCGCGCGCGGGATCGAAGGTAAGACCCGTGATGAGCCGGTCGATCTGAGGCAAGAGGATCACCATCTCATCCAGCAAAGCCCGACCCCGCGGAGTTGGCTCATACCCCTTCGGGCTACGGACGAGCAGTTCGTCCCGGAATAGCCCGCGCAGCCGCTGAAGAGCGCGGCTGACTGAAGGCTGGCTCAATCCCAGGCGCCGGGCCGCACGGGAGATGCTGTGCTCCTCCATGAGGACCATGAGATATACGAGCAGGTTCAGATCGGCGTTCCGCAGTTGCGTCAGACGTATAGTCACTATGCCAATGATGCACGTTATCTTCTCCGCGGCGATGACATCTTATTTAGTAGATATCGAACTAAGGAGACAGCATGGCAAAGACAGCGATCGTGACGGGGGCTTCCGGAGGCATTGGGGGCGCCATTGCAAGGCGGCTTGCGGCAGATGGTTTTTCTGTTGTCGCACACTATTCTGGCAACTCTGCTAAGGCGGATGAGGCGGTTGCCGAGATCAAGCGGGACGGCGGCAAAGCCACGGTGATGGCAGCGGATATCTCGAAGCCAGAGGAGGTCGCAAACCTCTTTCAGCAGACCAGGGCTGCATTCGGCGAGGTGACTGCCGTCGTGAATAGCGCTGGCATCATGCCGCTCGCGCCCATTGGCAAGGGTGACATTGCAAGCTTCGACAAGGTGATCGCGACGAACCTGCGGGGCAGCTATCTGATCATGAGCGAGGCGGCCAACCAGGTCGTGGACGGCGGACGCATTGTGCTCTTCTCGAGCAGCGTTCTTGCGCGCAACTTTCCCGGCTATGGCGCCTATATCGCTTCGAAGGCAGGTGTGGAGGGGCTAACGCGTGTGTTAGCCAACGAACTGGGCCAGCGAAAGATCACCGTGAATGCGGTCGCGCCTGGACCAGTGGCCACGGAGCTCTTCACCAAGGACAAGAGCAAGGAGCAGATCGAGCAGATGGCGAAGATGGTACCTCTCGGAAGAATCGGCGAGGTGGATGATATTCAGGGCGTCGTCGCATTTCTGGTAAGCAAGGACGCAGGCTGGATCAATGGACAAGTGATTCGCGTAAACGGCGGGTTCGCATGACGCCGGGGACGAAGCAGGTCATCCTGATTACCGGCTCGTCCAGCGGCTTCGGCGAGCTGACGGCCAAGGCGTTGGCCAAGTCCGGACACATCGTCTACGCGAGCATGCGGGATGTGAGCGGGAAGAACGCCAAGAAGGCGAGCGAGCTTGCGGCCCACGCACGGGACGCCAAAGTGGATCTGCAAACTGTTGAACTCGACGTGGGCTCAGAGGACTCCGCGGTGAGTGCCGTCGAGACGATCGTCCGGGAGCGGAAGCACCTCGACGTTGTGGTGCATAACGCAGGACACATGACATTCGGCCCGCTCGAAGCATATACGCCGGAGCAGATCGCCTCCGAGTACGACATCAACGTGGTGAGCACGCAGCGGGTGAATCGCGCTGTGCTTCCGATCATGCGGAAGCAGCGGAGCGGACTGTTGATCTGGAACTCCAGCAGCAGCGCCGCGGGTGGGACGCCACCCTATCTCGGCCCTTACTTCGCAGCCAAAGCAGGCATGGATGCGCTCGCCGTCTCCTACGCGCGGGAGTTGACGCGATGGGGCATCGAGACCAGCATCGTCTCTCCCGGCGCGTTTACAAAAGGTACCAATCACTTCGCCAACGCCTCTGCTCCCGACGACAAACAACGGCTCGCGGACTATGAGAACGGGCCGTTTCGCGGTTTCGGCGAGCGTGTGCAGCAGGCCTTCGCCTCCATCGTTCCACCGGACGCGGACGTCTCGACGGTCGCGGACGCCATGGTCGCGATCGTGAATGCGCCGCGAGGACAGCGGCCGTTTCGCGTCGGGGTCGATCCCACGGATGATGGATCGATGGTAGTCAACCCTATCCTCGACCGCGTGCGTGCGGAGATGCTGCGCCGCATCGGACTGGAGGATCTGCTCGCGGTGAAGACCTAATCTGAGTTAACGGGGTTTGCGGGGTGTCGGCTGTGG
>CAXUMX010000139.1:0-2659 GCA_964252395.1 uncultured Acidobacteriaceae bacterium | reverse complement strand
GGGGGATGGATACTGCTTTGGCCGGTCGGTACGCGCGGTGACGCGCGTGTCGGCCCCGAGTCTAATCCGAGCGGTATTGAGACCGCTACAGCAAAACACGAGGAATGAACCGCTCGCCAGCATTTGTCAGCGATGTCAGGCGTAGGCTGGCTGGCGCCTCTCGGTGTTGCGCTCGCTGGAACGCGTGCTGTTGCCCATGCGAACCGAGACGATCTTCGAGACCCCCGGCTCCTGCATAGTGACTCCATAGATCATGTCTACGGCCGTCATCATGCGCTTGGAGTGGGTCACCAACACGAACTGCGTCTCCGCCGCCATGCTCTTCAGCATGTCTGCCAGTCTTCCGACGTTCGTCTCATCCAGCGGCGCATCCACCTCGTCCAGAACGCAGAAGGGGCTGGGCTGGTAGAGGAAGATGCCTACCAGCAGTGAGAGCGCCGTCAGCGCCTTCTCTCCGCCGGAGAGCAGCAGCACATTCTGCAGCTTCTTGCCCGGCGGCGAGGCCACAATGTCGATACCACTCTCGGCAACGTTCTCCTCATCCGTCAGCCGCATGAAGGCCTGGCCACCATTGAACAGGCGAGTAAAGGTTACCGAGAAGTTCTCATTGATCCGCGCGAACGCCTCATCGAACTTGGTGCGAGAGATGCCGTCGATCTCCTTGATGGTGGACTGAGTGTTCTCGATGGAGTCGAGCAGATCCTTGCGCTGCGTATCGAGGAAGCTGTGACGTTCTGCGGCTTCGGTGTACTCCTCCAGCGCCATCATGTTCACCGGGCCCATCGCCTCCAGGCGGCTCTTCAGGCCGCGGCAGGCTTCGTCCTCGGTGGCCAGCGCCTCATCTTCCAGACGTGCGATGTCCTGTTCTGCCCGCATCTGTGCGGCTTCTACGCCTAGCTCGCTGACGCAGGCTGCCTCCAGGTGTTCAAGGTCGGCGGCCAGCTTCGCAGCTTGCGCGCTCCGGCCGCTCCGGCTCTCGCGCAGTGCATCTGTCTCAGCCCGCAACACCTTCAGCTGCTGTTCGCTCTCATGCAGAGCCAGGCGCAACATCCGTGCCTCTTCCGTCCACTGTGCCGTCTCAGCGGCGGCCATTTCGCGCAGTTCCGTCAACTGCTGCTGTTGCGCCGCCAGCGACTCGTTCTCCGCGTTGCGCTGCTGCTGCTCAGCTGCAGCGGCGGCAAGCTGCTGCTCCAACTGCGCTACACGGCGGCCCAGGTCGGCGTACATGCGGTCAATGCGTGCGAAGGATGCTTCCGCGCCGCGCTTGCGCTCCTCCAGCCCTGCTAGTTCGGCAACTGCCTGCGCTGCGGCCTGCTGATGTGCCTCGCGGGTCTGTCGATGGCCTGCCAGTGCCGCTTCGAATTCGCGCTGCTGTGTCTCCGCTGCCGTATGCTCGGCCTCCAGCCGCGCTACGTCTTCGCGCTTGCGCTCCATCTGGGCTGTGCGGGCGGTGCGCTGGTCGCGGTTGCGCTCGCTATCGAGTGCCCACTCCTGCAGCCGACGCTCCAGCCGCTTGGCCTCCGACTCCATCTGCCGCAGCGCCGCACCCTGATTTGCACTGTCGCGCTCTGCGGCGCGCCGCTCCTCGCTCTTCGCCTCGAGCAGCCGGTTCTTCTCGGTAAGAGAGCGACCCAGCGCAGCCGCCTGGATCTCCGCCTGTGCCAGCTCGGCTTCTACGGCCTCCAGCTTTTTCTGCGTATCCCGCAGTTCACGCTTCAGGGCAAGCGGGCCTTCCACCCGTGGCTTGCCGCCCGTGACGGTCACATTGTGGAAGCACTCGCCCGACGGGGCGAGAAAGAAGGCCTGCGGATTCTCAAGCGCCAGCGAGCGCGCAATCTCGGCATCCGCCGTGACATACCCCTCGCGCAGCTTGGGCAAAATCGCCTCCAGTGAGGTACCGAATCCGTCCAGCACGCGAATGCAGTCCTTCAGGCGAACGACACCCTCGCGGCCGGTCTGCGTGCCCACGGGTTCGGTGGCGGCAAAGGAGAACTTTGCCTGGGAATCATTGGGATGGACCAGGAATGTCGCACGGCCGTCGACATCACTCTTCAGTAGGCGCATGCCTTCATCGGCCGCGTCCCAGCTCTTGACGACGATGTAGTTCAGCTCATCCCGCAGGTACTCGTCGACCACGGTTTCATATTGCGCGTCCACTTCTAGAAAGTCGGCCAGGGTGCCGGCCGCTGCCAGACCGCTGTTGCTGCCGTTGCCGCGGAAGAGCTTGCGCACGGTGTCGGTCGAGTAGCTGTGCTCCCGAATGAGCCCTTCCAGCGAGTTGCGCCGGCCGGTCAGGGGCGCGCGCTCCGCACGCAGTTGGGCGCCGCGGCGACGGGTCTCTGCCTCGCTCGAGCGGCACTGCTCAATCTCACCACGCAGGGCATGGATCTCCTGCTCCAGGCGCGCCAGCCGTTCCGTTACGGACTCAAAGTGCAGCGAAGCTTGGCCTCGCTCCGCCCCCAGGGTCTCGAGGTCGCGGCGGGCAGCCTCCATCTCGCCGGCCAGCCGCTCCGCTTCACGATCCAGGGAGGCAAGGGACTCCTGCGCCTGGTTGGCCTGGCTGCGCGCATTCGCTGCCTCTGAGAGGAGTTGCATGCCGCGGCGGCGCTCCGCCTCCAGCCGTTGTTCCCCGTGGAACACTGTCTGTGCGGCCTCACGG
>CAXUMX010000138.1:0-2768 GCA_964252395.1 uncultured Acidobacteriaceae bacterium | reverse complement strand
GCTCTCGCTTGGGAGAGGCGGGCTCCGGAGGTCGATTCGGACTTACCTGCTCACCGGCTGGATCGGCATGAAGAGTGTGAAGACGGTGCCGCGTCGGCCTTCATGCTGGCTGCTGTAGACCTTGATGGAGCCGCCGTGGCGGTTGACGATTTCGGCGCTGATCCACAGCCCAAGGCCGTTTCCTCGAGCCCCCTTGGTGGTGAAGAACGCCTCGAAGATCCTCTTCATCACGGAAGCGCTCATGCCGGTGCCTGTATCGGCGATAGTCAGCACGACGCCGCGCTCGTTTGTCTTCCAGTTGGTGGCTTCGCGACTCCGGAGAAACATGGTGCCGCCCTCGCCCGACATCGCGTCGATGGCATTGCCGACCATGTTGCTGAGGACCTGACGAATTTCGCCGTCGTAACAGGTCACGGGCTGCCTGGCACGATGACGCGATTCGATCGTGATGCGAGAGTTCAGGATGCGGCCCTGATAGAGAGCGAGCGTGTCTGAGAAGAGCCGGTCGCCCATGATCGCAGTTTGATGCGTGGACTGCTTATGGAAGCGGAGCGTCTGGTTGGTGATGTTGGCGACCCGGCGCAGCTCTTGTTCCGCAATGGCGATGTAGTTATGCACGGTCTCCAAATCGAAGCTGCCGTGTGCGAGAAAGAGCAGGTTGGTGACCGATTCGAGGGGATTATTGATCTCGTGAGCGATGGAGCTGGCCAGGCGTCCGACTGCGGCGAGTTTCTCACTCTGCAGCAGAGCCTGCTGCGCGCGGTGGCGGTCGGTTACATCCACGCCGAGCGCAATGATGCCCGACGTGCTGCCATCCATCTCGCGCATCGGCTGGTAGACATAGTCCAGGTATCGTTCTTCTGGCGGCTCGCCTGGAGTTCGGCTAAGGGAGATACGCGCGGACTGCGCAAAATAACTTTCTCCGGTTGCATACACCCGATCGAGGATGGCGATGAAGCCCTGCTCTGCCGCCTCCGGCAGCGCTTCACCCACGGATCGGCCGATGAGATCGCGGTTGCCGACGAGCTCCTGGTAGGAGCGGTTGACCATCTCGAAGCGGTGTTTTGGCCCGCGTACCGTGGCGATGAAGGCTGGAGCCTGCTCGAACATCTCTGCAAGCCGGGTGCGCTCCACGGATAGTTTTTGTTCTGCTTGCTTACGCGGTGTGATGTTCCAGTTGATGCCGACCATTCTTGCGGGACGACCGTTGGCAGCAGAGAGCGCGCGTCCTCTGCCCGCCACCCAGTGGAGCGAACCATCCGGCCAGACGACTCGGAACTCGTGGTTGAACTCTCCACCGGTGTCGATGGCTCGATCGACGTTTGCCATGACGAGATCGTGATCATCCTTATGCAGGTAGGGAAGGATGCGGTCGATGGTCGCGATCGCCTCCGCGGAGCGGCCGTACACGAGTTCCACTTCCCCGGTCCAGATGAACTCTCCGCTGGAGAGGTCCCACTCCCAGCTGGTTGTCTGACCCGCGATTTGAGCAGCACGCAGCCGCTCCTCACTCAGGCGGAGCGCTTCCCCGGTGCGCCTTGTTTCGAGCGCGGCCGTGACGCGAAGTGTCGTATCAAAGACGGTGACGACTACCCCGGCGACCGATTGTGTTTCATCCCACAAGGGGCTGTAGCAGAGGGTGAAGTAGGCGTTTTCGAGGAAGCCGCGTCGTGTGATGGGATATAGCTGATCTTCAAAAGTGAGCGTCTCGCCTTGCCATACGCGTTGATAGAGGGGCTGGTTGATATGCCACACCTCTGGCCAGCAGTCCTCGGTGCGCTGCCCCAGACCGCCCGGGTGTTTGCTCCCCATGAGGGCGAGATAGCCGTCGTTGTAAATCTGGATTAGATCAGGGCCCCAGAGGACGACCATGGGAAAGTGGCAGTTGAGCACCAGGTCAACGGTGCTCCGCAGAGTCTGCGGCCATTGACTGGACACGCCGAGAGTGGACAGGGACCAGTCCTGCTCCCGAATGAGCCGGGACGTGACGCTGGTGCCGATTGGCCAGGCAAGCGGGAGTGAACCAGGCTCGGGATGTGAGTCAGGAAGGATCACATCGAGGCACAGAGCGTCGCGACTGTGGACTGGAGTGAATCTTACGCTCACCCGTCGCACGGGAGTGGTAATTGTGTCGGCGGTGGATCGAAACCATTGTGAGAGTGGACGGCACGCGCTGTTGACCGCGGAGTTACTGTAGCGCTGATCAATAGGACAGGAGGCGTACGACGATGGCAGAGACTGTAGCTGAGCGTGATCAGCAGTTGATAGACGAAGCGATGGCGACGTTGAAGAAGCGATACCGCAAGGACTGGCATGTTGTGGGAGCTGCGATTCGGCTGGCCGATGGCACGGTAGTTACGGGTGTCCACCTGGAGGCAAATGTAGGACGCGTCGCAGTTTGCGCAGAAGCAATTGCCCTGGGGAGGGCGGTCACAGAGTTTGGCTCAAGCGCGATTGAGACGGTGGTTGCGGTTCGCCATGCAGACGATGGCGAAGTGAGCCTTGTGTCGCCATGTGGAATGTGCCGGGAGATGATCTCGGACTACGCCCCTGAAGCTGTGGTGCTCATGCCTGCGGACGGTGGCTTCGTGCGGCAAAAGATTGGCCACTTGCTTCCCGGCAAATACTCGCGCTGGGCTTTCGAGACGAACACCTCTTCAACCTGAGAAAGCGTTCGGGGTCTTGCTTGACCCGGATCACCGGTCCGCTCTGATGATGCGACGGACGCTAGGCGCGCTTGATCGGGGCGCCGTGGGTGGTGCGGGGGG
>CAXUMX010000137.1:0-2825 GCA_964252395.1 uncultured Acidobacteriaceae bacterium | reverse complement strand
CTGATCTACTCCTTCTCTTATCGAGAGGTGAAGGTAAACCCGAACAGCATCCAGGTGAGCCTGGCACTGATTCCGCTGCTTTCGCAGCCCGCGCGGGTGGGCGGCCCGGGGTTCAACTACATTCGCGATACGCGCGACGATGCGCTGGACGCGCATCGCGGCACCTTCAACAACGTCCAGTTGTTCCTGTCCGGATCGAAGTTCGGGTCGCAGGCGAACTTCAGCCGCATCGACATCACGAACTCGTCTTACTACACCTTCGGCAAGCGCAAGTGGGTGCTGGCGCGGGAGACCCGCTACGGGCAGGAGCGCGCGTTCGGCAATGGCAGCCAGCTGCTGATCCCGCTGCCGGAGCGGTTGTATGGCGGCGGGTCCACCTCGCACCGCGGCTTCGCCATCAACGCGACCGGGCCGCGCGACCCGGAGACCGGCTATCCGATCGGCGGTGCAGCGGCGGCGATCAACACGATCGAGCTGCGGACGCCGTATCCGAACCTGCCGGTGGTGGGCAACAACCTGGGGTTCGTCTTCTTCCACGACATGGGCAACACCTTTGCCCGCTCGCGCGATGTGTTTCCGTCGTTTCACAACTTCAAGCAGCCGCACGAGGCTGGCTGCAGGAGGGTGCCGACCGTCTCCACGCGGCCGGACGGTTCCCTGAATATCCAGGAGCAGCCGTGCAGCTTCAACTACTGGTCGCACGCGATCGGCCTTGGGGTGCGCTACCGTACGCCCATTGGGCCGGTGCGCGCAGACGCGAGCTACAACCTTGACCCGCCGTACTATCCGGTCGTCTATAACTACCAGGGCACGACGTCGAACGTGCCCCAGCCGCAGACCGGGCAGGCAGGTCACTTCAACTTCTTTTTCTCGATCGGGCAGACCTTCTGATGCGTGCGCGCGGACTATGGACGAGCGGGTGGGCGCTGGCTGCGCTGATGGCAGTGCTATGCGCCGGAGCTTCGGCGCAGGTGGGCACCGGGGCAGCGGGGCAGGCAACGCCTGCCGCACCGGCGACGACGGGCGCACCGCAGGCGCCTTCGGCTCCGCAGCCGAGCTCGAGCAAGCCGGCCGACATCAAGGTGGGTACGGGTGGCGGGCAGGACATCGAGGTGAAGACGCAACCCACCGATCCGCACAACGAGAGGCTGGGGAAGGCGGAGGGCGGACTGACGTTTCTGCCGGAGCTGAAACCCACCGATGGTGTGCCGGACCTGTCTCCGGAGCTGAACGCGATGGCGCACGCGGACAGCGACACGCTGGCCAACGCGAAGCTGCTGGACCGGGTGGCGGCGGTGATTAACGGCGAAGTGATCCTGGAGAGCGATGTGCGCGAGCAGCAGCAGTTTGCCGCGTTTGAGCCAGTGACGGTGCCGGGAGGAAAGTTTACGCCGCTGGAGGCGATGCAGCAGATTGTGAACCGGACACTGTTGCTGCGACAGATGACGGAGCAGCAGCTGGTGAAGCCGCCGAGCGATGCGGCCGTGGACGAACAGATTGCCGAGCTACGCAAGCATATGCCGGCGTGCGTAGAGCAGCACTGCGAGACGGAAGAGGGATGGCAGCGGTTGCTGGCGGCGCATGGGCTGACCGAGGCGTCGCTGCACGAGCGTTGGAAGGAGCGGATGCAGATTCTGGACTTTATCGGCGTGCGCTTTCGCACCGGCATTCGCATCTCAAAGCCTGAGATCGAGAAGTACTACCACGATCAGCTGGTGCCGGAGTTTACCGCGCGCAAGCTGCCGCCGCCGCCGCTGCAACGAGTCTCTGCACGTATCGACGAAGTGCTGCTGCAGCAGCATGTGAACGTGCTGCTGGGCGACTACCTGCGCAGCCTGAAGGATGCCGGCAATGTGCAGATCCTGGACCCGGCGTATAACGAGCTGGGCAAGACCACAGCAGCCAGCAACAACACCAGCCCGGAGCCGATGCCCCACACGGGAGGCGAGCAGTGACGACTCATCCGGTGATTCGCAGCTCGACCCCGCGGCCGTCCGTGATGCGGCGTGTGCTGCGCGTCGCCGGCGTGCTGGCGCTGCTGCTGGTGGTTGTGGTGCTGGTGGCCTTCTGGTACATCAACACGCGCTCGTTTGCGGTGCGGGTGCAGCATGAGCTGGTGAAGGTGCTGGAGGACTCGACCGGCGGCCGGGTGGAGCTGGAGCGCTTCAGCTGGCGCCCGCTGAAGCTGGAGGCGGAGCTGGACGGCCTGACGATCCATGGGCTGGAGGGTCCGGGCGAGGTGCCGTATGCGCACCTGGACCGGCTGCGGGTGCAGGCGAAGATCATCGCGCTGTTCCAAGCGAAGGTGGGGCTGCGGCTGCTGGAGGCGGAGCGGCCGGTGGTGCACCTGATCCTCTATCCGGACGGGACGACGAACCAACCCACGCCCAAGAAGAAGTCGGAGAGCAACAAGCCGGTGACCGACACGCTTTTCGACCTGGCGGTGGACCGGACGCAACTGGACAACGGCGTGCTGTTGCTGAATCAGCGGGCGCTGCCGTTCAACCTCTCTGCGAATGATGTGTCGGCGAAGGTGACGTACCAGGCGCAGCCGGAGCGCTACCTGGCGACCATCGGGATTACGGACCTGGCGGCAGAGCGGGGGCGGGCGCCGGCGGTGCACTCCCGGCTGGAGGTGAATGCCGAGATGGCGCGCAATGCGCTGCTGCTGGATGGCCTTCACTTCGTCTCTGGCGACTCGCACCTGGACGCGTCGGGATCGCTGAAGGACTTTACCGCGCTGCACTGGCAGCTGGGGGCGCACGGGGCGGTGGACCTGCGAGCGGCAGCGGCGCTGGCGGCGATGCCGGAGCTGGGGCCGGGGG
>CAXUMX010000136.1:2647-3605 GCA_964252395.1 uncultured Acidobacteriaceae bacterium | reverse complement strand
GCTCTCCAACCGCACGCGAATAATCTCCGCGCCGAAGAAGAAGATCTGCGCCGAGTAGTACACCCAGATCACCAGCACCACCAGTGACCCCGCCGCGCCGTACGCAGAGCCGGGACTGGCCTTGCCCAGGTACAGCCCCAGCACCGTCTTGCCGATTGTGAACAGCAGCGCCGTCGCAATCGCGCCCGCCCGCACATCCCGCCACTCCACCCGCGCCGCCGGCACATAGCGAAACACCAGCCCAAACAGCACCGCGATGCCGCAGAACGAGATCACGAAGTTCAGTACCTCCAGCACCATCGGCGGCATCGGCACCAGCCCGCCAAAAAACTTCCCCACCGCCGCCAGCGCCGCACTCGCCAGCAGGGAGACCAGCAGAATGAAGCCCACGCTGAACACCATCCCCAGCGAGAAGATCCGCTCGCGCAGCATCCCCTTGATGCCGGCGCTCTCCTCCGCCGTTCGATCCCAGATCAGGTTCAGCGCCGAGCGCAGCTCGTTGAACACCGTCGTCGCGCCAAACGCCAGCGTCGCCACCCCGATCACCGTCGACACCACCCCCGAGCTCAGCTTCCGCCCGCTCTGCAGCATCCCTTCAATCGCCTCCTTGCCGGAGTTGCCCATAAGCGCCTGCACCTCGGACAGCACATGCGTCTGCGCACTGGACCGGCTGAAGATCAGCGACACAATGGCCACCACCAGGATCACCAGCGGAGAGATCGACAGGATGGTGTAGAACGCAAGCGCCGCCCCCAGCCGCGGAGCATTGTCCTCGTTCCAGTCATGGAAGGCTTGCTTCAACTGCGTGGTCAGGGTCTTCAACGTCATGGCATCTGTGATGGCCGGGCGGCCTCCGCAGTTCGCTCCGGCGGAAGATTCTCCTCGCTGCCGAACCCCCCGCGCGCACCTCCGACCGACCCGCGCCGCGCGCCCAGCCCGCATCCAAGCGCGGGGAAAC
>CAXUMX010000136.1:1557-2637 GCA_964252395.1 uncultured Acidobacteriaceae bacterium | reverse complement strand
GCGCACAACAGCACGGAACGAAAGGACGCAAGGGTGCACAACCAACAGCCCCAAACCAGCATGTGGCAGCGCACCTGGCAGGCGATCTCGCTCGCCACGCTTGCTCTCTTGCTCGTCGTGCCTTCTCATGGCGAGACCATTCCCGTCCGCCATCCCCAGGGCTCGCAGCACGGCTTCGTCGCCCTCGTGACCCAGGACGGCAAGCGCATCGCCACCGGGGACATGGTCCAGGTCGTCCACGGAGATATCGTCACCTCGCGCCTTACCTTCCACTTCCGCGACGGCTCCATCGACGACGACACCACCATCTTCCGCCAGCGCGGCGTCTTTCGCCTGCTGCGCGATCACCACATCCAGCGCGGGCCGTCCTATCCCAAGCCTATCGATACCTCGCTTGATACCACCACCGGCATGGTCACCACCCTCGACAGCGATGGGAAGCCGAAACAGATCCACATGGATCTGCCCGACGATCTCGCCAACGGCCTTCCACCGAACCTGCTGCTCAACGTGTTGCCCTCCAGTCCGGAGACGCGCATCAGCTATCTCGCCCCGGGAGAGAAGCCGCGCCTCATCCACATCACCATCAAGCCGAATGGCTATGTCGGCTTTCGCATCGGCGACACCAGCCGTAAGGCCGTCGACTACGTGCTCCACGTCGAGATCGGCGGAGTAGCCGGCGTCGTCGCTCCCATCATCGGCAAGCAGCCCGCCGACTATCACATCTGGATCATGCCCGGCGCCCACCCCGCCTTCATCCGCGAAGAGGGCGCACTGTACGAAGGTGGCCCCATCTGGCGTATCGAGCAGACCAGCCCCGTCTTCGCCCCCTAGGCTGCATCCGCCAAATCGTCACCACTGCAGTTACGTGATGAGGCTTGTTACGCGCTTGGAGCGGCAACGACGAGAAAGTATGCAGATGTGAACCGTGGTTCAGGTGTTCTTCTGCAGCTCTTGGCACTTAGGATGTTCCCCGCCCGCGCACGCATCACGCCTCACCCCGCAGCCGAGGCGCTCGCCGCAGGCATGGCTTCGCTGCCGCGCCGGCCAATCGTCACCGCCGCGGTGACACCTGCGGCG
>CAXUMX010000136.1:0-1547 GCA_964252395.1 uncultured Acidobacteriaceae bacterium | reverse complement strand
TGCCATCAGCGCCACCAGCCGGAAGCCTCCGACAAAGGCCTCCCCCACCGCATGCTTCGCCCCCGGATCGGCCGTCTCAATCGCTCCTAGCCTGCCCCTCTGCCGCTCCACCCCGGCAACCACCGATGGCGACACCGCCGCCGCCTTCAGCTCCCGGTGCAGATCGGTCGAGAACGTCTGCAGAAACAGCGGCGCCGACACCGCCAGCGCAATCAGCGCCGCCGTCTGCGACACGGCATTGTTCACTCCCGACGCAGTCCCCGTCCGCTGCTGCGGAACAGAGTTCATCACCACCGTCGTCAGCGGCGCCACACTCACCGTCATCCCAACGCCCAGCACAATCATCGCCGGCAGGTAAGTCGCCCAGTAAGGGCCGCCAATCCCCGGCCGGGCCAGCAGCGCATACCCCAGCGCCGTTACCAGCGGCCCGGCAATCAGCGGCGCGCGCGCGCCATAGCGTTCCATCGACCCACCCGCCCAGCGTGAGAACAGAAACAGGATCGTCACCATCGGCAGCACCGCCGCGCCTGCCTCCGTCGGTGTGTAGCCCTGCACTTCAATCAGGTTCATCGGCAGGTAGAACAGCGTTCCCGCCAGCGCCGCATACAGGAAGAAGGTCAGCAGGTTCGCACCGCTGAAGGCGCGCCCGCGAAACAGGTCGAGCGGCATCATCGGGTCCGTCACCCGGCGTTCCACGAAGACGAACGCAATCAGGCACGCAACGCCCACCAGCCCCGCCGCCCAACCCACCACGCCCGTGCGCGCCGCGGAGCTGCCGGCCCAATGCATCAGGCAGAAGGTCACGCCGCTCAGTCCCAGGGTCGCCAGCACTGCGCCCGCCAGGTCGATGTGCTTGTTCTCCGCCGTAGGCGGCACCCGCGGCGTCTTGCGCAGCGTGATCCACGCCGTCACCACTGCCAGCGGAACATTCAGGAAGAAGACCCACCGCCACGACCCATGCTGCACCAGCCAGCCGCCCAGCACCGGGCCCAGCGCCGTCATCATCGATGCGAAGCTCGACCACGTGCCGATCGCCCGTCCGCGCTCCGCGCCAGAGAAGCTCGCGCTCAGCAACGCCAGGCTGTTCGGCACCAGCAGCGCGCCCCCTACGCCCTGCAGGCAGCGCGCCGCCACCAGCTGCCCAATGCTCGTCGACAGCCCGCACAACACCGACGCGCCGGCGAACAACCCGACCCCTGCCAGAAACAACCGCCGCAGTCCGAACCGGTCGCCCAGCGATCCGCCCACCAGCAGCAGCGCCGACAGAAACAGCGCGTACGCCTCCACCACCCACTGCACTCCGCTGCCCGTCGCACCCAGGGACCGCTGCAGGCTCGGCAGCGCCAGGTTCACCACCGTCCCATCGATGAATTCCATGCTGGATCCGATCACCGTCGCCGCCAGCACCCACCGCCCAAAGCCGGCGCCCGACTGCGTCCGTCCGGCTGCCGGTACGTCCTTGCATGGCATCGGTGCGCAGCTCATGCCAAAGACTCTACTCCGCCCCTCGCAGTCGAGTCGTCAATCGCAGCCGGCCTGTTCACTAC
>CAXUMX010000135.1:0-3692 GCA_964252395.1 uncultured Acidobacteriaceae bacterium | reverse complement strand
CTGCTTCACCGCATCCATGACCGAGGCAAAGGCGCCGAAGGGCACGCGTTCATCTGCGCGCAGATAGATGACCTGATGAGCCGGATCGCTGTCCGAGTGATGAAGCCGGCCGGGAATGTCGTTCAGGTTGATGGGCTGGTCACCCAGGAACACACGCTGGTCCCGGTCGATGGTGATGACCTCACGCTGTTCCGTGGCTTCGCGAACGGTACGTGTTTTGGGCACTGCGACGTCGATACCCGACTGGAGTACCGGAGCCGTCAACATGAAGATGACCAGCAGCACCAGCACCACGTCGACAAGTGGCGTGATGTTGATATCCGCCAGCGAGGACTGGGTGCGTCCGCCTGCGTTAGTAAACGCCACGGCCGGTCTCCCGCATGGACTGCTCGCCGCGCTCCCGCTCCAGCGGATCCTGCGTCGGACGCAGCGTGATCTCTTCCATGCTGTTCAGCAATTCACGGGCGAAGTCGTCCATCCGGGAGCCGAACTCACGAATGCGCGCCGAGTACTGGTTGTAAGCGACGACCGCCGGAACGGCGACTACCAGGCCGGCAGCGGTGGTAATCAGCGCCTCGGACACACCGGGCGCCACGGCACGCAGGGTGGCCGCACCTGCAGTGCCCAGACCGTGGAAGGCGTCAATGATGCCCATGACGGTGCCAAACAACCCAATGAAGGGCGAGATGGAACCAATGGTCGCGAGCCAGGTGAGCCGCTGCTCCATGAAGGTGAGCGCTTCACTCGACGCCGACTGCGCGGTGCGCTCGAGCGCAGTGATATTGCGCGGCGGACCGAAGCCGCCCGTCTGGCGGCGGTAGGTCTCATAGACCTCGTCAAAGACATTGACCAGCGGGCTGGGCTTGAACTGCTCTGAGACCGCCGCGATCTCCTGTAGCCGCGCTGCTTTGCGGAAGGCGCGCAGAAAGGCCCGGCTTTGGCTTCGCGCTTTGTTGAAGCCCACCCACTTGCCCAGGATGATGGCCCAGGAGAAGAGGCTGGCCAGCACCAGAAGACCCAGCACCGTCAGCGCGATGGGGCCGCTTGAGCGCAGCAACTCCTGGATCGCAGTGCCACCGTGCGCCGCCGGCACTGGAGTTCCCTGATCGTCGGTCTGCAAGAGCAGAACGGTTGCGAAGGCGAAGAGTTGAGCTGTCATTGCTGCCTCGTCAAAGGGTAGCAGGAAGCGAGAGTAGCGGATAGCCACTGCAAGTGACTAAAGGACTACGTCTGCAGTGGCGCGCGACGGCCCGGTACAGCGATTCCGGGCGGTAAGCCATACTCGTGAGCGTCAGCCGCTGGCTGCCGGGCAGATGTGCATTGGCCGAAGCTTTCCGGCTGACGGCAGTCGTCAAGAGCTTCCCCGGCCGACCCTGCTTGCGCGAGCTCCCCTATCGATCGCGGCGTAAGGAGAAGGTGGCGAGGTAGTCCACCGGCATGCGGCGCAAGCTGGCCATGTCCCGAGCCCTGCTGCATCGGTCGAAGCTGCTGCTGCTCGATGAGCCATTCAGCGGGCTCGATCCTGTAGCAGCCGTGGACCTGCGCGAGCGACTGCGCGTCCTCGCGGCGGAGGAGCGGGTGCATTCGCCTGTCAAATGGGAGTGCACTGCCTTTGGAGCATTTTTGCTGTACAACAATGCATGCGCGGCAGCAGTTCTGGATCGACGGCAAGCGAGCTGACGGTGGTGACTCCGCGGCGAGTGGAAAGAGGCGACGGGGCCGGGACCACCGCGGTCGAGGATCAAGTCTGACGGGGCAGGCGGCTACCGCATCCTGGTGCCGCCTGCGGGCGTAGGCGGTGTGACCGGCCGCGATGAGCATTGGGTGGTGCGGCTACGGCTGGGATCTCGGTAGGTTCGGGAGCCCGAGGTCCAGGGCTGAGCTTAGAGTCGGGGTGCAACGAGCGCGGCCACTTCGGTCCTGGAGGGCTTGGCGTCGACCAGATCGATGCGCACCTTGGCGGTACCTCGGTTGGTAAAGCCCAGCCGCTGCGCTGCCGCGTAGGACAGGTCCACGACCCGGGTTTCCAGGAAGGGGCCGCGGTCGTTGACCCGGACCACCAGAGAGCGGTGATTACGCAGGTTGGTCACGCGCACGAGCGAGCCAAGGGGCAGGCTGCGGTGAGCGCAGGTCATGGCGTTCATGTCGTACGCCTCGCCGCTCGCTGTTGGCAGACCCTGAAGCGCGTTGCCATACCAGGAGGCGCGGCCAAACTGATACCAGTGCTGCCGGTTCTGTGCCGGCTTCGTCACGGCGGTCGAAGCAACTGCGTTGGTGGGAGGCACCGCCGTCCCGGCACGCTCGCTTGCGAACAGCGTTGCCGCCAGGAGTGCGCCGGCAACAATAGAAAATCGTAGAGTGCGATTCGTATTGGTGGGGGCAAGATTCATAGTTGACTGAGATGATTCTACGGAGCCGTAGGCCGTATTAGCAAGGAAACGGCCGCGGATTTCCCTCTTGTCCGGTCACAGGATCCGTGTTACCCGGATGCGAAAAATCGCATAAGTATGAGCAACATATGCGATTCCGGCTGTTCCGTTTCGGCACTCCAGCCGGCCCGCAACCCGCCATGGAGCACAATAGTCGCATGCCTGCCTCAACTTCCGGATCAGCATCCTCCCCGCCGGTTTGCATGACGGTCGCCGGCTTCGATCCCTCCTCCGGGGCCGGCATCACCGCTGATCTGAAGACCCTGGCCGCGCACGGTATCTACGGCGTTGCCGCCATCACCGCGTTGACCGTGCAGTCGACTCAGGGCGTGCGCGCGCTTGAGCCCGTGGCTCCTATCTGGCTGCGCCAGACGATGGACTGCCTGGCTGCAGATGTAGCTCTGGCCGGCGTCAAGATCGGCATGCTCTCCCGCGCGGGACTGGCGGCTGAGGTGGATCACTTTCTGCGTCAACGGCCTGAGCTGCGCGACCACACGGTTCTGGATCCGGTACTGAGATCGAGCTCCGGAACGGCGCTGCTGGATCGCGAAGGTCTGGCGGTAGTGCAGGAGCGGCTGCTGGGCGCAATCGGCTGGATCACTCCGAACCGAAGCGAGCTGGCGCTGCTGACCGGCCTGGGTGTCGAGAGCCGTGAGGAGATAGCAGTTGCGGCGGCGCGACTGGTCGAGATGGCGGCATCGGCCGGGAACGCCGGCCTGAACGTCATCGTGACCGGCGGCGACCTGGAGCCGCCGGATGACTACGTGCTGATACGGGAGCAGGGAACCTGGCTGGCCGGTGACCGCGTGGAGACTACCTCCACGCACGGCACGGGGTGTGCCTTCTCCACTGCATTGGCAGCCACGCTGATCCATAGTTTGGGCCGCGGGTTGGCGGGCATCGATGCAGTGCAGTCAGCCAAGAGGTATGTGCGCGTGGGGTTAGAGGCAGCCTACCCGCTCGGGCGCGGACATGGACCGATCCACCATCTGTTCGACTTCCAACCGCGGTGGCCGCGCTGAGCGCTGCTGATGGCAGGCCGCTGCACGGCGTCAAATGAATCCGCTGGGACGGAACTTCCTGTAACGACGGGCGTCTAGGATGAGTGCAGGAAAGACCCGTGCTCGCGCGGGGCGCAGGGGGAGAGCACGGACGCATGACCATCAGTTTGGGCGGTAGAGGTTGGTTGGAGGGGCGGCGCGGCCTCGCGCTATGCCTGGTCCCGCTTGCGCCGGCCCAGCTTGGGCCGGCCCAGAGCGGGGC
>CAXUMX010000134.1:3516-3743 GCA_964252395.1 uncultured Acidobacteriaceae bacterium | reverse complement strand
GGGCGGGCACCGGCAGCATCTGCTGGCTGGGCGTGATGCCGGCGATCGGCTCCTTGCTGAACTGGCCGATACGGAAGGCGAGCGCGCCAACCAGCTTGCCCTCGATGTAGACCGGGCTGCCGCTCATGCCGGCTACCACGCCGGTGTAGACGGCGTCCTTACCGCCCAGCCGGGCGAGGATCATGTCCTGGTGAGGACCAAGGGCGTTGTGCAGCACGCCGAGGATA
>CAXUMX010000134.1:0-3452 GCA_964252395.1 uncultured Acidobacteriaceae bacterium | reverse complement strand
GTGCAGCCCGCGGTGCACCTGCTCCAGGGGGAAGACGCCGGCGGTCTGGGAGTCGGGCGGGGTCGCCGGGGGCGGCGGCGTGCGCATCTCCGCCGGAAGGGGTGCAGGAGGGTTGGCGGCGGAGATAGGTGCGCCGGTTTGCGCGCATAGCAGCGCAGGCGCAACAATAAACAGCAGGAACGGGGCAGCGAAGCAATCGAAACGGTGGCTCGGCACGTCTCTAAGCTTAGACCGAGCCGGGACCTCCGGTCGCTTTGTATCCGCCGGAACCCTGGCCGCTCCAGTTCTCTTGAGGTAGTGCCCTTGGTCGCGCAACGCTGGCTTCATCTTGTTCTCTCCACAGCACTGTTAGGGGCGCTGGGGCCGACCCCGATGGCGACTGCCTCGCCTGTTGTCCCGCCCCAGGCCACCCAGCCGGGTTCCGGACAGCAGCAAAAGCCGGAGCAGCAGAAGCCGGCGCCTGCCCCCGGGGCCGCGCCGGACAGCAATGCTCCAAACAACAATGCTCCAAACCAGGATCAGACGGAGCCCGAGGCAGGCGGCCCGGGCGGGGACAGTGGCTCGATCGCCCTGCCCAAGAAGACGCCGAAGGTGGAAGAGCCGCCACCGCCGCCGCCGACGGTGAAGAACCCGAAGGGCCTCGAGAACTTCTCCCTCAGGGTCGATGTGCCGGTGGTCACGGTAGATGTGGGCGTGCTGCTCGAAAAGACGCACCAGTTTGTCCCGAATTTGAAGGAAGAAAACTTCCGCATCTTCGAAGACGGCAAGCTGCAGCAGGTAGTCTCCTTCGGCCGGACGCAGGCGCCCATCACGGCCGTGCTGCTGGTGGAGTTCGCGTCCAACAACTACTACTTCATCTACGACATGCGTAATGCGGCCTATGCGTTTGCGCAGCAACTGCGAGCAGATGACTATGTGGCGGTGGCCACGTTCGACCTGCGGACGCATATCCTGACTGACTTCACCCGGGACAAGCGGCTGGTGTACGAGTCACTGAACTCGCTGCAGATCCCGACCTTTACCGATACAGACACCTTCGACGCGTTATACGAGACGCTGGACCGGGTAAGCCGGGTGGAAGGTCGCAAGTACATCATCTTTATTGGCTCTGGCCGCGACACCTTCTCGAAGATCAATCTGGACAAGATCCTGCAGAAGATCAAGGCGACGCCGAACGTGACCATCTACTGTGTGGGCACTGGGCAGACGGCGCGGCTGACCGGCAACGCAGGCGGTGGTTTGTTCGGGCCCAAGGAGATCGACTTCCTGCAGGCGGACAACCAGCTGCGAACCTTCGCCAGCATGACCGGCGGCCGTGCCTACTTCCCGCGCTTTGTGGGCGAGATGCCGGAGATCTTCCGCGACATCAACGAGTCGATCCGCAATCAGTATGTGGTGAGTTACCGGCCCAGCAATGCCAAGCAGGACGGCACCTATCGCAAGATCCGGGTGGAGCTGGTGAACAACGAGGGACACCCGCTGCAGATGCAGGACGAGAAGCACCACAACCTGAAGTACGACGTGATTGCCCGCGACGGGTACCGGGCAAAGCAGGAAGTGGAGTAGCCAGACATCAGCTAAAGACAAAAGAGGCCGGGAGCATCGCGACCATCGATAGGGTGATGGCGAAGTGCAGCAGCACCGACGCAGCGGTGAGAAAGATGCACTGGAAGGCGTGGAAGCGCACGAACGGCCGGCGCGAGTACGGCTCCATGACCAGGAAGATCACGGCGGGGATAAACGTCATATAGGCGATGGCGCCGGCAGCGCTGTCGGACAGGCCACCCACGCCGGGCGCTGCGTAGCCAGGGCCGGACGCGGGGATAGCCTGGCCGGGCATGGCGGGCCCGGACTGCGGGACCTGGGTGTAGCCGCCACCTACGGGCGTATAACCGGGCTGGGGCACTCCGGGTTGGGGTGCTCCGGATTGCGAAAATCCTGAGTCAGAGGCTGCAGCCAGCGCGGTACCGCATCGCTGGCAGTACATGGCTCCGGCGGGATTCTCAGTAGAACAGGCGGGACACTGCATGGCTGCCTCCTCGAGATAACTCAGCAGAAGTTGTGTTTTGCAGGTCCGGTGTTGGGGACACATCGGGCCATATTTGGCCCCACGATACACCTGCCGCGTGTTCACGCGACGGGAAAATCTGTGCAGTAAGCTCGAAACCGGGCACGCCGGATGGCGTCTCATGTCCGGTAGTTCTCATGAGAAGGAGTCACACATGGTGAAGTTAGCAATCTGGGCGACAGCCCAGGCGAAGCCCGGCAAGGAAGCCGTGGTCGAGGAGTTCCTGAAGTCGGCAAAGGCCCTGGCCGAGCAGGAGCCGGAGACGGTGACCTGGTATGCGGTGAAGCTGGGCCACGGCAGGTTCGCGATCTTCGATACCTTTGCGGCCGAGAGCGGACGCAGTGCACACCTGGCCGGACCCATTGCCAAGGCGCTGATGGCAAATGCGAAGGATCTTCTGGTAGCAGACCCGGAGATCCACCAGATCGAGGTGCTGGCAGCGAAGGGACACTGACAGGGTTGAAGAAGGAAAGGGCGCCGGCTCTTTGTTCGAAAGCAGCGGCGCCCTTTGTTTTGACCGACGTCGTCAGGCGAAGAGATACTCCTTGGTACGCAGTTCCTTGACGCGGTCGCGCAGCTTCGCAGCCTTTTCAAACTCGAACTTCTTGGCTGCTTCGCGCATGTCCGACTCTACCTTGCCGATGTAGACATCGAGCTCCTGCTGGCTGCGGAACTCCGGTAAGGACTCATCCTGCTCAGTCAGGTCGGCATACTCGGCCTTGAGTATCTGCGCCAGTGACATATCAATGGGTCGCAGGATGGACTCGGGCGTGATGTTGTTCTCCTCGTTGTACGCCTGCTGAATCACGCGCCGGCGCTCCGTCTCATCCAGTGCGCGGCGCATGGAGTCGGTCATCTTGTCCGCGTAGAGGATGGCGCGCCCGTTCAGATTGCGGGCGGCGCGGCCAATGGTCTGGATCAGCGATCCCTGCGAGCGCAGGAATCCTTCCTTATCCGCATCGAGAATGGCGACGAGAGAGACTTCGGGCAGATCGAGGCCCTCCCGAAGCAGGTTAATGCCGATAAGAGCGTCATACTCGCCCTTGCGGAGATCGCGAAGCAGCCGCACCCGCTCCAACGTTTCGATCTCCGAGTGCATGTAGCGGCACTTCACCCCTACCTCGGTGTAATAGCCGGCCAGATCCTCAGCCATGCGCTTGGTCAGTGTGGTGACCAGCACGCGTTCATTCTTTGCGGTGCGGTCGCGGATCTCTGCCAGCAGATCGTCGATCTGTCCCTTGATGGGGCGAATCTCTACCGGCGGGTCGAGCAGGCCGGTGGGGCGAATGATCTGCTCGACCACGACGCCGGAGGTCGTGGGCAGCTCATAGGGGCCCGGCGGGGCCGACCCGTAGATGACCGGGGTGGGGCGGGTGTCAAATTA
>CAXUMX010000133.1:0-3805 GCA_964252395.1 uncultured Acidobacteriaceae bacterium | reverse complement strand
CCATCCGCGCTCTGCGTTGCTGACGTTGCCGGAGCGTGCGAGTAGTTGATAGCCGCTGCCGTCTACCTCCGGGCGCCCCCAGCGGGCCACCGCGCCAGCATCCAGCACCTCACTCTGCAGACTGCCCTGGCTGGCGCCGGCGCCGAGGCGGAAGAGCTTTCCGCTGTTGCTCGTTCCCAGGTAGAGACCGCCGCCAGGCGCGTCCGCAACGCTGGTGATCTGCGAGGCCTCGATGTGCGCGATGTCGGCGAACTCGCCGTTCTCCTGCACGCGGTAGATGCGGCCGCGATTGCCGCTTCCGGCCAGCAGGCCGTCCGGGGTCCAGCGAAGCGCGTACACCACGTCATCGTGCGGCGCCCAGAGCTTGCGCGCGGCACCGGTTGAGTCCAGCTCGTACACCTCAGTGCCATCGGGCACGACGGAGTTATTGTTGGAAGCCTGGACGGACCCGGGCGCGATGATAGTGATCGTCGCAGTGACTGCGGCAATTCCCTGGACCGGCAGGGGCGGCAGATTGCTCTTGCCCTTTTCGCCCACGGTAGCGGCATAGATGTGGCCGTCGGCCGATTCGGCTAGCGCGGTCACCTCACGCTTCGGCGCGTTGAACAGGATGAAGCCTTTGCCGTCGCGGCCGATGCGGTAGACCAGGCCGTCGCCATCAGAGCCGGCCAGCAGGGTTCCATCCTTTGCGAAGAGAAGAGTGCGGATATGCTGCTCATCGCTCGAGAAGAAGCGCTCCACGCGCGCGTCACCCGCGGGCTGGGCTACGCGGTAGATGGCCGCGGGTCCACCGGTCGCCACGTACAGTGCACCGTCAGGAGCGAAGGCGAGGTCCCAGATGTACTTCGGCGCGGCGTCCGGTTTGCTGGCGGCACCTTTGCCAGCGTCGGACTTCGCGTCCTCGGGCCTGGCCGGCTCGAGCTTTGCCGGATCGAAGACGATGGTGGCCTTCTCCGGCTCAAGCTCGTTGGAGCCGGCGGGGATGCGATACACCTTGCCGTTGGGCAAGGTCGCGGCGTAGACGGAGCCGTCCGGGCCGACCTTGACCGCCTGCACGGCCAGGTCGTGAGTCTTGAACAGCGTCGTAGTCTTGCCGTCGCGGCTAATGCGCAGGACAGTGCCTGGGGAGCCGGTCGCGGCGTACACATCCCCGGCGGCGTCGGTGGCCAGCGACCAGATGTAAGTCGAGGGTGTGGCGGCGGTCAGCGTAGAGGCGGGTGCGGCGCTGAGCGATCCGTCGCTGGCGATGGCAACGCCCTGAGGACGGCCCTTCTCCCACTCCTCGGTGTGCGATACGGTCCAGACCTTGGTGCCCTGCGCCAGGCAGGGAAGAGCGGCACAGAGCAGGGCAGAGAGGGCGACAGCGCGGTGTGACATGTGTGCCCAAGTCTACTAAAGCGTCGCCGGGCCTGCGGCACCGCGCCCTAGTTGGCCAGCACGGCGCGATAGCGGACGGCGCCCTTGCGCACCTTGGCTACGGCTTCATTGACCCGGCCCATCGGGAATCGCTCTATCTGCGCCTTGACGTTGTGACGGGCGGCGACGTCCAGCATCTCTGCGATCTGCAATGGGCCGCCGGTGTTGCTGCCGCGCAGCACCTTTGAGGGCAGCACCAGCATGGGCGCAGGAACCTGCAGTGGCCGCTGTGGTGCGCCTACTAGGCAGAGCTGCCCCTGCGGGCGCAGTGCTCCGAGGAAGGCCGGCCAGTCCTGGTCGGCGTAGACGGTGGAGAGGATGAGGTCGAAGCTGCCGGCGAGCGCCTTCATGCTCTTGCTCTCGCGCGAGTTGCAGAAGTGATGCGCGCCGAGCGACCGGGCCTCCGACTCCTTGCCCGGGGAGGTGGAGAAGGCAGTGACCTCTGCCCCGAAGACTCGTGCGAACTGCAGCGCCAGGTGGCCGAGCCCGCCGATGCCGATGACGCCGACCCGGGAGACGGGCGAGACGCCGAGCGTACGCAGCGGGGAGTAGACCGTGATGCCCGCGCACATCAGCGGCGCGGTGGTTTCACTGTCAAGCGCGTCGGGAATCCGCAGCGCAAAGCGTGCTGGAACCCGGATGGAGTCGGCGAAGCCGCCGTTGCGATGCACGCAGGTGGGCTGCGACTCGGCGCAGAGTTGATCCTCGCCGCGGCGGCACCACTCGCAGTGTCCGCAACTGCCGGCCTGCCAGCCCACACCGACGCGCTCTCCCACTTGCAGGCCCTGCACCCGCTCTCCCACCTCAGCGACGGTGCCGACGATCTCGTGCCCGGGCACGAAAGGAAATTTGCTGATCTGCCAGTCGTTGTTCATCAAGTGCAGATCGCTCTGACAAATGCCGCAGTGGCTGATACGGATCTCCACGTCATCGGCTGCCAGCTCGCCTGCGTCGTAGCGGTAGGACAACAGCTCGGCGCCTGCCGCATGCGTCGCATAGCCTCGAATCTCTGCCATCATCTCCTCTGAACTGCTCGTGCTTGATACGGGCGCGCTTACTCCAGCTGCAGGGTGACGACCTGGTTGCCGGAGACGACTGCGTCCATGGGGACCGATGTTACCGCAACCGCAGATTCTCCATTCAGGGTGAGGCTGCGATTGGCACGCAGGGGATCAAGAACATTGACCATGGAGATGGGTAGTGCTTCGAGCGTCTGGCCCTGCAGCCGCGCCTGCGGTGAGGGCAGCAGCAGCGTGACGTACACACGATCGTTGCTGCGCATTGCGTTGAGCGCGGCAGCCGCTTCATTGACGGTGAGGTTGCCGGAGGACGATGCCATCATGTGGTCGACCGTGGCAGCATCGCTGACCACCAGCCGCACGGGGCCATCAGGCAAGGTAGCGGGCAGTGCGACCGGGATGACCAGGGCGCGAGGCTCGCCGTGATAGGGGCGCAGCATCACACGGAGTGCAATGGTGTCGCCGGCGCGGAGTGGGCCGCCATCGCGCTCCGCGCTTTCTATCTCTACGCTGCGACGGCCGGGCTGGGCGTCAACATCCAGGCTGACGCCGCGGAGCATGCCGCGCCGTCCCGGATTGGCATAGAGTTGCACGAACGGCTCCCCCAGCCGAAGGGTTGCGCCAAGGGCGGCCGGCAGTCCGTTGGCCGGGGCTGCGAACTGCGTCAGGTTGACCTCGGGTGCGCCCTCGAGCGAAATGCGCTCACGGATGCGATAGGTGGTCTCCGCGGCGTAGGTGTTGCTCTGCATCAGCGATTGGTAAATAGAGGTGAGCATCAACAGCGGAGTCATGTCCGGATTGTCGACGACGTCGAAGTGGACGGTGCGCACCGCCTTGTCTGCGTCATGAAACGTGACCGCTACGGGCACCATCTGCGCGTGGGCGCCAAACTCTCCCCGGATTGCGGTCTCGCGGTCCTGGGTAAAGGCGCCGACCTCCTCCGTGGTGTTGACGATCTTGAAGGCGTTCAGGGGCGAGGGCAGGGTCGCGACCACCTCGGCCTTGGTCATGGGCACAGAGACGGCACCGCTCTGGGTAATGGGGTGGCCGCAGGCCAGCAATTGATTCTTGTCAACGTAGGTGGCGGTGCAGGTAGCAGCGACTTCCAGGTCACCGCGTACCAGCAGGGCGCTGACCGCGGAGCCGGGCACGATCGGCTCCGGCTGCCGGGCATCGCTGGAGCCGCCACCCAGGCCGACTACCGGGCTGAGCCCTAGCGCGGTGAAGCGGTCACGGAAGGCGTCCACGGTCTGCTGCTGGTAGCCGCTGAAGAGCAGAGGAGTCTCGATCGGCCGGATCTCGGCGGAGGGGTCGTTGTGCGCCGCGGGAGTGGGTGCGGGCGGGGCGGTTGAGGTCGCGGCGGGCGCGCC
>CAXUMX010000132.1:0-4591 GCA_964252395.1 uncultured Acidobacteriaceae bacterium | reverse complement strand
CATCAGGATCTGTTTGAACAGTTGCGGTGACTGCGGCAGCGCGTAGAAATGCGCTGGATGCACGCGGCTCGGCACCAGGTAATCGCGCGCGCCCTCCGGCGTGGAGCGCGTCATGAACGGCGTCTCGATCTCGAGGAAGCCCTCCCCGGCCAGGTAGTTGCGAATGGCCAGCGCCACCTTATGCCGCAATGCGAAGTTGGCCTGCATCTCCGGCCGGCGCAGGTCCAGGTAGCGGTACTTCAGCCGCAGCTCTTCGTTGGCAATCGCCTCTTCTGCGGGCGAGAAGGGCGGCAGCTTCGAATCGTTCAGCACCATCAGGTGCTCGGCCACCAGCTCCACCTCGCCGGTCGGCATCTTCGGGTTGACGGCCGCCGGATCGCGCCGGCGCAGCTTGCCGATGGCAGCAACCACGAACTCGGGCCGCACCTGCTCCGCCTTCGCATGCCCCGCGGGCGTGATGTCCTTGTCCAGCACCACCTGGGTGATGCCGGTGCGGTCGCGCAGGTCCAGGAAGATCAGGTTCCCGTGATCGCGGCGCCGGTTCACCCAACCCATTAGCACTACGGATTGGCCGGCAGACTCCCCGCGCAACTCGCCGCAGGTGTGGGTGCGTTCCAGTGTTCCCAGAAAATCGAGCAATGGCCTTCCTTTGTCGTTAGCCGTGCGGGCGAAGATGCGCCACTAGCTCCGCCCGGGGCACCTTGGTCTGCTCGCCGGTGGCGAAACTCTTCACCGTCAGAATACCGGAGGCGGCCTCGTCCTCTCCCAGGATGACGATCTGCCTCGCCTGCTTATCGGCCAGCTCGAAAGACTTCTTCAGGCGGAAGCTGCCGTCGCCCAACTCCACCCGCAGACCGTCTGCCCGCAGCTCTCGAGCCAGTCGCAACGCGGCGGCGTTCATCGTCTCGCCCATGGGCGCGATGTACGCGTCGGCCTTTGCTCCGGCCACGTCCTCATCCGCAGACTGCGCCCGCAGCGTAAGGACGAGCCGGTCTTCGCCCATCGCGAACCCGATGCCCGGTGCCCGCGGTCCGCCGATCGCCTCGGACAATCCGTCATACCGCCCGCCGCCCAGTAGCGCATTCTGCGCGCCCAGGCCGCCGTGCTGGAACTCGAACGTGGTTCGCGTGTAGTAGTCCAGGCCGCGCACCAATCGGTGTTCATGCTCATATGGCACCCCGCAGGCATCAAGCGCGGCGCAGACCGCCGCAAAGTGCGCACGCGAGGCCGCATCGAGCGAGTCCCATATCTTCGGCAGAGTCGCGATGATGGGCTGATCCTCGGGCACCTTGCAGTCCAGCACGCGCAGCGGGTTCGTCACCGCGCGCCGCCGGCAGTCCGCACACATCTGCCCGACCACCGGCTGCAGCGCCTCCCGCAGGGTCGCGATATAGCGCGGGCGGTCCGCCGGCGTGCCCACCGAGTTGAGCAGCAGCCGCCATCCGCGGATCCCAAGCTCATCCAGCAGCGTGGCCAGCATCTCCAGCACCTCCGCATCGCGCAGCGGCGACTCGGAGCCCGCGCTGGGCGGCCCGATGACCTCGGCTCCAATCTGGAAGAACTGCCGGTAGCGCCCCTTCTGCGGACGCTCGCGGCGAAACTGCGGACCGATGTAGTAAAGCTTCTGCAGCAGTCCCTGTTCGCCCAGCTTGTGTTCAATGTACGCGCGCACGACTCCGGCCGTGTTCTCCGGACGCAGCGTCAGCGACTGCGCCTTCTCCGACTGCGCGCGGGCCCGGTCCTCCCACGTGTACATCTCCTTGGAGACGATGTCGGTCTCTTCGCCCACTCCGCGGGCAAACAGCTGCGTATCCTCGAAGACGGGCGTGCGTATCTCGCCGAAGTTGTACCGCGCAAAGACGCTCCGCGCCGTCGCCTCGATGTGGTTCCACAGCGCAGTCTCGGGCGGCAACAGGTCACGCGTGCCGCGCATTGCTTTGATGGTTTGCGTGGTGGTCTGGCTCATAACAGGTTGAACTTCCAGTGTATCCGCAGGCCGCAGACTAAAATGACGGCCATGCCGCCTCGCTTTATTCGCGTGCTTGCCATCTGTGCGCTCGCCTGCGTGGCCATGTGCTGCGCGCATGCCGTGACGGTGCGCGTCACCGAGGCCGATGGGGCTCGCGTGGAGGTCACCCTTTCGCTCTATGACGGGCTGCGCGTGGAACTGCCGTCGCAACCCGCAGCCGGTCTCCAGTGGAGTCAGTCCGGACCGAAGCCCGCTCCGCTGGAGCGGCTCGCGGCTACCCAGCGCGTCTTCGGCGGCCGGCTCAGCAACCAGGGCACCAGCAGCTTTGCGTGGAAAGCAGTCTCTGCCGGAGATGGCGACCTGACCCTGAACTACGGCTCGCCTGCCGTGCGCACTGCTCATCCCGAACGCACCATGCGGCTGCACATCACCGTCACGCCGGATGCCACCGCAGCTGCCCCGCCAGCCGACGTGCTGTCGGAGATGGAGCAGGTCGGCACCTTTCAGAGCAGGCAGCCCTGCGGGGATTGCAGCGCGCTTCAGGAGACCCTGACCCTCTACCGTAGCCCTGGCGCATCCCCCTTCATCTCCCGTCGTCGTTACATCGACGCACCCGGCGGCACCCTGACCAGCATTTCGTCCGGCACCTGGTCCGAGACCAAGGGCACCGCCGACTCCACCTCGACGATCTACCAGCTCAGCGGCCCAAGCGTGGCCTATCTGCTGCGGGTGGATGGGGACCGCCTCATTCCGCTCGACGCGCAACAGGTGCCTTTCCCCTCCGCACCAGGCTTCGACAACGCCTTCCACAAGCTGACGCAGCGATAGGTGCATCCAGAACCAGCGCGCGCTCATCCCTTGCCGTATGGAATTTCGACAGCTCGGCCGCTCCGGTTTGATGGTCCCCGTCCTCTGCTTTGGCGCTGCCACCTTTGGCGGCGGTACGGAGTTCTTTCGCGCCTGGGGAGCCACCGACGTAGAAGAGGCGAAGCGCCTCACCGGCCTGTGCATGGATGCCGGCGTCAACTTCTTTGACACCGCCGATGTCTACTCACGGGGCCTCTCTGAAGAGATCCTCGGCAAGGCGCTCGAAGGCAAGCGCCACCAGGTGCTCATCTCCACCAAATCCACCTTCCCCATGGGCGAAGGCGCCAACGATCTGGGCTCCTCGCGCTTCCACCTCATCAACGCGGTTGAGGCCAGCCTGAAGCGGCTGGGCACGGACTACATCGACATCTATCACCTGCACAGCTTCGACGCGCTGACGCCCGTCGAGGAGACACTGGACACCCTCAACACCCTCGTACGCTCCGGCAAGGTGCGCTACATCGCCTGCTCCAACTTCTCCGGCTGGCACCTGATGAAGTCGCTGGCCGTCTCAGACCGATATGGATGGTCCCGCTATGTTGCTTATCAGGGCTACTACTCTCTCATTGGCCGCGACTACGAGTGGGAGCTGATGCCGTTGGCCATGGATCAGGGTTTAGGCACACTGGTGTGGAGTCCACTCGGCTGGGGTCGCCTCACCGGCAAGATTCGTCGCGGCCAGCCGCTGCCGGAGACCAGCCGCCTGCATAAAACCGCAGAGCAGGGTCCGCAGGTGGAAGACGAGTACCTGTACAAGGTGGTAGACGCGCTCGATGCGGTCGCGCAGGAGACCGGACGCAGCGTGCCACAGGTGGCGCTCAACTGGCTGCTGCATCGCCCCACCGTCGCCAGCATCATCATCGGCGCCAGGAACGAAGAGCAGCTGAAACAGAATCTGGCCGCCGCTGACTTCTCACTCAGCCAGGCCCAGGTCGCTGCGCTCGACAAGGCCAGCGCCGTCAACCCGGCCTATCCGTACTGGCACCAGCGCGGCACCTTCCCCGGGCGCAATCCGCCACCCGTGCCCGCTCCCGCGCGCTAGTCCGGCGCGAGCGCGTTCCATGCGCAGCCGGCTAGCGCGCCTTGGTCGCCAGCAATGCGGCGGGCTGCGGCACAGGCCCGACAGTATCCGGCGCCAGGTAAGACTTGTAAACCGAGATGTGGAAGCAGGACTGCTTGAACTCCTCTTCCACATCGATCTTCCCGCTCTGCTCCAGCGGCAGCAGATAGGCCCGCATCCAGGCCACCTCGGATGCGGACAGCCCCTTCTTCGCGATGTCGATTGCGCCGCCCGTCAGATGCGGCGAGGCCACATCACCCTCCGCGGGAGCAGCGTTCCCGTTGATGTGCAGCAGGTGCCGTTGATACTCGATCGTCCGCACCGCGGAGTTGACCTGGAGCGGCGTATGGAAGCGCTCATAGTGCAGCCGTGCCAGGTCGCTCAGGAAGCGGCCAGTCCACACCCGGCAGTAGCGGCGATCCATCGGCAGCCGCGCATCCACGTGCATGGACACCTGCTCCGGCAATCCGACAAGGCTGCCCTGCTGGCGCAGGGTCTCGAGGTCCAGATCGTCCTTCACCCGCAGCAGCCCATCCTGCTCCGCGCGCGTGTTTTGTCGCACCAGCGACTCGTGGCTGCCACGCAGCGGAGGCAGGTTCATCACCGTCAGGGGAAGTTCGGGCACGTGCAGCGCGGCGGTATTCGCCGTCTCTGCTGTCCTCTCTTCGCGGGCGACGCGTTGCGTCTCCTGCCGC
>CAXUMX010000131.1:0-4677 GCA_964252395.1 uncultured Acidobacteriaceae bacterium | reverse complement strand
CGCCAGCATGCGGGAGACGGACATATCGTCAGGCCGCAACTGGTGCAGATGCTCAAGCTCGGCCTGTGCGTCGGCATCCCGGCCCTCCGCCCCTAGCGCGCTGGCCAGCTGTGCCCGCAGCCGGGCATCCTCGGGGTGCCTGGCAAGGGCGGCCCGCAGCAGCGGCTCTGCCTCCTGCGGCTTCTTCTCCCGCAGCAGCAGGTGCGCCAGCCCGGAGCTGGCGCCCGCCGAATCGGCGTCCATGGCCAGGGCGCGATGGTAAGCAGTGGCGGCAACTTCGGTATCACCGGTGGCCTCGGCGATCTGCCCGGTCAGCACCAGGTCGGCGGCGGACTGCTCACCGGGCGTCAGCTCCAGCGCCTTCAGCAACGACTGCTGCGCCGCCCTTGAATCGCTGGCTAACTGAAGCTGAGCGAGCGCTCGCCACACCTGCGCCTTGGCCGAGGGATTGTGGCTGGCCGGCTCCAGCTTGCTGGCGGCTTCCAGTTCGGTCCGGGCCCGGTCGTCCCGCCCGGTCTGCGCCAGCAGCAGCCCCAGGCCGGCGTGCGATTCGAACTGTTGCGGGTCCGCCGCGATGGCGCGGCCATAGTCGCGCTCGGCATCCTGCTGGGCGCCTGTCGAGTCCTCGACGAAGGCCAGATCGAACAACGCGCGCGCATCGTTCGGATGCTGGTGAAGGTAGGTAAGCAGCAGCGGCCTGGCCTGATCGAAGGCGTGCGCATCAATTCTGTCCTCTGCCGCAGATAAGGCGAGGTCGACCCCGTCCTTACGGGCTGCCGGCCGACTCTGTGGCGTGTCGGGCGACTGCGCGCCCGGGGGCAGAGGTGGTGGCTGGGCGAAGCTGAGAGAAGCCGGGAGTAAGCAAAGTAGAAGCAGGTACTTCATGACTTCTTCCTAAACCGCTACTTCAGCAGGCTCGGCAGCCGGTCTCAGGACTCGGCTGAGCCAGAAGCCGGTGTGTGACCCGGTGTTCTGGGCGATCTCCTCCGGTGTGCCGACAGCGACTACACGCCCGCCGCCGGAGCCACCTTCCGGACCCATATCGATCAGCCAGTCCGCCGACTTGATAACGTCCAGATTGTGCTCGATCACTAGCAGAGACCCTCCGCCGTCGATCAGCTTGCGCAGCGCATGCAGCAGCTTGCCGACATCGTCGAAGTGCAGCCCGGTGGTGGGCTCGTCCAGGATGTAGAGCGTGCGCGAGCGGCCCGCCTTGCCTGCGCCGGTGCGGACAGTTGCCAGGTGCGCCGCAAGCTTGACGCGCTGTGCCTCTCCGCCAGACAGGGTAGTAGCCGACTGGCCCAGTCGCACGTAGCCCAGGCCTACCTCGTCCAGCACGGAGAGCTTGTCCAGGATGCGCGGGTGTCCGGCGAAGAAGCGCAGCGCCTCTTTGACAGAGAGCTGCAGCACCTCCGAGATGTTCTTGCCCTTGTAGCGCACCTCGAGCGTGGATGCCTTGTAGCGGTTGCCGCCGCACTCTTCGCAGGGAAGCTCCACGTCGGCGAGGAACTGCATCTCCACCGTGACGGTGCCGTCGCCTTCGCAGACATCGCAGCGACCTCCGGGTACATTAAAGGAGAAATGGCCGGCGCCGTAGCCGCGACGCTCCGCCTCCGGCTGCGCCGCGAACAGCTCCCGGATGATGTCGAAGGCCTTGATGTAGGTGACGGGGTTGGAGCGGGGAGTGCGCCCGATCGGATTCTGATCGACCAGGATGACGTCGTTGAGGCGCTCCACGCCGGTCAGCTCGCGGTAGAGCCCGGTGGGGTCTGCGCCCTCGGTCTGTCCTAGCGCGTGGGCGATGGCGCGGTAGAGCACCTGGTGCACCAAGGTCGATTTGCCGGAGCCGGAGACACCGGTGATGCAGACCAGCATGCCCAGCGGAATCTCTACATCCACACCCTGCAGGTTGTGCACGCGAGCGCCGCGCAGCACCAGCTTCTCCCGGCCAGGCTCGCGCCGGCGCGTGGGAATAGTGAGGGCGCCGGAGAGATAGCGCCCGGTCAGTGAGTCGGGATTGGCTTCGACCTCTTTGACCGTGCCGGCAGCCAGCAGTCGTCCGCCATACTCGCCGGCACCAGGGCCCAGGTCCATCAGGTAGTCGGCGGCGCGCAGCACGTCCGGGTCATGCTCGACCACTAGAATCGTGTTGCCCAGATCGCGCAGGTTCTCGAGGATGCGGATCAGCTTTTCCGTGTCGCGGGTGTGCAGACCAATCGAAGGCTCATCGAGCACATAGAGCGCGCCGACGAGTTGCGAGCCGAGCGACGTAGCGAGCTGGATGCGTTGTGCTTCGCCCCCGGAGAGGGTGGAGGCGAGCCGGTCCAGGGTCAGGTAATCGAGCCCCACGGAATCGAGAAAACGTAACCGCTGCTGGACTTCTTTGAGGATCGAGCCGGCAATCTCTTCCTGCTCCCGGGAGAGCCGCAGCGCACTGAAAAATTGGTGAGCGGCGCCGATGGTGAGGGCAGCCGCCTGGCAGATGTTGCGCCCGTCCAGCAGGACGGCCCGCGCCTCGGCGCGCAGGCGCTCGCCCTTGCACTCCGGGCAGCGCGCATAGCCGCGATACTTCGACAACATGACGCGCACGTGCAGCTTGTACTTCTTGCGATCCATCAGCTGGAAGAAGCCATAGACGCCAGGGAAAGCTCCGTGACCGTCGAGGATGATGGACTGTTGGGCCGAAGTCAGGTCATACCAGGGCAGGTTGAGTGGTATCTCCTGCTCGCGGCAGAAGCGGCGCAGCTCGCTCTGGTAGGGCCGGTACTTGGGCCGGGTCCAGGGGTCAATGGCGCCCTGGTCAAGCGTCTTCGACTTATCCGGGATGATGAGGTCGATGTCGAAGTCGATGGTGTTGCCGAACCCCTGACAGCGGGGGCACGCGCCGTAAGGGTTGTTGAACGAGAAGAGGCGCGGCTCCGGCTCACGATAGAGTCGATGGCAGTGTTTGCACTCGTACTCGCGGGAGAAGCGATGATGCACTCGCGGCTGCCCATCGTCCTCGCGCGGGACCACTTCGTAGATGACTTCGCCGCTTTCGCGATATCCGATCTCAGCGGCGTCGACGATACGGGCGCGGCTCTCCGCGGAGACGACGATGCGGTCCACCAGTATGTAGAGCGGCTGGGTGAAGTCGATCTCCAGCAGCGATTCTGGTGAGGAGAACTCATAGATGGTGCCGGCCTGGTAGAGGCGATTGAAGCCGCGGGTGCGCAGGTCCGTCAGCCGCTGACGCATGGCGTCGGAGAGCGGACTGAGGGCGGAGTCCGGCACCGCGGCGGCCGCCTTCTTCGCGCCGCGCCTGGCCTTTGTAGGAGACTTCTCGGGCTCATCCTTCGGATGCTCCGTCACGCTCAGGTCCTCAGACGAGGGTGCGCGCCGCCCTTCCACGGGGAAGAGTGCGTGCAGCCGTGTGCCGTCGCCCAGCGCTAGCACGCTGGTAGCAATCTCATCGACGGAGTCGCGCCGCACCAGGTTGCCGCAGACAATGCAATGCATGGTGCCGCAGCGGGCGTAGAGCAGCCGCATGTAGTCGTAGATCTCGGTCGCGGTCGCGACGGTGGAACGCGGATTGCGCGTCGAGTTCTTCTGCTTGATAGCGATCGCCGGCGCGAGGCCATCGATGAGGTCCACATCCGGCTTCTCAATGCGTTCGAGGAACTGCCGCGCGTACGCAGAGAGCGATTCGACATAGCGGCGCTGCCCCTCCGCATAGATTGTGTCGAAGGCGAGCGAAGATTTGCCGGAGCCGGAGACGCCGGAGACCACGGTCAGCTTGCCGTGCGGAATCTCGCAGTCAATGCCCTTGAGGTTGTGAGTCCGCGCGCCGCGGATGATGATCGAGTCATTCACTGCAGGGGTGTCCGGAGTGGCCTTTTGAGGTTCGAGATGCACTCTTCAGTATAAGACCTCTCGAGGACTCGCCGTCCCGGGTGTCTGCACTCACGTGCGTGTTGCGATGGTCGCCCCGCCGGTCGCTGCCCCGCTGTCTGTGACTTGTTTATTGGATCGAAGATTGCCTGGGATTTTACTCGCGAGGAGCCAGCAGGGAATCGAGCACCAGCAGAATGCCCCCGACCACGATGCAGGAGTCGGCGACGTTGAAGTCGGGCCAGTGGTAGTGGACGATGTGGACTTCAACAAAATCCACCACTGATCCGCTGCGAATGCGATCCCACGCATTGCCGATGGCTCCGCCCAGAATCAACGCAAGACCCATGCTGGTGCCGCTTACCCGACGACCCAGGCGCAACAGCACACCGATGATCGCGAGTGCGGCGAGCAGCGAAAAGCTGACCAGGGTCCAGCGCACCCGGTCGGGCGAGGAGGAATCGCCGAAGAGGGAAAAGGCTGCGCCCGTGTTGAGCACATGCGTGATGCGGAAGACATGCGGGATGACGACATGCGCCTCGCCCTCGTGCAGGGTGCGGACGATCGCGATCTTGGTGATGCGGTCCAGCAGCACCACCAGCGCGGAGAGCAGGAAGAGCCAGGTCCGGCGGTCGCGCTGGACCACGGGAACCGCCAGTGTCTCCGCCATCAGGCGATGTCCTCGCCGGTCAGAGGCGGGAAGCCGATCTCCTCGAGCGCAGCGGCGCAACGGCCGCATACCGTCGCCCAGCGCGGGTCGGCGCCGATATCGGTGCGGTAGTTCCAGCAGCGCGCACACTTCTCGCC
>CAXUMX010000130.1:0-4697 GCA_964252395.1 uncultured Acidobacteriaceae bacterium | reverse complement strand
ATCACCGAGATCATCAAGTAACCCAGGCCGGGTCAGGCGCTGGCGCGGCAACAGGCGCCATGAGTAACGACGGACGAGTGGGGCGGAGGCCAACGGCTGCCGCCCCACAGAAAAGACGGACATCAAGATGGTTGGACAGAGAATTCGTATCCGGCTGAAGGCCTATGACTACCGCGTGCTCGACACCTCGACGGGCGAGATCGTGGAGACGGCCAAGCGTACCGGCGCACAGGTGGCGGGTCCGATTCCGCTGCCCACGGTGAAGAACAAGTACTGCGTGCTGCGCTCCCCGCACGTGGACAAGAAGTCGCGCGAGGCCTTTGAGATTCGCACGCACAAGCGGCTGATCGACATCCTTGAGCCGACCCAGCAGACGGTGGACGCGCTGATGAAGCTCGATCTGCCGGCCGGTGTGGACGTTGAGATCAAGGTGCGCGAAGAGAAGGCCAGCAAGTAAGCCAACGGCAGCAGCCTACAGTGCCAGCCAGCGCGATCGGCCGGGCATGATGGGGAAAGGAACGAAGGATGTCGGTAACAGGGATTCTCGGCAAGAAGATTGGCATGACCCAGGTGTTCGATGAGAAGGGTGACGTACACCCCATCACCGTGCTTCAGGCAGGGCCGTGCGTGATCACGCAGCTGAAGACGCTGGCCAAGGACGGCTACGAGGCGGCACAGATCGGCCTGGTTGAGTTCGTCAAGAGCTCGAAGGTGAACAAGCCCATGGCCGGCCACTTCGCCAAGAGCAGCGTGCCTCCGGTCAAGCTGATGCGCGAAGTGGCTGTCGAGTCTGCCCTGGGCGCGGCGAAGACGGTGGCGGAGGCCGAAGCGGTAGAGGCAGGCGAGGCGAGCGGCAATGCGGCGAATGGTTCGGTCAAGGCGGGCGACCGCGTGCTGGTCGATATCTTCTCCGATGAGAAGTATGTCGATGTGATCGGCACCAGCAAGGGCCGGGGCTTTGCAGGCGTGGTGCGCCGGCACAACTTCGGCGGCGGACCTGCAGCGCACGGACACATGTTCCAGGTGCAGGGCTCGATCGGTGCGTCGTCGTTTCCTTCGCGCGTCTTCCCCGGGCAGCGCATGCCAGGGCACTACGGCGTCGACCAGGTGACGGTGCGCAACCTGCGGATTCGCGGCATTGATGTCGAAGAGAATCTGCTGATGGTCGAAGGCGCTGTGCCCGGCCCGCGGGACGGCTACGTGCTGATCTCGAAGGCGAAGGCGCCGCCGCGTGAGCGTCGTGGCTTTGCCGGCTCGACCACGGTCGATCCGTTGAAGGCGTCGAAGAAGGCGTCCGCAGGCAAGAAGAAGTAAGCCAAACAGCTTCGGCCCGAGGACTCGGGGGTGAAGGCTGTGCTGAAAGAGTTAAGACGATGGCAAACATTGATGTATTCGATCTCGGCGGCAACAAGGTAGGCTCGCTCGCGCTGGCGGAGGAGATCTTCGCTCCGGCCGAGGTGAACGAGGCTCTGCTGTGGGAGGCGGTCAAGCACTATCGCGCCGCCATGCGCCAGGGCACCGCAGCCACCAAGAACCGCAAGCTGGTCTCCGGTTCGGGCAAGAAGCTGTGGAAGCAGAAGGGTACCGGCCGCGCCCGCGTAGGCTCGGTACGTTCGCCACTGTGGCGCCACGGCGGTACAGTCCACGGACCGCAGCCCCGCTCCTACGACTACGCCTTCCCGCGCAAGAAGCTGCTGGGCGCGCTGCGCGCGGCGCTGGCGGCAAAGCTGGCCGACGGCAAGCTGACGGTGGTCGAGAGCCTGGAGTTGGGTGAGGCCAAGACCAAGGCCTACCGCGCCGCGTTCGATGCGTTTGAAGTGAAGCGCACGGCGCTGGTGGTCGAGAACGCGCAGTCGCTCAGCCGCACGCTCATCCTCGGGGTGCGCAACCTCGAAGGGGTGGAGCTGCTGCTGAACAACGAAGTACACCCGTATGACCTGCTGCGCTACGACCGGGCGATCTTCTCGCGGACCGCGCTTGAGCAGCTGCAGCAGACGTTGCTCAAGACGGTGTCCAAGCGCAAGCAGCGCGCCCGTGCCGAGCAGCAGAAGGCGGAGGTAGCCTGAGATGCCGACAACGTACACCGTAATTCGCCGCGCCCTGATCACCGAGAAGGGGCTGGGCGTGAAAGAGACGGAAGGCACTCTGGTCTTTGAAGTGGCCGAGAGCGCGACCAAGACGGAAGTGAAGCAGGCGGTCGAGACGCTGTTCAAGGTGAAGGTCGGCAGTGTGCGCACGGCCAACTTCCTGGGTAAGGAGCGGCGCCGCGGCAAGTTCAGCGGCTATCGTCCGGACTGGAAGAAGGCCTATGTGCGGCTGAAGGCCGGCGAGAAGATGCCGGACTACGTCGACAACCTGTAGCAACGACGCCAGCCCCGAGCTCCGGACTTGAGCTCGAAGAGGCAGGGCGCAGTCGAGTGAAGAAGGACAGAACGAGTTGCCGGCCGATCAGGCCAGGTGCCGGCAGCTAGAAGCGACGAGCTAAAAACGATGCCGATCAAGACATTCCGACCGATCACCCCGACGCTGCGGTTCCAGACGACGCTGGTGAACGACGACATCACGACCGACAAGCCGCACAAGCCGCTGCTGGTGACCAAGCAGCGTACCGGCGGCCGGCGCAACTCGGGCGACCTGACCATTCGCCATCACGGCGGCGGTCACAAGCAGAAGCTTCGCCTGATCGACTTCAAGCGGGAGAAGTTCGGCGTGCCGGGCAAGGTGGCGACCATCGAGTATGACCCCAATCGCTCCTCGCGCATCGCGCTGATCCACTACGCGGACGGCGAGAAGCGGTACATCCTGCAGCCGGTCGGACTCAAGGTGGGCCAGACGATCATGAGCGGCCCGGACGCCGACATCCTGATCGGCAATGCGCTGCCCCTCAGAAGCATCCCTGCTGGCACCACCGTGCATAACGTCGAGCTGCGCCCGGGCAAGGGCGCGCAGATGGTGCGCTCGGCCGGTGGCCAGGCCCAGCTGGTGGCCAAGGAGGGCGACTATGCACTGCTGAAGCTGCCTTCGGGCGAGACCCGCCGGGTGCTGGTCGAATGCATGGCGACGGTGGGCCAGGTGGGCAATACGGACCACGAGAACGTGACTATCGGCAAGGCGGGGCGCAACCGCTGGAAGGGCATCCGCCCGACCAACCGCGGCGTGTCCATGAACCCGGTCGATCACCCGCATGGCGGCGGTGAGGGCAAGACCTCCGGCGGCCGGCACCCGGTGACGCCATGGGGCCAGCCGACCCGTGGCTACAAGACGCGCAACAACAAGCGCACTGACGCATTCATCGTTGGACGCAGAAGCAAGTAGGGCCGCCGCAGCAAGTGAGTTCGGCCGCAGCAAGTTAGCTGGCAGTAGGAGAGAGACGAGATGGCACGTTCGACCAAGAAGGGCCCGTTCATCGACACCCACCTGATGGTCAGGATCGACGCGATGAACCAGGCGAATGACAAGAAGCTGATCCGCACCTGGTCGCGCCGTTCGACGATCCACCCGGACATGGTGGGCCACACGATCGGCGTGCACAACGGGCGCAAGTTCATCCCGGTCTACGTGACGGAGAACATGGTGGGCCACAAGCTGGGCGAGTTCTCGGCGACGCGGACGTTCAAGGGGCACTCGGCCAAGGCGTCCGAGTCCTCCTCCAAGCCTCGCTAAGCACGAGGGACAGGAAAGAACCGGGCCGTTTTGTTTTTTGAGCAGGCGACAGAGGCAGGGAAGGCAAGAGTATGCAACTTGAGACACAGGAATTTCGAGCCGAAGCGCGCTTCCAGCGTGTGTCGCCGCAGAAGGCGCGGCTGGTGCTCGAACTGATCAAGGGCCGGCGGGTGGAGGAAGCACTCCAGACGGTGGCCTTCACCAAGAAGGGCATCGCGCCGCTGGTGGAGAAGGTGCTGCGCTCGGCAGTCGAGAACGCAAACTATCTCAGCCAGGAGCGCGGTCTGGATGTCGACGTCGACAACCTGTATGTGAAGCAGGCGGTGGCCAACGACGGGCCGCGCATGAAGCGCATCCGCCCGGCGCCGATGGGCCGTTCCTATCGCTACCAGCGCCGGCTCTCGCACATCATCATCTCGGTGGCGGAGCGCAAGCCGCAGGGGCTGGTGACGACGGCAGAGCCCGGGGCGGCGACGACCGCGCGCGGTAGCAAAAAGACAGCAGGGAAGAAGGCGGGCACGAAGCCAGCAGCCCGAAAGACGACGAAGGCGCCGGGCAAGAAGGCCGCTGCTGCGCCGAAGACAACCAAGACCGCCAAGGCGGCCAAGTAAAGGAAGCGTATGGGACAGAAAGTCCATCCTTATGGGTTTCGGCTGGGGATCAACAAGCCCTGGAAGTCGCGCTGGTTTGTGGTGCGCGACTACGACAAGCTGCTGATCGAGGACGTGCAGCTGAAGCGCGAGCTGAAAGAGAAGCTGAAGCTGGCTGGCGTCAGCTCGGTAGAGGTCGAGCGGCCGGGCAAGAAGCTGCGGCTGATCATCCGCACCGCACGTCCGGGCATTGTGATCGGGCGCAAGGGCGCGGAGATCGACAAGCTGAAGGCCGAGATCCAGGAGCGCACCAAGCGCGATGTCACCATCGACATCGTCGAGGTGAACAAGCCGGAGCTCGATGCGCAGCTGGTGGCCGAGAGCATCGCGCTGAAGCTTGAAAAGCGTTCGGGCTTCCGCCGGGTGATGCGCATGGCAGTTGAC
>CAXUMX010000129.1:0-4828 GCA_964252395.1 uncultured Acidobacteriaceae bacterium | reverse complement strand
ATACAAGGCGATCGTTTGCGGCAGAGGTTTGCATCCGGGTGCGGGCAGCTCTGCAAAGTGACACGCCCGGTCAAAGAGCTCCCACACGCATATGACCGCTGCCATACAAACAACGCCAGCTTGCGCTCATCCCACTCGCAAACAGGAGGAAACAATGTATGGCAGAGCACATCGTGAATGAGAAGGTGGAAGCTACTCTCAAGGATCTGATCGAGACGCTGCGTGACGGGCACCAGGGCTTCATGGAACTGGCTCATCGGCTTCAGGACGAATCGGCGAAGCGGTTCTTTCTGCAGGAGACTCAGGTGCGGTCCGAGTACGCCGCAGAGCTTGAAAACGAGCTGCACCGCATGGGCGTGAAGGACGTCAAGGTGAGCACCTCAACCAGTTCCAAGGCACACAGGTTCTGGGGAGAGTTGAAGGCCAAGCTGGGCGGCGGCGATCACGCGCTCCTCGACACCGCCGAGCAGGGTGAGGACGCAGCCAAGAAGGCCTACGCTGACGCCCTGAAAGAGGAGCTGCCGATGCCCGTGCGCGAGATGCTGGACCGCCAGCAGGAGCACATTCTGTCCGCGCATGACACAGTGAAAGGTATGCGCGACAGCATGCGCTCAAGCGCCAAAGCCAGTTAGCGGCTCGCCTCTACAGAAATCGCGGATGCTCCGTGTGGCTCCTTCGCATGGGGCCACACAGAAGGCATGCAGAGCCTGAATCAGGCAGGAATGTCTGTGCGAAGTGTGTAGAGACGTCCGCTGAGCAGGAAGGCTACGAAGCCGGACACGAGGACGATGGCCTCCAGGTGCACGGACTGGCGATGCAGTGCGTCGAAGGTCGCGCGTGCGGGGCTCTGCTCCGGCAGGGCCGCCACACTGCCGCCCGCTGCAGCCTGTGCGGTGTCCATCTGAGGGATAAGGATGAACTGCGAATAGGCGGTGATCAGAAGCATGACCAGCACCAGTACTGCCTGCGGCAGCAGCGAATGCCAGCGTGAGAAGCCGCGCATGAAGAACGTACAGACCAGGAAGAGCAGCCCCAGCGCCAGCCCCATATAGTGCAGATGCGCGAGCGAGCCGGCCACCACTAGACCTGCGCCGTGGACGCCGTCGGCAGGATTCGGGAAGAGCGGGGGAAGCGAGCCAAAGGCCACGGCAGCCACTTGCACGAACATCAACTCCGCGCCGAGCCAGAGACCAAGCATCAGGAGCGCCAGTGTGGTGAGCACGCTGCGAAGCATCATCAGGTCCTTTGCCTCCGCTCCAGCATGCAGTATCCGCCCACTTGCGGGGAAGTGCAATGCGTTATGGACGCAGCGCGGGACGACCGGTCAAACGTTCAATGCGCTTGGCAATCGGCGGGTGGGTTGCGAACAGGCCGGCGAAGTCTGAGCCGGAGAGCAGCGGAGCCACGATGAACAGATGTGCCGTCGAGGGCGTTGCCGTCATGGGCAGCCGCCGGGAGTAGGCGTCCAGCTTCTCGAGCGCGCTGGCCAGGGCGTACGGGTTGCCGGTGATGTGTGCACCGGTCGCGTCCGCCTCGTACTCGCGAGAGCGGGAGACAGCCAGCTGGATAAGCGTCGCTGCAATCGGCGCCAGGATCAGCATGAACAGTGCGCCGATGCCGCCGCTATCGCGGTCGCGTCCGCGACCTCCGCCATACCCACCGAACATCATGGCGAAGCGCCCGGTGTGCGCCAGAATGGTGATCGCACCGGCGAGTGTTGCCGCAATTGAGCTGGTCAGGATGTCGCGATTGCGCACATGGCCCAGTTCATGCGCCAGCACGCCGGCCAGCTCTTCATCCGTCAGCAGATTCAGAATGCCTTGGGTCACGGCAACGGAGGCGTGCTGGGGGTTGCGCCCTGTGGCGAACGCGTTCGGGGAGTCGGAGGGGATTACATAGATTCGCGGCATGGGCAGGCCGACCCTCTGCGTCATCTGCTCGACAACGCTGTAGACGCGCGGCAGCTGCTCCCGCGTAACGGGCTGCGCGCGGTACATGGAAAGCGCCAGCTTGTCCGAGTAGAAGTAGCTGAAGAAGTTCATCGCGACAGCGATGCCGAGCGCCAGGATCATGCCGTTGCGCCCGCCGAAGTGCTGACCGAGAAAGATAAGGAAAAGCGTGAGAGCCGTAAGCAGAAGTGCTGTCTTGAAGGTGTTCATGGAGGGTCTCGTTTATACCCAATGATTAGACGCCCGGCAGGGTAAACCGCCCCAATAACCCGGCGGGTGCCGCACGCCTCCCCCCGCCGGATGAAACAAGGGTTGAGGTCCTAGAACTCGTAACGCACTGCGAAACGAGCGTAGAAGGGACGCTGGAAGCTGCTTGGGGAGCGGAACGAGGGATCAGCGGCAGCCCCAAATCCGGTGTCGATGTTCTGATTGACGGTTCTGATGAACTTGGAGTCTGTGACGTTAAAGCCGTCGAAGGCCAATTTGAGTGAGCCGCGTTCACCGAAGGAGAACGGATAGTCGGCGTGCAGATCAAGCTGCACCGAGGTCGGGGTGGTGCCGAATCTGCCACGGCCGCCAAGAGGAATCTCACCCACGTTGCCGTAGGAAGGGTGAGACGCCAGACGGTTGATTGGCGTACCAGTGGTCGCACGCAGTCCCACGCCGCCCGAGAGTTTCCGCAGGAAGGTGTTGGAGAGGGTATACGAGCCGTACAGGTTGCCTACGTTGCGACGATCGGTGTTGAGGTAGCCAGGAGTGAATTGATCGCCGAGCAGGCCAATCACACCCTGGGTGAAGTCGAACAGCGAGCTGATGCCAGGATCGGATTGCCCGTTGTCGTTGCGGAACAGGCCTTCATAGTTTCCGTACAACTTTGCAAAGCGATAGTTGGCACGGACGAGGAAGCCTTGGCTGAAGTTCTTATTCACCTCAACTTCGAGCGACTGATAACGACGAACGGGAGTGGCGAACCCGTCGGGCTTACCGTCTGGTGTGGTCAATCCGGCAGTCTCCGGGTTTTGGCCGCAGGCGGCCCCTAAGACGTTCCCTAGACTATCCGTTTGCGAGCCGTAGTCATCTACGCAGTTCGCTGGGGGTCCAACGTTAGGATCGTACTTGATCTCCTGCTCGTTGACGAAGTAGTCAGACGAAGGACTAGGATTTCCGATCAAGTAGATTGAGTTTGGTAATAGTGCATTGTAGCCCTCGGGCGAGATCCCCTGCATGTCTTCGACGATGCGCTCAAGCCTGCGGTCCGAGTAACGAACGTCGAGCACGAGCCCGCGGGCGAGCTCGCGCTGCACACCAAGCAAGTACTCCTCTTCGAAGTTGAGACGCGTTCCGGGGGATATTAGTTCGGGAGCTGCGGCTGAGGCGCTGATCGAAGCAGCCGGACCGGCATTTGCAGTCGTAGAGCTCGAGTAGGCAGAGACGCCGCTGAGCAGATGAGCGGCATCGAGTACAGGAGTGATGGTGCCATCTGCGTTGGTTAACAGATTGCCGTTCGCATCCGCCGGCGCCGCCCAACGTGCCTGGACGTCCAGCTCTTGATTCAGCTCGCGGATAGCTGCATCCGTCGGCAAACCCTGGGTGTAACGCCCCCAGTTGAAGTAGATCTTCGTCTTGCGGTCGGCAAACGGGTCGATATTGATGCCCAGGCGGGGAGACCAGTTGTCATTAAAGACGTACTGCTGGTTTGGCCCGTTGAGCTGCTCCTCTTCCCAGCGCAGGCCGGCGTTGATGGTGATGCGGTGCCCGATAGCCCATGAGTCGTTCACGTACGAGGAGAGGTAATCGGAGTTAGAGGTAACTTGCGCTCCGCTGAAGTAGCCGCGGACCTGACGCAGGTATACCTGAGGCGGAAGTCCTGTGCTGCTGACGATGGTGCCGTTGTCATAGTGAGGGCAAAGCGAAGTAGGGCAATTCGAGGGAGCGGTCAACAAATAGAAGCCAGCGCTGGCCGATGCCCCGGCCAAGCCAGGGCTGGTTACGGGGGTGCCGGCGGCATTGGTGCTTGGGAAGGCGAAGCGCGGCCCGCTATAGTCGCGGCTCACGTTGTAAAGGGCACGGTTATAGCCAAAGCCACCCGAGAAGGTGTGGGGACCGAAGAGGTTTACTACCTTCTGGATGTCAATGGTCGCGCCGTAGGACTTGTTATTGGGGTTCTGAAAAAGCCCTAGCCCTTGGAAGCCTTGGTTGCCATTCGTACGGTCGCTGACATTATATATATTCGGGAATCCTGCCTCTGTAAACCCGCTGCTTTTGTAAGTAGCAGCGATGTTCACCTGAGTCGTGGCGTTCAGCGAGGAGGCAAGATGCGCAACGACTGCACGGCTGCCATACTGCCAGGTGCTGAAGTTGGTTGTATTTCTCAAGTTGAGGTTGGGATAGGGCACTACGAAAGCATTGTTGTCGCTGTAGTTGTTGTGCGCCGGATCGCCGAAGGCCGAGGCATCCAAAGTCGTGCCCTCAGAGATCTTCGCACTTAGCTTGCCTGCCCAACTCCGAGTAGTCGCCGAACTTGTAAAGGGACCATGCTGGAACACATTCTGCGCAAAGGGAGTATTCGCAGCCAGAAAACCATACTGATTTAGAGATGGATTGAAGGAACCGAAGAAAAAGAGGCGGTCGTGATGGCCCGCAATCGGGATATATCCCCCAAGTTCTGCACTGGCGTCGAACGCGGGATTGGAAAAGATCTTGCCGCGTTGCAGGCTGTTGACTTGCGCCTGGGTCACATTCGGTCCCAAGTTGCGGCGGAAGTCGTCCGGGTAGTATGGCGTTGCTTGGGCTGCCTCGGGTGCCGCGTAGGCCGCCAGCGCGCCGTGCAGCTTGCTGCCGCCACTCTTGGTCACGATCTGCAGGATGCCGCCGTTCAC
>CAXUMX010000128.1:0-4876 GCA_964252395.1 uncultured Acidobacteriaceae bacterium | reverse complement strand
GTCACCAACTCCACGCTGACACTGGGTGCGAATCCGGTTGCGGTGTTTGCCGGCGCGTCTGACGTCTATCTGCTGGAGCCGTACGCGACGCTCTCCGCAACGGCGAATGGATCCACCAACGCCGCGCTGGCCGTGCTGACCTTGCAGGTGCCGCCGTCCACCGGCAACTCCACGCCGACGGCGCCCGCGCTGCAGCAGGAGATTCCGCTCGCGCCCAACCCGGTACAGTTTGCAGGCACGCCCAATGCGACGCGCATCTACGCCATCAGCCAGGCACAGAGTGGAACAGCCCCACTGCCGATGAATGCGTGCAATACACCGGCAGGCGTCACGCAGGCAGGCGAGGCCGCGGCCATCGAGACACCGGTCAACGCAATCTCGGCGCGCATCCCGGTCGGCATCTGCCCGGTATTCGGCATCATGTCCGGGGACAACAACCGCGCGTTCATACTGAATCGCGGCAGCGGCACGGTGACCGTGATCAACGTGCAGCAGAATGCGATCGATGCGCGACCGGCGACCGCGACTCTGCCGGCGTTCGACGGCACACTGCCGGTGGGGGCGGGCCCGGTGCATGCTGCGATCTATCAGCCGCGCGGACTGCTGGTGACGGCCAACTACGATTCGGACAGCATCTCCGTCATCGATGTCGGCCTCGACATCTTCGGCAACGACGGACCGAACTTCGGCCAGACGCGCACGATCCCAGTAGGCCATGGGCCGGTAGCGGTGACCCTCCTGCAGGATGGGACGCGCGCGTATGTCGCGAACCAGAAGGATGCGACCGTTTCGGTGGTCGACCTGACCAGCTACGCAGTGACGGGCACGATCCAGGTGTATGCGGGCGGGCATCCGGATGCGATTGCTTCCACCTCCGGCATCGGCACGGGCCAGGTCTTTGTGGCGGCGCGCGACAGCCAGTACATCACTGCCATCCGCACCGATACCGACCAGGTGTCCGCGAACATCTTCCTGCAGAACTTTGCAGTAGATGTGCGGGCGACCACGCAGACCGCCGGCGGCCCCAGTAACTCACCGAGCGGCGGCCAGGGCGGAATCTTCAACAGCATCGTGGGAAGCCGCGCGGCCGGGCTGGGCGTGCCGTGCAACCCGGTGCGGGATCCCTCGCCGTACTGTCCGACGCTGCAGCAGTAGGGCGCTGCGGGAGAGCTGCAGAAGCTGTACATACATGCAAGGAAGATGCGGCAGTGCGACCCCTCGCCTGCCGCATCTTTGCGTTTGCCAGTTCGGTGAGTCTGGCCTAGCTTGCCTGCTCCGCTACTTCCAGAGCCTTGAGCAGAAAGGCGTAGTCGAAGGCGATCTCGCGCAGGTAGTCGTAGCGGCCGGAAGCGCCGCCGTGACCTGCTGCCATGTTCGTGTAGAGCAGCAGCGGCGAGTCGTCCTGCTTCAACGTGCGCAGCCGGGCGACATACTTGGCCGGCTCCCAGTACATCACCTGGCTGTCGTTCAGCGAGGTCTTGACCAGGATGGCCGGATAGCGCCCCGGCTTCAGATTGTCGTACGGCGAGTAGCTGAGCATATAGGCGAAGGCCTCCGGCTCGTTGGGATTGCCCCACTCCTCGTACTCGGGCACAGTCAGCGGCAGGCTGGCATCGAGCATGGTGTTCATCACGTCGACGAACGGGACATGCGAGATGACAGCGCGGAACAGGTCCGGGCGCATGTTGGTGACGGCACCCATCAGCAGGCCGCCTGCGCTGCCGCCTTCGATGGAGACGCGCGCCGGGTCGCCCGAGCCGTGCGCCGTCAGATACTCGACTGCCGTGATGAAGTCGGTGAAGGTATTCCGCTTCTGCATCAGCCGGCCCGCGTCGTGCCAGGGCTTGCCCATATCGCCGCCTCCGCGGATGTGCGCGTAGGCCATCACCATGCCGCGGTCGAGCAGACTGAGCCGGTTGCCGTTGAAGCCGACAGGAAGAGAGTAGCCATAGGACCCGTATGCGTAGACGTGCAGCGGATTGCTCTGCGTCTTTTTGTCGCGGCGGTACACCAGCGAGACTGGGATGCGAGTGCCGTCCTCTGCGGTAGCAAACACGCGCTCCGAGGCATAGAGGGTGCGGTCGAAGCCGCCCGGGACCTCCTGCTGCTTGCGCAGAACTGACTGGCGCGTCGCGATGTCCAGCTCATACACCGAGGCCGGCGTGACCAGCGACTGATAGCCGTAGCGGTAGCTGGTGGTGGCAAAGTCAGGGTTGGAGCCGCCGTGTACGGAGTAGACCGGCTCCGGCAGCGCGATCTCTTCCGGCAGTGTGAGCGCGCCATCCTGAGTGAAGCGTGCGATGCCGATGTGCGGCAGCCCGTCGGAACGTGTGCTGACGGCAGCAAAGTTCTGGAAGAGATCGACATCCTCAAGCATCACGTCGTCGCGGTGGGCGACGATCTCGCGCCAGTTCTGGCTGCCGGGGCGATCGACCGGCGCGGTGACCAGGCGGAAGTTGCGGCCGGTGTCATTGACGCGGATGTAGAAGAGGCCGTCGCGGTAGTCGGTGGTGTACTCGATATTGTCGCGGCGCGGCTCGATGAGCCGCCAGGGTGCCTCCGGCTCAGACGCCGGCAGGTAATGTTCCTCGCTGGTGGTGTGGCTGCCGATCTGCAGCAGAATGTAACTGTTGTCGCGAGTTTTGCCGGCGCCCAGGTTGAAGCGTTCATCCGGCTCTTCAAAGACCAGCACGTCTGTAGACTGCGGCTGGCCGAGCTGATGACGGAAAAGCTGATGGTGGCGCTTGGTGGCTTCGTCTTCGACCGAGTAGAACAGCGTACGGTTGTCGTTTGCCCAGGTGACGGAGCCGACGCGTTCAGCTGTATCGGGCAGCAGCTCGCCGGTGCGCAGGTCCTTGATGTGGAGTGTGTACTGACGGAAGCCGGTGTGGTCGACCGAATAGGCCACCAGGTTCTGATCCTCTGAGATAGAGAAGGCGCCGATGGCCATGAAGGGATGACCGAGGGCGAGCTGGTTGCCATCGAGGATGATCTCTTCCGGTGCGTTGAGCGAGCCTTTGCGCCGACAGTAGATGGCGTACTGCGAACCTTCGACGGTCCGTGAGTAGTAGAAGAAGCCGGCGTACTGGTAAGGGTAGGACTCGTCCGTCTCCTTGATATGGCTCAGCATCTCCCGGTAAAGGGTCTCCTGCAGCGGCTGGGTGGGCGCCATCCAGGCTTCCGCATAGGCGTTCTCTGCCTCCAGGTACGCGATTACCTCGGCCGATTCCTTGTTGCGCAGCCAGGCGTACTCATCGGACAGGGTGTGGCCGTGCAGGGTAGTTGCGGTGGGCTCGCGCCGGGCAACCGGGGGAGCAGATAGAGAACTGGAGTGAGTCACAGACATGCTCACAGGATAGCGTGCGCCTCGGGACCAAGCCGGCGTCTCAGCTTTCCGCGGCTGGGTTGCCCGATGGCGGCACAGGTAGTTTTGGCAGTTACCAGATAGAAGCGTCTACGACGGGCAACAGCGCGATGGCTGATGGCTACTTACTGATAGGGGACCTACCTGGACCGGCTGGTGGCCGGGGGGCTGGACCCACAGTTTTGCTGACACGATAGGAGAATAGGCGATGAATGCAGATCGAATGTACAGCCTTGCAGTAGCCGCGGTGCTGTGTTGCACCCCGGCGTTCGCACAGCTGGGTACTAGCAGCCCCGGCGCGCAGACGGGCGCGCAGACCTCCCCGAACGTGACCAACGATCCGGGTCGTCAGTCCACCAACCCGCAGGGCAACCAGAGCGGGTACGACAACCAGACGGCGCAGACGGTCAGTGCCCCGGCACAGGACAAGATGTTTGTGAAGAAGGCGCTGCAGGGCAGCATGGCAGAGGTAGAGCTGGGTCAGCTGGCACAGCAGAAGAGCAGCGATGATCAGGTGAAGCAGTTTGGCCAGAAGATGGTCGACGATCACACCAAGATGATCGACCAGATGAAGCCGGTGGCGCAGCAACTGGGCGTGGAGATTCCGAGCACGCCGTCCAAGGCGCAGATGAAGACCAAGGAGAAGCTGCAGGCACTCTCCGGCAGTGCCTTCGATCATGCGTACATCAAGGACATGGTGAAGGATCATAAGGAAGACGATGCCGACTTCAAGCGCGAAGCCGGGATGACGCAGAATCCGCAGTTGAAGGAGCTGGTGCAGCAAGGCGACCAGGTTATTTCGTCGCACCTGCAGATGATTCAGGACATCGCAAAGCAGAAGGGCACGGGAACGAGCAAGACCAGCAGCGGCCAATAGGCAGCCAGCGTTTCCACCACAAGGGCGAGGCCTGACCGGCTTCGCCCTTTTTGTCTGCCCGGCAATGCAGTTGGAGCGGGCAGCTGTAGATGCACTCGAGCGTGCGACCTTCGACCCCACGATAAGATGAGGCATGCCCTTTCGCTTCTACCGTGTGCTGGCGCTTGCGATCACGTTGCTGGTGTCAGGCGGCCTCAGGGCGGAGCGCGTCGCCAACCTGCCCGCCCCGGAAAACTACGTCAGCGACTTTGCACACGTACTGTCGCCCGAGGTGACGGAGCAGACGAACGCCTTATGCGGAGAGCTGGAGCGGCGCGCGCAGACGCAGCTGTTCGTGGTGACCATCACCTCGCTTGAAGATGAGCCGCTGGAGCAGTTCTCGAACGACCTGTTTCACAAGTGGGGCATCGGCGCTAAGAAGACCAACCGCGGCATCCTGCTGTTGCTGGCGACCCAGGAGCACCGGGGACGCATCGAGGTTGGGCTGGGTCTGGAAGGCGTGGTGACAGACAGTATCGCCGGCCGCATCGGCCGCGGGCTGCGTCCGGCCATCCAGAGCAACGACTTCAACTCTGCAGTGCGGGACGGTAGCCGTGAGCTGGCCGGAACGATTGCGGCGGACGCGAAGGTGACGC
>CAXUMX010000127.1:0-5033 GCA_964252395.1 uncultured Acidobacteriaceae bacterium | reverse complement strand
GGTCAGAACACCCCGCGGAACAATGCGGCGTGCCTCCAGATGATGAACCAGTTGTGATGGTCCGCCATGCAGCGGACCCCCCGGCCGTGTTACGGCGGGGCTCTTCTCATCGAACGGAGTCCGCGATGGACGGAATGATGAACATCATGATCGGGTACTTCTTTGGCTTTGCGCTGGGCGTCGGCTGCGCGCTTGCCGTGATGTACACCATCTGGACCGGCGGCTATAAGCGTGCGCTTCGGGACGCGTTGCTAGATGCGCCGCCGGAGCGCTATCGCACACTCCATCAGAGAGCGATCGAGGCACAGCGGAAGGCTACGGCGACCGCACGGGAAAAGTAGCTCGCGCTACTCCTCCTGCACTTGTCCATATTCCAGCAGAGTCACCAGACCAACGCCGCCGCAGACATTTCCCGCGACTGCAACCCACAGCCAGCGAAAATAGCCGAGCAGCGAAACTTGATGCATCAGCACTGCGGCCAGGATCTCTCCGCTTGTGGCGATGGAGTGTGCGAAGTGGCCGATGCCCACTACGAACGCCAGCAGCCAGATGAGCAAGACCGAACCGCTGATCGAATGGCTGGCGGAGACCAGCCACGCTACCAGCGCGATGATCCACCCGCCCATCACCGCGCTCCAGAATATGGTCCACTGGGGATGATTAGCGGCCTCTACCCCGATGTCAGCCATAGCCCGTGCGTACTGTGGCTGCAGCGCGCCCGTCTTCACGGCCAGGGCGGCGAAGGTAAGCGCGCCCAGGCAGTTCGAGATCAGCACGATGATCCAAAGTCGCAGCGTGGCGAAGTAGTGCCGACGCTCTGCCAGCACCAGCGCGACCGGGTACAGTGTGTTCTCCGTGAACAGTTGCGCCCGGCCGAGAATGACAGCGATGAAGCCGATGGGATAGATGAGGTGCATGATCACCTGGGCAACGCCGCCGCTGCCCAGGTCCGCACGCACGATCGATGTGCCCAGAGCGGTAAGTCCCATGGTGATGCCGCCGGCGAAGCCGGAGACGGCCAAACTGTTGGCCGGCCGCTTCAGCTCCTGCCGTGCGTTCTTCGCCACCTGTGCATAGATCTGTTGCGCAGTCGGGCGTTCCAGGTCCTGCTGTGCCTGCGTGCCTGCTTCTTCTTCTCGCCGCAGGTTTTTTCCCGCTACTCGGATGGGCATCGTTCTCCTTTACTCAGTGATGGATCAGGATGCGCGTGGAGTGACGGTCAGCCGGTCGTGTTCACCCCACCTGGCCTTTGCCGCCGGTCACTGCACGCTTCAGTATCTGGAAATTGCGCACCAGCGCGCTCGACGGAGCGTCCCAGTACTCGGCCTCTTCCACCCGCACAGTCAGCACAGTGATCTCCGGGTCCGTTTCGCCGCCCGGAAACCAGGCAGTGAAACTGGGGTGCCATAGCTCGTGGATGCGAGCGGGATCACGGCTAAGGGTTGCAGTGCCGGAGAGCGAAACGAAAGTGCTCTTGTGGGTGTCAACATACGTCAGGTTCACCTGTGCGTTGTCACGGATCTCTTCCACCTTTCCGGAGTGCTGCTGGGTCAGGTAGCTAAGCTCGCCGGTGAAGGCGCTCTGCTGCGTAGCCATGGGTCGACTGTACAGCCTGCCATCCGGATCCGTGGTGGTGAGCATGGCTACATGAATGTCACGAATCAGGTCCCAGATCTTTTCGCTAGCTTCGCTCTCTGTGTGACTGGCGTTCATGCCAATTCCTCCTCTTGGGTGATATGCGCACTGCGCAGACGTTGGTAGTTGGATGCAACCTCTGAAGGGCTGTCCCACCATCGGTTTGAGCTCACAGTCATCCTAAAGGTGGAGAAAGGCGGGACAGCGGTTTAGGCCAGTGTTCATGCGGCTGTCCGGAGCCCTTTAGGTCTTGTGGAGTGGCGTCTTGGCTAGCTATAGTTCGAGTCGGACCGCCCCGACATGAGCAAAACAGCGAAACCCGGAAGCTTGGCCCGTGCGCGGCTGCTCCATGCGGGTCGGGTAGCGCTCTGTGTTTCTGGCGTGGCACTGGCCTGCGCCGGCGGCATCAAGCGGCTGCATGCGGGCGAGCGTGTGGATGAAGACCGGCAGAAGTACTCCGATCAGGTCGCACAAACTTACAGTTATCGCTTTGGGAGGACGGAGCCTTTCCTGCCCAGTAACGCGAAGATCGAGGGCGACGCCTTCATCGAGGCGGGCGCCTTTCCGACCGCGCAGTACTGCCGGCACTGTCACGAGGCGACCTACCACCAGTGGCGCCAGTCACTGCACTCGAACTCGTTCCGCACGCCGTTCTATACGAAGAACGTAGGTCTGCTGCAAAACAGTAAGGGCGTGGAGCTGTCCCGCCATTGCGAAGGTTGCCATAATCCCGTCGGACTGCTCTCAGGAGCGGTGACGCCCAATCCTTTCTCGAAGGACCGTGAGTTTGATCAGGATGGAGTCACCTGTTCCGTGTGTCACTCCATTCAGAAGCTGCAGCCCACTTATGGACTCGGATCGTACGTGATGGGTATTCCGGCCGTGATAGTCGACGCAGAGGGGAAGCCCATCCCGGGTGAGGTCAGCTACTCCGAAATCACCGCCCATGTCGACCGGCACAAGGCTGCCGTAATGAAAGATTTCTATCGCACGCCGGAGTACTGCGCAGCTTGCCACAAGGCAAATATCCCGGAGACGCTGAACGACTACAAATGGCTGCGCGCTATCGGCCTCTACGACGAGTGGCAGCAGTCCTCCTACGCCAAACAGTCGCCGCTGCCGTTCTACAAAAAGGACTACCAGACCTGCCAGACGTGTCATATGCCGCGGGAGCAGGCCATGCAGGCCGACGTGGCGGCGAAGCAGGGCACGATCGTGTCCCATCGCTGGATCGGCGGCAATACCGCCGTCCCATTCCTTTATGGCTACGACGAACAGCTGAAGAAGACCCTCGAGTATCTGAAGGCTGACAAGCTGAACGTGGATCTGTTCGCACTGGCCAAGCCGGACGGCAAAGATCTGATTGCGCCGTTGGGAGCGAAGTCCTTCACCCTGAAGCCTGGCGATGAACTGCAGGCGATGGTCGTCATCCAGAACAAGGGCGTGGGCCACACCCTGATTCCCGAGCAGCGCGACATGTATGAAGCTTGGGCAGAGTTTGAGATGACCGACGCGCATGGCAAGGTGCTGCACGCCAGCGGACGGCTGACGCCGGAAGGGCGAGTCGATCCGGGAGCTCACAGCTTCATCACGCGGCTGCTGGATGGGGACGGCCACCTGCTAACGCAACATGAGATTTGGAAGCGGCGGACCACGGCGACGGATGCGACGATTCGTCCAGGCCGTTCCACCCTCGTCCGCTATGGTTTCCGCATTCCGGCAAGCGGCGATGGACCCTACACGCTGACCGCAAAAGTCAATTATCGCCACTTCAACGAGGATTTCACTCAGTTTGCTCTGGGCGAGAAGCATGCGGCCTATCCGGTGGCCGAGATGGCGGTGCGCTCCCGCGTGCTGCAAGTCGGGGAGAATGCGCCGACGCCGGCAGCTCCGAAGGACAATCCGGACTGGATGCGGTGGAACAACTTCGGCATCGCGCTGCTGGATCAGGCTCAATACTCTGAGTCGCGCGATGCGTTCAGCTATGTGCTGGAGCTTCGCCCTGACTACGCCGATGCATATACCAATCTCGGGCTGGTGTACTTCCAGTGGGAGAAGTATGCCGACGCTGCGGCCAACCTGAAGAAGGCACTCGCCCTGATGCCGGATGATCCGCGAGCCCTTTATTATCAGGCTCTGGTAGAGCGGAATCAGGGTGACGTGGACGCGGCTGTGGCGGATCTGCAGACCGTGCTCAAGAAGTTCCCGCGCTCGCCGGATGCACATCGCGAGCTGGGCTTCAGCTATTACCAGCAGCACAAGTACGATCTGGCACGAGTTGAGTACGAGACAGTGCAGGGAATTGAGCCGGACGATCTGTCCGCGCACTACAACCTGGCGATCATCTATCGACGCGAGGGAGACAAGCAGAAGGCGGCAGAGCAGGCCGCCATGTTCGCCGACGAGAAGGACGATCCCATGGCGAGTACGGCGACGCTCAGCTACCTGCGCAACCATCCGGAGCTCTCTGGCGAGAGTGTAGGATGGCACCTGCATACTGCTGACGAAACAGCGGCGGCTGCCAAGAAGTAAGAGAGGGACGCAAGCTGCATGATCGAACGGGAGTCTCACTCCGGCTTTGCCACTCGGCGCCGGTTGCTCGGCAGCATCGTTGTCCTGGGCATCACCACTATGCTGCAGACCGGAATTGCGCAGCAGCCTGCCACGACACAAGCGCAGCCGCAGCAGACCACGCTGCTGAAGCCGGCAGATCTGGGAACACTCTTTCCAGCACAAGTATTCTTCCGCGGCCAGAGTGCGGGCGTGCAGGTCCGCAATAGCGGCGGCCTTCGTTTTGCCAATGGAATGCTGATGATGGCGGCTCTGGTCGACACCTCCGGTTATTCAAGCGGCATTCAGCAGCGTTATCAGGGGTACCTCATCACGGAGGTTCCGCTCTCCATTGGCGAAGGCAAGCTGCCGGCGGGTGCCTACGGCTTCGGCTTCATTGCCAACGATCGGCTGGTGGTTATGGACGTAGGCGATCACGAACTGCTAAATGTGCCGACGCAGCACGACCAGAATTTGCATCGAGCGACGCCGCTGCAGCTCATCGTCACACCACAGGGTGGCTCGTACCGCCTGTACGCAGGCCGTTCTTTTGTGAGCATCGCACGGGCGAAGTAAGCATCAACAGAGAAGGGCGGCCGCCCCCGCGCGGGGCCGGCCCGGCGGGGTCTTCCTCGACCCGAGGCCGCCAGTCGGCCATCGACTCCGGGCCGATCGACGGCCGGATCAGGGCCGCGGGGATCGACCCGAAGACCGTCACCCCGCCCAGGCTGTGGCCCACCAGGATGACCTGCGTGCCCAGGCGCGGCCAGATCAGGCACCCGGCACGCAGCCGCCCTGTCGCCCGCTCCTGGCGCTGGCTCAGCGCCCCGCAATGGGCGGGCGGCAGA
>CAXUMX010000126.1:0-5065 GCA_964252395.1 uncultured Acidobacteriaceae bacterium | reverse complement strand
CCCGGCGGCGTCCTCTCCCTCCGTGTTGCCCCGCCTCCCCAGTGAGCCGCCCAGCAGCGGCATGCGCCACAGGGGCCCGCGCAGCGGCACGCCCTGTCCCTCCACCAGCAGTACCTCCAGTCCGTTCGGAGAGATGGCACGAGGGTTCATGTGAGCAGGCACAATGGGCAGCGTCTTTGGCTCGCCTCCCAGTACCGACATCTCCGCCACTCCCTGTGCATTGAGGAAAGTGCCCCAGAAAATGTAGAGCCGCGAACCGTCTTCGCCGCCCACCACCTTCGGCCTCCCATCATGGGTGAGTTGGGCATAGTGCGTCACCCGCGACAGCCCCGACTGCCGGGTCGACCAGAAGAAGCCGAGCCACGCGGCCAGACACAGCAATACGAACACCACGCCGAGCGCCACGCGCATGGATCTGGGACGCGCCTGCCCGGGCGTGGAAATAGCGGAAGCGGGAACGATGGCCGAGTCCGAAAGCGCCTCCAGCGCAAACGCCAGGTCAGAGGCGGACTGAAACCGCTGCTCCGGATTCTTCTCAAGACAGCGATGCACCACGCGCTGCAGCCCCGGAGGCACACTCGGCGCCAGCTGCGAGATCGCCGGCGGCTCCTCGCGCAGAATCGCCGTCATCGACTCGGCTGACGTAGGTCTGCGAAAGGGCTGCTTGCCCGTCACCATCTCGTAGAGAACCGTGCCGAAGGCGAAGATGTCCGCGCGATGGTCGGCCGGCTTGCCCCGCACCTGCTCCGGCGACATATAGCCCGTAGTTCCCATCACCACGCCGGGCTCGGTGCCCTGGCTGCGCGTCGGCTCCTGCGTGGCATCTTCCTTCCGCTGCATCAGCTTGGCCAGACCGAAGTCGAGTATCTTCACCCTCCCGGTCCGGGTGACAAACAGGTTCTCCGGCTTCAGGTCGCGATGCACGATGCCCCGCTCATGGGCCGCCGCCAGCCCATGTGCGATCTGCACGCCATAGTCCACCGTCTTACGCAGCGGGATCGCTCCGTGCGCCAGCCGCTCCCGCAGGCTCTCGCCCTCCAGCAACTCGGAGACTAAGTAGGAGACGCCGCGCTCAGTCGCCATCTGGTGGACGGCAAGGATGTTGGGATGGTTCAACGCCGCTGCTGCCCGCGCCTCTTGCTCGAAGCGCCGCATGCGCTCCGGATCCGCGGTAAGCGCTGCCGGCAACACCTTGATGGCAACGTCCCGGTCCAGCCGGGTGTCGTGCGCGCGGTACACCTCACCCATCCCGCCCGCGCCCAGCGCGGAACGGATCACGTACTGTCCCAGAACCGTTCCTGGTGCCAAGGCCATGGCGAGTGACCCGGATTATAGCGTCCTGCCGGGCGGCTGCGGAGCCTCGCCGAACCTGAAGGAATAGGCCGATCTCTGCGCGCGAGGTTCGGCCCGCAGCCATTCCGCGGTCTGTTTATGGGGCGCGATCGACCTTCGCTCCGTCCGGCGAATGCGAACGTCCTGGCCCCAACCCGTTTCATCAAAAGACTGTACGCAAGCAGACCGGCACGGCCACAGCAAGCGACCCAAAGATTCCTCAGGAGATACCGAAGCATGAGCAAGCAGACAGATCTAGGCGGCACCTTCACATTCCCCGGCACCACCCTGACCGTCAACCGCATGGGCTATGGCGCCATGCAACTGGCAGGCCGCGGCGTCTTCGGACCGCCGCGCGACATGGATGCAGCCCTCGCGGTCCTCAAGGCCGCCGTCGATGCCGGCGTCAATCACATCGACACCAGTGACTTCTACGGCCCGCACATCACCAATCAGATCATCCACAAGGCGCTCCATCCCTATCCCGAAGGCCTGGTCATCGTCACCAAGCTCGGCGCCCGCCGCGGACCCAACAAGTCATGGGCTCCCGCCACCTCGCCTGAGGATCTGACCGCCGGCGTTCATGACAACCTGCGCAACCTGGGCCTCGATGGGCTCGACATCGTCAACTACCGCTCCATGGGCGGCGCCGATCACGGCCCGGCCGAGGGCTCCATCGAGCCGCAGATCACGGTACTGGCCGAGCTGCAGCGCCAGGGACTCATCCGCCACATCGGCGTCAGCAACGTCACCCCCACGCAGCTCGCAGAGGCGCAAACGATCACCAGCATTGTGTGCGTGCAGAACCTCTATAACCTGGCCAATCGCGCCGACGATGCGATGATCGATCACCTCGCCCAACCGGGCATCGCCTACGTACCGTTCTTTCCGCTGGGCGGATTCTCGCGCCTGCAGTCGAGCACGCTTGATGACGCCGCCCACAAGCTGAACGCGACACCCCTGCAGGTGGCGCTCGCCTGGCTGCTGCATCGCTCACCCAACATCCTGCTCATCCCCGGCACCTCGTCGGTCGCCCACCTCAATGAGAATCTCAAGGCGGCCACGATCGAGATCCCGCAAGAGGTAAAGGACGAGCTTGAGGGCATCGCGACCGCTGCCTAGTCACACTCCCGAAAGCCGGCGCAAGCGCGCGGACCGTTCTGCGGACCGCGCGCACCTCGCCTGTACCGGCCCCTCCACATCCCGGTTCCGCCGCCGCACGCGCTCCGCGTCCACGACTGCTCGCAGGCAATGCTTCGCTGCACCCATATACTCACGCACCCTTGCCGGATCGTCTGCCTGCAGCTCGCATAGATAGATCAGGTTGGCCAGCGCTTCCAGCGACCGCGCGGCGGAAGAATAGGCGGAATCAGATCGCACGAGGAGTGGCTAGAGTTCTCCGCTTCGTGAAAATGTGACAGCCTTCCATAAAAGTCAAAAGTGCCCAGGTGTTCTCTACAGATCCACAAGACCTGGCTGCGCCAGTATTTCAGCAGAACCGCGTATACTCTCTTTGATTTCTGGCACATAGAGATATGCAGCCTTCCTCGAAACGGATTGGTGTGATCGTCGGCATCCTGTTGCTGTTGACACTGCTGCTGGCGAATGCGCTGGTCACTCGCCGCCGGCTGGCAATGCAGGTCGAAAACAACGGAAGAGTCACCCACACGCAGCAAGTGCTCTATGAGCTTGCTCGTCTTGAGACGCTAATCAGGCAGTCAGAGACCGGCCAGCGCGGTTTTCTCTATACCGGCAATCCCAAGTACCTCGCGCCCTACGAAGCGTCGGCGACGAAGGTTCAGCCGCAAATCGATCGCATCGCGCAACTCACCAGCGACAATCCCAGCCAGAGAGAGCGGATCGCACGGCTTCGTACGCTAGCTGACAAAAAGATGGCTGAGTTGGGGCAGACGATCGCTTTATACAAGGAAGGGCGAACGCAGGAGGCGCGAGCCGAAGTGCTCTCAGGCGTCGGCTTCGACCACATGATGGCCATCGACGAGGTCATCGACTCCATGAACAGGGATGAGGCAAATCTGGTCCTCGCGCACGTCGATGCGTACAAGAGGAGTGTCCGGGCGACCATAGAGAGTATTTACCTCGCGAGCCTACTGGCCGCCGTAGGGCTCATCCTGCTGGCCTTCTACGTATTCCGGGTGGTGAACCTTCGCGAACTACATGCGAGTCAGGTCGCGGAGCGCGAAGAGTGGTTCCGGTCCACGCTCACCAGTCTCGGGGACGCTGTCATCTCGACCGATGGCCACGGGCGGATTACTTTCCTCAACCCCATCGCAGAGAAGCTCATCGGCACCCCACGCGATCTTGCGCACGGTAAACCCATCTCCGACGTGTTCAAGATTTTCAACGAAGCCACCCTCAAACCGGTTCCCAATCCAATAGCAAAGGTTTTGGAAGTAGGCGCCGTCGTCGGGCTCGCAAACCATACTGTGCTCGAAGGGCCAGACGGCGCGTTCATTCCCATCGAAGACAGCGCAGCGCCGATTCGGGACAGCAACAACCAGATTGTCGGCGTGGTGATGGTCTTCCGCGATGCAACGAATGAGCGGCGGGCTCAAGCCATGCTGCGCAAGACCGAGAAGCTGGCCACCGCTGCTCGACTGGCCGCAACCGTAGCGCATGAGATCAATAATCCCCTGGAAGCAGTCGCCAATCTGATCTATCTCTCAAAAAGCGTCGATGGTCTGCCGACGCAGGTGGGTGAGTATATGACCATGGCTGAGGCGGAAATTGAGCGGATCTCCCTCATCACGCGGCAGACGCTGGGCTTCTACCGTGAGTCAAGAAACCCCGGTGAGATCCACATGGAACAGCTAATCGAGTCGGTCCTCACTATCCACTCGAATAAATTCAAGAATAAGGAAATCACCATCACCCGCAACTATGGGACATGTCCCCCCATCACCGGCCTCGAAGGGGAACTGAAGCAGGTCGTCGCCAACCTGCTGTCCAATGCAGCCGATGCCGTTAGTACCGGCGGGGAAGTGTCAGTCAGTCTCAGTTGCGTCACCTTGCCCTCCGGGACGGTCATCCAGTTCGATATCGAGGACGACGGCCCTGGCATTCCGCCAAGCGTCCGCGAGCGCCTCTTCGAGCCGTTCTTCACCACAAAGAAGGATGTCGGCAACGGCCTTGGCCTCTGGGTCTCGAAGGAGATTGTGGACCGACACGGCGGCACCATAGAAGTACAGTCCAGAACCGAGGAGCCGGGAACCATATTCCAAGTGCTTCTTCCTCTCGCTCCGGACCTCGATGACACCTCCGCCTCCTGATGCGGGCGTCGACGCTGACCTGGCAGCTTGCTTCAAGTACGGTGGTCACACCACCAGCTTTGCCCGGAGTATCCATGGTCTTCGTTAGTCTCACGCGCCTCAGAATCCGCGCCATCCGCTACCTGCCGCTCTTCGCCTTCCACGCCCTGCGCTCGCAGCGGCAGGTGCAGCGCGCCGCCGGCTTTCAACGCGGAGCCCTGCTGCCGGATCACGACAGGACCTTCTGGACCATGACCGCCTGGGACAGCGCGGAGAGCATGCGTCAGTACATGCTCAGCGGTGCGCACAAGCAAGCCATGCCGCACCTGATGCGCTGGTGCGATGAGGCGTCGGTCGCCCACTGGCAGCAGGAACAGCCGGAGCTGCCCACCTGGGAAGAGGCCGACCAGCGCATGCGCCACAGCGGGCGCCCCTCCAAGGTGCCTAAACCCAGCCCCCGGCAC
>CAXUMX010000125.1:0-5186 GCA_964252395.1 uncultured Acidobacteriaceae bacterium | reverse complement strand
CACCCTGACTGCGCGCGCCCGCAACCAGCTGCGTGCCGTCGAGACCGAGATCAAGTACGCCGGCTACCTCGATCAGCAGCGCAAGTCGATCGACAAGCTGAAGCGCGCCGAAGGCCAGCCCATCCCTTCCTGGTTCGACTACACCAGCGTCTCCGGCCTCTCGCGTGAAATGCAGGAGACGCTCAGCCGCGTCCGCCCGCAGACCCTCGGCCAGGCCAGCCGCATCCCCGGCGTCACCCCTGCAGCCCTCTCGCTCATCCACGTCTACATCGAGATCCAGGGCCGCAAGCGCAGCACAGACCTGGCCGCCACTCAGCCCGAGCCTGTACCCACACAATAAACAAAAGGCTCGCAGGTCCGGTCAGGACTCCCGAGCCCTCCACTCTCCACCGCCCTCAGCCCTTACTTCTGCTCCGGCAACGCCCCCGGGAACAAATCCTTCAGCGGCGCCGTCTGCTGGTCGCGCAGCTCCGGGTGCGGGAACGCTTTGCGCGGCATCATCTGCTCCCGCATCGCTGCGTTGTAGACAAAGATCGCCTCCACCGTCGCTGCCTGCGCCAGGTCCGCGGGCTGCAGCCGCTCATACGTATCCTGGTTGGAGTGGTGCGTACGGCTCTCATAATCCAGTTCGTCCTGGATGAACTGGAAGCCGGGCAGCCCCACCGCGTCGTAGGACAGGTGATCCGTGCCGCCGGTATTGCGCATGGTCAGCGTCGTCACCCCCAGGTCGCGCAACGGCTCAATCCACTGCCGGAAGATCGGCTCCTCCGCCGCATTGCCCTGCAGGTATACGCCCCGCACCTTGCCCGATCCGTTATCCACATTGAAGTACGCATCCAGCGTCTTCCACTCCGGCTTGGTCTCCACCGGGCCGCTCGCCTTACGCAAGTTCTCCGAAAGCTTCATCTGGTCCGGCGCGGTCGACAGCGGGGCCGACCCGAAGTGCTGCGCGACGTAGCGCCTCGATCCGAACAGCCCCTGCTCCTCGCCCGTCCACAACGCAATGCGAATCGTGCGCCGCGGCTGCACGTTCAGCGCCTTCAGAATGCGCACCACCTCCATCGCCACAATGGTACCGGCGCCATTGTCCGTCGCCCCGGTGCCCGCAATCCACGAGTCCAGGTGCCCGCCCACCATCACCACCTGGTCCTTCAGCGCCGGGTCGGTCCCGGCAATCTCCGCTACTGTATTGAACCCGTGCTGCTGGTCGCCGGTAAACTTCGTCTCCACGTTCATCTCCAGCGTCACCGGCACCCGCTGCTTCAACAGGCGGTACACGCGGCCGTAGTTCTCGATGCTGGCCACCACCACTGGAACCTTCACTGCCTGCTCCCGCCGGTAGGGCCGGGAGCCGATCGCCGCATTGTTGTCGTCGAACAGCGTCCCGCCGCTGCCGCCCCCATCCTTGCCGTCGCGGCTGGGCACAATCACGCCCGCCACCTTCTCTTCCGCCAGAAACTCCGCCACCTTGTCGCGCAGTGCGTTCCGCCTCCGGTACTGCTGCAGCCGCCGCTCCAGGTCGCGGGCAGGCCCCGGCTCCGGATAGCTCGAAAGCTCCTCCAGCTGCTTGTCCGTGTAGCGGACAAACAGCGGCTTGTCCACCGGCAGCACCTCGCGCATCTCGCCCAGCAGCACAATCTTCCCGCCCAGCTTGCCGCGATAGCTCTCCAGATCCTTCTCGTCCTCCACCACCACATTCACCGCCTCGCCGCTGACCGGCCCGTTGGTCGACGGCGACCACGGCGTCGCCTGCGCGATAAAAGGCGCCGTATCCGGCGCTGCCATCCGCACCCAGGTGTTCAGCTGCTGCCAGCCCATGCCGAACTCACCCCAGTCCTCCAGGTGCGCGTTCACCAGGCCCAGCCGCGTCAGCTCATCCCGCGTCCACTCGTTGGCCTTCTGCAGATTGGGTGACCCGGTCAGCCGCGGACCGATGCCGTCCGTTAGCGCGGAGCCAAACTCCATCACGTGCGAATGCGTCAGCCCCTCCTCACGGATACGCTGGTACGCGTTCAGGTCGAGCGCCTCAACCGCCGGCTGCGCCACCTCCCACGGCGCAACCTCCGGCGCGGCGGTGCGCGCGGCCTTCTTCTCCGCGGCCATCAGGGCGGGAAATGCCGGCGCGAGCGTGGCGCAGGCCAGTAGCAGCAGTGCTGCCTTGCGTTGTGTATGCATACGGGTGAAGCCTCCAAAAGTGCTGCAGGGTGCGAGGAGCATAGCAAAGCAGGCCGCTCCATAGCTCAGGGCGCTTGGGCCACGCTCTCCCGTTCGTCTATAGTGAAGGCCGCCTGGCATCCGGCGAAATCATCGGCGGCATACTCTGGGGACAAAGGACACGATGAACATACTCGGCGTGGATATTGGAGGGACCAACGTAAAGTTCCGTTCTCAGCGGCATCCGGAGATCGTCAAGGTGCCCTCCGGCCCAAAGATGACCCCCGACGTCATGATGGAGGCCATCCACAAGCTCACCGATGGCTGGAACTACGACCACGTCTCCGTCGGCTTCCCCGGCCCCGTCATTCACGACCGCCCGCTGCTTGAGCCGCACAACCTGGGCAAGGGCTGGGTCCGCTTCGACTTCGACAAGGCCTTCGGCCACAAGCCGCTCAAGCTGCTCAACGACGCCGCCATGCAGGCGCTCGGCAGCTATCACGGCGGCCGCATGCTCTACCTCGGCCTGGGCACCGGGCTCGGCTCCGCCATGGTCGTCGATGGCAGCGTGCAGGCCATGGAGCTCGCGCACCTGCCCTGGAAGAAGCACAAGACCTATGAGGATTACCTCGGCAAGGCCGGCCTCGAGCGGCGCGGGCGTAAGGCCTGGGAGAAGAGCGTGCACGAAGTAATCGAGCTCATGTCCACCGCCATGGAGTGCGACTCCGTCGTTCTCGGCGGCGGCAACGCAAAGCTCATGAAGCACCTGCCGAAAAACGTAACCCTCGGCTCCAACGACAACGCCTTCGTCGGCGCCTTCCTGCTCTGGAAAGACAAGAAGAAGTAGCCGAACGCCCTGGAAGCTGTCTCATAACCCGCAAGCCTTTGCGATGCCCCGGATGAGACCCGCCCCCGAAGCGGGTCTCACGCAGTCAGCAAAGCCACGACTCTATCTATGAGACCGCTTCTATACCAGCCGCGCGCCGCTTAGCTCTTCCAGCACCCGCAGCGGCGCATGCTGCGGAGCCACCATCGCCTCCGCCGCCACCAGCAGCGTCTGCTCCAGCGCATACTGCCCGCACAGCACCGCGTGCGGCACCATGTCCGTGTACACCATCCAGCTCGACCCGGCGGGGAACTGGTAGTCGTACTTGGTGCAGCTGCTCTGGAACTCGCGATTCTCCTTCAGGAAGTTGTGGAATCGCATCATGAACTCGTCATACGGCGAGCGCTTCAGCGCGGGCGCCGCCGCCCCCAGCCCCAGCGAAGTGGCCAGCGACTTCCAAGCCCGCCGTCCGTTCGAGTCAGGCTCCGGCAGCGCAATCTCCGCCGGCGCATACCGCGGCGCCACCACGCGAAACGGATCGCTGACCACCCAGTCGCGCGTGCGCGTCGGGTGGATATTGTTGAAGAAGCGCAGAATGCGCGCGCCATGCGTCGGCCGGGTAGGGAAGGCGTCGGTATGCAGCAGGTCGTTGCGGCGCCGCAGCGGCAGGTCGCGGCCCTCTTCCTCCAGCGGTCGGAAGCTGGCGTAATCCAGCGTCCAGCGCTGCGCGTACGGCTTCAGAAAGTCTGAAAGGAACGCCGTCACCGACTGCGAATACTGCTGCATGATGCTGCGCAGCCGCGCCGCACCCGCCGGATCTGCCGAAGCGTCCAGGCCGCTCAGTACATTCGCGGCCGGCTTGTAGGCAATGTTCTTGTGCAGGCCGCTCGCGGTCTGCTGCTGGCGCCGCAGGAAGTTCAGCTCTGTTTCGGCCAGCGGTACCGGGCTCTCCGGAAAGAAAAGAATGCCGCCCTCTTCCAGCTGCTCGCACCAGCGGCGATGCTGCTCGTCGGACGCATCTGCCGCATCTGCAACCGTGATGGTGACAAGTGCCATCCTGCGCTCGGCTCCTAGCGGCCGGTAAGCCGGCGCCGCACCCAGATCCCCAGCAGCAATGCGTAGCTCAGCACCAGCACCAGGATCCCGGCCGGCAGCCCGATCAGCTTATAGCTGGTGTCCAGGGTCACGTGGTGATGGCCGGATCCGTTGTAGATCATCAGCCCGAAGATGCTCAGGAACGTCACCCCGAAGAAAGTGATGAAGCCAAGCGCCACCGCAATCAGTGTGCTGGCAAACAGCCCGAAGTCGCCCGCCGGGATGCCGAAGATACGCGTCGTTCTGGGAGTTATTGCCGAGATAGCAGTCATCCTGATGTACCGGGCCCCGCATCCTGCCGCGGTCTGTAGCGTGGGTCGCGCCCCGCAACCCGGGTACGCCGCGCCCTCGGCTAGAATACTAGGGATGGGGCATACCGCACAGACAGAGCTGCTGCCGGCCGCGCAGGTAGCGCGGGAAACGCCGGTCCAGCAGGCCGGAAACGGCATCTTGTACGCGACCTACGGGGACCACAAACTGCCTCCGGGTGAGCTCGAGCACATCATCCTCGCCGTGCCGAAGACGATCGCCGCCGCGCTCACCAAGCGCGCCTACTACTTCGTGCCGCTCACCATCCATGAGGCGGACAGCGACACCGTACCCGAGGACGCGCACACCAGCGGCGAAACCCTGATCGCGCCCCAGTACACCACGGAGCTCAGCGACCGCGCCATCTGCCACCGCAATGTCCACTTCGCCGGCGCCGACTGCATCTTCATCTCCACCCGGCTCATGCAGGACAAGTTCGCGCTCGCCTTTGAGCTCTTCATCAACATCGGCCATCACTTTGTCGATGCCGCCGGCGTCCCCTCCAGCTTCGGCGATCTGGTGGAACGGCAGGCACTCGCCCAGACCCGCGGCGAAACCAGCCACGACGCCTGGGAGAGCCGCTCCCGTGCCTACGGCGAGCCGCGCGTCGAAGGTGCCGAGCGCAGCCGTCGCAGCCGCGGCAGTGAGGATCGCGCCGCCGACGCCGACACCGACCGCCGCGTCGATGAGAAGGCGAAGACCGCCTACATCCACGCCACCTTCGCCGACGCGCTCGCCATCTATCTGCTCTCGCTCACCCTCGACTTCGACTATGTCGACCTGCGCGAGCGGGAGTATCCGC
>CAXUMX010000124.1:0-5240 GCA_964252395.1 uncultured Acidobacteriaceae bacterium | reverse complement strand
CGAGCCCAGGTCTCAAGCCCGGCCGACGCATCCAGCTTCCAGATTCACTTCGCTGTTCACGCACCTCCGTGCCTGCTCCCGGCCTCTTCCGACCCCGCCTTGACCGAATAACAAGTTTTATCGTCTACTAAATCTTGTGCAGACCCCTCCGAGCGTCACCCCTTCGCGCGCCCCCTCTCGGCGCCGCAATACCCCCGCCGCTCGGGATGCCCAACACCTCCGCGAACCCCAAAACTTCTCCGGACCCCAAAACTTCCGGCAACTCTGTGCCGGGCACGGGCTCACCGCTACCCATCAGCGCCAGGTTCTCTACGAAGTCATGCAGACCATGCCTGGCCACCCCACGCCGGAAGAGGTCTACGCGCGGGTCAAGAAACGTATCCCCGCCATCTCCCTCGCCACCGTCTACAAAAACATCCATCTCTTCGTGGAACGGGGCGTGCTGAAACAACTCAGCATGCACCACGGATCTCTCCGCGTCGAACGCAACAACCACCATCACCACCACTTGGTGTGCTCGCACTGTAAAGTGATCACCGACATTGATGAGAAAGAGCTGGGCATGCTCCCGGCACTGCACCATCTGCCTGGAGGCTTTCAGGTGGAGCGCTACTCGATGGACGTGATCGGACTCTGCGCCGCGTGCCAGAAGGCGAAACACGGCTAACCCCACTCGCGCATTCGAAACCGCTGCAGTGGCGTTGCGGACCAGAAGCACGAACATCCACCCCCATCTCACGTCAAGGAGAGACCAATGGCTAGCGAACCGACCGAGTACACGGCCCAAGCAACATCCGAACCGAACGCGCAAGTCGCGGGCGAAGCGAAGTGCCCGTTTGATCCCCAGGCGGCCGCCAATGGCGCCGCTCCCAGCAATACCGCCGAGCGCCACGCGCCCCGGAGCAATCGCGACTGGTGGCCCAACCACCTGCGCCTCGACCTGCTGCACCAGCACTCCCGGCTCTCCAACCCCATGGAAGAAGAGTTCAACTACGTCGAGGAGTTCAAGAAGATCGACTACTGGCAGTTGAAGAAGGACCTCGCGGCCGTCATGACCGACTCACAGGACTGGTGGCCGGCAGACTTTGGTCACTACGGCCCGCTGATGGTCCGCATGGCCTGGCACGCGGCCGGCACCTATCGCACCTATGACGGTCGTGGCGGCGGCGGACGCGGGCAGCAGCGCTTCGCTCCCCTCAACAGCTGGCCGGACAACGTGAACCTCGACCGTGCTCGCCGCCTGCTCTGGCCGGTGAAGCAGAAGTACGGCAAGCAGATCTCCTGGGCCGACCTGCTGGTGCTGGCAGGCAACGTGGCCCTGGAGTCGATGGGCTTCAAGACCTTCGGCTTCGGCGCCGGACGTCCCGACGTCTGGGAGCCGGACCAGGATGTGAACTGGGGGCCGGAGAACACCTGGATGGGCGCCGACAAGCGCTTCTCAGCAGACAGCGAGCTGTCGCTGCCGCTGGCTGCGACGCACATGGGCCTGATCTACGTCAATCCCGAGGGGCCTCAGGGCAAGCCGGACCCGGTAGGTGCTGCGCACCACATCCGCGTCACCTTCAGCCGCATGGCCATGAACGATGAGGAGACAGTCGCGCTCATCGCCGGCGGCCACACCTTCGGCAAGACTCACGGCGCCGGACCCGCGCATCACCTTACCCAGGAACCCGAAGGCGCACCCATCGAAAATCAGGGCCTCGGCTGGTCCAGCGCCTACAAGACCGGCATCGCCGGCGACGCCATCACCAGCGGCCTCGAAGTCACCTGGACCACCAAGCCGCGCGAGTGGAGCAACGACTACTTCGAGCACCTGTTCAAGTACCAGTGGGAGCTGACCAAGAGCCCCGCCGGCGCACATCAGTGGAAGCCCAAGGGCGATGCCGGCGCCAACACCGTGCCCGACGCGCACGATCCCCATAAGAAGCATCAGCCCGGTATGCTGACCACCGATATCGCGCTGATCGCGGACCCCACCTACCGCCGCATCTCCGAGGACTTCTACAAGAACCCTGAGAAGTTCGCCGATGCCTTCGCCCGCGCCTGGTTCAAGCTCACCCATCGCGACATGGGGCCGAAGGCACGGTACGTCGGGCCGGAGGTGCCGAAGGAGGATCTCATCTGGCAGGACCCCGTCCCCCCCGTCGACCATCCCGTCGTCGAGGAGCCGGAGATCCAGGCACTCAAGCAGAAGGTGCTCGCCTCCGGCCTCACCATCTCGGAGCTGGTCTCGACCGCATGGGCCTCCGCCTCCAGCTTCCGCGGCTCTGACAAGCGCGGCGGCGCCAACGGCGCCCGCATCCGCCTCGCCCCGCAGAAGGACTGGAAGATCAATCAGCCCGAGCAGTTGGCGCGCGTGCTCAAGGTCCTCGAGCAGATTCAGGGCGAGTTCAACGCCTCCGCCCCGGGCGGCAAGAAGATCTCGCTCGCCGACCTCATCGTGCTCGCCGGTGCAGCCGCCGTCGAGAAGGCGGCCAGGGATGCAGGCATCGACACCACCGTGCCCTTCACCCCGGGCCGCACCGATGCCACCCAGGAGCAGACCGACGCCGAGTCCTTCGCCCCGCTTGAGCCCAAGGCCGACGGCTTCCGCTCCTACGGCTACGCCGATCCGGAGCCGGCAGAGGTCGCGCTGCTCGACAAGTCCCAGCTCATGCGCCTCACCGCGCCGGAGATGGCCGTGCTCATCGGCGGCCTGCGCGTGCTCAACACCAACTACGGCGGCACCGACTTTGGTGTCTTCACCGACCGGCCCGGAAAGCTGACCAACGACTTCTTCGTCAATCTGCTCGACATGAAGTACGTTTGGAAGGCCCTGGACGATAAGCAGAACACCTTCGAAGGCCGCGAGCGCAAGTCCGGCGAGGTAAAGTGGAAGGCCACCCGCGCTGACCTGGTCTTCGGCTCCAACGCTCAGCTGCGCGCCATCTCCGAGGTCTACGCCTGCGCCGACTCCCATCCGAAGTTCGTCAAGGACTTCGTCACCGCCTGGCACAAGGTGATGAACCTTGACCGCTTCGACATCATCCACACTGTCTAACGAACAACCAAAAACCCTGGCTCGAGCATCACGGCTCGCGCCAGGGTTTTTTCTATGCGCACGCGTCACCAGACGCCCAGCCGCACTCTCTCAAAGCGTCGGAACCTGCTTACCATTCTTCAACTGAATCGGTCCTGCGGGATAAGAGAAGGTGTCCCCCTTCTTGAGCTTTCCCGAGCGGTCGATTGCTGTTGACGTTCCTTCTATCGTCTCTGCGTCGATGGACAACGTCAGAAAACCCCATGCCGCCGCCTCCCCATAGCGCAGGATGGCTCCGGTATCCTGCGCAACATCGCCAGGCTTCGAATGGATTCCGTGCAGGTTGTGGTACCCGCCATTGCCAGTCACCAGAAACGGCGTTGATTGTTTCGGGGCAATCTCCTTTTCAATGCGCTGGTAATCGTGTACGTGGCCGGAAAGAACAAGGTTAGGCACACGGCCCGTATCGCGGATCGCATTCTCGAGCACGTCCGACATACGGGAACTGCCTGAGTGATAAACGTCGAACGAATAAATCGGATGGTGCAGCGCCAGGATCAGGGCGCGGTCAGATGCAGCCGTGGCAAACTCATTCGTCACCCACTGCTGCTGAATGGAATCGATCGACCCGTGCTCCGGCACGTTCGTGTACATGCCAACGATGGTGGCGTACGGAGTGATCAGCGTCCAATAGGCATTGGGCAGGCTGAGCCCGACCCGCGGCGCGTCCTTCGAAATGGCATCGACATCGGGATGCTCCTGCATGAAGTACGCCGCCCAGCCATCGAGTGAGGTTTGCAGAGTGGGATCGTCTACCTCCCCGTCATGATTGCCGGGAATCGACAGGATTGGTACCGGATACGCCGAGTAGGGCTCGTAGAACTGCGCGTAAATAGTCGTCGTGCATCCCGGTGAAGTAAACCACATCGCCCACGTGATAACAGAACTGCGGCGACGCAGGGTCGGTCGCATCCAGCTGCGCGATCATCTGCTCTGCTACATAGTTCTGAAACTCGCCATCTTGGACGCCCCCGGAGTCGCCCAGAACATGGAAGGTCATCTTCTTGGCCATCCCGATGTTTGCGGCGATCTCCGCAAAGTTGTCCGCAAGGGAGTAGTGATACGGCGCTAATCCAAGTGCACGCGGCAACGGCTGGTAACTCACATTACGATGGGTCACCGGATTCAGAGGCGCCACCCCGGGGTGAGCCTGCGAGTCCTTCGTGAGCCGATGGCGGCTGCGGACCGCCCCTTGTGGCAGCTTGGCTGCATAGGGGGTACGGAGCACGGTAGGCGAGTGCGGCACGGTCGGAGCCATGAGGACGAACCTCTGCGGTAGATTTACCGCCGCCCGGCGCCACGGCCAGGAGGAACATCCGCTACGGGGGCAGAAGGTATGGCCTCTTTCTCACTCCAATCGGCGCAGCTGTCAAGTGAATGTTTCGCCCTCGAAGGAGAGGCTCCGAGTGAATGTCTATCTACGGTTACAAATAGAAGAAAGCAGCCCGGACTAGTCACCACCAGACGCTACATATTAGCTGCATGTAGCGGCTGCTCTGGGTTGCCACTGCGCTCTTCCGCCCGCGCCGTCTCCACCTCGGCTGCCATCGCGTACTTCAGCGCGTCCACGCCCACCCCGCTCACCGCGGAGATCGCGTAGAACGGCAGCTTGCGCCGCTTCGCCATCGCCTGCAGCTTCTTCAGCTTCTCCGGGTTGGCGACATCCACCTTCGATGCCACCAGCATCATCGGCTTGGTATCCAGGCCGTGGCCGAAGCTCGCCAGCTCTGCCTGGATCACCTTGAAGTCGTCGAGCGGCGATTCGCGCCCGCTGCCGTCTGATACATCCACCAGGTGGACCAGCACCCGCGTCCGCTCAATGTGCCGCAGAAACTGCACACCCAGCCCGGCTCCCAGGCTCGCCCCTTCAATCAGCCCCGGAATATCCGCCACCACAAAGCTCTGCTCGTGCGGCGCCTCGCCCACCGTCACCACACCCAGATTCGGCTCGAGCGTCGTAAATGGATAGTCTGCGATCTTCGGGCGCGCCGCCGAGACGCGCGAGATCAGCGTGCTCTTGCCCACATTCGGATACCCCACCAGCCCCACATCCGCCAGCAGCTTCAGCTCCAGCCGGTAGCTGCGCTCTTCACCCGGCCGCCCCGCCTCATGCTCCCGCGGCGCCTGGTGTGTGGACGTGGCAAAGTGCTGATTCCCCCGC
>CAXUMX010000123.1:0-5299 GCA_964252395.1 uncultured Acidobacteriaceae bacterium | reverse complement strand
CGCATCGCCTCCGACGAGTGGAATGTGGCGCGCACGCCCTCCGGAGTTGACACCTTCAGCCGGCGCATTACGGCGGCACAGACGGCGTACCGGCAGGTGTATGACGAACTGGACCGCCGGCCCATGCCGACCTACAGGCCGGGCGAGCCGCTTGACCCCTTGCTGGAGCTTCGCGAGAATCCCCGGCTGCTGCAGGCTGCCCTGGCAGAGATGTACGGGCTGAGGAAGCGGCTGACACAGCTGCCCACCGTAGTCCGCCCGCGGGAGGGCGATGAGCCGCGGGTTGTCACTGCAGCGGATACATATCTCAAGGTAACGGGGTCCATCTGGGATGGCGAGTGGGTCACCTGGTATCTGGACGAGGTACAGAAGTCCGACCCGCTGACATTGCGCGAGCTGTGGGCATTTCCGACAGCGGTGAAGTTTCTGCTAGTCGAAGAGATCCTGACGCAGGCGAGTGCGGTGATCAAGGACCCTGCCAGCCATACGGCGGAGGGCGCCGCACTGCTGAGAGCGCGATTCAACAGCATCCGCAACGCCATCTACGCCAACTGGACCGCGATGATCGAGACCCTGGTGGTGTACGACGCGGTGCTGCGGCAGGATCCCTCTGGTGCCTACCCGCGGATGGACTTCGACAGCCGCGAGGTGTACCGCGAGCGGGTGTCGCACATCGCCCGGCACTCCGAGCACACCGAGCTGGAGGTGGCCGAGGCTGCTCTGCGCCTGGCGCAGCGGCCCGCCAACCCGCGCGATGTGCCGCGGCTGGCAACGCGCCGCGCGCATGTGGGCTACTACCTGATCGATGATGGATTTCCGCTGCTGGCGCGCGATGTTGCGTACCGTCCACCGCTAGTGGACCGGCTTCGCCTGCTGGTGAGCCGGCATGCGGATGACTTCTACATCGGCGGCATTCAAGTGCTGACGGTGGTGCTGATCGGCGCCATTGTGGCTGCGCTGGTGCCCAACTACTCCATCTTCGGCGGACTCACCGTCGCTTTCCTGCTGCTGCTGATTCCGGCGGCACAGGGCGCTGTCGATTTGGCGAACAACACCGTCACTGCGCTGTTCAAGGCGCATGCACTGCCCAAGCTCGAGTTTCCCAAGGGCGTCGCCCCGGAGTACACCACGCTGGTCGCTGTCCCCACTCTGCTGCTGAGCGAGAAGCAGGTGCGGGAGCTGATTGATGAGTTGGAAGTGCGCTATCTCGCCAATCAGGATGCGAATATCCACTTCGCACTGGTCAGCGATCTGCCGGATTCGGTAGCCCGCCCCCGGCCAAACGATACCGACCCGCTGGTCGACCTGGCCGCTTCGCTGATCAAAGGCCTGAACACGCGCTATGCGGGCAAGGGCGGCAGCTTCTACCTGCTGCACCGGCACCGCATCTTCAACGCCCGGCAAGGCGTATGGATGGGCTGGGAGCGCAAGCGCGGCAAGCTGCTGGACCTGAACAAGCTGATCCGCGGCGAGTTCGACAGCTTCCCGGTGAAGATCGGCGACATGGAGACGCTGCGCAAGGTCCGCTACGTGATCACGCTCGACTCTGACACGCAGCTGCCGCGGGGTACGGCCCATGCACTGATCGGCGCGATGACGCACCCGCTGAATCAGGCGGTGATCGACCCCGAGTCGCGTATCGTCACCCAGGGCTACGGCATCCTGCAGCCGCGGGTGGGAGTCAGCGTGCACTCCGCGTCGACTTCCCGGCTGGCCGCGATCTACTCCGGGCAGACCGGCTTTGACATCTACACCCGCGCTGTCTCCGACGCTTACCAGGATCTGTACGGCGAAGGCATCTTCACCGGCAAAGGAATCTACGAAGTCGACACGCTGCATGCTGTGCTCGATCGCCGCTTCCCACGCAATGCCCTGCTGAGCCATGACCTGATTGAGGGCGCCTATGCGCGCGCCGGACTGGTCACCGACGTTGAGGTGATTGACGACTACCCGTCGCACTACAGCGCCTACCGCCGCCGGCAGCATCGCTGGGTACGCGGCGACTGGCAGATTGCGCAGTGGCTGTTCGGCAAGGTGCCGGACGAGAGCGGGCGCATGGTGAAGAATCCGATCACGCCCGTGTCGCGATGGAAGATCTTCGACAATCTGCGCCGCTCGCTAGTAGAGACGATGACGCTGTTCCTGCTGGTGGCGGGATGGCTGGGGCTGCCGGGGGGCGCGCTCTACTGGACGCTGGTCACGCTCTTCCTGATGTTTGCGCCGACGCTGGTGTCGCTGGCCTTCAGCATCGGCCGCGCACTGGCCAAGCCGCAGAAAGGCGATGTACGCGAAGCCTTCGTCGGCTTCGGCCAAAGCCTGGTCATCACCCTGCTGAACCTCGCTTTTCTGCCCCACCAGATGCTGATGGCGCTGGATGCGATCATCCGATCCCTTGTGCGGCGCTTCGTCACCGGCCAGCGGCTGCTGGAGTGGGAGACGGCAGCCCAGGCAGAGTCGACCGGAGGCAAGAGGACGCCGGTTGATCGGTACCTGCAGGCCACACCACTGGTGGCGCTGGTGATTGCCTTGCTGGTGTTGGCCATACACCCCTCTTCCCTGCTGGTGGCGGCACCGCTGCTGGTGCTGTGGCTGTTCGAGACAGCGATCACTGCCTGGCTGAATCAGCCGCCGCGCGATGACCGGGAGAAGCTGACCGCGCCCCAGGAGCGCTTCCTGCGGGAGATGGCGCTGCGCACGTGGCGCTTCTTCAACGAGTTTGGTGGAGCAGCGCACAACTACCTGGTGCCGGACAACGTGGAGGAGCGCGCGCTGTTCGAGGCGGCGCGGGTTTCGCCCACCAACTTTGGGCTGCTACTGAATGCGCGGCAGGCGGCGCACACCTTCGGCTACCTCTCCATGCCGGAGTTTGTCTCGCTGACGCAGCACAGCCTGGACACCTTCGACCGCATGGAGAAGCGCAACGGCCACATCTACAACTGGTACGACACGCGCACGCTTGAGCCGATCCGGCCGCGGGTGGTGTCGTCGGTCGACAGTGGCAACCTGGCGGCCTCCTTCTACACCCTGCGCGCGGATGCAGAGTCCATGCTGCGCAAGCCGCTGCTGGGCCCGCGGCTATGGGCAGGCATCCGCGATCAGCTGGCGCTGCTGGCGACACTCGGGGTTGTTCCGGCGGGGCTACCGCCGGTGCCGGCCACCGAAGAGCTGCGGGCCTGGACCAACTGGTGCCTGCAGGCACGGTCGGCTGTCGCGTTCCAGGCGGTACGCAACAGTGACGGACACGTCTTCCCAGTAAGCGAGAAGAGCCACAGCGAACAGGAGTGGTGGCTGGCGGAGCTGTGCCGGCGCATCGATGCAGTCTGCGGGATCATCCGGAATTACGCCCCGTGGCTCGAAACGGAGTTTCTCCCGCTGGAGCCGGTGTTGAAGGACCTGAGTCCGGTGATGATCGGCCGGGGTGCAGCGGATGTGGACGAGGCCGACGCCCGGCTGCAGCGTGCCTTCTCCGGCAAGCAGGTCGCCGAGTCGGATACGTACCTGATTGAGAAGCTGCGCTCGCGACTGCCCGGCGCCCGCGAGTGCCAGGCGAAGCTGGCGGCGAGCATTGCCGAGGTGGCTGCGCGGGCCGAGCGCTGCGTGACCGCGATGGACTTCGCCTTCCTGATCGAGCCCTCGCGGCAGATCCTCTCCATCGGCTACATGGTCGAAGAGGAGGAGTTGCATAAGGCCTGTTACGACCTGCTGTGCTCAGAGGCTCGCATTGGCGCGTTCATTGCGATCGCCAAGGGTGAAGCCACGCAGCAGAGCTGGTTCAAGCTGGGCCGCATCCATACCGTGGCGTATGGCCGCCCGGCGCTGATCTCATGGACCGGCACGATGTTCGAGTACCTGATGCCGGCGCTGTGGATGCGCTCCTACCCGAATACGCTGGTGACGCGCACCCTGGACAACGTTGTCGCGATCCAGCGCGCATACGCGCGGGAACACGGAAAGATCCCGTGGGGCGTCTCCGAGTGCGGCTATGCGGAGACGGACGACCAGGGCCACTACCACTACCTCGCGTTCGGCATGCCTTCGGTCGCGCTGAAGTGGGACGCGGTGGCCGGGCCGGTGATCTCACCGTACTCGACCTTCCTGGCGCTGGCGGTGGATGAGGGTGAGTCACTGGCGAACCTGAAGCGCATGGCGACGATGGGCTGGGTGGGCGCCTATGGCTTCTATGAGGCGGCGGATTATCAAAAGTCGCTGAAGCAGCCGGAGCTGGTGCGGGAGTGGATGGCGCACCACCAGGGCATGTCGCTGCTGGCGGTGCTCAACCTGCTGCACCAGAACATCGCGCAGGAGTGGTTCCACGCGAACGCCAACCTGCGGGCGACAGAGCTGCTGCTGCACGAAAAGCCGATTCGCGAGTCGCTGCTGCTGGCGGAGCACAAGGAGTCGGGGCGGAAGCGTTCTGCGGCCTAACGCTGGAGACCACTCTCCGCGGTAGCGGGCTTCTGTGTCTAGCGGTGGCGGCTTGGTGTCGTCCCATTTGCCGTCCGTACCCCCCCCTCCCCCCTCCCCTGCAAGTGTCTCAATGCAGAGGAGTTAGAGGGCAACGGTGAGGTAAAAATTAGATTCCAGGCCACTTACGGCTAAAAATAAGATTTAACTGGACTTACGCCTGCGCCATTGCGTGCAGCCCGGAGAGCGGAATGGCATTGGGGCTGATGTAGGGCGCGAGGCTGGCGATGTGTTGGCGGTGAATGCCCAGCACCTTGGCGGCACGGCCGGGGTCGGTGGACCAGGCGCGCGAGACCTCTTCGACAAACTCTTCGCCATTGCGGGCGCGCAGGGCGCGGTCGTAGGCGGAGTAGCCATGGCGCAGCTGTTCCAGCCGCTCCATGCGGGCGCGGAAGCAGGACTCCTGAGTGCGGAAGCAGATCCAGTGAGCAGGCACGGTGACCCAGGCGCCGCGGATGAACTCCTGCGTGGGCATGGCCACGGTGAGGGTTCCGGGCAGTGGGGTTGCGGACTGCTTCTGTCCGAAGAGGTTGTTCGCCTCGCGCGCCAGCCGCGACTGCCCCCAGTTGGATTCGAGCGCTGCTTCGCACGCAGCGTATTCGGGGAAGATGTGTCGGGCGGCGCGGGCAGCCGCCGTGGCCTGGCGCAGGAAGGTGTTCTGCAGGGATTCGGTCATGGTCTCCTCAATGACGAGTGAAGCTGTTGAAGGAAGCAGTGGGCGCTCTCAGGTTCCGTCCGCGCTCATCGCTGTTCTCTACTTCAAGGATTCCAGATTGGGGTGGGGTCACATGACACGCTTCCGGGTCACGCGGGGAACGAAGGTCACGTACACAAA
>CAXUMX010000122.1:0-5317 GCA_964252395.1 uncultured Acidobacteriaceae bacterium | reverse complement strand
GCCATGGCCAGGAACTCCTGCTTCTCAAAGCGCGCCATCATCTGCTCATAGCGGGTACGGTTGATACGCCGCAGAAGGAAGAGCTCGCCCCCAGCGCGACCCAGCAGGAAGGGAACCAGCCCTCCCACCGCCGAGCCAATGGCGGCCATCAGCACATAGAGGATAAAGTGCCGGCGGTCGTTCCACACATAGGTCGCAATCAGCACATCCATCGGCACCGGGATGGTCCCGGAATCGACAGCAGCGATCAGCCCCATGCCCCAGAACCCAAGCGGTCCGAGCAGGCCGAAGATGAAGGCCTTATAGCGCAGCAGCCACTTACCGATGAGCTTCATTGGCGCTGCGTCGCTCCGGCGTGTGTTGCCCCTTCGTGCGCCTCGGCCCCACTCAGGACCGTCAGCGCGTGGGGGATCAGGTCCAGCACCGCCTCGAGTGAGGTCATGGCGCCCTTCGGATTCCCCGGCAGATTCAAGATCAGCGACTGTCCGCATGTGCCGCACAGCGCGCGACTCAATGCGGCAAGGGGGGTATGGCGTGCGCCCGCAGCGCGCATGCGCTCGGCGAAGCCGTCCAGCACCCGGTCGCACACGGCCCGTGTGGCCTCCGGTGTCACGTCGCGCGGAGCAATGCCAGTCCCGCCGGTGGTCACCACCAGCGCTGCGCACTGCGCAAGCCTGCGCAGCGCAGCTTCGATCTCGGCCTGCTCGTCCTCGACTAGGTGCGGACCCGCCACAGCGAAGCCGGCCTCGCGCAGACGCTCTACCAGGGCAGGACCTGAGGTGTCTGGCCGCTCCCCACGCGTACGCGAGTCGCTGACCGTCAGCACCACGGCAGATCGCTGTTGCGACGTCGACATTTCTTGATTGTACGAGGCGGACTTCCTGGTCAATCCAGGGTCATCACGATCAGTGAGGCATCGTCAGCGAACTGGGCCCCGCAATAGGCCGTCACATCCTCAAGGATGCGCGTTCGGATGGCGTAAGCGCCAAGGCTGCGCGCCCGCAGGGCCCCATCAATCACGCGCTGCTCCCCAAACTCCTCACCTGCCGCATCGGCCGCCTCGGTGATTCCATCCGTCGTCAGCAGCAGGCAGTCGCCGCGCAGCAGCTTGAAGGAGCGGTCGGTGTAAACAGAGTCGGGAAACAGGCCGAGCACCAACCCGCCGCCGGAGAGCGAGATGGCTTGGCCATCACGCAGCAGAATGGGCGGAGAGTGCCCGGCATTCTCATAACGCAGCAGGCCACTATCCGCTTCGAACACGCAATAAAACAAGGTTACGAAGCGCGCCGCAGCAATGGTTCCGCACAGAGTCTGGTTCAGCTTGGCACAGAGTGCAGCGGGCTGCTCGCACTGCGGTGCAAAGGCACGAAATGCCGCCTGCAGGTTGGCCATCAGCAGTGCCGCACTGATTCCTTTGCCTGCAACATCCGCTATGCATAGGGCGACTCGGTTGTGGTCCAGCAGCAGCGCGTCAAAGTAATCGCCGCCCACGGATTGCGCAGGCTGCCATGCCACCGCGACCTGCACGCCGGGCAGGCTTGGCAGCTCCCGTGGCAGCAGGTGAGTTTGGATCTCATGTGCGGTGGTCAGGTCTGCAGCCTGCGCATTCAAGCGCACCGTCCCAATCTCTACCTCCTGCTGCAGCGTGCGATTCCTCTCCTCCAGCCTGAGCCGAGTGCGCATTACGGAGTACAGCGCGACTCCTGTGGCTACGGATATTAAGGTGCCAAACAGCAGGTTCTTCCAGATCCAGGCGGACAGATGTTCCGGCTTGTAGCGGTAGAGAGCCAGAAGGACGCAGGTTGCAAGCAGGCTTCCCAGTGCACCGACTGGTATCAGCAGGACGAGATAGACGATCCACGCAACTGCTCCGCGAAAGCGTGTGAAGAAGGGAGACGACGCCTCCATCCATACAGCGGTCAGATTTCCCGCAATGAACGTGAAGACAAGTGTCGGTCCCACGTTATTCTCACCTGCCAGCAGCCAGAACAGCGCAGAGACCGCGAGTGCCACGCCGAACAGGATCAGTTCAAAACGCAGCAACCCAATTCCCAGGAAGGTCTTCCAGGAGAGAGGTGCCACTGCGCTGTTATCGGTCTGTTCAAGTGCGGGCATGTGCGTAACAGTATGAACGAGCCGGGCAGTGACAATGGTTCGATTTCACCGGGCAAAGTTGGCTCGTAGCCGGCGCGCTTCCGCGGCTACCGGACCGCCTGAGCAGACACCGTAACTCGAGATCGCGTGCTTGCTCACAGGAGGGGTGAGAGCGATACGGTACTTGCTGGGAAGTGCTACCGCGGCCCGGTCGAGGCCAGATTGCGCCCCTTGCCAAAGGCCGATTCCCCGTTTTTGCGAAGCAACGCCTCGATCTGCTCGACCGGACGCGGCCGGGAGAGCAAGTACCCCTGCAGGACGTCGCAGCCGCTGTCCAGCAGGGCGGTGCGTTGCTCATGGGTCTCCACACCCTCCGCCACAACCGTCAGGCCCAGCGTGTGCGCCATCTGCGTGACCGCATCGACGATCGGGCGTGTGCCATCGCGATCCGTCACCTTCTCGACAAAGGAGCGATCAATCTTCAGCACGTCAATCGGCAGGCGATGCAGGTAGCTCAAGGAGGAGTAGCCTGTTCCGAAGTCGTCTACGGCAATGCGTACGCCCAGACGCTTCAGGCGCTCCATCTGTCTGGCCGTCTCGGTGAAGTTCTTCATCACCATGCTCTCAGTCAGCTCCAGCTCCAGCAGAGACGGGTCCAGCCCGCTCTGCTCGAGAATGTGGGCAACGGAGCCGGCAAAGTCTTCGCGTGCGAACTGCAGGGGAGAGATATTGACGGCAATCGGCAATGCTCGCTGGAACGCCTGCTGCCACAGCACTCCCTGGCGACACGCCTCCTCCAGCACCCAGGTTCCCAGGGGCAGGATGAGCTGCGTTTCCTCAGCCAGCGGGATGAACTCGATCGGGCCGATCAAGCCGCGGGTGGGATGATGGAAGCGGACGAGCGCCTCGAAGCTCAGCAGCTCACCCATAGGCGACCACTGCGGCTGGTATAGCAGTTGAAATCCGCCCTCTTCCAGCCCCGTGCGTAGCACCGACTCCAGCTCCAGCCGCTCGCGGGAGTGGTTCCGCACCTGGGTGGAGAAGGTGCACATCACCTCTCCTGCGCGCTTGGCCTCATACATTGCGTCGTCTGCGTTGCGCTCCAGCTGATCGACCGTCAATCCATCCCTGGGGTAAATGGAGATGCCGAAGCTGGCGGAGATGCGAACCTCAGAGTTCTCGATCGCGATTGGTTCCGCCAGAATTCCGGCCAGCTCCTCAGCCAGCATCTCTGCAGCACCGGCGTGACCCACGTCTTCGACAATCACCATGAACTCGTCGCCGCCCATCCGCGCGACAGTGTCGGATCCGCGCAGTCGGCCCTGAAGACGCTGAGCCACTGCCTGCAACACCTGGTCGCCAGCGGGGTGGCCATGCACGTCGTTGATCTGTTTGAAGCGGTTCAGGTCCAGCCAAAGGACCGCGATTTTGTTCTGGTGGCGGTCCGCGCGTTGCACTGCCTGGGCCAGACGATCCTCACCCAACCGCCGATTGGGTAGTCCGGTCAGGCTGTCCTGGTACGCGTGGCCTACCAGCTCCTGGTGTAGCCGGCTATGCTCCAGCACCAGCGAACCCAGGCTGCAGGCCATGTCGAGCACCTGCAGGTCAGAGCTGTTGGGCGATGCAAGCAGGCGAGTGTAGACCGTGATGGTTCCGGCCACGGTTTGATCCTTGGCCAGCATTGGCGCCGACCAGGCCGACTGCACCCCGTTGGCGCGCAGCAGCTCGCTCCACGGGCGCTGCAGCTTGCTCAAGTCCTCGAGCACGCAAGACGCCTGCTTGGCGGCGGCGCAGGCCTCCGGCGAATCGGGAAAATCCGCGGCAATGCTTCCCAGATGCGCCATCAGCGTCTCCGGGATCTCACGAGAGGCGGCGAGCACCAGGTTACCCGCCTCAAACAGGTGCACAGCGACCATCCAGGTGGAACGCTGGTCTGCGACTGCGGATGCCAGGGCCGCCAGGGTCGTCGGCAACGGTTCGCCGCGCGCCAGCAGCTCCAGGACCTGACTATGGCCGCGGTTCAGAGCCTCGGCCCGGCGTCGCTCTTCCACCTCCGCACGCAGTTCCAGGGTCCGGTCTGCAACCTTGCGCTCCAGGGCGGCCTGCTCCCGGCGCAGCATTTGTTCCACGTGTAACTGCGTGTCGGCGTGGCTGCGCAGCCGGCGGGACATCCGCCAGCGGGCGATCCCGGTACCGGCGAGGGAGAGCCATGCAGCACCCTGCCAAAACGGGAAAGCTGTTAACCCGAGGAGTGGAAGCGATTTCATTCCGATCAGCTCGTTCAGCATCGGCAGCATGCGTCCTTTGTCCCCCGGACGCGGCTGCGCCCTCGACAACCTGTGGAGAGTGGCAGACCTCTCCCGTCTCACTTCTAACAGTGGCCCTCCAGCCGGAGAATGGTCGGAATGGGGGACCGCCCTACCTGGATGGGCTATGCGTCGAGGCCGTCCGTCACGTCAGTATGGTTACGACAGGTTGGGACGATTCGTGAACCCCGTTCGGCACCGGGACCATCGCGCCACAGCGAAGATGGGGAGCAGCAGCGCAGCGGCTCCATCCGGCCATAGCTGTCCGTAAATGAACAATGCACGGAAATGAGACAATAAGCGGACGATAAATGCGGGTTCCTGGTAGCCGCCAGGTGGCAGACCGCGTCCATTCACCACACAGCATGCCGATCACAGAAGTCCCAACCCCGCCCAGTGCGCCCACTGAGCCGCCCTCCGGCCCTAACTTCCGAAGGCGCAGTGCACGGTATGACGAGCTGGGAGCCGATGAGCTGCTCCACCTCATCGACAACCTGGAGGACGAGCGCTCCCGCTCTCGCGTCCGTGAGGGGATCTATGTCTCGCTTCTGGCGCATGTGCTGGTCTTCCTTTTCATCCTGTTCGGACCGCGCTATATCCTGCACCAGCCGAAGGTCATCAGTCCGGCAGAGGTGCTGAAGCAGCGGCAGAAGGACTTCACCTACCTGGACCTGCCGCCCGACGTTTTGAAGAAGCTGAAGCCGCGGAACCCGCAGGCGCTCTCGGACAAGGATCGGGTGGCGCAGACGCAGCATCCGACCCTGGACAAGAAGACACTGGAGCAGTTGCGAGCGATGCGCCGCGCTGGGCCGCCGGTACCGCAGCCGGCACCCCCGGCGCAACAGAGCGCGCCGCAGCCGCCGGGCACGCCACAGGCACCGCCGCAATCCGCGCCTGCCCAGCCGCAGCAGGCCCAG
>CAXUMX010000121.1:0-5334 GCA_964252395.1 uncultured Acidobacteriaceae bacterium | reverse complement strand
ACCCAGAACAGATTGAGCTGCCCGGTGTGCACCAGGTAGCCGGCAAAGGGCATGATCACCTCTGACGGCAGCGGAACGCAGGCCGACTCGATGCCCATCAACAATGCGACGCCCCAGTAGCCGGACGCGGAGATCACGGCGACGACGAAGTGCGCCAATGCTGCCAGAATCTTTTCACTCATGCCTCGGTGAGTATACCGGTGCGCGCCGCGGGCGCCCTCTTCGACACCTGCGTGTCGACCCCTGCTTCCGGTAGTCTGTCAGTAATGGGAACAGTCATTCGCGGACGATTCCCTCAACCGGTTCACGAGAACGCGTGAAGAGAGCAGGGCAGCCAACCGTTGCGATCGACTTCGGTGAAACCCGGCCGCAGAGTGTGGAAGTGGCTGGGATTGTCTGTGCTCATTGCCGCCCTGGTTCTAGCCGTCATCATCAGCGTTGTGCTGCGTCATGCCGGCCCTATCCTGAAGGGCCGCGTCATCGAGACGCTGAGCACGCGGTTCGACAGCAAGGTGGAGCTGGACAGGCTCGGCGTCTCGATCGACCATGGCATCGCCGTCTCCGGCAGCGGCCTGCGTATCTATCCTCCTGACGATGTCATGGCGGCGGGCGCCACCTCCCCGCTCATCTCCATCGAGCGTTTCTCTTTCCACTCCGGAGTGCGCGGGCTCTTTTTCAAGCCCACGCGCGTTGCAGCGGTCCGCGTCCACGGTCTCTCGATCCATATTCCTCCCCGCGAATACCGCTCCGCCGCGGCTCCGCGCAGGCAGCACCGCGGCAAGATCAAGATTGCGGTGGACCGCATCGAGTGCGACGCATGCGAGCTGGTGATCGACACCGCGAAGCCGGGTAAGGAGCCCAAGATCTTCGAGCTGCGGCACATCGTCCTGCGGGACTTTGGGCCCAACCGTGGCTGGCCGTACGACGCCACGCTGACCAACGCCATCCCGCGCGGCGACATCCATGCCGTCGGCTCCTTCGGGCCGTGGAATCGAGAGAGCCCGGGCGACTCACCCATCGACGGCCAATACACCTTCAATCACGTGGACCTGAACACCATCCACGGCATTGGCGGTATGCTCTCCTCGATCGGAGAGTTTCGCGGGGCGCTCAATCGCATCGAGGTTGACGGAACGACGGAGACGCCAAACTTCTCTCTCGATACCGCGAACTTCCCTGTTCCCCTGCGCACCAGCTTCCACGCCATCGTCGATGGCACAACAGGCGACACCTATCTGCAGCCGGTGAAGGCGCGGCTGGGCAGCTCCAACTTCACGTGCAGCGGAGCAGTCATCAATATCAAAGGCAAGGGTCACCAGATCGATCTGGACGTCGACATTCCCGAAGGGCAGATCGCCGATTTTCTGCGCCTGGCAGTGAAGACGGAGCCCGCAATCATGGACGGCGTGATCACGACCCGGATGAAGATGCGCATCGATCCGGGTAGAGAGAGCGTGACCCGCAAGCTAAGCCTGCATGGCGACTTCACCCTCCGGCAGATTCACTTCAGGAACCCGCAGGTGCAGGACCGGGTGGATGATCTGAGCCTGCGTGCCCGCGGCCGGCCCAAGGAGGCAGTCGCCGGGGCGCCCGACGTCCGCTCCCGCATGAGTGGAGACATGAACCTGCATCGCGGTCGCATCGACTTCCAGCGCATCGACTACCAGCTTCCCGGAGGGTCGGTGGGGCTGGCCGGCGCCTACACACTGGACGGCAAGACATTCGACTTCCACGGAATAGTGCGCACCGACGCCAAGCTGTCGCAGATGGTGGCAACCTGGTGGAAGTCCTGGCTGCTGAAAGGCGTGGACCCCTTCTTTCATAAAAACGGCGCCGGCGCGGAGATCCCGGTAAAGATCAGCGGTACGCAGAGCGCTCCGAAGTTCGGTCTGGACTTCGGTCACAAGCGCTAAACCCAGCCGACATAAGCAGCAGTGATGGCGCATTGAAAGTACTTGCCACAGGCACTTATCGAAAGTACTGACGCCTCTGCAAAAAGCCCGTTTCAAATCTAATCGCCTTTGATACAGTCTCTGGGCAATGCAGCCCTTTCCTCTTTGCATCCTTCTTGTCAGCCTCTTACTGGCACCGCTGGCCCATGCCGGCACCGAGCAGTGGGCGGAGGTGCGCAGCCCTCACTTCGTTGTGATGACCGATTCGAACGCCAAACAGGCGGTGCACCTGGCGGACCAGTTTGAGCGGATGCGGGCAGTCTTCCACTCCCTTTTTCCGAAGGCCCGGGTGGATGAGCCGTCTCCCATCGTCGTGATTGCGGTGAAGGATCGCAAGGGCTTCGAGGCCCTGGAACCAGCGGCCTACCTGGCCAAAGGGCAGTTGACCCTGGCCGGCCTGTTTCTGCGCGGCAACGACAAGAACTACATTCTGCTGCGGCTGGATGCGCAACCAGAGCACGCTCTAGAGACGGTCTATCACGAGTACACACACTTCATGCTGCGGGAGGATGCCGCATGGCTGCCTCTGTGGTTGAACGAGGGGCTGGCAAGCTTTTTCCAGAACACCGACATCCACGACAAGGAGGTGAACCTGGGCAGGCCCAATGCCGACGACATTCTGTACCTGCGTGAGAAGCAGATGGTGCCCTTGCCAGTGATCTTCCAGGTGGACCATGCGTCGCCGTACTACCACGACGAGCAGAAGGGATCCATCTTCTACGCCGAGTCCTGGGCCCTGGTGCACTACTTGGAGACCTCGGATAACAAGAACCATACCCATCGCGTTTCGGACTATACGGAGCTGCTGTCCCACCACGAAGACCCTGTCACAGCTGCAACCGAGGCCTTCGGCGATCTGAAGCGGCTGCAGAGCGACCTGAGCGGATATGTCGAGCGGTCCAGCTTCAGCTATTTCCGGATCTCGGCCCCGGCAGTCGTGGATCCATCACAGTTCCAGGTAAGACCCGTAACCCCACTAGAGGCGGACGCACGCCGCGCCGATTTTCTGGCTTACAACGGGCGTTCGGCCGATGCCGAAGCCCTGCTGAATTCCGTGCTGCGGGAAGAGCCGAACAACGCCGCCGCCTGCGAAACCATGGGCTACATGGCACTGCTGAGGAACGATCAGGCGACGGCGAAGCAATGGTTGACCAAGGCGGTCGCCCGCTCTGACAGCTACCTCACTCATTACTATTACGCGGTCATGTCGATGAACGACATCAAGGAGGAGAGTGCTGCGCAGGTGGAGAGCAGCCTCAAGAAGGCGATCGAGTTAAATCCGGCGTTTGCGCCCTCCTACGATGCTTTGGCGGGGTTCTACGGCCGGCGAAATGAGCACCTGGCCGAAGCTCATCTGTTGAATGCGCAGGCAATTGAGCGAGACCCGGCAAACCTTCAGTTTCGGATCCACTCCGCCCGCGTCCTGCTGGCCAGCAATCGGGTGGAGGACGCATCGCGTGCGCTGAAGGCGGCCGCCGAGGTGGCCCAGACGCCGGAGCAGAAGTCTTCGCTACAAAGTGAGCAGGCCCTGGTAGACGACCTGATGGCGCGGTTGCATGCGCCCGGTCAGCCATTGAGTGGCTCGAGAGGCTCAATGTTGTAAGCACGTCGACATCTGCTACGGACGCCACTGTAACCATGCCAGTGACGAGCGCCACGGTGCGGGTTCCGTCGACTACGGCGACAGCGTCGGCACAGGACGTCACAGTTCCACATCTTGAAAACCTTGTCTCCAGTAGAAAGAAGATTGCGAAGGGCATACTGCACGTCGTGAAGTGCAGCCCCGTAACAGGACTGCTGAACCTGCAGCTGCAAGGGCCCAAGGACACCATTCTGCTGAGCAGTAGCAGCTACTGGCAGGTCGAGTTCTCTGCCGAGAACTACACCCCGCAGGGAGAGATACAGCCCTGCTCGGATCTGGAGGGAGCGCAGGGCACAGTGCTCTACGCGGAGGCAGAGGGCAAGGACGCCGTCGGCCAGATCCTATCCATCCAGCTTCGCCACTGATTTCGTCAGTGACTCACCGTCGCATCGTTGCCACGGGATGCCTGCGATCAGGCACGGAAGCAGTCCGGCGCGTGATCGTCGACCATGCCGACGGCCTGCATCCAGGCATAGACGATCACTGGCCCAACGAACTTGAAGCCGCGCTGTTTCAGGTCGTGCGAGATCTCCTCCGACAGTGGCGTCTTCGCCGGCACCCGGCCAGTCCGACGACGCTGCGGTTTGCCGTCAACGTGTGCCCACATCACGCGTGAGAAGCCCTCATCCTGCCGCTCCATGGCCAAAAAGATGCGTGCGCCGGCGATGGTCGCCTCAATCTTCGCGCGAGACCGCACAATGCCCTCGTCTGCCGACAGCCGCGTGATGTCCCGCTCCGTAAACCGTGCCACCGCGTGGGGATCGAAGCCGCGGAATGCCTTGCGAAAGGCCTCGCGCTTGCGCAGGATGGTAAGCCAGGAGAGCCCGGCCTGGAATCCCTCGAGCATTAGCGCCTCCCACATGCTGCGCCCGTCACGCTGCGGTACGCCCCACTCTTTATCGTGGTAAGCGCGCAGCAGCGGATCACTTTCTGCCCACGCACAACGCTTCCGTGGCGTCATCCTTCGAATCTCCGTTTACACAACCTGCCGCGGGCAGCTCAGAATGGTCGACCTGGCTTTTTGAGGCCGCGATAGCCTGATTACGGCGGCTCTGCAAGAGCTCTTTTCAGCTCCGTCATCCTGCTAACATTGGAGAGTATAGGAGACAGATTATGGCTGAGACGATCGCCGCAGAGCTGACCCCGACTGAAGCGCCCAAGCACGCGCACAAGAGCGAAACGCCGGTTCGCCGGCAGATGGTTGGCTTCACCTTCCTGAAGGTACTGCCGGAGTGGCGGCGCCTGCCGGCAGCAGAGCGGGCGGAGCACAAGCGCCTGTTCGCCGAGGTCATCACGCGCTGGAACCAGCCCGGCCGGCTGGTCACCCTTACCTACTCGACCGTCGGACTGCGCCCGGACTGCGACATGGTGCTCTGGCGCATCTGCTACACCGTCGACGATCTGAGCGAGATGATGGCCGAGTTGATGGCTACCCCGCTCGGCAGCTACCTGCAGATCGCAAACAACTACATCTCCATGACCAAGCGCTCGCAATATCTGATCGGCCATGAGCATGAGGGGCAGCACGATTCCAAGGGCGCGATCCGGCCCGGCGGCCAAAAGTACATCTTTATTTACCCGTTCTGGAAGACGCGCGCCTGATCCGCCGCGAAGTCGATCGATGCCGTACGATTCTGAGCCGAATGCGTCTCAATGATTATGATGCGGCCCCCCAACGAGCGCCGGGACGGCTCGATGAGCTGGCCGCTCGCCTGCGCGATCAGCTCGGCGTTCAGGAGC
>CAXUMX010000120.1:0-5700 GCA_964252395.1 uncultured Acidobacteriaceae bacterium | reverse complement strand
CCCGCCCGGCCGCCCTCTCCGAAGCCCCTCAATCTGTTAGCATCGCCACGGAGGTTGCACATGGATCAGCCCGCTTCGCCAGCCAGCGCCGCCCGTCGCAATGAGGACATCGCGCTCGATCTGCTCAAGTTCATCGCCGCCACGGCTGGTGTCGGTCGCACTGCTGCAGGGTCAACCGGCTTCACCGCTCCCACCTCGGCCAAGGCCGATGACCAGGTCGCCCAGTTGCTCGAGCTCTACTCCCGATGCCTCCACACCGTCGAAGGAAAGACCCCCGCGCGCTAGAGCACTCTTCCTGTAGCCTCCAGCGAGATCAGGAACGCCCCGGCCTTCGCTCGGCTCGTCTTTCGCAGCCTGTGCTCGAGTAAGTCCGGCCCGTACCCCTCTCCTCCGCTGAGTCCAACGGGAGATCCGCTCCAGCCGACGGCGCCGCCTTCATGCCCCTTCCGCCCCCGTGCCGCCGATGATCGTGCCGACGAACAGGGTGTTGCCGCGAACCGAGCCGCTCGCCTACCTGGTCGTCGGTGCCGGCGCCTTCGGCAGCAACCACCTGCGCGTGCTCCGCGAGCTCTCCGCCCAGGCGCAGCCCTCCGTCCGCCTCGCCGCCGTGGTCGACAGCGCCGCCGCCGACCCCGCCGTCGCCGCCTCCCTCGCCGGCGCGAACCCCGGCGTCCGCATCTTTCCCGACCTCGACACCTGCCTCGCCGCTCACCGCACCGGCCAGCTCCCGCTCCACGCCGCCTCCGTCTGCGTGCCCCCCGTCGCCCACGCTGAAGTCGCCGCAGCGCTGCTCGCCGCGGGCATCGATGTCCTGGTCGAGAAGCCCATCGCCGCCACGCTCGAGCAGGCCGACGACCTCGTCGCTCTCGCCACCCGGCATGGACGCATCCTGCAGGTCGGCCACCTGGAGCGGTTCAACCCCGCCGTCCTCGCCGTCCGCCCTTACATCCACCTGCCCATGTTCTTTGAGGCACACCGGCTCAGCGTCTTCACTCCCCGCTCGCTGGACGTCGACGTCATCCTCGACCTCATGGTCCACGATCTCGATATCGTGCTCAGCCTGGTCCAGTCGCCCGTGCACTCGCTCCAGGCCGTCGGCCTGCCCGTGCTCTCGCGCAAGGTGGACATCGCCAACGTCCGCGTCGAGTTCGCCTCCGGCTGCGTCGCCAACTTCACCGCCAGCCGCGTCTCCACCGAGCGGGTGCGCAAGCTGCGCTTCTTCCAGCCCCACCAGTACGTCTCCATCGACTACGCCCGGCAGGACCTGCTCTTCATCGCCGTCAATCCCGGCGAAGCAGCGAACGCCGCCCGGGCCGGGGCCGACCCGCAAAACCCGCTCGCCGGCCTCGCCATTCAGAAGCCCACCGTCACCCCCGGCGAGCCCCTCCGCCTCGAAATCGAGTCCTTCCTCGAAGCCGTGCGCACGCGTACCCCACCCCAGGTCTCCGGAGAAGAAGGCCGCGACGCCCTAGCGCTCGCCCTCGACATCACCCAGGCCATCGAGCAGCACGCAAAGCGAGCCAACCTCGACCGCTTCCTGTAAACGAGATCGGCTCTACCGGACTTAAGTCCTGAGCGAAGCAAAGGACGCAAAGCAAAGTCGCCCACGTATGCAAAGGGGCGGCGACCAACGGGAGCCGCCATCGCGAAACGCGCCAAAGGCGCCTCAGCCTGGATGGCAGATCCCTGGATGGCAGATCCTATTTGAGGGTTTGAACGGTGTAATCCGCGGGGATCTTCACCTGGAACTGATCGTCGTTCAGCGTCTGGTTCACCGTCACCTTCAGCAGCGTGATGGTGATCTGGTACGACTCGCGCGGCCGCCGGATGACGATCTTGCCGGGCAGCCGGATCGTCCCGAACTCCTGGTACGGCCCATACTCCACATGGGTATCCACCGCGCCGTCCGTTCCGTAGATGTCCTGCGCAATGGGCAGCAGGGTCACCCGGCTGAAGCGGATCACCCGCGTCGGCTGGATCACGCGCATCTGCAGGTGTTCATTCTGCGGCGGCACCTCTTCCACCACGTGCAGCTCATACTCCGGCGTCTCCACCTGCTGCTTGCCGCTCGGCTTCACCTCGGAGGTGCTGGTCAGGTACACCAGCCGGTCCGGAGTCACGCTCTTCACCAGCACTGAGTCGAAAAAGATGGCGGGCCGCAGATTCTCAAGCGCGTTGGCGGACTTGTTCGGCCTGGAGTTGCTGCCGACGATGGCCCGGCTGCGCGGCGGAATCAGCAGCTTGAAGCTGTCCCCATTGCTGGCCAGGTCGAAGGCTCGCGTCCGCACCACCGGCAGCAGCCCCAGCACACGCAGCATGGCCGGCTTGCGCATCAGGATGTACCCGCGGAAGGGCGTGATGTCGGTCTGCTTGCCCTGCTTGGCGCCGCCCGTCGAGGCGGCAAAGTCCACCGTCGCGTTCAGCGTCTGGATGGCGTTGTAGCGGTCGTTCACGCCGTTTACCAGCTGTGCCACGCTCGCATCGAGCGTCTGTCCGGCCTGGATCGGCTGCGTTACCTTGTGCGTGTGGTACAGGCAGCCATTCAGCCACGGCAGCGCTGCCAGTAACCCCACACTCCACCAATGTCTCTGCATCACGGATTCAATCGGGACGGCAAACCCTGAGTATAGAGTGATTCTTCTGTAGGTGCAGACTGGTCAGCGGCGGCCGCTGTGGCCTCTCTCCAGGGAAAGGTCACGCAGAGCTTCTCTCCGCGATCCATCGCATGCGGAGAACCGCTCCAGTTGCTCTCAACGGGCGCCCTGGGCCCGGCGGTAGGCGGCAACGTTGCGTTCATGCTCTTCCAGCGTCTTCGCAAAGCGCGAGTGACCACCGGAAGATGGGTCGGCCACGAAGTAGAGGTAATCCGTAGCCGCGGGATGGAGCGCCGCCTGCAACGACGCCGCACCCGGGCTGCAGATCGGCCCCGGCGGCAGTCCGGGATGCTTGTAGGTGTTGTAGGCGGACTCCCGCTGCAGGTCCGACTGGTAGATCGTCCCGCGGTAGCGGTTCTCCAGCAGCGCTGCATAGATCACCGTCGGATCCGTCATCAGCGGCATCTTCACCCGCAGCCGGTTCTCCATCACACTCGCCACCACCGCCCGGTCCGCCGCCACCGGCGTCTCCTTCTCAATCACCGAAGCCAGCGTCACGGTGTCGTGCAACGTCTCGTGCACGCTCCCGCTCAACCCGATCTTCGCCGCCTCCTGCCGGAAGCGCTTGACCATCGCGCGCAGCATCGTCGCCGGGGTGTCGCTGCGCTGGAAGCGGTAGGTGTCCGGGTACAGATAGCCCTCCAGGCTCTCTGCCTTTGGGTCAAGATCCGCAATCAGTGAGGTCTGGCTGCTCGTCGCCGCCAGGAAGTCGTCATGCGTCGCCAGCTGTGCCGCCTCTACCGCCGTCGCAATGTCGAAGACGTTGTACCCCGGCGGCACCGTCAGCACCCGGTAGTAGACGTCGCCGCGGCGCAGCCGGTCATAGACCGCAAACACACTCGCCGGATGGTCGAAGCGGTACTCGCCCGCCTTCACCGTGCCGCGCCGCAGAATCCGCGCCAGGTCGAAGGCCAGCCGGCTGCGCACCAGCCCGCGCTCTGCCAGCTGCCGCCCGATGGCATCCGTGCCCGTCCCCGGGGCAATGTCCACGAATGTCTCGTGATGCGGGCCCGCCGGTGCAAGGAGCAGGTAGCCCCCACCGCCCAGCGCCAGCAGCAAAACAACCAGCAGTATGCGACGCACTTCGATTCCGGATCCTTGGCGGGTTTGCTCCAGCCCACTCTCGCCAAAACTCTCGAGGACCAGTTCGCCGGTCCCTAAAGGTCAGAGCGCGGAGCGCAGCCTCGATTGTATGACGAGTCTCTCTGCGGGCCAGCAGACGACACCGAAGACGGATGAAATGAATGCCCTGTGATGCAGATAGGGCCGAAGTGCTAACCGGGGCTGTCGAGACGCCAACGGCGATCACCGCGCCGGAGCACAGTCCAGGCACGCACGAATTCAGCGTGAAGTCATGGATGGCCGAGCATCCGGACGGCGACCCGGCGGACCCGAGACTGCGCTGGGCGCTGACAGGAACGCCAGTCAAATATCGCTCTGAGCAGGTCCCGTGAGCGCCATGGCAGGCCTGAAGAACACTTGCCATGGCGTTCTCCTTGACCTGGGTGGGAAAGCTCCTTCGCTAGTGAAGCGCTGGCAGCGAGAAGCGCGCTGCCTACGGCAGCCAAGTCGAGCGCGACACGTCACCCCGAATGCCTGCCGTAGAGCAGTCCAGCCCCACCCAGCGGCGAACGCACGTAGCCGCGCCTGAGTCGCTATCATCCCCAGAATGGAAGCACCCCCCCAGCCCTGGCTCGGTCTCGACGTAGGCACCCGCCGCATCGGCGTCGCGCTCTCGAACGCCCTCCGCATCGCCCAGCCGCTTCTCACCCTCGAGCGCTCGCAGCCCCGCCGCGACCAGCGCTCCATCCTGCGCCTCGCCCGCCGTCACCACTGCGCCGGCATCATCGTCGGCAGCCCGGTCCTGCTCTCGGGCGAGCTCAGCCGCCAGACCGAGCGCGTCCACCGCTTCGCCCAGGAGCTCGAAACCCTCGCCCGCGAGCAGCAGACCGCCCGCTCCAGCGAAGCTCCCCAGCATCCGCTCTCCATTCTGCTTTGGGATGAGCGGCTTACCACCGCCGAGGCGCACGCCGCCCTGGACGCAACCGGCTACGGCCGGGACCGCCGCGACATCATTGACCAGCTCGCCGCCACCCTCATCCTGCAGGGCTGGCTCGATGCCCAGTCCGGCGTCGTCGCCCTCCTGCCACCCGATCCTTAGCCTCACCGCCGACGCGCAGCGCTCTCTGCGCGTCGTATAATCGAGCTTTGGCGGACGCCGGATCAGCCGCTCCGGGTGCAAGCTCCGGGTGTGACACGCGGATGATTGAAGCGGGTGCTGTGCAACGCGGAGAAACACTCGAAGTGGCCCTGCCTATGACCTCGGCCACCATGGCTCCCGCCACCTGGAGGAGAATCGCTCTCACGGCTCTTGCTTACCCCAGCCGTCGCGAATACATTCATGCCTGAAGCAATTAAGAAGAAACTGGAAGAAGAGATTCGCCTCCTCGAGCACGAGCTCACCCATGAGCTGCCGCAGGAGATCAAGAAGGCAGTCGCCCTGGGTGACCTCAGTGAGAACGCTGAGTATCACATGGCCAAGCAGCGGCAGGAGTTTGTCAACGCGCGCCTGGGCCAGCTCAAGAAGCGGATGGCGGAGCTCGCGCTCGTCAATCTCGCCAACATCCCCCATGACCGTGCCGCCTTCGGCTCCACCGTCCGCGTCTTCGACACCACCAAGGACGAAGAGCTCGAGTACAAGCTGGTCACCTCCGAAGAATCGGACGTCAACAAGGGACTCATCTCCACCACCTCGCCCATCGGCCGCTCGCTCATCGGCAAGAAGGTCGGGGACACCGCCGTCGTGGTCACGCCCAACGGCAAGCGCGAGCTCGAAGTCCTGAAGCTCACGACCATCCACGACGAAGCCGCCCTGGCGGACGAAGCCAAGTCGTAATCAAGAGAGAGGGCCGCAGCCGGTGACGACCAAGGACTGGAGTACTGTCGGGCTCATGCACCCAGCGCGCGAAGGACGCCAATGTAAGGAGCCGCGCCCATGACGGAGCCTCGCAGCCACACCGCCTCCCACCCCCAGCCAGCCCCGGGT
>CAXUMX010000119.1:0-5774 GCA_964252395.1 uncultured Acidobacteriaceae bacterium | reverse complement strand
AGTAGTCGCACTGCGCAACACAGACGTTGGTGTAGTTGATGATGCGCATCACCATCGCAGAGTTTCTCTACCTCGCCGATCACGCGAAGCTCTCCTGGGCAGAGGCGGCTGCGCGCTTCCATGCCGCCGGCGTGCGCTGGATTACCGGTGGCGGCTCGGAGATCCTGACCGAAGACTTTCGCCGCCGCCACTCCCGGTTCAAGTACACGGTGGCCGAGTACTTTGCTGCGCAGCGCGCCATCCTTGAGGCAGGTCTCAAGACCACCGCCACCATGGTGATCGGCTTCGATGAGACGCTCGACGAGCGTATCGAGCACCTGGAGCGCACCCGCAGCTTCCAGGACGAGGTCCGCTCGCTCGGCGGCGGCCTGCAGAGCTTTCTCTGCTGGACCTTCAAGCCCTACTTCACCCAGGTCGGCGGCATTGAAATCACCACCCGGGAGTATCTGCGCCACCTGGCGCTCTCGCGCATTTACCTCGATAACATCCCGCGCATCCGCACCTCTGTATTGACTCAGAATCAGGGTGCGCTCGACGGTCTGCTCTACGGCGCCGACGACTTCGATCTGCCTATTGAAGACGAAGTGACCCAGAAGGCGGGGGCGACCATCTCGCTTGATTTCGAGCGTCTGCTCAGCCACGCTCGAAAGCTCGGCTTCACGCCTCAGTATCGTCACGTAGCCCAGCCGGCTCCGGCGGCAGGCTAACCTCCATGCACGTCATCGTCTGGCAATTCGAAATTGCGCCGGAGACTGCTTCGGAGTTCACCGCTGCCTACGGCCCCGCTGGAGCGTGGGCCCAATTGTTCGGTAAGGCGCAGGGGTATCTCGGCACGGAATTGCTCCGCTCGGGCGATAGCCCGAACAGCTACGTCACCATTGACCGATGGCAGAACGCGGAAGACTTCACGCGCTTCCAGCAGCAGTTTCGTCTCGAGTATCAGGCGCTCGATGCCGCGTGCGAGGCGCTGACAACCGCGGAACGCAAGCTCGGCGTCTTCATCCAGGTTCGCTGAAGCGCTCTATCGCAGGTCGCCGGTTGCTGCCGCAACGCCCGCGATCATCGCAAATACGGCAACTGCACCCCACAGCCAGGCAAACTTCATCGCGTAACCTCCGCTGGCCACCATGCTAGCCCCGGGGCATACTGGATGCGCTCGCGAAAGGCCTCATTCATGTTGACCCGCCGCACAATGTTATCCCTGCTCGCCTGTGCCGGGGGCACTGCGCTCGCGCGGGGCCTGGCCGCGCCCGGAGTCTCCGACGCCGCCATCGCCCGCGACCCCATGCGCCCCCGTTACCACCTCTTGCCGGAGCGCGGCTGGATGAACGATCCTTGCGGCCCTATCTACTGGAAAGGCCGCTACCATATGTTCTTCCAGTACAACCCGCACGCCGCCGTGTGGGGCGATATGCACTGGAACCACGCCGTCTCCCTAGATATGATGCACTGGCAGCGGCAGCCCATCGCGCTTGCGCCAACCCCCGGCTCTGCCGACCAGGATGGCTGCTTCACCGGCACGGCGGTGGTCGCGGATGGCAGGCCGACCTTCCTCTACACCGGCGTCCAGAAGGTTCCGTCGGCGCAAGCCACGTTGCGCGACGGCAACAGCAACCTGCGCGAATCGCAATGTCTTGCCGTGTCCGTGGATGACGCGCTGCGCACCTGGAGAAAGCTGCCGGCGCCGGTCATCCCGACTCCGCCGTCTGGTATGGAGGTGGCCGGCTTCCGCGATCCTTCACCCTGGCGTCAACCAGGCAAAAGCGAGGCCGGTTCGGATTCCTGGTACTGCGTCATTGCCTCCGGGCAGCGCGGCGTCGGCGGCAACGTGCTCCTCTACAAGTCGGCTGACCTGCGCACCTGGCAGTACCTCCACCCGTTGGCGGAAGGGAAGTGGGACGGTAAGACAGGCGCTAATCCCGTCGAAACCGGGGAGATGTGGGAGTGCCCAGACTTCTTCCCGCTCGGCGGCAAGCACGTTCTGATCCACTCCACCGAGGGGCAGACGCTCTGGCAGTCTGGCACGCTCGACCTCGCTACCATGCTCTTCCATGCCGAGAAGCAGGGCATCCTTGACTACGGCTCCTACTACGCCCCTAAGACGCAGCTCGCCGCCAATGGCGATCGCATCCTGTGGGGCTGGATACAAGAGTCGCGTCCGGAGGCGGAGTACAGTGCCGCAGGCTGGGCCGGGCTCATGTCATTGCCGCGCAAGCTCTCACTCGACGACGGCGAGCTGGTCATGCAGCCGGCGCAGCAGGTGGTGTCGCTGCGCAGCGCACCCCGCACGGGCGCTCTGGTGCGCCGCCTGCCCACGCCGGCGCAGGAGCTGCGCCTCACTCTCGAGCCCAGCTCGGTCGACACCCCGTTTGAGCAATCCTTCACCGACCGTCAGGGTGCGGCACTGCTGCTGCGCGCCAATCTGCAGCAACCCGCCGGCAGTGTACGGGTCGGCGACAAGCAAGTTCGCGGCAGTGAGCCGGGACCGCTGGACCTGCACATCTTCTTCGATCACTCCGTCGCGGAGATATTCGTGAATCACCGCAACGTCATTACCCAGCGCTACTACCAGCGCACCATGCTGGAGCCGGCAGTTGCCATCACCCTTGGAGGCAACTGGAAGCTCACCCAGCAGCAGGCCTGGACGCTGCGCAGTATCTGGTCTTGATACCCTGAGAGAGAGGGAAAGAAGCCATGGCCTCCGCAACCCTGGTGCCGCTTGAGACCTATCTCCAAACCACCTACCGCCCGGACTGCGACTATGTCGATGGCGAGCTGAAGGAGCGTCCGATGGGCGAGTGGGACCACGGCCGAGTGCAAGGACTGCTCTTTGCATTCTTTCTAGCAAGGCCTGCTACAGCGCGCGTCGCAACAGATGTGCGTGTGCAGATCGCGCCGACCCGCTTCCGCGTGCCCGATGTGGTGGTGCTCCGCCCGGACGCCCCGGACGAGCAGATCATCACCCATCCGCCTCTCATCGTGATCGAGATCCTGTCTCCCGCGGACTCTCTGATGAGCATGCGGGAGCGCATCAACGACTACCGCACCTTCGGCATAGCGAACATCTGGGTGGTCGATCCTTCGGACCGCATGGGCTACATCTGCCACTCGGGCAGCTTTCGTGACTGGCAGCCAGCCGCTCAGCTTGCGGTGCCGGGCACGGATGTGGTGCTCGATCTGACCCAGCTACCCGCCTGAAGCGGGCGCATTTTCCGTCTATTCACCCGCCTTCGATACACTAAGGGCAGGGTGCTGTGTCTCCGCGTGCCCATCCCGCAGGCGCATCGTCTCGCTCCCGCCCACATTTGCTTAGAAAAGAGAACGCCACAGAGTGTCCAGCACTATCCGCAACATCGCCATCATCGCCCATGTCGACCACGGCAAGACCACCCTGGTCGACGCACTGCTCCGCCAGGCGGGCACCTACCGTAGCAACGAGACCATCATCGAGCGGGTCATGGACTCGAACGAGCTCGAAAAAGAGCGCGGCATCACGATCCTGGCGAAGAATACGGCGATCCACTACAAGGATTCGAAGATCAACATCGTCGACACGCCGGGTCACGCTGACTTCGGCGGCGAGGTGGAGCGCGCACTGAAGATGGTTGATGGCGTCATGCTGCTGGTCGACGCCTCCGAGGGTCCCCTGCCGCAGACCCGCTACGTGCTGTCGAAGGCGCTCGAAGCTAAGCTGCCGCCCATTCTGGTCATCAACAAGATCGACCGCCCGGATGCTCGCGCGAAGGAAGTGCTGGACGAGGTGTACGACCTGTTCATCGACCTCGACGCGCATGAGGATCAGCTGGACTTCCCTGTCCTCTACACCAACGCCAAGCAGGGCACGGCCTCGCTCTCGCTGGAGACGCCCGGGGTCGACCTGCAGCCCTTGTTTGAGACCATCGTCGGCACCCTCTCACCGGCCAAGGGTGACCCCAAGGGCGCCTTGCAGATCCAGGTCACCAACCTTGACTACTCGGACTACCTCGGCCGCCTCGGCATCGCCCGCGTCTTCAATGGCACCCTGCATACCGGCGATGAGGTCAATATCTCCAAGCGCGACGGCACTTTGCAGAAGACCAAGATCACCAAGCTCTTCTCCTTTGAGGGGCTGAAGCGCACCGACATCGAGACGACCGAGATCGGCGATATCGTCGCCATCGCCGGCGTGACCGGCATCACCATCGGCGAGACCATCGTCGATCTTGAGAACCCGCAGCCGCTGCCACCCATCGTGATCGATGAGCCGACCATCGCCATGCAGTTCTCGGTGAACAACTCGCCCATGGCCGGCCGGGAGGGGCAGTACGTCACCAGCCGTAACCTGCGCGAGCGCCTGGACCGGGAGCTGCTGGTTAACGTCTCCATCCGCGTCGAAGATACCGGCACGCCGGAGAGCTTCAAGGTGCTGGGGCGCGGCGAACTGCAACTGGCGATCCTGATCGAGATGATGCGCCGGGAAGGCTATGAGCTAATGGTTGGCCGCCCGGAGATCGTCACCAAAGTGGTCGACGGCAAAACCATGGAGCCGGTCGAGTACCTAACCATCGACATTCCTGAGAACTTCGTCGGCACCGTCATCGAGCGGCTCGGACCGCGCAAGGGCGAGATGGTCAAGATGACCAACCACGGCTCCGGCCGGGTACGTCTGGAGTTCCGCGTCCCCTCGCGCGGGCTCATCGGCCTGCGCTCGGAGATGCTGACCGAGACGCGCGGCACCATCGTGATGAACTCGCTGTTCGACGGCTACATCAACTACCAGGGCGAGATCCCGCAGCGGCCCACGGGCGCTCTGATCGCAGACCGCTCCGGAACCACCACCGCCTACGCCCTGGACGGGCTGCAGGATCGTGGCGTGCTGCTGGTCAATCCGGGCGTCGAGGTCTATGAGGGCATGATCGTCGGCGAGCACTCCCGCGACAACGACCTGGACGTGAACGCAGTGCGTGAGAAGAAGCTGACCAACATGCGCGCCTCCAGTGCCGACGAGGCCATCCGGCTGGTGCCGGTCAAGGCGCTGAATCTCGAGCAGGCCATCGAGTTCATCGCCGAAGACGAGCTGGTGGAGGTCACTCCCAAGTCGCTGCGGCTGCGGAAGAAGATCCTGCACGCCAACCGCCGTCCCAAGCGGAACGCGCAGCCAGTAGGCTGAGCATGCCACGGCAGTGCTGGGGGCTTGTGTCTCTGCCCGCCGCCCGCTGCAGGCGTCCTTGCCGGCGTGGTAGCTTGATGGGTTAGGAGCGGCCGCCGTGGCCGCTCTCAGTTTTTTCGGGAGTTGGAGTGCGGTCGCAGGATCAGCCTGGATGCCGGAGCAAGGGAACCTCTTCACATCGCGCGATGACCAGGCCTCCAGGCTGCAGCCGGTGCCTCCCTCGCTCCCCGCGCGCATACCGGGGTGGCTGATGGGAATCGAGCTGATTCTGTTCGTCATCCTGCGTGTTTACGTCGGCATTCTGGTCTTTTTGCTGCCCTGGCGCGGTATCTGGACCACCAACGTGTGGATCAATCACTGGCCCATGGTGGCCAACTTCATCGCGCAGGGCTGGGTGCGTGGCCTGGTCTCCGGCCTGGGCCTGCTCAATATCTGGATCGGGGTAGCCGCGCTCTTCCGCCCCCGCGCCCGCTTCTAGGAAGCTCCAAAAGGATCTGCCATGCCCGATCGCACCCTCCCCCGCCAAAGCCCATTTCCACTGGAATCTGCCCCGCTAGCCTATGAGAATCACAGCATTCTGAACAGCCCGGAGGGCCCGCACAACCGCATCATGGCGGAGTACGCC
>CAXUMX010000118.1:0-5844 GCA_964252395.1 uncultured Acidobacteriaceae bacterium | reverse complement strand
CCACCCCGCCGCTGCCCCACACCCCCGCGCCACCCCCGGCCCCCGGGCCGGGCGCCGGCGCGGGGCGCCGCCGCCAGGTACGCCTGGAGCTGGTGCAATACCTCATCCAGCAAAGTCGCTTTGCGGACGCACGCGACGAGCTGCTGATTGCTGCCGGCAACGACACTGCCACCCCCTCTCTACTGGAGGTTGCGGCTTTGCTGGAGCAGGCACATGCCCCGCTCGACGCCCTGCGACAGTACCGCGAGGCCGCGTCGCGCCATCCGGTCAGCATCCCTGCCCTGGAAGGCGCCGGCCGTACTGCGTTTCTGCTGGGCAGATATCGCACTGCCCGCACTTACCTGGACCGTGCGCTGAGCAGCAGCGCAGACGGCCACGCGCTGGTCGACCGGCCGCTGGTCGAGGCTAACCTGCGCGACGCAGAGGCAGTGCTGGCGATGTACCCTTCGCCACAGCTTCCCGAGCGGGAGCGGCTACGGCGCGTCGTTCACGCGCACGAGGTAGCGCGGCTCCGTTATCTGGACTGCATGCGCAAATTGGCCGCCACTGCGCCCCCCGCGCAATCCAGTCAGCCGGACAGCGCCATGGCTGCCCTGCAGGCGCGCTGGAGTAACGCCCGCCCGCACCTCAGCCTCAAGGACATGGAAGATAATCCGCAGTTCGAGCAGGCGGAGATGCAGCTGGTCTATGACACTGAGCAGGTGACGAGCCATCTCTGCGGCGCACCCACGGGTGAGAACGCCGCGCTGTTACGCATCGCCTCCTCCCCGGAGACCGTCGACCAATGACCGAAAGCGGGGGACGCGGCGACTTCAGGGCGGAAAAGGTCGCCTCGGCCGTGAGTTGCGCGCAATGACCGAGCCTACCCAGACGCAGAGCACAGCGGTAGACCGGCTCAGTGTGGACGGACAACAGGCGGCCTCCGCTACGCCTCCTCCCCCGGTCGCCTCGCCTGAAGAGGTAGCGGACCGCATGCCCGCGGTCGAACCGCTGCAGATGTCCCAGATTGACATGCTGAAGATCGCGCCGACCCGCGATGAACGGCTCTTCCTGGTGCTGTCCATCTTCATCGGCATCATCTCGGGATTGCTGGTGGTCAGCTTCCGCATCGCTATTAATTGGGTCCAAGTGCTAACCCTCGGCTCCGCTCCGCACGCCGGACAGTGGCGGCTGGTGCTGGTTCCGCTGACCATCGGCGCCTTTGTGGGCGCGCTGGTCCAGTTGTTCTTCCCCGGAGCGCGCGGCAGCGGCGTCAATAACACCAAGGCCGCGCTCTATATCTACAACGGCTACATATCGTTCAGGACGGTGATCGGCAAGTACATCACCGCGGCGCTCGCCTTGGGCGGCGGCTTCTCGCTGGGGCCCGAGGACCCCTCCCTTCAGATCGGTGCGGGCGTCGCGTCCATCATCAGCCGGCGTCTGCGCATGAGCCGTCAGCGCCTGCGTCTGTTTGCCCCGGTCGGCGCAGCGGCTGGACTGGCCGCCGCTTTCAACGCCCCCATCTCCGCGATCTTGTTCGTCATCGAGGAGGTCATCGGCCGCTGGAGCGCCGCCGTGCTCGGTTCGGTCGTGCTCTCCGCGATCTCAAGCGTGGTGGTGGCGCGCCACTTTTGGGGTTCGGAGCCGATGTTCTCCGTGCCGCCGGTCACGGTGACCGACTCACGCGAGCTGCTGGCCTATGCCGCCCTGGGTGTGGTCGGCGGCCTGGCCGCCAGCATCTTCTCCCGCGCACTCGGCTATCTGCGACCCCGCATGCGTGCCCTGCCGCGCTGGACGTTTTACGTGCAGCCGCCACTGGCCGGACTAATCGTCGGACTGATCGGGTTCGTAGGCTTCCCGCAGATCATGGGACCCGGCTATGAGGTGATGGATCACGCGATGCGCGGGCAGTTTACCTGGCAGCTTCTGTTCGCGCTGGCACTGCTGAAGATCCTTGCGACGACCGTCTCGTTCTCCAGCGGCACGCCGGGTGGCATGTTTGCCCCGACGCTATTTGTAGGAGCGATGCTGGGCGCCTCTATCGGCACCTTCGAAAAGGTACTCTACCCCGCACTCCACATCACTGTGGGCTCCTACGCGCTGGTCGGCATGGGCGTGCTGTTTGCCGCCTTCCTGCGGGTGCCGCTCACCTCGGTCTTCATGGTGCTGGAGGTCAGCGGGAACTACTCTATAATCCTGCCTGTCATCCTAGCCAACACCATCGCGTATCTCGTGTCGCGAAGCCTGCAACCTGCCGCTATCTTCGAAGTGTTTACCCATCAGGACGGCCTCGACCTGCCCTCCATGGAGGAGCAGCGCGAGGAGGTGGTGCTTCACCTGGAGGACGCGCTTCGTCCGCTGCAAGTGCCGATCCTCGAAGGAAGCACACTGCTGGCCGAAGCCGCAGGGCAGCTTGATAAGGCAGCCGCGGAGGTGTTCCTGATCCGACTGCCCGGGCACGCCTGGTACTCCATGACGCGGAATGAGCTGGCGTTGCTCGCCGCGGTTTCTGCGCCAGAGACGGTGCTGGCGAGCGTGCTCAAGCCGGATCGCATTCCTCTGCTCTTTCCCGATCTGCCGCTCGACTCGGCACTGCCGCACCTGGCCCGCTGGCCGATCCTTCCCGTACAGAACCGGGCCAGCCGCGGCGCCGTCGAGGGCACCCTGACGCTGGCCGACGTTTTGTCCCGTTACCAGGCAAATTGACCCTGCCACCCCCACCTGCCCCGGTGCCTCCGGCAGGGCAGCGGTGTGGCACACTGAAGATGCCGCCACGATGCTGAGCCTGAACCAGCGCTTGATTGCCGGATTGCTGTTGCTGGTGGCCCTGGTCGCCGGCGTCGCCGTGTTCGCCGTGGCCGCGATGCACGGCGTCATTGCCCACGATGCCGATGGAGCCACCGCCCTGGCAGCGCATCGCCATACTGCACATCGCGCCGCGCTGGTTGCCTGGAGTACCGTCCTGGCCGCCCTTCTTCTGGCGCTAGCCATCGCCTGGGCGGTCATCCAGCCGCTGCGCCGCGCCGCCGAACAGACTCGTGCCATCGGGCAGGGCAACCTGGAGCAGCGCGTCGAGTGGAGCGCAAACGATCCGCTGGGGCAGCTGGCAAACGAGATCAACCGCATGGTGGTACGCATACGGGACCTGCGGGAGACGGAGTCCGGGCGACGCCAGATGGAGCACCAGCTCTCCGACGCTGTTGTGCAGTCCATCTTTGAGCCCGTCATCGTGACCGACGCGCGTGGCCAGGTGCTCAAACTGAACACCTCTGCGGAGCACCTGTTGGGCGAGGCAGCCACCGACCGTATGGCGCTAGCCAACACGCCCGGCGGACAGAAGATTCTGCAGGCGGTGCGCGATGCAGTATCCATGCAGCGCGCCGTCGCGCATGAAGGCGAAGCCGCGCTGCTGCCTATGTGGATCGGCCAGGCGGAGCGCAGCTATCGGCTGCGCACGACGCCGATACGTGACGCCGACGGGCGTCTGCTGGGTGCGGTCAGTGTGCTTGAGGACGTCACGGAGCTGCAGGACCTCGACCGCTTCAAGACCCGCTTCATCGCCGTCGCTTCGCAAAAGCTGCGGACTCCGCTGGAGCAGCTCCGGCTGGCGCTCTATTCGCTTACACGTGGTTTCGCCGGCGACCTTCGGCCATTGCAGCTGGACCTGGTGCTGGGCGCGCAGCAGGAGGCGGAACGCCTCAACGACCTGATGACCGACCTGATCGACGTAGCCGAGTTGGACACCGGTAGCCGCGAACTGCGCATGGAGGCGTTGCGGCCTGTCGACATCCTGGGTGACGCGGCGCTCCGCTTCCAGGAAGAGGCGCATAAACGGAAGATCGAGCTGCAACTGGATGTCTTCCCCGATCTTTCACCGGTGTATGCCGATCGCCGCGCCATGCGCAGCATCCTCGATAACCTGCTCTCGAATGCGCTGCGCTTCACGCCCGAGCGCGGCACCATCTTCCTGCAAGCCGTCGAGCAGAAGAAACGCGTGCAGTTCTTCATTCGGGATACAGGCAGCGGCATTGAGCCGGAGCGCCTGAAGCGCATCTTCGGTCGTTTCGTTCAGGGCTCGCGTACTGGCGATGGCGTGCGCGGCGCGGTGGGCAGCGCCGGCCCGGACGGGACCGGACTCGGCCTTGCCCTGGTGCGCCGGCTGGTCGAGCAGATGCAGGGTCAGGTCTCCGTGGAGAGCAAAGTCGGGCACGGCACCACCTTCAGCTTCACGCTGCCCCTGGCGCCGACGCGTGTGTCGCGCCACATGATCGAGGTGGGCTGAGCATGAACGAGCCTCGCCTCCCGAGTCAGCCGGCTGCCGAGAGACTGCCGATCAAGGGCACCACCGAAGACGCGCCGGAGCGGCATGCGCTGCCGCCTGAGCCGGCGAAGCTGCGCATCTATCTCGGCGCCGCGCCCGGCGTGGGCAAGACCTATCAGATGCTGGAAGACGCGCACCTTATGCGCAAGCAGGGCAAAGATGTCGTGATTGGACTGATCGAGACGCATGGCCGCGCGGATACGGCTGCGATGATCCGCGACATCCCCATCGTGCCCCTGCGGCAGATTCCCTACCGCACCGTGATGCTGGAAGAGATGGACCTCGACGCCATCCTCAAACTGCATCCGGACACCGTCATCATTGACGAGCTGGCTCATACCAACGTCCCCGGGTCTCGCAACCGCAAGCGCTACGAAGATGTCCTGGAGCTGCTGGACGCCGGCATCAATGTGATGACAGCGATGAACGTGCAGCATCTTGAGACCCTGAACGATGCTGTCTCCCGCTCCGCGAGTACGACGATCCGGGAGACGGTGCCGGACAGTCTGTTGAAGCGAGCCGAAGAAGTGGTAAACGTAGACATCACAGTCGAAGAGCTCCGCTCCCGCCTGCGGCAGGGGAAGATCTACAGCGCCGACAAGATCGAGCAGTCGCTGGCAAACTTCTTCCGCAAAGGCAATCTGAACATGCTGCGGGAGTTGGCGCTGCGCACCACGGCGGCCGAGGTCGGCTCCCGCGCGGCAGACTATCGACGCTCACAGGGCTTAGAGCAGGCACCCATGCCGGAGAAGGTGATGGTGTGTCTGTCCCCGCGTCCGGGCACAGAACGCCTCCTACGCGCCGGAGCGCGCATCGCTGCGCGGCTCTCCACCAACTGGTACGCGGTCCGCGTGGAGTCGCCGAACGATAGCACCCGCGAGGACCCGGAGGCACACCAGCGGATGGAGGAATACCAACGGCTGGCACGCGAGCTGGGTGCCAAGGTCGTCGTGCTCAAAGACAAGAAGGTCTCAAACGCCCTGATCAACTTCGCCAAGCAGGAGAACATCTCTCATGTCGTGTTCGGGCAGTCCGCTCGCTCGCGCATGGATGTGCTGCTGCGCGGCTCTGTCATCAATCGCTTCCTGTCAGAGGTGCGCGATGTCACCGTGCAGGTTGTGCCCATGCAGAAGCAGCGGCGCAACGAGCCAAGGTAGCGCCGGCCGGTCACGCCTGCCGAACCATGTACATTGCAAGCAGGGGTAAGCATCCGCCCCTCGAAGCCAGAAAACTGACTTCCCCCAAACCTGAACCTGGAGAATAGACGCAAATGGCTGATGTCACCATCACAACGAAACCGAATGGACCCTTTCGCGTGGAAGGCCCGATCCGCCTGATCGACGTGGACGGCAACGAAGTCAACCTTGAGGGCAAGCCGGCTGTGTCACTCTGCCGCTGTGGCGCCTCAACCCGGAAGCCCTTCTGCGATGGGACGCATTCAAAGATCGGCTTTGCCGCCGCCGAAGCGGCCGTCGCAGCCGAAAAGAAGTAAGCGTTCTACTTGACAAGCGATGGCGCAGGGCAGAAGCTGAGGCCCTGCC
>CAXUMX010000117.1:0-5901 GCA_964252395.1 uncultured Acidobacteriaceae bacterium | reverse complement strand
GTGGGGGGAGGGGCGCGGGGAGCAGGTAGCCCCGCTCGACGACCTGCCGGCCATGGCCTGCGTGGTGGCGGTACCGGAGGTGGGCGTGTCCACCCCGGCGGCGTTCCGGGAGTGGGACGCGCGGCAGGCTGCATTGACCCCGGAGGCCGCGACCGATAGACTTAGCAGGTTGAGTCGGTCTGTCTCTGCAGCATGGGGTCAGCCGCACTCCTCCGGTGTCTCTTCGCCGGCGCCCGGGTCAACGGGCAGCCGGACAGAACGTGGAGACCTGGCCGAGACTCCGCTTCTCGCGCTTGTCCGCACCGGGATTGCAAACGACTTCGAAGCCGTGGTCTTTGCGCAGTATCCCTTCCTTGCCGACACTCTGCGTGTGCTTGCGGCCTCCGGCCATCCGGAGGACGAGGCTGTGTATGCTGCACTCTCCGGTTCGGGTTCAGCCCTGTTCGGGCTCTACGCGACCTCCGGGGCGGCAGACCGTGCGGCAGAGCGTCTTCGGTCTCGCGGCATTGTGGCGCTGCGCACCGAGACCTTGCCTCGCAAGCAGTATTGGCAGAGGATGTGGGAAGAATCACCAGGCTGATCCGGCATAACCGCTGGCAGCGTCCTTCCTTCTCCGCCAGCACCCTGTTGGGCGATCGACTAATGGTAGGTCAAGTGCCTTTGGAGCACTTTGTCTAGGTTCGAATCCTAGTCGCCCAGCCACTCTGTTCCGGCGCACCGCGCTCCGGAATGCGTGTCGCGGATGAAGTTCAAGCCGTGGCGTGAGCATGCACCGCAGCAACCAACGCAAACCAGCTTGGGAGATCTGTGATGAAGCAGGAGACGGCAGCAGTGGCATCGGGAGTGCTGGAGCCGGCAGCGGCCCAGCGAGACGAGGCACCGGTAGTGCAGCGGGAGCCGGAGGCAAGCACCGGGAGCAGCTTTCGCCCGGCGCCGGAGCGCAAGCGCACCCGCGGGCTGAGCGAGGACCGGCGCTTCAAGATATTTGCCGGATCGGCAAACCGGCAACTGGCCGAGGAGATCTGCAAGCAGATCGGCGTGCCGCTGGGGGAGACCAAGATTCAGCGCTTCGCCGACGGCGAGATCTACTTCCAACTGCTGGAGAACGTGCGCGGGGTGGACGTGTTTATCGTGCAGCCGACCTGTAACCCGGTGGACTCGAACCTGGTGGAGCTGCTGATTATGATCGACGCGCTGAAGCGCGCATCGGCCGGCCGCATTACTGCGGTGGTTCCGTATTACGGCTACGCCCGACAGGATCGGAAGGACCGTCCGCGGGTGGCGATCAGCTCAAAGCTGGTGGCCGACCTGCTGGTGACGGCGGGCACCAACCGTGCGCTGTTTATGGACCTGCACGCGGCGCAGATTCAGGGCTTCTTCAACATCCCGGTCGACCATATGTTCGCCAGCCCGGTGATGGTGGGCTACTTCCGGGAGAAGAACCTGCCCAGCCTGACCGTGGTTTCGCCGGATGCGGGCGGCGTGGAGCGGGCGCGGCACTTTGCGACCAAGATGGGCGCGCCGCTGGCGATTGTGGACAAGCGCCGCACCGACATCAACGTCACCGAGGTGATGCATGTGATCGGCGATGTGCGCGGCCGCACCTGCCTGATCATCGACGACATCGTCGATACGGCCGGGACTCTGGTGAAGACGGCGCAGGCGCTGCTCGACGAAGGGGCGACCGAGGTGTATGCGTGCGCTTCGCATGCAGTGCTCTCCGGCCCGGCCATCGAGCGCATCTCGGCGTCGAAGATCAAGGAACTGGTGGTCACCAACTCCATTCCGCTGCGCGATGAGGCGAAGGCGGTAGAGAAGATCAAGGTGCTGTCGATTGCCGGCCTGCTGGGCGCGGCGATCGAGAGCATTCACATGGAGACGAGCGTGAGCTCGCTCTTCAATTAGCTTTCAGCGGGCAGCTTCCAGCGACTAGCTCTGGCTGGTACGTGGCGGCGATCAATCAAGCGCAGTACTTAACGAAAGGGAGTAGGGAGCAGCGGCACCGGTGGTAAATGCAGCTGCTCCCCATGACCGAAAGGACGCAGGATGGCAACGACAGAACTGGTTTCAGCAGTGACCCGCGAGGGCAAGTTCAACAAGAATGCGGCGCGGCGCGTGCGCATGGCAGGCAAGATCCCCGGCGTGATCTATGGGGCGAAGGAGCCCTCAGTGGCGGTTGAGCTCGACCCGAAGCAGATCCTGCGCATTCTTCATTCGGAGTCCGGCCACAACACCATCTTCGACGTGGACGTGCAGGGCAGTGCGCGGGTGAAGGCGATGATCGTCGACTGGCAGTATGAGCCGATCAAGGGCCACCTGCTGCATATCGACCTGAAGCGTATCGCGATGGACAAGGCGATGCTGGTCGAGGTGCCGGTAGTGCTGGAAGGCGTGGCGACCGGCGTGAAGAACGAGGGCGGCATGCTGGAGCAGGTGCTGCGCGAGGTCGAGATCGAGTGCCTGCCTGCAGATATTCCGGCGCACATCAACGTGGACGTCACCAACCTGAAGGTGGGTGACACCATTCGTGTGGCCGATCTGCCGCACGGTGGCAAGTTCAAGTTTGTGACCGACGAGGACGCCACGGTGGCCCATGTCACGCTGATCAAGGAAGAGGTAGTTGCGACTCCGGATGCAGTGGCGGCGGCTGCGCCAGCAGAGCCCGAGGTGGTGAAGAAGGGCAAGCAGGATGAGGAGGCTGCCGATAAGGGCGGCAAGAAGTAAAGGGTGCCGGCCGAGTCAGCGGGTCCGTTCCTGGTGGTGGGGCTGGGCAATCCCGGCATGGAGTACCAGTGGACTCCGCACAATGCAGGCTTCCTGGCTATCGACCGGCTGGCGGAGCGTTCCGGGGCAGTGGTGAGCAATCGCCGCTGCCGCGCACTCACCGCCACCACACGCATCGCAGGACGCGAGGTGGTGCTGGCCAAGCCTGAGACCTTCATGAACCTGAGCGGGATATCCGTAAAGGCTCTGGTGGAGGAGTTCTCAGACAGCGGCGAGGCGGGACGCGGGGCCCAGCGAAATCTGCTGGTGCTCTACGACGAGCTGGCGCTGCCACTGGGCACGCTGCGGGTGCGGGAGCGGGGATCGTCGGGAGGCCACAACGGCGCCCGGTCTGTCTCCGGGATGTTGAACACGGATGAGTGGTGGCGGATCCGGATTGGTGTGGGTCCGGATGGAACGGAGACAGCGGGCCGGCGCGGCAAGGACTATCTGCTGGCGCCGATGCGCAAGAAGGATCTGATGGTGCTCGACGAGGTGCTGGACCGCGTCGCCGAGGCCACCGAGATGATTTTGACGAATGGGATCGCCGCCGCCATGAACCGTTGGAACGGGCCGGCGTTGCCGAACGATTAGGGACGAGACGCAGCAAACGCATTTTCAGAACCAGAGCAAGTTCAGGAAGAGAGAAACGCATGCAACGTAGCTACGAAGTGATGTTTATCGTGCGCCCGGATATGGAAGAGGCGGATGTCGACAAGCTGATCGCAGGACTGGAGCAGACCATCACCAACGGTGGGGGTTCGATCAAGTCGCAGGAGAAGCTGGGACGGCGCCGGCTGTCGTACATGGTGCGCAAGTTCAACGACGGGAACTATGTCCTGCTGGTGATCAACGCCGACGGCGTCCTGGTGGCCGAGGTAGAGCGCCGCCTTCGCGTGACAGAGCCGGTGATCAAGTTCATCACCGTGCGCATGGACGAGGAAGAGAAGCGGGCAGACAAGATCAAGGCCATCCGCGCGTCGCGCAAGAAGCTGAGCGCGCAGCCGGCGCCAGCGGCAGCCGAGGCGGAAGCAGCGCCTGCGGTGACGGAAGCCGCGGCCAGCGCCTAATCGGCAGAGATGGTTCCGGAGACGAGGTCCGGAGCCGACAGCACAGCCGGTCCCGCTTGCGGCGCAGATGCCGGAGCAGGGCCTGTCCCGCACAAGGTGCGGGAGAAAGAAGAAGAGACCATGGCTGAGGAAACCAGCACAGCAACTGCAACACCCGGCGCGTCCGGGGCAGAGAGCACCGGTACGACGACCGGGAGCACCAGCACACCGACGGAGCGTCCTTCCCGTCCTTACAACGACCGCCCCTCCGGCGATCGCCCTGGCGGCGGCCCGGGTGGCCGCGCTCCGGGCCGTGGACCGGGTGGACCGGGCGGCCCTGGTGGGCGCAAGTTCTTCCGGCGCAAGAAGGTTTGCAAGTTCTGCGTGGAGAAGATCGATTCCATTCACTACCGGGACGTGCGGCTGCTGCAGCAGTTTGTCGCGGAGCGCGGAAAGATTGTTCCCCGCCGCCTGACCGGTGTATGCACCACGCACCAGCGGCGGCTGACGCGCGCGATCAAGCAGGCGCGCAACATCGCCCTGCTGCCCTTCGCAGCCCGCTACTAATTTGCAGCAAGGGCAGAGCGGATTCCGGGCCGGTGATACGGCCGGCCGCAGCCCAAGCGCACCATCGATCGAGGAGAGTTATGGAAGTCATTCTGAAGGAAGACGTCGACACCCTGGGCCACCGCGGCGATGTGGTGAAGGTAGCCGATGGTTACGGACGCAATTTTCTGCTGCCCAAGAAGCTGGCGATTGAAGCGACGGCGGCCAACCGCAACGTGATCGAACAGATGAAGCAGTCGGCTATCCGGCGCTCTGCCAAGGAGCGGGCGGATGCGCAGCAGCTGGTGGCGCAGATGGAGCAGGTGGAGCTGACGTTCGAGCGCAAGGTGGGCGAGAACGAGCATCTGTTCGGCTCTGTGACGTCGTCGGATATTGCGCATGCCCTGGAGCAGAAGGGCTTTCCCGTGGATCGCCGCAAGGTGCAGCTGGACGAGCCGCTGAAGCAGCTGGGCGAGTTCCACATTCCGGTGAAGCTGCATCGGGAGGTCGCCGCGCACATCAAGGTGGTGATTGCCGCTGAAGGTGGCGCGCAGGCGTAGACGACTGCGCGGGAAGAACAAAATGGGCGCGCCGAGTGGCGTGCCCTTTTTTATGCCGTAACGGCAGGGCCGGCCGGTGGCCAAGTGCAGGTGGTGAGAGGGCATGACGGTAGGCGCCCTGGGGGTGATCTTTGCCGATGCGACGAAGCGTTCCTCTGCACCAGAAGCTGATCAGGCTGGAAGCGATGGCGTCCGGCCTGCTGCTGGCGCTTCTGCTGGTGGCGCAAGCCCATGTACACGCGCAGCAGCCGCAGGGTGTGCCGCAGGAGCGGCCGCAGACGGAGCCGGCTGCGTCACTGCCTTCTGTACGGCTGCCGGCCGGGCACAGCGGGCCGACCACGGTCATCAACAATGCGATTGCGAAGACCGACCGCGCGCCGGCGGGCCCGTTGCCGGAGGTGTCGCCAGCAGGGCGGCGCAGCATCGGGCTGGTATTGGATGGCGGCGGAGCGCTGGGGTTGGCGCACATCGGGGTGCTCGAGTGGATGGAGGAGAACCGCATTCCGGTGGATCGCATCACCGGCACCAGCATGGGGTCCCTGGTAGGCGCGCTGTATGCGACCGGGCGCAGCGCGCACGAGATCGAGTTAGTGGCCACGGGCGCGGAGCTGCCCAACATCTTCCACCTGCAGGTGGACTACAACCAGCTGAGCTATCGGCGGCGGGAGGATCGCCGCGAGCTGCCGGGCGCCTTCCACCTAGGGCTGAAGGACGGCATCAGCTTCCGCAATGCGCTGCTGACGGACCGCGGGCTGAATGCATTTCTGCACGACGAGTTCCAGGGCTATGACAGCGCGGCGGTGCGCTTCGATCAGCTGCCGATTCCCTTCCGGTGCGTGGCTACGGATCTGAACACGCTGCGCCCGGTCGTCTTCGATGGCGGGCCGATCCCGCTGGCGGTGCGCGCATCAATTGCCATTCCGGGTATCTTTGCGCCGGTTGAGTATGAGCATCACTACCTGGTCGACGGCGGCATCATGCAG
>CAXUMX010000116.1:0-6369 GCA_964252395.1 uncultured Acidobacteriaceae bacterium | reverse complement strand
CTTGTGATACGCAAGGTAGCGGACGAGCGGCGGCGACGGCTCAAAGGCGACGACGCGACCACGACGTCCGACCGTGCGGGCGGCTACCAGCGACATCCATCCCTGGTGCGCGCCGATATCGAAGAAGGTTTTTCCAGGTTGAAGATGGGCACAGATCCAGCGCAATACATGTGGCTCGGTGACTCTGTAGCTGATCAGATCCAGATGCGTCCAGACCGGGCTTCCCAATAACAGCTTCGGGACGGGCAGAGTGGTCCGCGCCACGCTGCGGCGCAGCAGTGCGTACGGCGCCGGAGCCACTCTCTTCATTGCGCGGCTAAACCGGATGAGCATGGAGGAACAGCCTTATCGGCAGCGAGAGTAGCGCAAGTGCTGTCTCTCTCGAGCGAATCAGATGTAATCCTTCAATCTTGCCCAAAGTGAAGGCATTGGCGGGTGAATACCGCGGCACAACCAGATGTTGCGGCGCTCGTACGGCATGCTGTACGCGTGGTCCATGCGTCCGGCTACTTCGACTGAGTCGAAGTAGCGTTTCAACTTGACCGGTGAGGTGTCGCCGTTGATCACAATCAGCACATCTCCCGACTCGCCGTGCGGCCCCCACAGCCAGTAGTTGTTGTGTCCGCTGATGGCAAAGGGAAGGCCGGTCCCCAGGAAGTTTACCGCGCTGGCCTCACCGTAGTTGGAGCAGAGTATCCCGGCACGGGCGCGATCTGCCGCGGGCAGCGCGTTGTAAATGGCGGTGACCTGATCGGTCAGCTCCTGCCAGCCGAAGCGGTCGGCGTAGAACTGCGGAAACGCTCCGCTTGTCGTGTTCTCCGTATTCGACGACTCATCGCGCAGATGCATGCGCGCTGTGTAATTGAGCCAGCCCTGCGGGCTGAGTATGGGCAGGACCAGGGGCAGGATGAGCAAGCCGGTCGTGAACAGCAGCAGAGCATACGCGGGTACCGCCCAGCGCCAGCGGCGCATTGTCAGCAGCGGCTGAAAGGCGACGCCTCCTGCCGCAAACAGCAGCGGGTAGATGGGCGCGAGATAGTAATCCTTGGCATTGTGGGTGGCGAACATCAGTAGAAGAAACGCGATGTAGCCCCATCCCAGGAAGCGCCAGCTTCGCGCACCCTTCCCGGCCAGCAGCCACACTAGTCCAGCGCCCCAGAGTGGAAGGCTGACGGGGCTCAGCATCTTCTCCTGGGCGTGGAGAAACTGCAGCGGAGTAAGAGTGACGTTTTTGTGCTCCACCTTGCCGTTGTGCAGAAACTCCAGCGTCGCCCAGTGATGGTTGACCTGCCACAGCAGGTAGGGCAGCGCGAGCAACGCGGCCAGTGCGATGCCGATGACCGCCCCGCGCGTGAACAGGACACGCCGCTCCGGCGTCAGCAGCAGTCCGATCAGCAGAGAGACCAGAAACACCAGCATGGATGGCTTGTTTTCCATCCCGATGCCGGCAGCTAGGCCCAGAACGATCCACCAGCGCGGAGAGCCGCCGCGCAGCAGCTGGATCAGCGACAGCACTACCGTCATCCAGAAGACCGGCTCGAAGGAGTTCATGGACAGGAAGCTGTCGAGCGCCAGGAACTCTGGCGCCAGCAGTGCAGCCAGCATGGCCAGAGCCTGCGCGGCGCGGCGTCCGCCCAGACTCCACGTCAGCATGCCTGTGAGGAAGATCTTTACCGCGCCGGCCAACGCGCTGAACATGCGGATGCCGGCCAGCGACTTGCCAAAGATCGCAATCGCAAGCCGCGCCTGCAGCGCCACCACGGGGCCGTGGTCTACGTAGCCCCAATCCAGGTGGCGCCCGCAGAGGATGTAATACATCTCATCCCGGAAGTAGCCCCAGCCAAGATGTGCCTGCCACAGGTTCGCGCCCACTTGCACCGTAAGCTTGACTGCCGCGAAGAGCGTAGCCAGCAGCAACGCCTGGCGGAGCGAGGTTTCGGCTGTGACTGCGGGGGAGGCCGGGAGATCGTGAGTCGCGGGCATGAAGGGGTCCGACGCTACCTGTCTGTGCAAACGGCGCGCAAGGCGCTGCGGAGATAGCTACGCAACGGACCCTAGCACGGTTCCGGCGGAGTGGAGTGGACGGTCTTAGCTCTGAGCCGGTTCGAGTGTCAGCAGGGTCAGCTCCGGCGGGCAGTTGAAGCGGATCGGCATCCCCACCGTCCCGATGCCGCGGTTCACGTAGAGCTGCAGCCCGCCTAACGCGAATAGACCCTCGACAAACTTTCTTCCGCCGATCGGCAGCACTATCTCCGGCGTTCCAATCAGGGGCAGGCGCACCTGGCCGCCGTGGGTGTGGCCAGAGAGCATCAGGTCCACGCCGCCGTGGCGCAACACATCCTCAACATAGTCCGGCTCATGCGCCAGCAGGATGACCGGCTCTTTCGCTGGGCCTGACTTCGGGATCGCCTGATCGAGGTAGACCGAGTCCTGCTGCGAGCTGGGGATTCCCGCGATCCACAAGCGTCGGCTGCCCCGCTCCAGCGGCACCGCGCGATTGCGCAGGGTCGGAATGCCGTGCACGGTCAAGGCGTCCAGCACCGTCTGCCAACCCACGATCGCATCGTGATTGCCGAGCGAGGCAAAGCGATGCGGGCAGGTGATGCCGGAGAGGATCTCTGCACACGGATAGCTGAGGCGCGCCCCGATCTCCTTACGAAGCGGACCGTAGCTGACGAAGTCACCGGTCATGACCACGACATCAGGCGCAGCCGCGTTGATGCGCCGTACCACATCGCGCAGGAAGTAAGGCTCGGTGAACTCGTCGTAGTGGATATCGCTGATCTGGGCGATGCGCAGGCCGTGGAACTCCTCGGGGAGCTGCGGGATGCGGATAGTCTGCTGGACGAGATCGAGCTGGTGGCGTTCAAACACGCCGGAGTAAGCGCCAAGCCCCAGCACCGACAGCCCGGAGAGCTGGAGGAGGCGACGGCGGGTTAGATGACGGCCTGAGGGTGATTCGGTCACTCTCTCTCAGGATAGGGCAAACGCGCTGCCGGCAACCAGAGTCAGGCCACCCCGCACTGGAGATCGCTCCCTAGAGGGCCCTACGCCGCAGCCTTTAGTTGCTGCTCCAGCATGTTCAGCAGATCGCGCTCTTCTTCCTCGCGAGTGATGCATGGCTTGCGGTCGGGGTGCGCCTGCTCCGCAGCCAGAGTGCCCGCCAGGTAGGTCTCAAGCACTGCGGGGTGCACGTAGCATTTGCGGCAGACGGAAGGCGTGTTGCCCAGGTGTGAGGCGACGGACTTGATCACCTCCACCACATTCTTCTTGGCCTGGGTGGCAGAGCTGAAGGGCTCCAGCTCCCGCAGCAGTCGGCATGCAGTAACCGTCCCCGCCCAGGTGCGGAAGTCTTTCGCGGTAAACTCCTCAGCGCTGATCTCACGCAAGTACTCGTTCACGTCGGCGGAGTCGATGCTGTGACGGTTACCGTCCCCGTCCAGATACTGAAACAGCTCCTGGCCGGGAATGTCGTGGCAGCGCTGGACGATGCGGGCAAGGCGGCGGTCCTGGTGGTCGATACTGTGACGTTTTCCGCTCTTGCCTTCGAAGTTAAAGGTGATGGTGGAGCCCTTTACCCGCACATGCCGGTTGCGCATGGTCGTTAGCCCGTAGGAGTGATTTTCGCGCGCGTACTCCTCGTTGCCCACGCGAATGGAGGTGGTCTCCATCAGGCGAACAATGGTCGCCAACACCTTGGTACGTGGCAGGCCTGGCTGCTCCAGGTCCTGGTCCACACGCTCCCGGATTCTAGGCAGTGCGGCGCCGAAGATCAGCATGCGCCCGTACTTGGTCTCGTCCCGCACCTGCCGCCAACGCGGATGGTAGCGACTCTGCTTGCGCCCGCGCACGTCCCGCCCTGTAGCCTGGAGGTGCCCGTTGGCAGAGGGGCAGATCCAGACATCCTTCCATGCGGGTGGGATGACCAGGGAGCGGATGCGCTTCAGCGTTGCCTCGTCGCGCAACGGCCCGCCATTCGCATCCAGGTAGCGGAAGGCCTTCCCGTGTCGCCGACGGGTAATCCCGGGCTTGCTGTCGGTAACATAGCGGAGCCCGGCCTCTTTGGCAGACTCGACGGGGTCAGTGATGATGGCGATGTCGGACATCGATAGAGGGCAGCTCGCTCTGTTGTACGGCTGCGTACCAATTGGATGCAGCGATCTGGCTCAGAGGCGGTTACTGACTTTTGCCGGATCGGATCAGCGCCCGGAACGAAATCAGAGGACCGGCGTTTCGCTTGCCTTCGCCGGATCGGCGATCTGCACCAACGCCACATCTCCGGGGTGGAAGTGGCGGTAGATGCCCGCGGCAACCTTGTGCGCCACCACCGATGTCAGAGCTTCGAGCGAGGCCTGCTCTACTGCGCGCTGGGAGCCGAAGTGCTGCAGCAGCCGCAGTCGCGTCCGCGCTCCTACGCCGGGGATGTCCAGCAGCTCAGAGTGGCGGTCGCGCATCTCGCGCCGCTTGCGGTGGTAGGTGATGGCGAAGCGGTGTGACTCGTCGCGGATGCGCTGGATCAGGTGCAGCACTGGCGAGCGCCGGTCGAGCACAATCGGGTCGTCCTCCTGTCCATAGAGATAGATCAGCTCTTCGCGCTTGGCAATGGAAGCCAGCGGCTGGGTTGTCAGTCCGAGCTCCTCAAGCGCCTGCGCGGCTGCGTGCAGTTGTCCCGGCCCGCCGTCAATCAGCACCAGCGATGGCATGGTCCGCGCCTCCGACACGGCAGCAGGAGCCTGCGTCGCCCGCAGCTCCGCATCGCTGTCGCGCTCCAGTTCGGCGCCGGACGCGCCCTGCAGCACGCGGCGATAGCGGCGGCCGACGATCTCCTGCATCGCGGCGAAGTCGTCGACGCCGGTGACTGTCTTCACCTGGAACTTGCGGTAGTCGGACTTCTTCATTGCGCCGTTCTCCCACACCACCATGGAGGCGACCGTCTCCGCCCCCTGGATGTGCGAGATGTCGAAGCACTCAATGCGGCGCGGCAGCTCCGGCAGTGTCAGCAGCTCCTGCAGGGACTCCTGGATCGCCTTCTGAGAGGGCTGCAGTACCCGGAAGCGCTGGTCGTAGCTCTGCTTGGCATTCTGTCCGACCAGGTCCACCAAGGAGCGCTTCTCCCCCCGCTGCGGCGCAGCAATCTCCACCCGGTGCCCGGTGCGGTCGGCCAGGAGGTGGCACAAGGCATCGCGATCGGGAAAGTCGACCGGCAGCAAGATGGAGCGGGGTACGTACTGCGCGTCGATGTAGAGCTGCTTCAGCAGAGCAGAGAAGAAGGCGGGCGGATGGAATCCGGTGGGCGGCGCGGAAGGCGCCGGCGCGGCGCCTTCTTCATCCGTCGCCAGTAGATCAGGTGAGGCGAACAACTCCGGCAGCTCTTCCCAAAAGAGATCGCGGCGGTCGACGATCTTGCCGCCGCGCATGTGGAACAGGTTGACCGCCAGCATGTCGTTCTCGTAGTGGTAGCCGAAGACGTCGACGTCATCGCTCTCCGCGGTGGCGATGCGCTGCTTCTCCTGCACCTGGCTGACGGTGATTAACAGGTCGCGATACTTTGCTGCCAGCTCAAACTGCTCGGCTGCTGCGGCAGTTTCCATGCGAGCTTCCAGGGATTTGCCAAGCTCCTGCTGCCGCCCCTCCAAGAAGAGCTGCGCGTCGCGCACCGCCTCGCGGTACTCTTCCAGCGTTGTCAGGCCCTCGACGCACGGTCCCAGGCAGCGCTTGATGTAGTACTGCAGGCAGGGGCGTGGATGATACCGCCTCAGGTCAACCTTGCAGCTGGGCAGCAGGAAGGAGCGGTGCAGCAGCTCCACCACGCGGTGCGCCAAGTTGCCGGGAAAATAAGGGCCGTAGTAGGCGCTGCCATCCTTGCGCAGACGGCGCGTAACGAAGACCTTGGGGTAACGGTCACCCAATGTCAGCTTCACATACGGGTAGGTCTTGTCGTCGCGCAGCAGGATGTTGAAGCGCGGCTTGCGCTGCTTGATGAAGTTGTTCTCAAGCGCCAGCGCCTCGCCTTCGTTGTCGACCAGGATGTAATCGACATCGACCGCTTCACGCATCAGGGAGCCGGTTTTGCTGTTGGCCTGCGAGGACTCGAGCAGGTAGGAGCGTACGCGCGCCCGCAGGTTCTTCGCCTTGCCGACGTAGATGACCTCGCCTTCGGCGTTCTTGTACAGGTACACGCCGGGCTGCGTGGGCAGCGTACGGATTTTCTGGTGCAGGTCCATGGCAGGAGGGGAGTGGCTGACTCTCAGTTTATCGCCGCAGGCGCGGCCCCGCTGCCGCAGCGGCCCCCCACCCCCGGCGGCCTCGGGTGGCCTGCGCCGCCGCCGCCCGGCCGGCCTCGCGGAGAACGAACCCGCCCCTCTGCTC
>CAXUMX010000115.1:0-6561 GCA_964252395.1 uncultured Acidobacteriaceae bacterium | reverse complement strand
CGCCCCTCACCACCTCCGCCCCGCGCCCCCCGCCCCCCCGCCCCCGCCGGCCCCGCGCCTCATTCAGTGTGATGGTGACCAGCCACGTACTGAACTTGGCATCACCGCGAAAGCTCGCCAGGCCGCGGTAGGCCTTCAGCATCGCCTCCTGCGCCGCATCCTCAGCCTCCGCCGGATCGCGCAGGACGGATACGGCCGTCATGTACACCGTGCGCTCATGGGGACGGATCAGATTGTGGAAGAGATCGCGCTCCCCGGCAAGGATGCGCCGGATACATTCCTGTTCCTCGGGTGACGGTTGTGCCATCGACGCTCTGGCCTCTCTCGTGTTGGACTGCGCGGTCGTCATAGCGGTCGGAGCAGGGTGCCCGGGCGATCAAACTCCAGTGCCCAGACTTCCCTCAGCCATCGTAGGACGTCAGAGGTCACCACGAGTTACAGGGAGCGTCTTTCTTCGCTCGCAGGCGGGTTGTCACGCCAGATTAAAGCGAGCAGACGCTGCCAACCCGGGCCAGTTGCCGGCATCTTGGTCTGTATGCGGTCTCGAAGCCAAAGCTCCCTGCTTCCCCTGACACTGCTGCTGATCGCGTTACCGCTGGCCAGCTGCAACCGCAGCGGGATGATGGGCGCGAACGGCTCCCCGAACGGGTCCAGCAGCGAGAACCCCTCCCAGCGACAATCGAATCAGGGAAAGAAGGGGCAGCCCGAGTTCACCGAGCCGCAGACTAGCGTGGATGGGAAGCCCTCCGCAGCATCTGACCGCGGCAGCCCGGATGCAGTTTCGCATCGTTCTGTCGCACAGCCCGGTGCACCTGAGGGAACAGTAAACCCCGATCCGTCCCTGCCCCACTCCGGGGACACGCGCCCGGCTCACCGCTAAACGACCCCGTATGGGAACGGCGGAGCCGCATCTGCGTGCCGGCGGGAGCCATCGGCGGCGGCGGCTCCGCGCAGCTACAATATCTCTACACTTCCGTTTCGGTTCAAGCCAGTTTCTCCGTCTCGGCACAAGAGGGCATTGGATTTGCAGTCAGCGTTGCGCAGTACCCCGTCCTTCCCGCGCTGGTCGTCGCGCGCGTTCACGGTCATCGTGGCCGCCCTGGCTCTGGTGTCCTTCGCAGGCGCACAGGCTCCCACCGTCACGACGCTGACGACAGCCGCTGCACCCGGCGGCACGCGCGGCGCCATTACACTGACCGCACAAGTATCAGCCGCAGGCAGCCCCGCCACCGACGCTGCTGCCATGGAAGGAAGCGTCACCTTCCAGGATCGCGGCAGCGACGGGCTGGTACGGGAGCTTGGCTCCGCCCCGCTCAACCCTGCCGGCATAGCCACGCTGCACCTCAGCTCCTTGCCGGGAGGCACCCACAACTTGCGGGCCGTTTTCAACGGCACGGAGGAGGCTGCCTCATCCAGCTCCGCCTCAACGCAGATGACGGCCGAGGCCACTACCCCGCCCGACTTCAGCCTGACCGCCAACCCCACCAGCCTCAACCTGCAGGCCGGTGCACAAGGCACCGTCACGGTGACCATTTCGCCGGTGAACGGGTTCAGCAATTACGTCAGCCTCTCCTGCGCCGGGCTGCCGCTGTTTACGACCTGCAGCTTCCTGCCATCAAACGTGAATGTGTCCACGGTGGCGGCTCAGAGCACGTTTGCGCTGAATACGGTAGCGCCCTCCGGCAAGGCGGCTTCGCTGACACATGACAGTGGATTGTTCTACGCCTTCCTACTGCCAGGTGCGGTCGGGCTGGCCGGCCTGGGACTTGCGCGTAACCGCAGGCTTCGCATGCTGGCGCTGCTGTGTGTGGCAGGCAGCCTGATAACGGGAGCAAGCTCCTGCGCCCAGCGGTACACCTACCTGCACCACGGACCGACGCCCAACCCCGGCACGCCGAATGGGCAGAGCGTCATTCGCATCTTCGGCACTTCTGTAAACGGCGCCGACGCCCAGGTGAAGTGTGTGCAACTGACGCTGAACGTCACCTCCACAAACACGGAAAGCGGCACCAATATCCTGACGCCCTGCCCGGCCAGCTAGCATCCAGACCCTTACTGCAGCGGAATGCGGTAGAGGTTCCGCCGCGTGCTCGTGCGCACGTATGCGTATACCGTTCGGCTCAGAGCAGATTGGACATCCCAAGGAATGGCGGAACCAGTCTTCACTTTGAGGACATCCTCTGGGCGGCTGATCCCTTCGGGTGGGAGTTCGGGAAAAGCTGAGCCCGCCTTGACCGGCAATGTGTATGTGACACGACCGAGTATCCCAGGAGCGTTGAGCAGGAGAGAACTTCCAGTGAGATCCCAGATCGCTCCGCAGTAGGTTCGACAAACCTGCACAGTTGCATCTGTGTCCACGGCAAATGCTTTTAGCCCGGCCATTGAGTCCTCTCCCGCAACAGCCGCCCCGGCGATAATCCATCGTCCGTCCGGAGAGACAGATTCGAGGTCCAGAATGCGCTCGGTACGGATCTTATGGCGGCCACTGCCGTCCGGGCTGATCCTGTAGAGATAATTTGCGCCGCCCTCGATAGCACGGAACACCAGATCACCATTCGGTAAGAAGAATGGCGAGTCTTCGTTGGCTCCCCTTGAGAGTTGCACGGGAGGCGAGCGATGACTACGGGGTGCAATCCACAGAGTGGAGCGGCCACTGCGGTCCCGCTCCACGAAGGCGATCTGCTTGCCGTCGCGGGAGATGGCGTAACTGCTGATGGGATAACCGGCAAGAACTCTCTCCGACCTGCCGCTGGCCAGATCCTTGACCCATAGCTCCTGTTCCGCCCCTTGGCCGGTAGCCATCAGGTAGTAGAGACTCCGGCCGTCCACAGTGAGGACCGGCATGAGGGCATTTCCCTCTGAGGTGACCTGCTGATCGCCCCGCTCGTCGTGTATCCACACCGTCGTGTCGTCCGATCCAACCGAGGTGATGAGCGACTTGCCACTGGGGTCCATCGCGAGTCCCTGCTGGGAGGTTGGGCCAAAGGTGAGTTGCTCGGGCTTGCCGCGAGGAAAACGCTGGCGCCAGATGTGAAAGCCTTGGGTCTCTGCGGTGACATAGATCCACCTTCCGTCAGGAGACCACGCGCCCGCCAGGCAGGTGCCTCCCGGGGGGCCCACCAGGACGGGCTCTGCCGTGCCTTGAAAGGGCACAACCCGGCAGGGCAGGAGGTGGCCCGAGTTGTCCATTTGCACAACCAGCACCCAGCGGCCATCCGGAGATAGATAGGAATGATGCGCCATGCTGCGAGTGCCGGCCGGCACGTAGACATCGCGACTGTCTCCCCGGCTCTCGTCGGTCGTGACGATCGCCATGTGCAGGCCTTCCTTGATCTCGGAGAAGAGAAGGCGCCTGCCTCCTTCGATCCAGGTCAGCGAAGACGCGTTGGGCAACATCAGTTGAGGCTCTCCACCCAGAACGGGCACCTTCCAGGTGTCCCATGGCCCGACCACCCCATAAGCAACCAGAGAGTTATCCGGAGAAAAGGCAGGACTCATCTTTAGCCTTGCATCGTGGGTGAGCTGGACTGGTTGACCACTGGGCAGCAACTTCACGTAGACCTCTCCCGGCCCGAAGAAGGAGTCCCCTCCGCGGATGAAGGCGAGTATCCGCCCATCGGAGGAGAGGGCCGGATAGGCCGCTGCGTCGGTGAAGAAGGTTAGCTGCTTCCACTCATTGCTGGCGGGTGGCCGGCCCGGAGCCGAGTACAGCCATAACAGGACTCCGGCCAAAACGGCGAACACGACACCGGCCCCCGCGACCCACAACCACTGCGTGCGGCGCTGGTTCTGCGCAACAGCCGCTGTTCCCGAAGCCGCTCCGGATCCCGACCCAGAACTCGCCCCAGAAGCTGCCTCAGCACCTGCTACCGGCGCTCCCTCGAGTGCCGTTCCGTTCGAGCGCAACAGCTCAGAATGGTTCCGATCGCTGTCACGCCGGATACGCTTCAGGTCGCTACGCAGATCGCTGGCATGCTGATACCGCAGCTCCGCACTCTTCTCCAGGGCTTTGTCGATCACCCGCTCGAGTTCCGGAGAGAGATCCGGATTCAGGCGCACGGGAGGAACCGGAGCACGGTTCAAAATGGCTTCGCAGACCATGGCTGCGCTGTCGCCGCGGAACGGCTGTTTTCCGGTCGCCATCTCGTAGAGTACGGCGCCAAAGGAGAACAGATCGGTTCGGGCGTCCGGCTCCGCCCCTCGTATCTGCTCCGGTGACATATACCCGACGGTCCCCAGCAGCGCGCCGGGCGACGTGAGTTGGGCGACGTCCAGGGTCGCCTCATCCGTGTCAGTCACGTGCAAAGGCGATAACACGCGAGCCAGGCCGAAATCCAGGATCTTGGCTCCGTGTCGGGTCAGGAAGATGTTTGCGGGCTTGATATCGCGGTGGATAACTCCCGCGGCATGGGCCGAGTCGAGCGCATCAGCCACCTCTGTCGCGCAGGAGAGAAGAAGTTCCGGATCCAGCGGCCTGCCATTGATGCGATGGCTGAGGGTCTCCCCATCCAGATACTCCATAGCGATGAAGGGCTCGCCGTCAGCGTTGCCGATCTCGTAGATGGTGCAGATGTTGGGGTGGTTCAGCCTGGAGGCGGCCTGCGCCTCACGCTCAAAGCGGCCCAGCGCCTGCGCATCGCGGCCCAGACTCTCCGGCAGAAACTTCAGAGCGACGAAGCGGCGAAGGGCCTGGTCCTCGGCCTTGTAGACGACGCCCATTCCGCCGCTGCCGAGCTTCTCAATGATCCGGTAGCGCGAAACCTGGTTGCCGATCATGCGGGTACTCGATCTGCTATCAACCCATGTCTGGAGAACGCTTGTTGTCCTGACTTTACGACAGGCCGGCGACGCCGGCCATCTGAAATCGGCTGGCCCAGCTAGCCGGCTTGGAGCGCGTGGCCTACTGCGGCGACAGCGGTCTCCTGCACTAACTGATCGTCGCCGAAGCCATGCAGCCACCGCACCTCAGGCTCACGCCGGAACCACGTGAACTGGCGCTTGGCATAGTTGCGATGCCCCTGCTGTGCCGCGTGTATGGCTTCGGCCCGGGTCAACTCGCCCTTCAACAATAGGCGCGTCTGCCGGTAGCCTAGCGCGTCGAAGACCCGCAGCTGGTCCCCATATTTGGCTATCAGCCGCTCGGTCTCTTCGACCAGCCCCTGGGCGAACATAGCGGCGGCTCGCTGGTTGATACGTTCGTAGAGCCCCCTCCTGGGCGGGGCCAGACCGAGGCGCAGCACTCTATAGCCGGTAAGCGCCGATCGGCCGTCCTGCCACACCTGGGTGATCGGCTTTCTGGCCTCGAGCGAGACTTCAATAGCGCGAATCAGCTTGGGCGTGTCGTTGGCGTGGATGCGTGCGGCAGCCTCGCGATCCAGCCGTTCGAGAACGCGCCACAGCCAGGCAGGCGCGTCACTTGTGCTGGCGTGACGGTCCGCCGATCGGCGCAGACGCATGCGCAGCGGCTCCGACCGTTGTGGCCCGGCGAAGAGCCCATCCAGCAACGCACGCAGGTAGAGGCCCGTTCCGCCGGTCACGATGGGAAGGCGCCCGCGCGCGGTGATGTCGGCCAGCGCCGCCCGTCCGTCGCGCTGATAGTCTCCCGCGCTGTACTCAGTGGCGGGAGAGGCGATATCGATGCAATGATGCCGCACGCGGGCGCGCTCCTCGGCGTTTGGCTTCGCGGTGCCAATCTCGAGCTCGCGATAGACGGCAACCGAGTCACAACTGACGATTTCGCCCCGGCACGCATCGCCGAAACGTTCTGCCAGCGTGAGCGAGAGCGCCGTCTTGCCGCTGGCCGTAGGCCCGAGCAGTACGACCAAGAGAGGAAGAGGGAAGGCCGTGCTTACCACCGCCACCAGCCCGTCGGGAACACGTCACCATGACGCGCACGTATAACTGCGATCACCAACACGGCGAGTGCCAGCAGCAGTAAACCGGCGACCTGTCGCTGGCGCAGCTGCCTGTGTGGATCTTGCATCCCGCGCCTTACTTGTCTTCGTTGATGTTGTAGTAGAAGCCGAATCGCAGCGCCAGGTAGGGCCCTTTGAAGTCCTTAGGCAGCGGCGGGTAGGGGTTGGCGCCGGTGATGCCGCCCCACGCGGCGCGGTCAAGCGCCACGTCGCCGGAAGGGAACTTCAGCACCATCTGCTTGACACTGCCGTCCGGATTGATGCGGAACTCAATGCCGACCTTACCCTGCTTGTCCAGCGGCGGGCGTGCAGACTCCGGAATAAGCGGAATCCACGACCGGTAGGTGGCCGCGATCACCCGCTGCATATAGGGGCCAAAGTCGACTCCCAGCGTGTCGCTCAGGATCTCCGCGCCCGCGTTTACGCCGGGATGCTGAGGCACGCGTCCCGCGCCATAGTCGCCGCTCTGGGGAGCGCCCTGCGCGGCGCCGCGCGCCGCCTGGCGAATCTGCTCACCTGCGGAGAGGCCGGTGTTGAAGTTGGGCTGCGTCGGTGGCTGCTGGCGCGGCGCCTCCGCGGGAGCTTGCGGCTGCGGCGGCAGCGGCTGGCTGGGCGGAGTCTTCGGTTGCTGCTGGGCCTGCTGCGG
>CAXUMX010000114.1:0-6609 GCA_964252395.1 uncultured Acidobacteriaceae bacterium | reverse complement strand
GTCATGCACCAGCTCGCCCGTCTCCGCGTCGTACAGCGCTGTCCCGACCGGCACCTTCAGCACCATGCTCTCGCCGTCCCGCCCGGTGCAGTTGGAGCCTTCGCCGTGCCGTCCCCGCTCTGCCTTGTGCTCCGGGTTGAAGCGGAAGTGCACCAGCGTGTTATGCCGCTCGCTGGACTCCATCACCACATCGCCGCCCCGGCCGCCATCGCCTCCAGAGGGTCCGCCACGCGGCACAAACTTCTCCCGCCGGAAGGCCATGCAGCCGTTGCCGCCATCCCCTGCCTTCACCCGGATCTTCGCTTCATCGATAAACATAAGAACTCCATCTTTCAGTCTATCGGACTGCGCACAGCCAACCCTCTCCCGGCAGCTCCTCCTGGTTTACGTGCATCGATTGCTCCACCCGCGAATCTGGTAAGCAGGAGAAATTGAATGGCCAACCAGATCGGGGTAGGAATTATCGGCGCCAGCGCAGATCGCGCATGGGGTACACGAGCCCACATTCCTGCTATCCACGCCTCACCAGACTTCGTCCTGAAAGCAGTCTCCACCTCCCGCCGCGAATCTGCACAGCAAGCCTCCGCGGCCTTCGGCGTCCCCGGCTACGACGACTACCATCGCCTTATCGCGCAGCCGGACGTCGAACTAGTGGTCGTTGCGGTCAAAGTCCCGCACCATCGCGAGCTGGTCAGCGCCGCTATCGAAGCCGGCAAGGCCGTGCTGTGCGAGTGGCCCCTCGGCAACGGGTTGGCAGAAGCCGAGCAGCTCACCGCGCAGGCGACTGCAGCTGGTGTGCGCAACTTCATCGGCCTGCAGGCGCGCTCCAGCCCCGGCGTCCAGTATGTCCGCCAACTGGTGCGCGACGGCTACGTGGGCGAGGTGCTGTCCACCTCCGTCATCGGGTCCGGCGGCAGCTGGGGACCCACTGTCGCGCCCGCTGACGCGTACCTGCTGGATATCGCCAGCGGCGCATCGCTGCTCACCATTCCCTTCGGCCACACCCTCGACGCCGTCGGCTACTGCCTGGGCCAGGTCGAATCGCTGGTCGCCAGCACCGCTACCCGCCGCCCCACCGCCACCGAGGAGGAGACAGGCAGGAGTGTTCCCATCACGGTTGCAGATCAGGTTGTGCTGGCTGCCCGGCTTACCTCCGCAGCCGTCAGCTCTGTACACTACCGCGGCGGCATGTCTGCCGGCACCAACTTCCTGTGGGAGATCAACGGAACAGAAGGCGACCTGGTCATCACCGCCGACTCCGGACACATCCAGATGGCGCCGCTCACCATCCGCGGTGCGCGCCACGGCAGCAAACTAGCGTCCCTCACCATCCCCGACGCACTCCACTGGGCTCCCCCGGGCACGCCCGAGGGCTTTCCCCTGAATGTCGGTCAGGCGTATGCCCTGATGGCACAGGACCTGCGCGATGGCGGTCACCGTGCCCCCTCGTTCGCGGATGCGCTCCACCTTCACCGCACGCTCGCAGCCATCGAGCGCGCGGCAGGCTCCGGAGCCCGGCAGAGCCTCTAGCACCACCTATGTGGCATGGAATGTCGCCTGCGTCGCCCGGCATGATAAAAGATGCCGGCGACCGCGACGTATCCCCCGAGTCCGGCGTGCGGCTCATCTGTACCTGGATGAGTCACGTATTCTGCCGAGGAGCCAGGGGCCATGCCGCAGCGCGGCGCGCGTTGGAGGAGGATGGGGCGGTCCGTCGCACTGCTCTCCGTCGCGGCCCTGGCTGCTGTCGCGGTCAGCGGCCAGTCCACTACTCAGGGCGTGGTCGGCGGCACTGTCCTCGATCCCTCCGGAGCGGCCATCGCCAACGCCGAGGTCGACCTCACCAGCGCCGACAGCGGCCTTATCTACCAGGCACGCACCGACGCCCAGGGCAACTACCGCTTCCCCGGCCTGCCGCCCGGCTCCTACGACGGCTGGATCACCCAGGCCGGCTTCGCCCGTCTCCACGCGCCCGGCATTACGGTTGAGGTCGGCCGCTTCACCCCGCTCTCCGGCCAGCTCACCCTCGCCAACGCGGAGACCGTCGTCGAAGTCCGGGCCACCGCGCAAGCCCTCGATCTCAGCTCGCCCGCACTCTCCACCAACATCGATCAGGAGGCGCTCGACGGACTGCCCTCGAACAGCCGCCGCTGGTCCTACTTCGCCCTGCTCACGCCCACCGTCATCTCTGACCAGCAAGGCTACGGCCTGCTCAGCTTTCGCGGCATCACCGTGCTCCAGAACAACAGCACCCTCGACGGCGCTGACAACAATCAGGCCTTCTTCGCAGAAGAGCGGGGCCGCACCCGCGCCGCCTACTTCACCAGCCAGGCAGCCGTGCGGGAGTTTCAGGTAAACACCTCCAACTACGGCGCGGAGTACGGTCGCGCCGCCGGTGGCGTCGTCAACACCGTCACCCGCAGCGGCGGCAACCGCTTTCACGGCAATCTCTTCTTCCATGACCGAGACAGCGCCTGGGGAGCCCGCAACCCAGATACGCAACTCGCGCAGTTACAAGCAGATGGCACCGTCGCCGCCGTGCCCACCACGCCGCCCGATCGCCGCCTGCAGTGGGGTGCAGCCGCTGGCGGGCCTTTGCGCGCAGACCGGCTCTACTGGTTCTTCACCTATGACCAGTTCCACCGCAGCTTCCCTGCCATCTCCCGCCCCGGCAACATCACCAGCTTCTTCGACCGCACGCTGACCTCTTCTCAACTGGAGCTGCTGCGCGAGCGTCTCAATGTCGCGCTGCCCGTCTACGCTCTCGATCAGTACCAGCAATTCGTCGCCGGGCTCATCACAGAGACCGGTGTGGTGCCGCGCACCGCCAGTCAGGTCATCCTCTTTCCTAAGCTCGACTGGCAGGCCAACGATCGCAACCACCTCTCCGTCGAATACAACCGCATGCGCTGGAGCTCGCCGCACGGCGCCCTTACCCAGACCGCCAGCAACTACGGCGTGGCCAGCTTCGGCGATGATCACGTCACCGGCGATGTGCTGGTCGCGCGTTGGAACCGCTTCTTCACCGCCAACCTCATGCATGAACTGCGTGTGCAGTACGGGCGCGACTTTGAATCGCAGTTCTCCACCGCTCCCTCTGCGTTTGAGCAGCCCTTCAGCCACAACAACTTCGGCCGCTCCCCGCAGATCACGCTGCTCGGCTCTGGCACCGGCATCCGCATCGGCAAACCCGCCACGCTCGACCGCGCTGCGCTGCCCGACGAGCACCGCACCCAGGTCGCCAGCACGGTCACCTGGGTGCGCGGCAATCATCTGTTCAAGGGCGGTTACGATGTCAATCACGTGCTGGACAGCCTCTCCAGCATCTACAACGGAAACGGCACCTACGACTACTCCACCCTGATCGACTTCGCCTCCGACGCGCTCGCTCCCAATCGCTGCGACGCCAACGGCTCCGGGGTGGGTAACTCGCCCTGTTACAATTACTTCAGCCAGTCGCTCGGCCCCCAGACCTTCGACTTCGACACCAACGACTATGCCGCCTTCGCCAGCGACGAGTGGAAGCTGCACCACCGCCTCACCCTCTCCTACGGCGTCCGCTACGAATTCGAACAACTGCCGCGGCAGAACCGCGTGCTGCCCAACCCCGCACTGCCCCAGACCAGCTACTTCCCCAGCGACCGCACCAACTACGGTCCGCGCTTCGGTGCCGCCTACGACCTGCTGGGCAAAGGCAGTACGGTGCTGCGCGGTGGCTATGGCATCTACTACGGCCGCATCATCAACTCCACCATCTTCGCCGCGTACACTCAGACCGGCTCGCCACAGGGGCAGCTCAGCTACTACTTCCGCCCCGGCGACGAGGGCGCGCCGCCATTTCCGTACGTCTTCAGCGGCAGCGTGGTCGTGCCGCAGCAGCCGAATGCGGTCTACTTCGATCGCAACTTCCAGGTCCCGCGCATCGCGCAGTCAGAGCTCTCGCTCGCCCAGCGCCTCTTCGGCGATACAGAGCTCACCGTCAGCTACCTGCGCAGCACCGGCCAGCACCTGCCCAACTTCCTCGACACCAACATCGACCTCGCCACGGCCGTGCCCATCACCTTTACCGTCAAGGACCCGCAGCATCAAGGCCCGCTGCAGCAGTCCACCTACACCACGCACCTGTTTACCCAGCGGGCCAACCCCGCCTACGCCGCCATCACCGACATCGACAGCATCACCAGCTCCACTTACCAGGCGATCGTGGTCAAGCTGCTGCATCGCGATAGCCGCTGGCTGCACCTGCAGGCCAGCTACACCTATGCCCACGCGCAGGACGACAACCAGAACGAGACCACCTTCACGGACACCAACGACGTCCTCGATCCCAGCGACCTGAAACTGGAGCTGGCAGACTCGAACTTCGATGTGCGTCAGCGCGTCACCACCGGCATCATCGTGCACACGCCGTGGCGCCTCTCCGGCTGGCGTGGCGTGCTGGCCAACGGCTACTCGCTTGCGCCCACCGCCTCCGCGCAAACCGGCCTGCCGTACTCGCTGCGTACCGCCGGCGCCATTCCCTTCCTCCGCTCCACAGACGAGTTCGGCCACACCCGGAAGCTGATCGGCCTCGGCAGCAGCATCAACGGCTCCGGCGGCGATCCCCGCATCCCCCAGGTCGGCCGCAACACCTACCGCTACCCCGGCACCTATACCGTCGACCTTCGCGCCACCCGCGAGCTCGCACTCAGCGAACGCACCCACCTGGAGCTGATGCTGCAGGGCTTCAACCTGATCAACCATCAGAACGTCACGGCCATCGACACCGTCGGCTACTACATCTCCGGAGCCTCCAGCGCCGGCGCCAACCCCGTGCTCACCTACCAGTCCACCTTCGGCTCCGTGACCAACGCCAATAGCACCAACCTCTACCGCGAGCGGCAACTGGAGCTGGTGGCTCGCCTCCGCTTCTGATCCGCCACCCCGGCCCACCACCCGCGGCGCTAAAATAGGCACTGCGCCATGCCCTTTACCGAACAGTACGACGTCGTCATCGTCGGCGCCGGCCATGCCGGCTGCGAGGCCGCCATGGCAGCGGCCCGCAGGGGCATGCGCACGGCACTGTTCACCTTCAACCTCGACCTCATCGCGCAGATGTCCTGCAACCCCGCCATCGGCGGCATCGCCAAGGGCCATCTCGTCCGTGAGGTCGATGCGCTCGGTGGCATCATGGGTGAGGTCGCCGATGCCGTCGGCATCCAGTTCCGCCTGCTCAACACCTCGCGCGGGCCGGCCGTCTGGTCGCCCCGCGCGCAATGCGACAAGCAGCAGTACCGGGTCAAGATGCGGCAGGTGCTGGAGTCCCAGCCCAACCTCTTTATCAAGCAGGCAGAGGTTGTCGACCTCCTGCTCGACTCCGACGAGTCTGGCCATCGCACCGCGCGCGGCCTCAAGCTGCGCGACGGCCGCACCGTCCACGCCCAGGCAATCGTCATCACCACGGGCACATTTCTTAACGGGCTCATCCACTGCGGCGAAGAGCAGTACTCCGCCGGACGCAGCGGGGAGCCGCCCAGCGTCCTCTTGGGCGAGAGCCTCAAGCGCCTCGGCCTGCGCGGCTGCCGCCTCAAGACCGGCACGCCGCCGCGCCTCGATGGCCGCACCATCGACTGGTCCCGCTTCGCGGAGCAGCCCGGCGACGCCGATCCCACGCCCTTCAGCTTCCGCACCACCACGCTCCCGCAGCGCCAGGTCTCCTGCCACATCGCCCACACCACGCCGGAGACGCTGCGCATCATTCGCGAGAACGTCGCCCGCTCGCCCATGTACTCCGGCCAGATCCAGGCCATCGGACCGCGCTACTGCCCCTCCATCGAGGACAAGGTCGTCCGCTTCCCGGACAAGGAGCAGCACCAGTTCTTCCTCGAGCCGGAGGGCCTGGACACGCATGAGGTCTACGTCAACGGCATGTCCACCTCGCTGCCCATGGACGTGCAGTGGCAGGTCGTCCGCTCCATCCCCGGACTTGAGAACGCGGAGATGCTGCGGCCCGGCTACGCCATCGAGTACGACGCCATCGACCCCACCGAGCTCGACCGCAGCCTGCGCGTCAAATCCATCGCCGGCCTCTACCTTGCCGGACAGATCAACGGCACCTCCGGCTACGAAGAGGCGGCGTGCCAGGGCCTGATGGCCGGCATCAACGCGGCCCTCGCCGTGCGCAACGCTGCGCCCTTCACCCTGGATCGCACTGAGGCCTACATCGGCATCCTCATCGATGACCTCATCAGCAAGGGCACCAACGAGCCCTACCGCATGTTCACCTCGCGCGCGGAGTTTCGCCTGCATCTGCGCATCGACAATGCAGACCGCCGTCTTACCCCCTTCGGCCGCCGCCTCGGGCTCATCGATGACCACGCCTGGGTCGACTACGAAGCGCGGCAGCAGCGCGCCGTCACGCTGGAGAAGCTGCTCTCGACCACGCGCGTCGATGCGGATCGCTTTGCCATGCTCTTCGAGGAGCTTGAGCTCGATCCCGACGCTATCGCCGGCCACACCTGCGCCCAGATGCTGAAGCGGCCGGAGATCACACTGGAGCGCATGCGCCCGCTGCTCCACGCCCTGCCGCTCGAGGCCGAGACGCGTCGCGTGCTCGCTCCCTTGCTCGAC
>CAXUMX010000113.1:0-6627 GCA_964252395.1 uncultured Acidobacteriaceae bacterium | reverse complement strand
CCGACATGTAGACCACCTCCTCGGTGATCTTGCCGTCCTTCACCCGGCGATATGGGCTTTCGATGAAGCCGTACTTGTTGACGACCGCGTGCGTCGCCAGCGAGTTGATCAGGCCGATGTTCGGGCCTTCCGGCGTCTCGATCGGGCAGATGCGGCCGTAGTGCGTCGGGTGCACGTCGCGCACCTCAAAACCGGCGCGCTCACGCGATAGACCACCCGGCCCAAGCGCCGAGAGACGCCGCTTGTGCGTGATCTCGGAGAGCGGGTTGGTCTGGTCCATGAACTGCGACAGCTGCGAGGAGCCGAAGAACTCGCGGATCGCCGCCATCACCGGCTTGGCGTTGATCAGGTCGTGCGGCATGGCCGTCGACATCTCCTGATACACGCTCATCTTTTCCTTGATGGCACGTTCCATACGGACCAGGCCGATGCGGAACTGATTCTCCATCAGCTCGCCGACAGCGCGGACGCGACGGTTGCCAAGATGATCGATGTCGTCTACCAGGCCGATGTTCTTCCGCAGCTTCAGCAGGTAGCTGATGGTGGCATAGAAGTCCTCCGGAGTCAGGGTGCGGCGATCCAGATGGGTCGCGTCCTGATTCTCATAGAGCTTGATGTTGAACTTCAGCCGGCCCACGCGGGAGAAGTCGTACTTCCGCTGATCAAAGAACATGCCTTCAAACAACGCCGTGGCGGTGTCGAGCGTCGGCGGATCGCCCGGACGCAGCTTGCGGTAGATCTCAATCAGCGCCTCTTCGGGCTTGCGGACTGAGTCGCGGCGCAGCGTGTTGGTGATGATGTTGCCCACGTCGTCACGCTCCGGGAAGAAGACCTCCACCTGGGTGACGCCGCTCTCCATGATCTTGTGCAGCTTGTCCGCGGTCAGCTCGTGGTTGGCCTCGAGCAGCACCTCGCCTGTGGTGGTGTCCACCACGTCCGCTGCCGTCATCGCGCCGTCCAGCTCGGCTGCCTCGACCTCAACCTGCGCGACCTTGTGGTTGCGCAGCGCCTTGAGGATGCTGGGGGAGATCTTGCGGCCGGAGTGAGCAATCTCTTCAGAGCCGGCCAGCACGGCATGCGCGGGCTTGGCGCCCAGCAGATGAGTAGCCTTCGACGTATCCTCGGTCACTACCCACTGCAGCTTGCCGCCTTCGAGCTTGATGGTGTCGACGGTGTAGAAGCTCTTGAGGATCTCCTCGTCCGAGCGCAGGCCGAGCGCGCGCAGGAAGATGGTGCCCAGGAACTTGCGCTTGCGATCGATGCGCACGTAGAGGGTGTTCTTCTGGTCGTACTCAAACTCTACCCAGGAGCCGCGATAGGGGATGATCTTGCCTAGGAAATAAGTCCGATTGTTGGCCGTCTCGAAGAAGACGCCCGGCGAGCGGTGCAGCTGGGAGACGATCACACGCTCCGTGCCGTTGACGATGAAGGTGCCGTTCTGGCTCATCAGCGGGATATCGCCGAAGAAGACCTCTTGCTCCTTGATATCGCGCACGGTCTTGGCGCCGGTCTCCGCATCCTTGTCATAGATGGTGAGGCGCACGGTCACCTTGAGCGGCGCCGAATAGGTCATGCCTCGCTCTTCGCACTCTGCCTGGTCGTACTTCAGCTGCAGACCCACCGGATCGCCGCACTTGTTGCAGAAGTCCGGAGTGTTCTTGTTGTAGGTACCGCAGTGATGGCAGAGCACGTCGCCGGGATGAAAGGGATCGGTGATCACCATCGAGCCGCAGTTGACGCAGGCCGTACGCAGGTGATGCAACCCCTTCAGGTGGCCGCACTTGCACTCCCAGTTGCCGATCGAGAAATCAACGAAATCCAGCTGGGAAATATTGCGGAAGTCGGTAATGGGAAATACGGAGGTGAAGACGGACTGCAGTCCGTTATCCTCGCGCTCAGAGGGGAGCTTATCCATCTGCAGAAAGCGCTCATAGCTGCGCCGCTGCACTTCGATCAGGTTAGGGATCTGGATGGAGGTGGGGATCTTGGAAAAGTCGAGTCGGCTGCGAACGGCGCGATTCTCGTTGGGCATGCTTCACTCCTCGGGACTCGGTGCGGGAGGCATACGGCGCCTCTGCCCGAGCCTGGCAGCGGTGCCTTGGGGTGATTCATGCATGCGGCGTCCTGCTCCCGGTCGCCTCATCTCCCGGTCACAGACAGCGCATGTGTATTCGTACTGCAGCAGGCAACATTCCCCGACGCGCGACCGTCAGAGGAGCAGGTGCCGTATACCCTGAAGCAGGCGGGGAGCCGTCAGGGGGTTATCAGGAGGCGGGATCTCCCTGGCCAAGAACAGGCGAATCGGTGGTCAGACACATCGCTGGCAATGCCAAAAGCCCGTGAAGACAGAACGTCTCACGAGCGCCACAACCTTTTGGTGCACTTGGCAGAAGCAGAATTTCCTTTGCGATGCGCCGACCTGACCCACTTGCCCGTAAGCAGCCCTGCTGAAACGACTTGCACGCCGCTGCACTCCCGCCGCCAGGATGCAGATGCGCCGGCCACTGGGGCCGGAAGAGATTTGCGCGCTACCTGAGCTCGAGCACGAAAACCGAGCGAAAGCAAAGCGGAACGCACAATCACGATTGTAGCGCGTCCCGCTTTGGCAAGCAAGTTGCTTACGCGTAGGCCCTGAACTGGGGCTTACTTGATCTCGACGCCGGCGACACCATCGAACTTCTTCTTGATGGTCTCTGCCTCTTCCTTCGAGATGTTCTCCTTGAGCGGCTTGGGGGCGCCATCGACCAGGTCCTTGGCTTCCTTCAGGCCAAGCGAGGTGACCTCGCGTACTGCCTTAATGGTGTTGATCTTATTCGCGCCGGCATCCTTCAGGACGACGGTGAACTCAGTCTTCTCTTCCACCGGGGCAGCGGCTGCTGCACCCGCACCGCCGGCCATCATCACCGGAGCCGCGGCGGCGGCGGAGACGCCGAGGCGCTCCTCAAGCTTCTTCACCAGGGCTGCTGCGTCCAGCAGGGTCAACCCAACGATCTGTTCTTCCAACTGCTGCAGGTCTGCCATTGTCTTCTCCACTCGCCAAACTCAATTGGCCTTTGAAATGTACTCAATTCTTGCCGCTCTCCCCACCTGCTGAAGAGCCGCCCTGCCGCCGTTGCCGCCGTGGTTTCCGTTGTGCCCAGACGTAGCACCCCGCGACCTGCCCCGCGCGAAACTTCTATCGCCAGCCAAGACTCCGGCCGGCAAAACCCTTACGCCGACTACCCCTCGACCGGCGCCTCGGTCGCAGCTGCTGCTGCCTGCGACGCCTCACCCGTCTCCGGCTGAGCCGGATCTGCCTGTGCTGCCCCAGTTACATCCGGAGCCGCACCTGCTTCGACCGCCGGAGCTGCCTCAGCCGCTGGCGAGGATGCCGCCGCCGTCTCAGGCTTGGCCGAACTCGCGCCGGCAGCAAACTTGTTCTGCTCGACCGCCTGGTTCACCACGACGGCCAGATCGCGTCCGGCTGCGGCCATGACCGTTGCCAGTCGCTGCGCCGGAGCGTTGATCAGGAAGAGCAGCTTGGCAAAAAGCTCATCCTTGCCCGGCATGGTGGCCAGCTGCTTGATCTCTTCGACCGAGATCACCTTGCCGTCGACGATGCCCAGCTTGAAGGTGAACTCCGCGTTTTCCGACACCCATGTCGAAATGGCCTTGGTCAGAGCGACCGGGTCGCCCGAGGTGTAGGCCACCGACGAGACACCCTTCAGCCCCTGCAGCGCCGCTTCGACCTGCGAACCCTTGGCCGCGCGCGCCGCCAGCTTGTTCTTGAGCACGCGGTACTTGCCGCCTGCGCCCCGCACTACATTGCGCAGTGCGTAGTCCTGCGCCACGGTCAGCTTGGCAAAGGTCCCGACGATGGCGCTGGTCGAGCCTTCAAGCTCACTGGCCAGCGCGGTCACCTTCTCCGCCTTCTTCTGCTTCGTCAATGCCATAGATCAGCCTCTAGCTTCCAGCCTCTAGCCGTTTCGGTGGTGCGCCACCACTCCCTTGAACCATGCGCAATACCAGCTAGCGGCTAGGAGCTAGTGGCGGGTATCTGCTGCTTACTTGGCGACCGCGTCGGCAACCGCGTTGTCCAGCGTAATGCCGGGGCCCATGGTCGAGCTGAGGGTGATCCCCTTGACGTACTTGCCCTTGGCTGCGGACGGCTTGGCGCGCATCACGCTCGTGATCACGGTCAGCGCGTTGTCCACCAGCTTTTGCTCCGGGAAGCTCAGCTTGCCGACCGGCACATGGACCAGAGCGGTCTTGTCCGTGCGGAACTCGATCTTGCCGGCCTTGATCTCGCGAATAGCTTCAGCCACGTTCGCCGTCACCGTTCCGGTCTTTGGGTTGGGCATCAGCCCACGCGGTCCGAGCACCTTACCCAGCCGGCCGACCGACTTCATCATGTCCGGAGTCGCAATCAGCGCGTCGAAGTCAGTCCAGCTCTCCTTCTGGATCTTCTCGACCAGATCCTCGCCGCCGACGAAATCCGCGCCCGCCGCCTCGGCGTCACGCAGACGATCGCCCGAAGCGATGACGGCTACGCGCTTGGTCTTGCCCAGACCATGCGGGAGCACGACCGTGCCACGAACCATCTGGTCTGCATGCTTGGGATCTACGCCGAGACGCAGGGTCAGATCGACGGTCTCGTCAAACTTCGCGAACTTTACTTTCTTGAGGAGCGGCACCGCGTCTTCCAGGGTGTACGGACGAGCCTCCACCTGGGCGCGCGCCTTCTCCATGTTCTTGCTCTGCTTTTTTGCCATCGTTTCCTCGTCTCCCACCGCTCCGGTCGCTACTGCTGCCGGGCCGTGGTGTTCTCGACATGCCCAAAATAGGCTTCTGGCCTGCTTCGAGCACAGCTATGTATTATGCACGGTTCTGATCGCTACGACAACCAAGTGGCCAGACAAGGGGCGCGGCGACTAGCGAGCCACGCCGTCAGAACGACTACGCCGTGACCTTGATACCCATGGAGCGCGCCGTACCCTTGATGCTCTTGATGGCTGCCTCGACGGAGGCGGCATTCAGATCCGGCATCTTCTGCGTGGCAATCTCGCGCACCTGGGCTTCGGTGACCTGACCGGCCTCGGTCTTGTTGGGGGTGCCTGAGCCCTTGGCGGCTCCGGCTGCCTTCTTCAGCAGCACGGCCGCAGGCGGCGTCTTGGTGATGAAGGTGAAGGAGCGGTCCACGTAGACCGTGATCACGACCGGGATGGTCAACCCGGCCATCTCCTTGTTCTGCGTCCGCGCGTTGAACTGCTTGCAGAACTCCATGATGTTGACCTGAGCCTGACCGAGAGCCGGGCCGACCGGCGGTGCCGGGGTCGCCTTGCCAGCCTCGATCTGCAGCTTGACCTGTGTCTGTATCTTCTTTGGCGGTGCCATTTGCTTCGTTCTTCCTTTTCTAAGATCAGGTGCTGGCTTCCAGCTGCCAGCTCTTCAAACCTTCCACGCGATCAGCGGCATGCCGCCATAGCCAACCCAACAGCGGCTAGCTAGGAGCTGCTCTTGCTGAAAGCTGCTGCTATTCGACTGCCTTCTCTACCTTGCCAAACTCGAGTTCGACCGGGGTGGAGCGGCCGAAGATCGTCACCATCACCTTCAGTGTCTCGCGATCCTCGTTGACTTCGTCCACCACACCGTTGAAGTTGGCGAAGGGGCCTTCGGTGATGCGGACTGACTCGTTCTTCTGGAACTTGATCTTAAGCCGTGGCTTGTCCTTGGACACATCCGTACGGAACAGGATCGAGCTGACCTCCTGCTCGGTCAGCGAGACTGGCTTGTCGCCTGTACCGAGAAATCCGGTCACCCGGGGGGTGTTCTTGATCACGTGCCACAGGTCGTTATCGAGGTCCATTTCGACCAGCACATAGCCGGGCAGGAAGACCCGCTCGACAGTGCGCTTCTTGCCGTTCACCAGTTCGGTCACCGGCTCGGTCGGAATCATCACCCGGCCGATGCGGTTCTCGAGGCCAAAGGCCTGCACGCGGCCCTCGATAGACTCCTTCACCTTGCGCTCAAAGCCGGAGTAGGCGTGGATGATGTACCACTTGAAGCGCTCGTTGACCGGAGGAGGCAGTTGCTCCTGGCCCTCACCCTCGGCGCCAGCCGCACCCTCGGCGGGCAGACCCGTCGGATTCTCGGCTCCGTGTTCGCTGCTGCTCTCATCCATCATTGCTATGCCATTCCTCTGCTTCGCCATGCGCTTACTGCCCGCTGCCCAGCAGATGCAGGAGGCCCGAGATGCTGCGCCCCAGCACCTGGTCCACTACGTAAAAGTATGCCGCAAAGGCGAAGACAGTGAAGATCACCACTGCGGTGGTCGACTGCACCTCGTTGCGCGAGGGGGTGACGACCTTGCGCATCTCATTGCGCACGTCCTTCAGGAAATCGGTCGACCGCTCCCAGGCGCCCACCAGCTGGTTCGGCTGCCGGGGCTGCTTGCTCTCCGTCCGCTCATTCGAGACTGCTATCGCCTTCGCCATCACGCATCCTTCTTTGCTGCCTTGCTGCTTCGCTGCTTCCCTGTTGCCGACTACTGCGCTCTTCTTGCGTCTGCCGAGCATTCAGAAAATGGCAGGGGCGCTCGGATTCGAACCGAGAAGTTCGGTTTTGGAGACCGACAGTTTAACCGTTGAG
>CAXUMX010000112.1:0-6752 GCA_964252395.1 uncultured Acidobacteriaceae bacterium | reverse complement strand
ATCTGTGATGTCCTGGCCGTCCAGCAGAATGCGTGTGGTGCGGCCGGAGACGCCTCCGACCGAGATGGCTGAGTAGCCCGCCTTGGTGGGGTCAAAGGTCTCGCCGCTCTGCAGGATCACCCCGGGCTCGATCTGCGCCAGGTCGAGGAAGTTGCGACCGTTCACTGGCAGGGTGCGGATCTGCTCCGCCGTGATGACGTCACTCACGCCCGCCTGATCGGTGTTCAACTGGAGTGCGCCCGCGTTCACCTCAACGGTCTGTGCCTGCGATCCGACGGTGAGCTTCACGTTGCCCGGGGTCACCGTGCCGGTGCGTACTACAGTCTTGACCACCGTCTGCTCGAACCCGGCGGCGGTCACGGCGATGCTGTAGTTGCCGGGGTTGAGCGGGCCCAGTGACCAATATCCCTTCGAATCGGTGGTGATGGTCGCCTTCGAACCGGTGTCGATTCCTGTAACGACCACGGTGGCGCCCGGAAGCACTGCTCCGGTATTATCAGTTACAGTACCCTGGATAGAGCCACCGTTTACGGAGACAGCCTGCCCGTATGCGGTTGTTGTAGGGAGCGCGGCAGAGCCCAGGATCAGGGTAGCGAGGGCAAGAATACCGGCGGACATTCTGCTTTTCAGTGCGCTATTCGAATCCAAGTTGAGTTGCCTCCCAAGTGGTCAACACAACTATCGTGGCAGGTTGTATACCAAATCGGTGCCGACCCTATGTACCTGAAAAGAATGGGCCAGCTCAATTGAGAGGTCCGCGCGCGATTTTAGATTGCGTACCGACGCTCCAGAAATTGGAAGGCAAACGGAAACGTAGCGATCTTAGGAAGCCGTCCGCGCTCCGGAACCTCGCGCGTAGAACTCATCGTGCTACCGGAGGGTGCGGCACGCACCAGCCAAAAGCGACGTTAGCGGCTGACCGCCCGGCGGATCACGGCTTCGAGGGCCTGTTTGTAGCTGGCGTACTCGACCTCCCCTACGTTGCCCTGGGCGCGGTCCGTTTCAAGTGAGAACAGCTCCTCTTTGAGCGCATTCAGAAGCGTCTCGCGGTGGGAGAGCGGCTCAGGGATGACCGGCGGCAGGCGATAGCTCCGGGAACTGGCGCTAACCGGCTCTGGTATCTCGTTTGCGGAGGGTGGGAAGCGCTCCCGGTCGAACAGCTCCTGATCGGAGAGGTGCTCCTGCTCGCGCAGACGCTGCTGTTCAGCATACCGGTCCTGGTCGGCGTAGATACTGCGCGCAGCGTAGCGCTCCTGCTCTGGATAGCCACGCTCCTGGTCCTGGCGCGACGCCGCAGCTCGTGGCGACAGCGGCTCGGATAACGCGGCATCGGTGGAGGCGCTCAGGCTCTCCGGCGTAGCAGCGGGCCGACGCAGGAATAGGGCCGCAGCTATGGCCAGCACCAGGCCGACAGCGCCCAGGATCCACCATTTGTACTTGTTGAGCGGATCGGGCGTGTCGATGGGATTGCCCAGGCCGCCACCAGGACGAGTATCCTCGGCAGCTCCTGGCGCAGGGCCGGAGCCCGGCTGGCTGCCTGCCGACTGAGCAGTCTGCACATCGCGCGGAAGGCTGCCGGAGCCGGAGACCTCAAAGCCCAGCGGCTGCGTCGGGCTTACGTTCTTCGCGACGAAGGTCTGCGCATTGATGTCGTCATTGATCGGCTGATACGGCGCCGCGGAGACAGGCTTGAAGGTCATGCTCTTGGGCAGCATGACGACCACATTGTCTGCCGGAGTTGCGAGCCGCGGAGTGAACTGCATCTTGCCGGAGTAGGGCAGGCTGTAGGTCACCTGAAACTGCGTCTCACCGGGGCGCAGCGGGAAGAGATACGCGTAGTGCCCCTTCTCTCCTTCCGGCGCGGGGGAGGAAGCAACCGGCATCCCACCCGGACCCATGGCCGCCGCACCTTCGATCTTGGCGTCAGGCGGCAGGTAGATCTCGTAGGAGTGGCTGGAGAACTGGGTACGCGGCGGGGAGGAGTCGTTCTTGACGAAGTAGCTCTGGGTCACCCGCATGCCTTGCGGATTGGTCTCCAGCCGCACCACACTTGCTTCGGTGGTGATGCCCGGCACATTGGGGGCGACGTCGTAGACCTGCACATCGATCTTGGAAAGATTAGGCGGAGCCGGCTGGAAGTAGGAAGCCTTCTGGTGGTCCACCCGGATCAGGTGGAACCCCTGATCCGGCACCTCGAGCGAGTACTGGCCCTTGGCATCGGTCTTGGTGCGCGCCGTCTCCTGCATGCGCTGCTGGAGCGAGATCAGGATGACATCGTCGCCCGGCGAAACCTTGTTCGTGGTGCCGTTGTGCACCGTACCGGTGACCGTCGCAGCCAGTGCGACGGAGGCTCCGAGAAGGCAGGTTCCGACGAGGACTGAGACTCCGAGGAGGATGGGGGAGAGCAGGGCGCGCAAGTCTAGGCTTCGTCTCATAGCAAAAGTGGCAATGTGAGGTCAGGCATAAGGATACTGCCTTGTACATCCGTACGCGTACGCAAGAAACAAAGGCTGTGGCAGGGAAGCGGGCGGCAGCGGTCCGCTTCGTTCGGCGCAGGGCGCGGCTGACGTAAAGGCAGCTAGCGCCGACGTGCCTCGAGGCGCTCCATCTCTTCCAGTACTTTGGCCGCCTCACCTTCCAGGGTGGCGCGCTGTGCCGCATAGTCCTCTTCCGGGTACTTGCCGGCGCGGTACTCGAAGTTGAGGTCACGCAGATTGTCGTAGAGCACGGCCTTCTGCTCTACCAGGAAATCGAGCCGGGTCTTCACGCGCTGCACGGCCACATTCCGCTCCGGATAGAAGACGTAGGTGAGCAGGGCAATGGTGAGCACTGCGCAGGCGAGCCAGATCAAAGGCTGTCTCCTTCGATCTCACGGCGGATGCGCTGTTCGAGCGCGCGGGTGTGGGGGTCAGCCGAGCGCGCAGGAGTAGCAGCGACCTGGGGGCGCCAGCGGCGCACCAGCATGAAGATTCCGGCGATGCCGATCAGCAGAACCAACGGAGGCACAAACCAGGAGAAGCGATTGAGCCCGGTGAACATGGGCGCGGCCAGAGCGATGGCACCGTACTCGTCGGCGAAGGCGTGGAAGATGGTGGTGTCGTCGTCGCCGCGAGCGACGGAGGCAGCCAGCTCTGCGCGCATTTTGGTGGAGTCCGGGCAGCCGACGTGGTTGCACTCGCCCAGCAACTGGTTGCAGCCGCAGGCGCACATCAGCTTGTGCCCCAGCTTGTCAAAGCGCGCGTTATTAGCACCGGCAGCGGAGTCGGCAGCACGGGCGCCGATGGAGATCACGACCGCGACCAGCAGCAGCGGTAGGAGCAATCGGAAAACGAAGCGCGATCGGTGCATCAGTCGCCTCCTTGCAGGGAAGACGCAGGCTGACTCACCAGAGAGCCCGCTGTGGAGCGCACCAGCTTACGCTGGCTGGCCGAGGCCAGCGCCACGGCGAGATTGGGCGAGAGCGCGACAGCCGTGCCGAGGATGATGACGAACACTCCAATCCATATCCAGGCGACCAGCGGGTTGAGAAAGACTTTGATGATGGGCCGGTTGGTGTCCGGATTTTGACCCGCGTAGATCACGTACAGGTCCCAGGCCAGGGTGGAGTGATTGGCCACCATGGTCGACACCTGCTGAGAGGCGGTGTAGAAGCGCTTCTCAGGCGCGAGCTGCGTGATCTTCTTGCCGCCCCGGTAGACATCGAGCAGGGCGTACTCGCTGTCGTAGTTGGCGTTCGAGTCCTGGGTGTAGTCCTGGCATACCAGGGTGTAGGGGCCCACCTTCATCGACTGACGGAAGTCCATCTCCTGCTCGGTGGAGCGGTTGAAGGCAGAGCCGGCCAGGCCGATGCAGATCACGACGACGCCGAAGTGCACGATGTAACCGCCGTAGCGGCGCGTATTCTTGCGCACCAGCAGGAGCATGGAGGCGGCAAGATTCTTTCCGGTCTGCGTCCGCATGACACCGGCTCCGCGAAGGAACTCTGTCGAGATGGCGGTCACGACGCCGGCCGCGGCAGAGAAGGCCACGAAGGCGTACATGACACCCTCATCCCGCCATGGACGCTGTCCGATGGCCAGCAGCGCCAGCGAGGTGGCCGCAATGGCGAGCGAGGGCAGGACGAAGTTGCGGCGGATGGCGCGCAGGGAGGAGGAGCGCCATGCCAGCAGCGGTCCCACAGCCATCAGCAGCAGTAGAAAGAGGCCGATCGGCACGGCAATGCGGTTGTACCAGGGTGCGCCGACGGTGACGCGATTGCCCTGCACATACTCACTGATGATTGGGAAAAGAGTGCCCCACAGCACGGTGAAGCAGAGTGTGAGGAAGACGAGATTGTTGAATAGGAAGCTCGACTCGCGCGACGCGAGCGACTCAATCTTGTGATCGGACTTCAGGTGATCGCGTTGTAGGACGAAGGTAAACAGGCACACGGCGAGCACGACGAACATGAAGCCGTGAAACCAGGCGCCGATTGAGCTCTGGGCGAAGGCATGTACGGACTGCACCAAGCCAGAGCGGGTCAGGTCGGTACCGAGCAGAGTGAGCAGGAAGGTGGAGAAGATGAGCCACACATTCCAGTTCTTCATCATGCCGCGCTTCTCCTGCATCATCACCGAATGCAGAAAGGCGGTGCCGGTGAGCCATGGCATCAGTGAGGCGTTCTCGACCGGATCCCACCCCCAGTAGCCGCCCCAGCCCAGCACGGAGTATGCCCAGTGCGCGCCCAGGAAGATGCCACAGGTGAGGAAGAGCCAGGTCACCATGGTCCAGCGGCGGGTGATGTGGATCCACTTCTCGCCTGGATAGCGCATTATCAACGCGCCCAGAGCAAAGGCGAAAGGAACAGAGAAGCCGACGTAACCGAGGTAGAGCATCGGCGGATGGATGACCATCTCCGGGTACTGCAGCAGCGGGTTCAGGCCGAAGCCATCTGCCGGAACCGCGCCCTGCACCAGCGCGAAGGGTGGCGCTGCGAAGTTGAGCAGGATAAGGAAGAAGAGCTGGATGCCGGCGAGGATGGTCGAGGCATACGCGGTTAGCCGTACATCCACTTTGTGGCGCAGGCGCAGCACCAGGCCGTAGGTCGCCAGCAGCCAGGCCCACAGCAGCAGCGACCCTTCCTGTCCGGACCACAAGGCGGCGAACTTGTAAGCACCGGGCAGCGCGCGGTTCGAGTGGTGAAGGATGTAGGAGACGGAGAAGTCGTTGGTGAAAGCGGCCCAGACCAGCGCGAAAGCGGCGCCGGTGAGGGCAAAGAAGCTGGCGATGCCGCTTCGGCGCGCCGTCTCTGCCAGGCGCTCCGGCGCGACGCGGCTGGGCGCATTGGTCGCCAGTTGACGCAGTGCGAGCGCTCCGGCCAGCAGGGTGTAGCCGCTGAGCGCGAGGGCAAGAAGCAGGGCAAAGCTACCGAATACCGGCATAGCTCGATTGTCGCAAAGCGCAGGCGGATGCGCCAATCGGCGGAAGGGTGGAGTTGTGCAGGATAGTGCAGATCAAACTGCGAACTGCGTCACGGCACGCGCTGTGGAGCGCGAGGGCTTATGCGGTTTGATTCAACGGCGGGAAGAGCAGGCTCCGAGACAGGTGGATCAACTCTTCGGGTGGAATGGGCTTCGTGCGAAAGACCACATCCATGCCCTCATAGGCGCTCTCGGCATCGGCCAGTCCGCTCAACACCAGGATCGGCAGATCGGCAGAGCGATCCCGCAGATGGCGTACCAGCACCGGACCGCTCATTTCCGGCATCAGGTGGTCCGTGATCACCATTCCGACGTTCTCACCGCCATCGATTCTTTGCAGGGCTTCCATTCCATTGGCAGCGATGCTGACGTGGAAGTGAGAGCGCTCAAGGATCATCCGGCGCGTGACTGCCTGGATAGGATTGTCGTCCACGATGAGGATGGCCATCATTGTCGGGTAGCAGACCTGTTGATTCTCTAAAGAGATGTCAGGCAACCTGCGGCAGTTGCACGCTCGGTCAATAAATACACCGGAACTGTTACCACATAGGGATACCACTTTCGGGGTGGCACCCTCCCGTTCAACTGGTATGTAGTTGCTGCTCCATCTGCTCCAGGCTAATGCCTTTCGTCTCCGGGTAGAGGAAGAGAACGAGGAAGAACTGTACGGCCATCATGGCGCCAAAGAAGATGAAAGGGTAGGCACCGGAGGACCGTGCCAAAGTGGGAAATATAGCCGAGATGATGGCGTTAACGATCCAATGCGCAGAGGAGCCGACGCTTTGGCCTTTGGAGCGGACCCGTGTGGGGAAAATTTCTCCGATGAACACCCAGGTGACAGCGCCTTGCGAGATGGCGAAGCAGGCAATATAGGCCATCAGCAGCCACACCAGCCAGTCCTGATGCACGTTGGTCCAGAAGATGGCGGCGATTGCGCCGAGGCATCCGGTCAGACTGGCGCAGCCGATCAGCATCAGAGCCCGTCTGCCGAGCTTGTCGATGATGGACATCGCCATGAGAGTGAAGACCAGGTTGGTGGCGCCGACCGCGACTGCCTGCGCGTCGGAGTGCCGCGGGTCGAAGCCGGCCTTGGCGAAGATATCGTTCAGGTAGTAAAGGACCGCATTGATGCCGGAGAGCTGGTTGAACAGGCCAATAGACACGGCAAGGAAGACCGGCAGTTTGTACTTCGCGGAGAAGAGGGGTTCATCGGCGTGCCCGTGCTCGGCGTCGATGGATTCGACAATTTGGCGGAGCTCGCCTTCGTAGTCCTGCTCGCCGACGAGGCGGAGG
>CAXUMX010000111.1:0-6879 GCA_964252395.1 uncultured Acidobacteriaceae bacterium | reverse complement strand
GTCCCTACATTCACATGCGGCTTCGACCGGTCAAACTTCTCCTTCGCCATCGCGCTTCTCCCTGATCTTCTCTGCCACTCGTTCCGAGTCGCGTCTGTACAACCACTCTCTTCTCGCCGAGAGCGAGCTACACTCTCGCCTACTTGCCCTGATTGCGTCCGATGATCTCTTCCGAGATCATGCGGGGCGCCTCTTCGTAGCGCGCAAACTGCATGCTGTAGGAGGCGCGGCCCTGCGTGGACGAACGAATGTCGTTCACGTAGCCGAACATCTCCTTGAGCGGCACGATCGCCTTGATCACCTGCGAACCACCCGAGTGCTCCATGCCCTCGATGCGTCCGCGGCGCGAGTTGATGTCGCCGATGATGGTGCCCATATGCTCCTCCGGCACCGTCACCTCGACCGCCATCACCGGCTCAAGCAGCACCGGGCTGGCCTTGCGCGCGGCCTCCTTGAAGGCCATCGAGCCGGCGATCTTGAACGCCATTTCGTTCGAGTCGACATCGTGGTAGCTGCCGTCGTAGAGCACTGCCTTGAAGTCCACCATCTCGTAGCCGGCCAGTACGCCGTTGTGCAGCGCCTCGCGGATGCCCTGCTCGGTCGGCTTGATGTACTCCTTGGGAACCACTCCACCGCGAATCTCATCGACGAACTCGAAGCCCTTGCCCGGCTCATTCGGCTCCAGCCGGATCTTCACGTGACCGTAATTGCCCGAGCCGCCGGTCTGGCGGATGTACTTGCCCTCGGCCTCGGCGGTCTTGCGAATGGTCTCGCGGAAGGCCACCTTGGGCTCGCCCACGTTGGCTTCGACCTTGTGCTCGCGCTTCATGCGGTCGACCAGGATCTCGAGGTGCAGCTCGCCCATGCCGCTGATGATGGTCTGACCCGAGTCGATATCCGTACGCACTTTGAAGGTCGGATCTTCATCGGCCAGCCGCGACAGCGCGACGCCCATCTTTTCCTGGTCGCTCTTGGTCTTGGGCTCGATCGCCACCGAGATGACCGGCTCCGGGAAGGTGATCGCGCTCAGCGCCACCGGCGCCGCCGGGGAGCAGAGCGTGTCGCCCGTCTTCAGCTCCTTCAAACCCACGGCCGCACAGATGTCGCCGGCATAGATCTCGGTGATGTCCTCACGCTTGTTGGCGTGCATCTTCACCAGCCGCCCCACGCGCTCGGTCTTGCCGGTGCGCGGATTCTCGATCGTGTCGCCTGTCTTGAGGGAGCCCGAGTAGATACGGATGAAGCCCAGCTTGCCGAAGGGATCGTTGATCAGCTTGAAGCCGAGAGCAGAGAACGGCTCAGTATCGTCCGCCTTGCGGATCAGCACCTTCGACGGATCGTGCGGGTCAATGCCCTCGACCGGAGGCACATCGAGCGGGCTGGGCAGATAGTCGACCACTGCGTCGAGCAGCGTCTGCACACCCTTGTTCTTGAAGGCCGTGCCGCACAGCACCGGGAAGACCTTCATGTCGATGGTCGCCTGACGCAGCGATTTCTTGAGCTCCTCGGCGGTCGGAATCTCGCCCTCGAGGAACTTGTGCAGCATCTCGTCATCGTTCTCGGCGACCGACTCGACCAGCTGCATGCGGAAGGCCTCGGCCTTCTTCAGCAGATTGGCCGGAATCTCCTCGACCGAGTACTTCGCGCCCATGGTCTCGTCATGCCAGACGATGGCGCGCATTTCGATCAGGTCGACGACGCCCTTGAAGTTCGCCTCCGCGCCGATCGGGATCTGGATGGCTACCGGACGCGCGCCCAGCCGCTTGCGGATGGTCTCAATCACGTGCTCGAAGTCAGCGCCGTTCTTGTCCATCTTGTTCACGAAGCAGATGCGGGGCACCTTGTACTTATCGCCCTGGCGCCACACGGTCTCGGACTGCGGCTGGACGCCGGAGACGGAGTCGAACAGCGCCACCGCCCCGTCGAGCACGCGCAGTGAGCGCTCCACCTCGGCCGTGAAGTCCACGTGGCCGGGTGTGTCGATGATGTTGATGCGGATGTTGTTCCAGGTGCAGGTGGTCGCAGCGGAGGTGATGGTGATGCCGCGCTCCTGCTCCTGCTCCATGTAATCCATCGTGGCTGTGCCTTCATGCACCTCGCCGATGCGATGGGTGATGCCCGTATAGAACAAGATGCGCTCGGTCGTCGTCGTCTTTCCGGCGTCGATGTGCGCCATGATTCCAATGTTCCGGCAACGATTCAGGGGTACTTGGCGAGCCACAGTCTCTTCTCTCTTCATCTCGCCGGCCCGGTCAGGGCCCGCGGTCTACTTCCGTTTGGTCATGCGCCCGCCACCGGCGACGCGTTCAACTTGCTTCTGTACTGAGCAGCAACTACCAGCGGTAGTGCGCAAATGCCTTGTTGGCCTCAGCCATGCGATGAATGTCTTCCTTCTTCTTCATCGCCGCGCCGCGCCCGTTGGCTGCATCCAGCAGCTCGTTGGTCAGCTTGTCGATCATGCCCTTTTCGCCGCGGGCGCGACCGTAGGTCACCAGCCAGCGGATGGCCAGCGAGGTGCGCCGATCCGGATTCACTTCGATCGGCACCTGGTAGTTTGCGCCGCCCACACGACGGCTCTTCACTTCCAGCAGCGGCTTGCAGTTCTCTACCGCCTTCTTGAACAGCTTCAGAGCCTCGTCGCCGCCCTTCTGCTCCAGGTTCGTCATCGCGGTGTAGAAGATCGCCTGCGCGGTCGACTTCTTGCCGCCCCACATCATGGAGTTGACGAACTTGGTCACGAGGGTCGAGTTGTAGATCGGATCGGCCGCTACCTCGCGCTTGGCAATGTGTCCTTTTCTCGGCATCGCTTCCTATACCTTTTCCTGTTCCTGTTCCTGTCCTGCTCCCGGCCTCGCAGCCGGGATGCGTTCCGGTTTACTTGGCTGCGGTCTTGGGGCGCTTGGCGCCGTACTTGGACCGGCTCTGCTTGCGATTGGCCACGCCCACCGAGTCGAGCGATCCGCGAACCACGTGATAGCGCACGCCGGGCAGATCCTTCACACGGCCGCCGCGGATCAGCACAATCGAGTGCTCCTGCAGGTTGTGGCCGATGCCGGGGATGTACGTCGTCACTTCGATCCCGTTGGTAAGCCGGACGCGGGCGACCTTGCGCAGCGCCGAGTTCGGCTTCTTGGGGGTCTGCGTGTAGACGCGCGTGCAGACGCCGCGCCGCTGCGGAGAGCCCTGGAGCGCCGGGCTCGCGGTCTTGTACCGCGGCGCCGTGCGACCCTGCTTGACCAGCTGATTGAATGTCGGCAAACCAGTTACTCCTTCACCTTGCTTCGAAACCCTGCTTCTACGAACGCTTCCTATCCACTCCGCCGCGTAACACCTCCGCAGCGTCTCCGGCTCGCACGCCGGAGCAGGGCAAACGTGCCCAAACCCGGTAATCCGCACAGCGGTGCAGCCCCGGATCGTATTGGGTGCCGTCAAACGGCACACGAGCCACGGCTTCGCGCCTGTTCCGCTTCGCGTCTGCTTCGCTTCCTCGTCGTCAGACAGGAACCGCGACGGTGGCCGCAGGCAACAAGCTCCCATCGGGTGGGTGCTCTTGAAGTCAGCTCCGTTTCGAAGTTCCGGCCCGCATAGCCCTTCCAGGTGAAGGGTGTCGCAGGCACCGATGCGATCTTTGGCCCCAGCGTGCGGGACCCTCAGGAGTGGCCTTCTTGCTATCCTTTGGCCTTCGTCCTTGAGTGCTCCCGTCTGGCACCCGTCCAGCGCATGCGCAGAACGTGCCTCAGGGAACCTTCTAACAATAGCAAGGGGCGCGATAGCGGTCAAACAAATCGGGAAGAAAATCCCTTGTCGCCGCTCCGCATCCCTGCTTCGCTACTTCTCCACCACGCTCTCGAGCCCATAGACCGCGTCGGACGGGCGCCCGAGCAGTGGCAAGTGCCGCTGCCCGGGTACCTGTCCAGCGTCCGGGGGACGCTAGAAGCGGATCTTGCCCGCGACCTGGATCACACGCCCGCCATAGGATGGGTATTGCCCGCTGGTGAAGAACGTGGGGATCTGGAAGGCCTGGGTTCCCGTGGTATTCGGCACCAGCCGCTGCACGCCGCCAGTGGTCACCACGTTGTACTGCGTGCGCGCCACGCCATACACGTTGGTGTGGTTCAGCACGTTGAAGCCCTCCCCAATCAGCTCCAGATGCACCCGCTCCGTGATCGGCACGGTCTTGGTGACCCGCGGGTCCCAGGTGTACAGGCTGGGCAGCCGGAAGGCGTTGCGCGCCGTGCCGGGTACCCGCTGGTTGGCCACCTCGCCCGAGCCGTTCAGCGAGTTGTTCAGCAGCGCCGAGTAGGGCTGCCCGCTCTGCGCATTCACGATCGAGCTGATCTCCCAGTTCCCGCCCACCTGGCGCTTCCAGCCCTCCAGATTCCGGGTGAAGTAGTCCAGGTTCCAGACGCCGGAGAAGATGAAGCGGTGCCGCACATCCTCGTTGCCCAGCCCCAGATCCGCTCGGGGGCGCAGCGGATCGTAGTTCAGCTTGGCATCGTCCGACCCGAAGACCACCGCGGTCGCATCCGGGCCGTCGTCGATCACCTTCGAGAAGGTGTAGGAGGTGGAAAACTGCACCCCGCCCGCGAAGCGCTGGTCCAGCTGCCACACCAGGCCGTGGTACGTAGAGTGAGCCGAGTCTTCAAACAGGAAGGTGTGGTTGAAGTTGGTGTTGGCCAGTGCCGGTCCGCCGTTCAGCCGCTGATAGGGCAGGCTCAGGCCGGTGGTGGTCGTGATCACCGCCGGCGTCTCGGAGACAAAGTTGCTGTCCCGGGTGCGGGTCAGACGCAGCCCGCGCACGCCCAGGTAGCCCAGGGTAAAGGAGGTATTGCGGGTGACCTGCTGCTCAAACTGCCCGCTCCACTGGATCACCTCCGGCTGGTGGTACTTGGTCGAGAACGCGTACAAGTTCGGCCGCACCGGGGCGACACCGGGCAGCGCAGGCGGCGCGCAGCGCGGCGTATCCTGCGGCGCACCGCACGCGTTGCCGGGGTAGGCCACCTGATTGGCAAACTTCGGGTTGGCGGCGCTGGGCTGGTAGACGAACGTCTGCACGGCCAGGCCGTTGCTCGAGATCGCCGTCGAGGGCAGGATCGAGGGCGTGTTGCCGTAAAAGATGCCGCCGCCGCCGCGCAGTACAGTCCGGCCAGACTCTCGTGGCGTCCAGGCGATGCCCAGGCGCGGGCCGAAGTTCAGGTCGTCGATCGGCACCTGCGAGGTATCAATCCCGGTCTGGAAGGCCAGCGGGTTGCGGATGCCCGGCTGGTGGATGGTCTGCCGGTCCCAGCGCAGGCCGAAGGTGACGTCCAGTCGCCGGCCCACGCGCCAGTCATCCTGGCCGAAGAAGGCCAGCTGCCCCTGATCTGGATGGGTCACCGGCCCGGAGGTGCCGGCGCCCTGGAAGGCCTCAGTCAGCTGCAGCGCGGCGGAGCCATTGCCAGTCACCTGCAGCGGCTGCCCCAGCAGGCTGCGGCCGAAGTTCTCCAGCGAGTCGAAGACAAAGGCGCCGGAGAAGTTGCCGGGGAAGTAGTTGAAGACCTGGTCGCGCAGGAAGTCGCCGCCAAACTTCAGGGTGTGCGCTCCCACCACCAGCGTGACCGTGTCGATGTACTGCTGCCGGGTCAGCTTGGCGTCGCGCGGGCTGAAGTTGTTCCGCCCTACCGTCAGCAGGGTCGCGCCGCCGTTGCGTACGGTCGCCTCCGGGTTCGTCGAGTTCGACAGACCAGGCTCGTCGTCACGCTGGTAGGAGAAGCGGGCCGTGTTGATCAGCCGCGGCGACAGCGTTGAGACCAGCTCCACGTTGCCGGTATCCGTCAGCACATTCGAGGAGCCGGTATGCTCGGAAGCGCTCGAGGCGCCGCTGTTTTCCAGGTTCAGGCCGGTGAAGCGCTGCGCGTTGTAGCGGAAGCTCAGCAGCTGCCGCTCGCTCAGCCGCCAGTCCACCTTGCCCAGGTACACGTCCTGGTTGAATCCGGTGCTGTAGGTGTTCGAGCGCGCGATCAGATAATTCGCGCCCGCCTGCTGGGCCGCGGTGTAGGGCCCTGCCGGCAGGTTCAGCGCGACCGGAATGCCGGCCTGATTGCGCTGACCGTCGTAGTCAAAGAAGAAGAAAACCTTGTCCTTGAGCACGGGGCCGCCCACATCGCCGCCGAACTGGTTGAAGTGGTAGCCCGGCTTCACTGGAGCCGTAGCCCGCAGCTTGTTCCGGAAGAAGGCCAGCTGCTGCGAGTAGGACTGATCGTTCGCATTCAGGCCGCGATCGCGCAGAAACTCAAAGCCGGTACCGTGAAACTGATTCGTGCCCGACTTGGTCACCACGTTGATCACTGCTCCGCCGGCGCGGCCAAACTCCGGCGCGTAGCTCGAGGTGTTGACCTGGAACTCCTGCACCGCGTCCTGGGAGAACTGGTACGGAGCGCGGCCGGAGCCAGTGCGTCCCAGTGCCTGCCCGTAGAAGACGTTGTTGTTATCCGTGCCGTCGATGGTGACCGAATTCAGCGTGCCGCGCTGCCCGCCGAAGCTCAAATCGCCGTTGCGAGTAGACCGGTTCACGCCCGGGGTCAGTAGGGTGAAGTCCAGGAAGTTGCGGCCATTTGTGGGAAGGTTTTCTACGGAACGGGCATTCACCGTCTCACTCACGCTTGTCTGCGCCGTATCAACCACCGGAGCCTGGTCCACGACCTCGATCTGCTGCGTGCTGCCGGCAACCACCAGAGTGACCGGAAGGTTCACCTTGCCGCCAATCTCGATGGTGACGTCCTTCACCTCGTACTCGGTGAAGCCGGGCGCGTCGATAGTGACGCGGTAGTGACCGGTGGGCAGCACCGGCAGCGCGAATTCACCGTTCTCGCCCGCTGTAGTGGTCTGGCTCACGCCCTT
>CAXUMX010000110.1:0-6939 GCA_964252395.1 uncultured Acidobacteriaceae bacterium | reverse complement strand
GCCTTGTATAGTGAAGCAGTTGTCGGCTGCTGCCGCGGGACAGGGATGAAGCTCATCGTATTTGGTGCAACCGGCGGTATCGGACGGCTACTGGTCGCAGGCGGCCTGGAACGAGGTCACGCGGTGACGGCATTCGTGCGGACTGGAGCATCGCTCGACGCTAGAGACCGACTTCGCGTCCTGCAAGGCGACATCTTCGACCCGCACGCAGTGGCCGATGCGGTCGACGGGCAGCGAGCCGTATTCTGCGCACTGGGCGCACGCACCCTCAAGCAGGAGCCAGTCCTGAGCCGCTCGCTCCCGCTGATTATCAACGCAATGCACTTCCACATGGTCGACCGGCTGATCACGGTCGGAGCGGCGGGCGCACTCTACCCTGCGGGAAGGTATCAGCCGCGGCTATCCAACCTGGTATTCGCGGTCGTCAAGCGGACCATGCTGCGCCATCCCATGGCAGATCAGCGCGCACAGGAGCGACTGCTGGCGGAGAGCGACCTGGATTACACGATCGTGCGGGCGCCGCGGCTTACTGACGGGCCAGCCACTCGTAGCTATCGCGTGCTACCGGACGCCCTGCCCTCCAGCAGCCGTCGGATCTCGCGCGCTGACGTGGCGGATTTCATGCTGCAGCAGTTGACAGACCCGCGCTTCCACCGGCGCGGCGCTTACATAGCGGAGTAAGCACTGTACGCGGCGCGGGAGCAGGAGCCCGCAGAAGGCCCTTACTTCACCGATCCATGGCATGCAATAGCAAGAGGCATGCGCATGGCATGCCTCTTGTGCGTAGCCGAGACTTCCGGCTTAGTGTGCAGTCTTGTCTTCGACCTTGTCAGCGGCGTGCTCGGTCCCGCTCGCCGTCTTGTGGATCACATGCTTCGTGCCGTTCTTGGTCTTGTGATAAACGTGCTTGGTACCTGACTTGGTCTTGTCGTAACCCGTTTCGGTGCCTTCCTTCGTCTTGTCGTAAGCCTTCTCTGTGCCGTGCTCGGTAGCGCGCGCCGTCTTCTTGGTGCCCTTGGCGATGCCATGGCCCACATCTTCGGTGGCATCCTTCGTCTCATGCCCGGCGTTGCGCATATCCTGACCGGCGGTCTGCGCCCACAGAGCAGGCGATGCGCCGCTGGCCGTTAGCCCGAACGCCAGCAGAACCGATGCGGAACTTAGTATCTTTTTCACTCTTGTCGCCTCCGTTTTGAAGCACACGCTTCGTCAGCCAGTTTAAGCGGCGTCGGGCCGCGGCACCAGCCGCAATCCCCTGCGACCCCGTTCTTCCCGGCTCTGGCCGTCTTTGTCAGGCTCGTCCCGCTTGCGTGAGTTCAGAAACCCGTTGACCGCGCCCGCAAAAACCGCAGGTAACTCCTCGTGCGGCAGATGCCCTGCCCCGGGCATCACGATCAGCGTGGCCCGATCGAAGTACTCGGCCAGTCTCTCACCGCTCCGCAGGCTCACGGCCCGGTCCCGGTCGCCCCAGAGCAGGAGTGCGGGAACCTCGCGAAGCCGAGGCAGGATGCTCTCCAGATCGCGCATATCCGCCTCCCAGCGCTCGAGGATGCTCAGCACGTAGCTAATGGTGCCGGGAACGCGCAGCGAGGTGATGTAAGCCTCTAGCGAGCCGGCACGGATCCGGCTGGCGTCGCCGTACATGCGTCCCAGGGCCAGTGCCTGCACATTGTTCGGAGCAGTGGGCACACGGTTGGCAAACCAGCGCCCCAGGGGCGTCCGGTAGAACCGGATCAGCGGGTCCGCAGCGTCAGAGAACGGGTTGGCAGGCGCATGCAGGACCAAGCTGCGCACACGATCCGGGTAGAGCGCGGCAAGCATCAGGGCCACTGCGCCCCCGTGGGAGGTTCCGACGATGTCGGCGCGGGTGACCTCGTGCGCATCCATCACCGCGATCATGCGGGCAGCGCAGGCACGCAGGCTCACGTCGAGGCCCGGCCGCCGTTCCGAGCCGCCGATCCCGAGCGCGTCGGGCGAGAAGACCTGGGAGGACGCTGCGAGCCTTCGGGTGATGGTAGACCAGGCATCGGCCGTCCCCAAGAGTCCGTGAAGCAGCAACACAGCTGGCCCTTGGCCGGAGATCAGGCAGCGCATGCGCGCTCCCTCGACGGGGATAAACTCCTCCTGCGTCTCAGGCCGAGTATCCAGTGCAGTCATCCAGGCAGCAAGCGACATGACAAGTCTTCTTTCAAGAGCACAGCCGTACAGCAGTGTTTATTCAAACTCCTGAAACATAGAGCGCGCCAGATATCGAAAAGATGTATCTTCTGCGAGCTTCCCAATAGAGGAATTTCGCTGCCGATTGAGCGATCCAGCCGCAACCGGCTTCTGCCGGCGGGATCCCTGCCCATATAGAAGCTCATAGGCACCTATTGTTTCCTGGAACAGGCGTTCGGGCTGCCTCGGCTTGGCTCGAAGCTGGTTGCTCGATCCGACCTCTATCTTTATATAAATACATGACTTCCTCGCCAAAGCCACACCTCATGCATAGGAATTTACGCTGGCAAGCGGCGTGCTTCGCCGTACACTGAAGGGACTGCTGCGCGATCGTCCCGGTTGCCGTCTGAGCTATGCAGAAGTCCCTCACAATCCGGCTCTCCGCCATCACACTGGCGCTGTTTACGCTGGCGGCGGTCCTGTTTGCCTCTCTGAACTTCGCCAAGGATGAGGAGTACCAGAAGCCTACGGACGGCATCTGGTGGGCGGAGGCGCACGGAGGCCTGCAGGCGCAGCGGGTGCCCGCAGGTAGTCCGGGAGAGCGTGCGGGAGTTAAGCCAGGCGATCTGCTGCTGGCGGCGGCGGACCACCCAACTCCGCGACTGGCAACCCTGGTACGCGAGTGGTACCGCACCGGCGTCTACCGCCGCGTTGACTACATGCTGTTGCGCAACGGAGTGCGCCTTGAAGCCTCCGTCATCCTGATTACGGCGGATCGCACCCAGTACCAGGGATTGCGGCTGGTCGCCTTGGTCTACCTGCTAATTGGGCTCTACGTATTGTTCCGCCGCTGGACGGCGCCGCACTCCACCCACTTCTATCTCTTCTGCCTGGTCTCATTCGTGCTGTACGCTTTCCACAGCACCGGCAAGCTGAACGCGTTTGACTGGACCATCTACTGGGCCAACGTCATCGCAGGCGCGCTGCAGCCGGCGCTCTTCCTGCACTTCGCCCTTGCCTTTGCCGAAGACAGTCAGACCGAGAAGCGGCAGGCCCGGCGTGCCCTCCTGGCGCTGGTTTATCTGCCCGGCATGGCGGTAATCGGTCTGCAGGCTGTCGCGTTTCTTAGGTGGTCTGCCACCGGTCTGTTGCTGCACCGGCTGGAGCAGATTGCTGTCGGCTACCTGGCGGCCTACTACGTTCTGGCTGCCGTAGTGTTCCTAGTCCACTACAGGAACACGGACAATCCGCTGCGCCGTCAGCAGTTGAAGTGGTTGACCCGGGGCACTCTGCTGGCGATCATCCCCTTCACTCTGCTGAACGTGATCCCCTTCCTCGCCGACTGGCCAGTGCCGCTGGTGCTGACCAAACTGGCGGGATTATGCCTGGTCTTTCTCCCGCTCACCTTCTCCTGGGCCATCGTCCGCTACCGGCTGATGGACGTCGACCTGATCTTCAAACGCGGCGTGGCGTACACGCTGGCGACTGCGTCGCTGATCGGGCTCTACTTTGGTGCGGTCGCGGTCGCGGCAGAGCTGATCCACACCCGCCTGCCCAGCTTTGGCGGGTGGGGACTGGCCGCCACCATCATCATCACCGCGCAGCTGTTCGAGCCCTTGAAGCGTGGTATCCAGGGGCGGGTTGACCGTATCTTCGACCGGCGCCGCTACGATTACCGGCAGACGCTGATCGAGTTCGGCCGCGGACTCAGCTCGCAGACAGACCTGGATGCCGTGCTGGCCTCGGTCACGGACCGGCTCTCCCGCACTCTGCTAGTCTCCCGCGTCGCCATCTTCCTCTCCGGTCCGCGGAACACCTTCTCGCTCGCTGCATCCAGTGGCCTCAGTCAAGCACTCCAGGGCGCGCGCCCGGCAGACAACTCCGGGCTGAGCGGTTCCGGCGATGCGCTCGACCTCCGCTTCCTGAACTTCGATCCGATGGGATACGCGTCGACGGGCGAGGTCGCCTCACACCTCTTCCTCGAGAATCCGCAGCAGGCGCTGCACCTGAGCGAGTCCGAGCGGCGCACCGCGGCTGCGCTCGACCTGCACTACTACCTGCCCTGCCAGGTACAGCAGCGCACCATTGCTGTCATCGGCCTGGGCCGCACCACCGCCGGCGACTTTCTCTCCTCTGAAGATGTGGAACTGCTGGAGTCGCTGGCCTCCTATATTGGGATCGCGATACAGAACGCGCGTCTCTACGCCTCGCTGGCGCAAAAGGCCTCCGAGTACGAGCGGCTGAAGGAGTTCAACGAGAACATCGTCGAATCCATCAACGTCGGCATTCTGGCGATCGACCTGGATGAGACCGTGGAGAGCTGGAATGCGCAGATGGAGGTCATGTTCGCCCTCCCTCGTGTAGAGGTGATCGGACGCCGCCTCGACGCCATCTTCCCGCCCGAATTCATGAGCGAGTTCCACCGGCTCAAAGACCAGCCGGGCGTGCACAACCTGTACAAGTTCCGCCTGCCCATGGTCACCGGTGAGACGCGGACTGCCAACATCGCCGTAGCCCCACTGGTCTCGCGCAGTTTTTCTGTGGTGGGCCGAATCATCCTGGTAGATGACATCACGAGCCGCGTGCACCTGGAGGCGCAGCTTACCCAGGCCGAGAAGCTCTCCTCCATCGGCCTTCTGGCAGCCGGAGTGGCACACGAGGTCAACACTCCGCTCGCCGTGATCTCCAGCTACACCCAGATGCTGGCCAAACAGGTGCGCGGCGATCAGCGGCTGGCACCGCTGCTGGACCGCATCACCAGCCAGACGTTCCGCGCGTCGGAGATTGTGAACAGCCTGCTGAATTTCTCGAGGACCGGCTCTACTGAGTTCACCGAACTCGATCTGAACGCGGTCATCCGGGATACGCTGACGCTTCTCGAGCACCAATTCAAGACGGCAGCAGTCGAGCTTGTGACGGAACTTGAACCTGCCCTGCCCCCGATCGTGGGCAATGCCGGCAAACTGCAGCAGGTCTTCCTGAATCTGTTTCTCAACGCCAAGGACGCGATGACCGCGGGCGGCTCTCTGCGGGTGGCCACGCAAGCGAACGGGCGGGTCGGTGTGGTGATCACGGACAGCGGCTCCGGCATTGCACCCGAGCACATGCAGCGCATCTACGATCCATTTTTCACTACAAAGAACGCGCCCGCGGACGGGCAGCGACGCGGCACCGGCCTGGGTCTGGCCGTGACCTACGGAATCATCCAGGAGCACGCCGGGCGCATCCAGGTAGAGAGCGCGATCGGCCGCGGCACCACCTTCCATCTGGAATTCCCCGCGGCCAGGAAGGCAATGCATGTCTGAAGCACCCACCGCTCTGGCCCCCAGCGAAGCTCGCGAGTCCCAGACCGGCCGCATCCTGATTATCGATGACGAGGCGGCCATCCGAGAGTCTCTGGAGACGCTGCTGATGCTGGAGGGCTACACCGTATCGACCGCCGTGGACGGCGCGCGCGGTCTGGACCAGCTGGACCGCGACTCGTATGACCTGGTGCTGCTTGATCTGGCTCTGCCGGGCGAAAACGGCATCGATCTGCTGCCGCGGCTGCTGGAGCGTCATCCGCAGCTGCCGGTCATCATGATTACCGCCTACGGAACCGTGAATAACGTGGTGGACGCGATCCACGCCGGCGCGCGCAACTTCGTCCAGAAGCCCTGGGACAACGAGAAGCTGCTGGCGGATATTCGCGCAGCCATCGCGCAGTACCGCACGGAAGAAGAGAACGTCCAGCTGAAGCGAGCGCTAAAACAGCGCTACAACTTCGAAAACATCGTGGGCAAGAGTGAGCCCATGCTGAAGATCTTCGACCTGGTCGCCCAGGTGGCGCCATCGCGCTTCACGGTGCTCATTGAGGGCGAGACGGGCACCGGCAAGGACGTGATCGCGAAGGCCATCCATGCCAACTCGCCGCGACGCGACAAGCCTTTCGTCCCTATCAACACCGGCGCCCTGCCCACGGAGCTGCTGGAGTCGCAGCTGTTCGGCCATGTGAAGGGCGCCTTCACGTCCGCCCACGCGGCGCAGAAGGGGTTATTTGAAATCGCAAACGGCGGCACCCTCTTCCTGGATGAGATTGGCACCATGCCGCTGGAGACTCAGGCAAAGATCCTCCGCGTGCTGCAGGACAAGCGCTTCCGTCCGCTCGGCTCCGTGCAGGAGTCGCAGGTGGATGTGCGCATTCTTGCCGCCACCAACACCAAGCTGCGGGATGCGGTGCGTGCCGGCCGCTTCCGAGAGGACCTCTACTACCGGCTGAACGTGGTGACCATCGAGCTGCCGCCGCTGCGCGCTCGTCGCGAGGACATTCCGCTGCTGGCCGCGCACTTCCTGGCGCACTACTCGGAGGAGAACCAGCTGGAGCTGCGCAGGTTGGCGCCGGAGGTGGTCCGCGCGATGATGGCGTACGACTGGCCCGGCAATGTCCGCGAGCTGGAGCACGTGGTGGCACGCGGCGTGGCGCTCTCCCCGACTCCGGTAATTCCGCTCGAAGTGCTCCCCGGCGAGCTGACCGGCCGCTCCTACTCTGCTTCCCTGCTGGAGCATGACGATGACGCCTCGCTCTTTGACATTCTGGAAGACATCGAGCGGCGCATCATCATCGACAAACTGGAGCGCTCCAACTGGAACCAGACGGACGCAGCGGAGCAGTTTCGCATCCCGCTCTCCACTCTGAACCAGAAGATCAAACGGCTGAACATCGAGATCCGCAAGAAGACGAAGGAGTAGGCCTCCAGGCGTTCGCCCGGAGCGAAAGGCCTTGGCGTCCCCCCCGCCCACTGC
>CAXUMX010000109.1:0-7082 GCA_964252395.1 uncultured Acidobacteriaceae bacterium | reverse complement strand
TTGACCATGTGGTAGCGTGGGTCGCGGCGGACGTCAGGCGCCTGCACCGGCGCCTGGGTGCGCACCGCGGTGCCCACCAGCCCGCGGTCGAGCGGCACCCGCTCCAACGGCACATAGCGTTCACCAAAGCGGACTGCGTACTGCGTCTCCAGCACCTGATCCCGCTCGTTGAGCAGCAGGATAGAGAACATTTGATAGTCGATGAGCCGGCGCAGCAGCAGCCCAATGCGCTCCAGCAGCTGATCCAGATCGAGAATGGAGCTCAGGTCGCGCGATATCTCCGTCAACACTGCGAGTGTCTGCGCCTGCCGGGAGACGCGGGTGTAGAGCCGGGCATTTTCGATGGCGACGGCGACGCGTGATGCGGTCAACTCGAGTAGCCGCAGCTGTTCTTCCTGGAAGTAGCCGACCTCTTCGCTTTCTATGTCGATGACGCCGATGACGCGACCTTTGACGATGAGCGGCAGCGCCAGCTCGGAGCGGACGGCATCGCTGGCCGGCACGTAGTTGGTCGCATTCCGGACATCGTTGACCAGCACCGCCTCTTTCTTCTGTGCGGCTTCACCGATAATGCCTTCGCCTATACGGAACCTGCGCCGCTCAATTTCCTGCGTGTGTCCGATCTGGTAGCGGATCCGGAGGTCGTTGGTACGGTCGTTCAGCAGCAGGATGGCGAAGATACGGAAGTCCATGACGGCGCGGACCAGCTCTGCCGTCTGGTGCATGATGGTCTGCAGGTCGAGCGTGGCGTTGAGGGCGTTGGCCAGCCGCATGAGGAATTCGAGCTGGATTGGCTCCTGACGCACGCGGGCGCGCGAGACGCCGTGCTCGCCGGCGGGCCGGTAGTCTCCCTCGAAGCTGTCGGCAGGTCGTTCCTGCTCGCCATCATCCTTCACGCACGACTCCGCTGCGTGCCCCAGATGCGGGGCAGGCGCAATCGAGTCATCATAGCGCAGCGGCCACGGGGCGAGGTGGTGGCGAAGCAGGAGCGTCCGCTGCTAACTGGCGCGTCCGTTAGGGGCTGTCTGGACTGTCAATGGCGACACTGGAGTGGAGCTGCGCAGCTGCTCCAGGATCCGCACGCTTGAGCTGGCGCCGAGGCGGTTTGCGCCCGCGTCCAGCATGGCGCACGCGTCCTTCAGGGTGCGGATGCCGCCCGAGGCCTTGACTCCGCAGGAGTCGCCGACCAGCCCGCGCAGCAACGCCACATCGTCCACAGTGGCGCCCCCGCTCGAGAAACCGGTGCTCGTCTTCAGGAAGTCTGCGCCCGCCTGTAAGGCGATCTCTCCGGCGCGCAGCTTCTCCGGGATGGTCAGCAGACAGGTCTCCAGGATGACCTTGACCACAGCCTGTGCATCGCGGGCGACTTCCACTACGCAGCGGATATCCGTCTCCACCTGATCGTAGAGGCCACTCTTGAGCATGCCGATATTGATCACCATATCCATCTCGCGCGCGCCCAGCTTCACCATCTCGCGGGCCTCGTCGCGCTTGCTGGTGGCCAGGCTGGCGCCCAGCGGAAACCCGATGACCACGCCAACCGGAACGCCGGCGCCACGCAGTGCGGAGACGGCGAGCGGCACCCAGGCAGGATTGACCATGGCGCAGGCAAAGCGATGCTCTGCAGCTTCATCGCAGAGCGCGAGTATGTCGTTCCGGGTGGCCTCCGGCTTCAGCAGTGTGTGATCCAGCACTGCCGCCAGGTGATCCTGGTTTATCGTTGCCGCCCGGGCGAACTCTGCCGCGTCGTAGTAGCCGCGATCCTGCTTTGCGTGCATCTCCATCGACTTCATATCCCCAACCTCTGCCGGGCACATCGGGCCCTGTCAACATGGACGCGCGGAGTGCACACCCCGTTTACCGGAAGTGCATGCGCACTTCAGGTGTTCTTCCCAAAAGTGCACCCGCGCCAACGGTATCGCGTATGGCTGTGTTGAGGAAGACTGGCCGCAGAACATCAAACCAGAGGAACGGTTCAGTCCTCCGCCTCCGGTGGAAAGATACAGATATCCGGCAGATTGCGGTAGCGCTCCGCGTAATCCATGCCATAGCCGATCACGAAGTGGTTAGGAATACTGAAGCCGACGTACTCCGCGCTAATCGGCTCGATGCGCCGCTCCGGCTTGTCCAGCAGCGCCGCCACCCGCAGAGCACGCGGATGGTGCTGCAGAAATCTGTGCTTCAGGAAGGAGAGCGTCAGGCCGGTATCGAGAATATCCTCAACCAGGATGATATTCTGCCCCTCGATCGAATGGTCCAGGTCCTTGATCACCTTGACGGCGCCGCTCGAGCGTGCGGCCTTGCCGTAGCTGGAGACAGCAACGAAGTCGAAGGTGCACTGGATGTGGATCGATCGCGCGAGGTCGGCGAGAAAGATGGCTGCGCCCTTCAGTACCCCGACCAGCACGACCGAACTTCCTGCGAAGTCGCGATCAATCTGCTGGCCGATTTCGCCGACGCGTGCCGCAATCTGCTCCCGGCCGATAAGCACCGGAGGATGCACCGCGGCGCGCGACGCTGTGGACTGGATCGGCATGGTCCATCTTCTCCCAACCCGGCGGCCGCTGACTATACTTGGAACAGATCAAGAGCACATGTATCCATTTATTCATCTCGGCTCCGTGAGCATCGGCACTTTTGGACTTTTATTGTGGCTGGCCGCTGTCTCGGCCGGGCTGGTTCTGCATAGGAACTTTCGCCGCTTCGGTATTCAGGCGGATGCCATCAGCATCGTTGCTTTCGTTACTGTCATCGGAGTGGTGGGAGCGAAGCTCTGGCACGTCTTTGAGGATCCTGCGGCGCTAATGCACGACCCGGCTGGCGTGCTATTCGATCGCGCGGGCTTCGCATGGTACGGCGGGCTAATCGCCGGCGTGCTGACCTTGATGTGGCAAGGCCGTGCGGTGGGTACCGGCCCGCTGGGCATGCTGGATCTGGCCGCGCCCGCGGCAGCCGTGGGCTACGGGGTCGGGCGCATCGGGTGCCTGGTCTCCGGCGATGGCGACTACGGCAAGCCGACCACGCTGCCCTGGGGCATGAGCTTTCCCCACGGCCTGGTGCCAACCGTACAGCGGGTGCAGCCGACGCCGATCTATGAGCTGCTCGGCGCGTTGATCATCGCCGCCATCCTGTGGCGGCGCGGGCAGCGGCGGCCAGGCGAGTTGACAGGGGAGTACCTCCTGCTCTCCGGCATCGCGCGCTTCCTGGTCGAGTTCATCCGCATCAACCCGCCCATCTTTCTGCACCTCACGAATGCACAACTGGCCAGCATCGGCTCCATGCTGGCCGGCGTTGTGCTGATAGTGTGGGCGCGACGGCATGCTGCGGCACCCGCACCGTCTACAGCTGCGGCGGTCTAACGCGACTCAGCAACTAGCGCGGTCGTACGGCCAACTGCTGCGCCTTGCTGATTGCATAGGGTGAGCCGCTGGCCTGGGTCACGCTGGTGGGGGTCACGGTAAAGACGTACAGTCGTCCGCTGTTCTGGCTGACTGCGTACAGGTGGTTCTGGTTATCCCAGTTGGCCTGCTCGATATCCTTGCTGGTCAGCAGACCCGTATGCAGGGTGATGGGCGAACTTCCGTTGAAGTGGAAGACTTGCAAGCCATTCACCCCGGCCACGGCCAGCAACCTGCCCGAGGCGACATCGCCAGATCGAAGATGAAGCCAACGGTCGTATTGGGCATGTTCGACGAGGTGTTACTGGTGGTCAGGCCGCCGTTGCTGCCGATGGTGTAACTGGCAATCTGCGGGTTGCCGATCGGACTCGACGTACCGTTATCAATCAGCTGCAACCCCATGGCCACGTGGTTCGCCGGATCTACCGCGGTTATGGAGCGGCAGTAGAACTGATTTGAGGACGGAGTTGCCGGCGTGTTCGCGCCAAGACTGGTGTCCGCGAGGAAACCATTGCTCTCCCGCTTCAGAGCTTCAAACGTGTCGAGATAGCCGACTTGGAAATTGATGCACTGCGATCCGTAGGCATAGAGGTTGCTTGCACTGAAGGTAAGTGGCGTGTTGAAGAGGAACTGCGACGCGCTGCTGCCCAGGTAGTTCAGCTTGCCGGTGGTCTTGTCGATGCTGAACGACTGGTACTTGCTGGAATCGCACTCTCCACCGGTGAAGGCGGAGCGGTAGATATCCGCGCCCGTGTGGTCCAGCACCAGCGGACTCGCGCTCGGGCAGCCGTCGGCGCGGTCTGGGCAATGACGGCAGGCGCCGCTGCTGCAGTTGCGCACAGGACGGCTGCCTGGAATACGCGCGTGATGCTCTGTGACATAAGGTCTCCATAGGAGGTCGTGCGGGCGCGGGAGATACATCGCGCACTCCTTCGGCTCTAAGGTGTGAAGCAGGTTAGGCCGGCAGACAGAAGGTGGAAACCCTGCCAGGCCACACGGTGGGACGCATGCGGCTGCGCTCTTGTATTAGGTGTCCGGGACTCGACCGGACCGGCTAACATCCATTGCAACAACCTGCCGTTCCTTGGAAATGGTCGCAGCGCGCTCCGGGAGAGCTGCGAAAAGTTGGCGGCATTATGGTGCTGCGTCCCGCCCACTTGCAACTGCAAAGGGGGCAGTCTTCGCATGGCGCGCAATCGCCCTTTGATGAAGGAGCGAATTGTCTGGCAGAGCACATTCGTGATCCGGGCCCAAGCCATCTCCCTTAGAGCTGCTTGAGGTAGGCCTTGGCTGCAGCCAGCTCGGGGAAGAGCCGCTCCTCTGCTTGGAAGGCTCGAGAGTGCACGCAGCGGCGCCCGGCGCGGACCGTCACCGGATGCTTCAGGTGCAGCATCTCGTGATAGAGCAGGTATTCAACCGCACAACGCGGTGTATTGCGGCGATCGAAGATCCGGCTGACCACGATGGTGTTGTGGGCAGCGTCGTAGTGCCCCAGGCTGCGGCGCGCCATGTGGGTGCTCCACGTCAGCAGCGGCCGGCCGAGCAGGCCGAAGAAAAAGCGGTGGTTTAAGGTGTCGAAGACCTCGTCCAGGTCGTAGTACTGGCCCTTCGGACCGAGGATGGTCTTGCGTCCTCGTGTCTGGCGAATGAGCTCGGTCTGCCGCATCACCGATTCACTCGAGGAGAAGCGGCGATAGCGGTGTGCATGGGCGGCGTCGAGTGGCTTGCGATACAGCTTGGCCATCAGGATGTGAGCGATCGCGCGCAGCACCGACTCCGGTGCGCCTTCCAGGACATCGGACAAGGAGACGTGCAGCTTGCCTTCACGGAGACGGATGGTGGTGTTGAGAGTAGTGAAGCGGCGGAAGCGCACATGGACGGGTGGCATGGGCGCGCGCGGACGGACCACGCGATACTCTTCCTCAAAGATCCGGTGTAGCTCGGGACTCACTGTGAGTTAGCGTAGCACCAGTCTGCATGCATTCGCGGCCATGCTAAAAGCTGCCGACCAGCCGGGCCACGGCGAAGAAGCAGACCGCCGCCACCGCAATCAGGGCGACACGAACCGTCCATCCCACAACCGGCCGCGCCAGTATGCCCTGGTCGTCGATCTTGAAACACTGGTAGAGAGCGAAGATGCCGATCCCCACTAGGACCAGCCGCTCGATGAAACTGAGAACGCTTTCCATGGAGCCAGTCTACGCGCGAAGCGAGCAGAGCTCTTGCGTGCCTGCCTAGTCCTTCTTCGCGGGCGGCGGATTCTTGTCTGGTTTGTGCTTCGCGAAGTACTCTTCCTGCTCTTTCAGCAACTGCTTGGCATCGTTGCCCGTCGTCTCTGTTGCGTCGAGCGCGGTTTTGCGAGCGAAGTCATACTCAGGGGAGGCCGGCGGTTCGTTCAGCACTGCAGGCCACTTCGCGATGTGATCCTCAAAAAAGTGCAGCGACTTACGAATGTCGGTGTGTGACTGCTCGTAGGCGTCCAGGTTGTCGCCCAGCTCGTCCAGCAGCCGCGTGTACTCCTCGATGGACTTATGGATATCCGCGCCGGGGTGCTGCGTGGCAGGGTGCCGTACCGTCGCGTGGATGTCCTGGGTGCGCTGCTCGATGTACTTAATGTACAGCTTGACGCGGTCATTGGGCTGGTCTGTTGCTTCCCGCACCTGCTCTTCTTCAGCAGCCGTCAGAGGATCCTTGCTGCGTTGCGCGTGCGAGGCAGGTGAAAAGAGCAAAACAGATACGCAGCAGAACAGCAGGCAAGGAGAGAGCTTCGACATGCGAAGTGACCAGGCTGTCGGCAGACGTCTCAGCGGCGAAACACCTGCATCATCAGCTCACTCTGCACCTGGTTCAGCGTCTTGAGTGTTGCCTCCACCACCGGGCGGTCGTCGAGCGCAGCGAAATGCAGATACTCATTCAGTCGGAATGCGGTGTGCTCCATCAGCAACTGCGCATTCTTCAGGCGCTTGGTGTCATTCGCAAGGTTGGTGTGGATCTTCTCGGTGTACTCCTTAATGCCTTTCAGCGTAGCGGATGCATCTTCGCCTGAGTTCATCTGACGGCCCGCGAGTTCGGTCATCTGGTGGACGATTTCGGCGTAGAGGAAGCACTGCTCGCGCGGCGGGGCGATGTTAGCCCGCGCAACCAGCGCGGTTAGACTCGCCGTATCGACGGGCTTGCTATCGAATCCGGAGGCATAGAGGGGTGCGGAGAGAAGAGCGAGAGCGAGGAGCGAACCTATCCAGCGCATACAGCACCTCGACTTCATGCGCGGCTAAGGAGCCCGCTGCAGGGCTACCAGCCGGTGTTTCGCCTGCCATTCCTCGTCCGGATATTTGCCGTGCGCGGCCGCGAGGAATTTGCCGTAAAACTCGGCCGCCTGCTTTGTCTGACGCAGATTATCGTACGAAATGGCCCAGAGGAACAATGTCTCTGGCGTATCAGATGCGATTTGTTGACGCGCCGCAAGCGCTTTTAGCGCCGCTGCATCCTGGTGCAGCTTGCTGTGGGCGAAGGCGAGGCCTCCCCAGGCCTCCTCCTGCTTCGGATCCACTGTGACTGCCCGCTCCAGAACAGGAATGGCGGCAGCAAACTGCTTGGTGTAGATCAGACTCTGGCCGTAGTCACTCAGTAGCTCCGCGTCGCGGGGCGACGCCGCGGCAGCGGCGGCCAGCAGGGGTACAGCCT
>CAXUMX010000108.1:0-7095 GCA_964252395.1 uncultured Acidobacteriaceae bacterium | reverse complement strand
ATTCGGGATACTGCGCGTGGCGGACGCACCCCGCAACTCTGCCAGTTCGCGCTCCAATTGGAAGACCCGCGCGGTGACCTGGGCCAATTGTGCCTCGATACGCCGCGCACGCTCGTTGTCGGCGAGCTCCTCGCTGTCACTCATGTGCGATCACTCTACGCAAGCACCGCAGTCCAGACAACAGAAAGGGGCAGAGATCTAGTTGGCTCTCCGCCCCTTTTCTTGCAACGCAGACTTAGTAGGTCAGCTTCAGCCCGAACTGAATGACGCGTGCCGGGAAGGTGGAGCTGATTTGCCCGAAGTTGCCGCTGGAGATGCTGATTGCCGGTGCGGCAAAGTTCGTCTTATTCAGCAGGTTGTAGAACTCGCTGCGGAACTGCAGGTTCATCCCCTCCGTCGGGAGCGCGAAGCTCTTCTGCGCGGAGAAGTCCAGGTTGAAGAACGGATCGCTGTAGGCGAGCCCGTTGCGGGAGTTGCCGAAGGGCTGTCCCGTCGCCGTAATCGGGTTTTGGAAGGCTCCCACGATGCCGCTGTTGGCCGGCCCCGCTATGTTGTTCAGGTACTGCACGAAGCTGCGCGAGGTCTGTGCCTTGTGTGCCAGCACGGAGACGCCAGGCAGCCGGTTGGCGCGATAGTTGTTCGCGCCGCGGAAGTCCGCCGAGATCCCGCTCACCTGATTGCCGATGGCAGCCGTCGGCGTGTACTGCACGGTCAGCGACTGCCCGCTGGTCATGGTGTTGATGCCCGTCACCTGCCAGCCGCCAATCACCTCGTTGGTAAGCCCGTTGACGCCGGAACCGAAGGTATGGCCGTGGCCGAACGGCAGCTCATAGACGAAGCTGGTCACATTGGTCAGCGGCTGATCGTAGTTTGATGGACCATAGTCTGCGGCCAGGTTGTAGATGTTCTGCGGCCCCGGGAAGTGCCCGTTCACATCTTCGAGCGATCCGGCAGCCGTGTCGAAGGTGCGGCCGTAGGTGAAGGAGTTCAGCAGGGTGAGGCCGGCGAGTCCGCGCTGCTCATAGCGCACCTGCAGCGAGTTGTAGTTGCTATAGGCAGAGTTCAATGCTGCAGTGATGTCGCCGAAGGTGGGATAGGGGCGCGCATACTGCTTGGTCGCCGGGTTGATGATGTTGGGGTTGCCCTGGTTCAGGTTGGCGAACTCCAGCAGCTTGACCCCGTGGTTGCCGACATAGGCGACGTCCAGCAGCGCATTCTTCGTGATCTGCCGTTGTACGGAGAGGAAGTAGTTCTCTACGTAACTGTCGCTGTAGTTTTTGGGAATGTAGGTGATGTTGTCAGTCAGCGGGTTGAAGTTTGCCGGATCCGTCAGCCCGGGCGCAAACCCCTGGTCCAGCCGACGGAAGGTAGTCGCCTGTGGAGCCGTCTGCCCAACCACCACAAACGAGACCTGCGGCGCATTGATGGCCAGCTCATTGCCGGAACCGGCGCGATTGAAGTGGACGTAGCTAATGCCGAAGCCGCCTCGCAGCACCGTCTTTGCGTCCGGGGAGAACGCAAAGCCGAAGCGCGGCGCGAAGTCGTTCTTGTCCGGCTTCACCAGGGAGCGCTGATAGGTATCGCCATCCTTCTTAGCGGTCAGCAGGGTGGATGTGTTGGGGTCGAAGTTGGAGAGCTGCCCGTCCTTGTCCCAGTATGGCGAACCGTACTCGTAGCGCAGTCCCAGGTTCAGCGTCAGCTTATCGCTGACCTTCCAGTCGTCCTGTACGTAGCCGAAGTGCATCACCTGACGCAGATGAGCGATGAAGAAGTTGGTCAGCTCATACCGGCTGGGTGCGCCGAACAGGAAGTCTGCGAAGGTGTTGCCGCTGAAACCGGCACCACCCTGGAAGGTATATCGGCCGTAGATTGGGTTAACGTCCTGGTCGATGGTATGGATGCGCTGATACTCATAGCCCATCTTCAGCGAGTGCTGCCCCTTGACCCAGGTGTAGTTGATCTTCGGATTGAAGAGGAACGGGTACTGAAACTGCGGATTGGTCGCCTGCCGCCCGAAGCTGGTGAAGCCGGTTGCCACAAACGTCGGTAGGCCGCCCGCGACTCGCGGATTGTTATCCGGCAGTCCCGGGATGCCAAAGGCCGTTCCGTTGGGCGAGAAGCCCAGGCTCAGCGGGCTCTTCGCGCCCTTGGTGTAGGAGCCGCCCAGCCGCAGATCCAGCAGCTGTGACGCCGTGATCTGGCGGGTGTAGCCAAGCACGATCTGCTGGTCCAGAATGCGCTGCAGTCCGTTGGTGTTGCCGTCCAGCGGCTCCGGGAGCGTGTTGAAATCGATGGCGCTCTCCTTGAACTGGCTGACGCGCACAAACGAGGACGACTTCTCATTCCACTGGATGTCGAAGCGTGCGTCGTACTTGTCGTACTTGTCGGTCAGCTCCTGCAGCAGCTCGTAGTTGTTGCTGGTACTGGTCACGCCCGGCACATTGGGCGCCGGGAACAATGCCGCGATGTTGCGCGCGACGGGCGACAGCGCGCTGGCAGGGATAGCAGTGCCGGCTGCATACTTCTGCCCGGTGAACGGATTTGTAATCGTCGTGGGAAAGGTGTACCGCTGAGCCTCATCGGCGGTCGGGACCGAAGAGAAGGCCAGTTGGGAGCGGTTCTGACGCAGGCCCTCGTAGTCCACGAAGAAGAAGGCCTTATCCCGCATCAGCGGGCCGCCCACGTTGCCGCCAAACTGGTTGCGATGCAGCGGCGGCTTCACCCCGCCGTTGGGTGGGAAGTAGCCGGTCGCATTCAGTGAGGTATTACGCAGGAACTCGAATGCGTCGAAGTGGAACCGGTTGGTGCCACTGGCGAAGGCCACGTTTACCGTTGCCCCGGAGGAGCGGCCATACTCCGCGCCTTCGTTATTGGTCACCACCTGGAACTGCGTAATCGAATCCGGCGAGGGCTGGATGATCTGGTTGGAGAAGCCCTGATTCGAGGTGCCGTACTGGTTGTTGTCGAGCCCGTCCAGAAGGTAGTTGTTGAAGGTGGACCGCAGCCCTTCCACATTGAAGGAGCCCTCGCGCGTCAGCGAGGCCGAGCCTGTTCCGATACTGGACTGCCGCGTGCCCGACGTCAGCAGCACCAGCGAGGAGTAGTTACGGTTGACCAGCGGAAGCTGCACTGCCTCCTGCCGGGTGATGATCTGGCCACGCTCGCTTGAGTCGGTCTCCAGTTGCAGCTCCACGCCGCTCACCTGGATAGTCTCGCTGGCAGAACCTACACTGAGCGTCAGGTCCACACGCTGGCGACCGCCCACCTGCAGCCCGATGTTCTCACCCACCGCCTCGGCAAAGCCCGCCTTGGTGATCGCTACCTTATAAGTGCCCGCACGCAAGGACGGCAGCTCCCATTGGCCACTGTCGCCCGTGGTCTGCGTGGTCGCAATGCCGGTACTCGCATTTGTCACGGTGACAGTCGCACCCGACACCACGGCGCCGGTGTTGTCGTGCACCGCCCCTACCAGGGAGCCGTTGTCAAACTGGCCCCAGGCCGCGCTCGCCAGCGAAAGAAAGCACAGGGATGCAAAGATCCGATGGACCCAGCTCATTCGTTTGTTCAGCATGGAACCAAGGCTATTTACGTTCCGTGCCTCTTCTATAAAGAAGGCGAGAATAGGCGGTGAACATACGCTGACACCGGCACTCCCGGCTGTTTTCCCGTACTATGCGTTCCAAGCATCGCAGCGCACCTGCGCAGCAGCTCGCCGCACCATGCCAGCCACTCTTCCTACAACGCGCGTTCTGCTGGTGGATGACGACACCATCGCACTTGAGGTCGCGGCGCTGATGCTCTCGGGAACAGGTGCCGCCGTCGAGCGCGCGCAGGATGGCGAGCAGGCACTCAGCCGCATCGCAGCAGTCGACGTCGTTCTGGTGGACTACCAGATGCCAGGCATCAGCGGCAGCGACGTGGCCCGTGCGGTGCGCGCTCTGCCCGCGCCCCGGCCCCGTGTACTCGCGATGAGCGCGTCTCCCCTGCCTACGGGCGAGCGTGCCCTCTTCGATGGATTCCTGTTGAAGCCCCTGGACAGCGAGCGGCTGCGCGCGGCCCTCGGCTCTGGATTGTCGGCAGCAGACGACATAGTTGCCCCGGAGCAGTCACTCCCCGCGGCGCTCGACGCCTCTCGCGTTCGCAAGCTGCAGGCCCTGATGCCGCCGGATGCGCTGCGCGAGCTTTATACGGTCTTCGTAGCGGACGCCCGCGATCGCATCGATGAGCTGGAGCGCTGCTCCGCAGTCGGCGATGAGGAAGCGCTGCGCCGATCTGCCCACGCGCTCAAGGGCTCTGCCGCCATGTCCGGCGTCCCCGGCATCGCCCAGATTGCGGGCGGCCTGGAGAGCGGAGAGCTGCACCAGCAGGAGTACAGTAAGCTATTCCACGAAATGCGCACCGCCTGCGATGATGTTGAGCGCAGCATGGCCGGGGCAGCAGCCCCCGGGGAGAGCCAATGACCGCAACCGCGACCGAACACCGCAACCACACCATCCGCATCCTTCTGGCGGACGATCATCCCGTAGTGCGCATCGGCGTCCGCAACATGCTCCGTGCGGAGGGGCACTTCGACGTGGTCGGCGAGGCTTCTGACGGCGATGAGGCGATCACCCAGACGCTGGAGCTGCTGCCGGACATCCTGCTGCTCGACCTCTCCATGCCGCGTATGCCTGGCCTGGAGGCCATGCGCGCCATCATGAGCGGTTCGCCCCGCGTCAAAATCCTGCTGCTCACTGCCACCATCTCTACCCAGCAGATCATTGAGGCGTTGCAGATCGGTGCGCGCGGCATCGTGACCAAGGACGCGCTGATAGACCAGCTCACCGGAGCCATCGACGCCGTCATGCAGGGTGACTACTGGATCAACGGCCAGCGCGTCGTGAACCTGGTCGGCGCGTTGCATGAGCTGATGCAGAAGGCGCAGGCGCCGGAGCGCAAGACCTATGGACTGACTCCGCGCGAGCTTGAAGTGGTGGGCTGCATCGTCGAGGGTTGTTCCAACCGCGACATCGCCCGGCAGTTCACCATCAGTGAGGAGACGGTGAAGCGTCACCTGTCCAATATCTTCGATAAGACCGGCGTCTCGACCCGCCTGGAGCTGGCACTGTTTGCCATCGCCCACCAGCTGGTCATGCCCCAGGGCTGAAGGCCCGTACCTGCGCAACATCACGGCAGCGAAGACCGCCACCGCAGACTTAGCTCCAGCGGCGGTCGTCCGGGCCACCCGTTGCCTTGCTGCCCAGCGGCAGCAGTGAGGTCTTCAGCAGTCCTAGAATCCGTTCCTCTTCCGCGTCGCGGGGCAGGAACTCCACTCCGTACACGTAGTCCCGGCGATTGCGCACGATCGCCCTCACCCGCAGCGGACCCTGTCCGTAGGGCGGCGTGAACTCGACCTGCACCTCGGTATCGATGGCCAGCTCCACCCCGGCGAAGATAGCGGCGCCGTCCGTGCTCATGTCGCGGAAGTGCGCCTCGACCAGCAGCACCTTCTCCGGTCGGCCGACTACCAGGCGAACAGGAGTCTTCAGCTTGACCCGCTGCTGTTGCCGTACGGCAATGTTGTCTCTGACTGCCCGCGGTTTAAAGCCCATGGGAAGGAGCATAGTTTTCCGTGCTAGAAACCACACCGTTACTTAGGTGGCGGAACGCTCGTGGAGGCTGCAACTTTAGCGGCATCCCGTTCGCGCGCGTGGCTCGAAGCCTGAGGCGGCCGTACCCGGCCACAGCCCTTTCCCTGCTTTTGGCATCCACTCTAGTAAGCATCCGCACACAGGTTTCATGCGCCGGTTTCCGCGCAGGGACTGTGCCTGCAGAAGCGATGTAAGGAGAGTCCTTTGAGATCACTGCTACGCCCCCTTCTGCCCGTCCTTCTCGTCTCTGCTGCCGGGCTGACCACCGGCATGGCCGCTCACGCACAGGACACCAGCCCCGTCGCCGCGGCGGGTGACACGCAGCAGCCGCCTGAACAGACCGCGGAGATGCGCAATGGCGAGCCGCTCTTCCGTGTGCAGGTGGTCGCGCGCGATGTCGCCTCAATCAACTACTTCAACCGCACTGGAAAGACGCCCATCGGCTTCGAAGGCACGGCGCTGCTGCCCAACGCCAAGGGAAGCGCAGAGGTGGACAGCGGCAAGGGCAATACGACGATCGACGCCAAGTTTGAGAAGCTGCCGCCCGCCAATACATTCGGCCCGGAGTACCTGACCTACGTGTTGTGGGCGATCTCGCCCGACGGCCGCCCGGTGAACCTGGGTGAGGTGCTGCCGGATGGTGAGAAGGCCTCCATCAAGGTAACGACCGGACTGCAGGCCTTCGGACTCATCGTCACCGCCGAACCCTACTTTGCGGTCGTCATCCCCTCGGACGTCGTCGTATTGCAGAACGTGGTCACAGGACGGACGGCAGGCATCATCTCGCCCGTCAACGCACACTTCAACCTGCTGCCGCGTGGAGCGTACGTCAGCCAGGTGGCGGCCCGCGGCACGGTGCTCAATCCCATCACCCGCAACGATCGCTCGCCGCTCGATCTCTACGAAGCCATCAATGCCGTGCAGATTGCGCAGGCCGCCGGTGCAGACAAGTACGCAGCGGACATCCTTGGCCGCGCCAAACAGCAGCTCTCGAACGCGCAGGACCTGGACCGCAAGAAGAGCGACCGCAAGCAGCAGGTCACGTATGCCCGCGCTGCCGTACAGACGGCTGAAGACGCCCGACTGGTCACGCTTCGCAAGCGCAAGGCAGAGGAGGCCGCGCAGCTTGCCGCAGACCAGCGAGCGAAGCAGGAGGCAGCCAGTCAGCAGGCGCAGCAATCGGAGCTGCAGGCACAGCAGGCGCGTCTGGCGGAGCAGCAGGCGCAGTTGCAGGCCCAACAGTCCGCCGCGCAGCAGGCGCAGGCTCAGGCGCAGGCGGAGCGCGCGCAGATGGCGCAGCAGTCCGCGGAACAGCAGGCGCGCCTCGCTGCCCAGCAGACCCAGCAGCTGCGCGATCAGATCCGTCGGCAGCTCAACGCCATCCTGCAGACCCAGGAGACTCCGCGCGGGCTGGTCGTCAATCTTTCTGACGTTCTCTTCGCGACTGGCCGCTATGACCTGAAGG
>CAXUMX010000107.1:0-7245 GCA_964252395.1 uncultured Acidobacteriaceae bacterium | reverse complement strand
GATAGGCTGCGATCAAGGCATCCAGCCGAGCCTTCGCCTCGGGCTCGACCGCCGTGCTGCGGCCCGGAGTCGGCGGAGTCAAGCGGTAGAGCCGGCCGTTCTGGTCCGCGGCGATGAGCCGGCCCTTCGGGTCGACGCCCCGCGCCCCCCCCGCGCCCCCCTCTTCTCATTCCCCACAGCTTTCCGCTTGCTCGTACGATTTACAACGCCGCTCATTCCTCAAGCCTTGTGCGAATCGCATCTAATCCGAGCGTCTGAACAAGGAACGAACGGATAGGAAACACGCGGCTGTTCTCTCCGCCGCACGGGGCTTTCGCTGTTGGATCAGCATCTGCACACACTGCCCGAGGGCGCGCGGCGCGGAACGAAGCTGCGCAGTCTCTGGTTAGCAATCGCCGTTGCCGTCGCGCTCGCCAGCCTGCTCCCCCTCACGGCGCAGACTATCCCCTACACGCGAGCTCCCGACGTGCACGCGGGCGAGATCGTCTACAAGGGTGGCTGCATCGCCTGCCACGGTAGCCATGGGAACGGCGCGCCACCGACCGCTACCGAATTTCTGCGGCCGGATACATTCCCAGACTTCACCCGCTGCGACCAGACCACGCCCGAGGCAAACTCAGCCTGGAAGGCGGTCATCCGCTATGGCGGCCGGTATCGCGGCTTCTCGCAGATCATGCCGGCATTCGGTCAGCTGCTAACCAACGAGCAGATGGACGATGTCATCGCCTACATGCGCGGCTTCTGCAAGAACACGCATCACTACCCGCCGGGTGAGTTAAACCTGCCCCGCGCGTTGGTGACGGAGAAGGCCTTCCCCGAAGATGAGCTGGTCATTTCCACGGCAGCCAGCGCCAGCGGCTCCCCCAGCTACACCACGGACGTCATTCACGAGCAGACCTTCGCCGGAAGGAATCAGATCGAAGTCGATGTGCCCATCAACTACGCCGATCAGAATCATGCGTGGACCGCAGGAGCCGGCGACGTCACGCTGGGACTGAAGCGCGAGATCTTCTCGAGTCTTCGCACCGGTTCCATCCTGAGCCTGCAGGGTGGTGTGCTGTTGCCCACCGGGGACAGTGATCGCGGCTTCGGCCGCGGCACTCCCACCTTTGAACCGTTCGCTGCTTTCGATCAGCTCTTTCCGGAGAACACGTTTCTGCAGTTTCAGGCCGGCGCGGAGCTTCCGGTGGACACAGACACGGCGCCGCGCAGCCTCTTCTGGCGAGGCGCTGTGGGACAGGCGCTGGCGCCCGATCACGCGCTCGGTCGGCTCTTCTCCCCTATGGTTGAACTGCTGGCGACGCGTGACTTTCAGCCCGAAGCCGGCACCGACTGGGACGTGCTCCCGCAGATGCAGGTCACCATCAGCGCGCGCCAGCATATCCGCGCCGATGTCGGAGTGCAGGCACCCTTCACCCACACCAGCAACCGCAGTCCGCAGGTCGTCTTCTACGTCCTGTGGGACTGGGCGGACGGAAAGTTCTGGCAAGGATGGTGAGGCGCGCGTTGTTCCTGCTGGCGCTGCTTGCCTGCTCTGCATGGCTGCCGCGATGCACGGCGCAGGTGGCCGGCTCCGGCAACGTCGCAACCTCTGCCAACGACCGCTTTCACAGCTCAGACCGCTGCGTCGCCTGCCACAACGGCATGAAGACCAGCACCGGCGAAGACGTCTCCATCGGTTTTGAGTGGCGGGCCAGCATCATGGCCAACGCGTCGCGCGATCCTTATTGGCAGGGCAGCGTGCGCCGCGAAGCCATCGATCATCCTGAGTCGCAGGCGGCGATTGAGGACGAGTGCTCCGTCTGTCACATGCCGTTGAAGCACCTGGAAGATCGCGCTGCAGGGCACCAGACGCAGGTCTTCGCGCACCTGCCGCTACAATCCACACCACACGGCGACCGCTCTGCCGCAGACGGAGTCTCCTGCTCGGTCTGCCACCAGGTGGCCGCAGCGGGCCTGGGCACAGACGCCACCTTCAACGGCAATGTCGCCGTAGCCGCGCCGGTTAGCACACAGGGGACCGACAACCGGCAGTTCAGCCGCTTCCTGCATCCGGAGTTTGGACCCTTCGACGTGGACGCGGGCCATCAGCGCATCATGCAATCGTCGACCGGCGGCTTCGCGCCCATGCGTGCAGATCACATCCGCGATGCCGGCCTTTGCGGATCCTGCCACACGCTGTACACCGAAGCCATCGGCCACGACGGCAGGAAGCTAAAGCCCTTCCCGGAGCAGATGCCCTACAAGGAGTGGCAACACAGCAGCTTCGCCAGCACAAAGACGTGTCAGCAGTGTCATATGCCAGAGATTGAGGAGCCCGTCCCTGTCACCGCTCTCTTCGGTCCGCTCCGGTCGGGCGCGCGGCGCCACGTCTTCGTTGGCGCAAACTTCGTGATGGAAGACATCCTGAATGAGCACCGCGACGCGCTCAGCACGGAAGCACTGCCGGAGGAGCTTGAGGCCGCGCACCAGCGCACGTCAGAGTTCCTGAAGACACAATCCGCCCGGGTGACCATTCGCGACGTGCAGCAAAGCGCCGGGGTGCTGACCACGGAGGTGCTGGTCGAGAACCTTTCGGGTCACAAAATGCCGACAGCCTATCCGTCGCGCCGCGCGTGGCTGCATGTCGTCATTCGCGACGGCCACGGCAATGCCATCCTTGAGTCGGGCGCGCTTCATCCGGACGGCTCCATCGAAGGCAACGACAACGATCGCGATCCGCTGCGCTACGAGCCGCACTACGCCGAGATCCACAGCCCCGACCAGGTCGAGATCTACGAGCCAATTCTGAAGGACGAAGCGGGCCAAGTCACCACCGGCTTGCTGAGCACAGTGGGTTACGCGAAGGACAATCGCCTTCTGCCGCGCGGCTTTGACAAGCACACTGCCGACCCGGATGTCGCCGTCGGGGGCGCGGCAGCTGACGATCCCGGCTTCACCGACCAGGGCAGCCGGGTCCGCTACGTCGTCCGCACCGGCGATGCATCCGGACCGTTCTCTGTCGAGGCCGAGCTCTGGTACCAGCCCATCGGCTTTCGCTGGGCGCACAACCTCGGCTTCTACCACGCAGAGGAACCGCAACGAATGGTCGAGTACTACGAACAAGCCTCTCGTCGCTCCGCCATCGTCCTGGCCCGCGCCACCGCCACACGCTGAAGCTCACCGCTCGAGTCGCAATTGGTCCTCGACGGACTCTCGCCGCCGTATCACCCGGGCGCGCTTGCCCTCGACCAGTACCTCGGCCGCACGCCCGCGCGTGTTGTAGTTGCTGGCCAGCGACATGCCATAGGCCCCTGCATCGAGCAGAGCAACGCGGTCTCCCGCAACTGCCGAGGCCATCACGCGATCGCGGGCGAAGAAGTCTCCTGTCTCGCACACCGGCCCCACCACATCCACGGTGGCGGTCTCGCTTGTGGCGCGCAGCGGCACGATCTCGTGATGCGCTCCATAGAGCGCCGGCCGCAGGAGATCGTTCATACCCGCATCGGTGATTAGGAATTCCTTCTTGCCGTTGCGCTTGCGATAGAGCACCGTCGCGATTAGCGCGCCCGCCTGCGCAACGAGAAAGCGTCCGGGCTCCAGCAGCAAGCGCACCCGCACACCTCTCAATCCACTCTCAAGGGCTGCGGCATAGGCAGCCACCTCGGCTACCGGGTCGTAGCCTTCAGCCGCTGTTCTACTGTCATCTTCCTGTGGCAAAGGCGTTTCATAGTCGATCCCCAGGCCGCCGCCTGCATCCACCATGCGCAGCCGTATTCCGTCACCGGCAAGCTCCTCAACCAGCGCGCGGACGCGTTCCAGTGCTGCGCCAAAGGGCGCCGCGCTGCGTATCTGCGAGCCGATGTGGACACTGACGCCGGCCGGCTCCAGCCACTTGGTCTTGGCAGCGCGCTGGTACACGGCGCGGGCGGCGCTAATATCGATCCCGAACTTGTGCTCGCGCAATCCCGTGGAGATGTACGGGTGCGTCTCGGCGAAGACATCCGGATTCACCCGGAGGGCGATGCGTGCTTTACGCCGCAGGCACGCCGCGCGCTCGGCCAGCAGCTCCAACTCCTGCTCCCCCTCGACATTGAACAGCAGAATGCCCGCTCGCAGCGCCAGGTCCATCTCCTCGGCCGTCTTGCCCACGCCGGAGAAGACCGTACGCTTCAACGCGCCGCGGTCGGCCGCACGCACCCGTTTCAGCTCACCGCCAGAGACGATGTCGAAGCCGGCTCCCTCGCCCGCAATCAAACGCAACAGCGACAGGTTCGAGTTGGCCTTGACCGCATAGCAGACCAGGTGGTCGCGGGCTACGAACTGCCGCCGGAACAGGGCGAGCCGCTCCCGCACCTGGTCTGCGCTGTAGCAATAAAGCGGCGTGCCGTGGCGATCTGCCAGACGCTCCAGCGAAACTCCGTCGCAGTGAAGTTGCCCTGCACGATAATGGAAGGGGCGCGCGGCAATGCGATCAGGCTTGCGGGGCAATCAGTATCCTCTTGGGAGTCACAGTGCCCTTATCTTCCCACACCACCGCCGCCACTCCTCATGCTGCGGGCTTGCAGAGCCAGGAAGCTAAAGATGATCGTCGAGGAAGCGGCGCAGCAATGCGCCCACCAGCCGGGGCTGTTCATAGGGTGCGTAGTGCCCCATCTCCTGCAGCAGAAAGTACGCGGACTGCGGCACCAGGTCTGCCAGCTCCCGCAGCTCCGCCGGAGTGGAGACAGTGTCGAGCGCACCGGCCAGCACAGCCGTCGGCACAGTGATAGTCTTCGCCGTCGGCCGCGAATCCGGCCGCGCAGCCAGCGCGCGCTGGATTGCAATGGCAGCGGCGGGTGTTATGCGGTTCATCATCGTGCGCAGCCGCTCTAACAGGTGCGGCTGATCGCGCCGTGCTGGCTGCCCGACCAGGGATTGCAGCATGCGATCGAAGAACTCGTTCGTGCCCTGCGCCTCCAGGCTCGCAATATTCCCCGCTCGCACGCGACGCCCTTCCTCAGAGTCAGCGTGCGGCTTCGCGCTCGCGATGGCAAGCGCACGCATGCGCTGCGGAGCCTGCCGCCACAGCTCATAGAGTAGGTAGCCGCCGATGGAGCAGCCACAGAAGGCGGCGCGCTCGATTCCCTGCCGGTCCAGCAATGCGAGCACGGCAGATGCCATCGAGCGCATACTCGCCTCTCCGTCAAGCGCGGACTGCCCATGCCCGGGAAGGTCCGGAATCAGTACGCGGTAGCGATCTTCAAATGACGAGGAAGCGGGCAGCCAGAAGCAATGATCGACCGGGGTCGGGTGCAGCAGTACGATCCAGTCTTGGGAGCCTTCGGGGCCGCGTTTCTCGTAGTACAGGCTCTCGCTCATAGCCGGGCCGCCTCGGAACGCAGAAGTTTACTGCGTGGGGCTCGACTGGGATGAGGTAGACGAGCCGTAGACCACATTGGGCAGCAGCAGCGGCTCCTCCGGCGCGGTCACCCATAGCACGAGGTACAGCAGTAGTCCTGCGCCGCTGCAACAGGCCAGCAGCACGAAGGCGACACGCACCAGTGTCGCGTTCCATCCATACGAGATAGCCAGCCCCTGGCACACGCCCGCGATCATCCGTCCCATACGAGGCCGCACCAGGCGCCGCTGTGCTCCGAAGGCCGGGACGGCCTGCGTACCCTGAAATGCCCCACCTACCGCATGACTACAGCTAGGGCAGTGCCTAGCGTCCATTGCCAGCGGCTTTCCGCAATTGCTGCAGTAGTAAGCCATCGTGTTCACTCCGACTCTGGGTTGTGCAATCTTCCCGCGCGCCAGCATCCGGCGGCAATAGAAAAAAGTGCGTCGCTACGCGAAGCGATTGCAAACGTCGCGAAGGTCCTGTTCGGTGTTTCTTGCCTATAGGCAGTAGACGCATCGACGCTTGCTCAGGTTCCAACAAAGTGCGCGCATCATCCACGAAGTTCAACCACGATACGGAGACTTCAGGTATCGCTTGGCCTCACCGGCTTCTTCGCTATCGCCCATCGCCACCACTTTGCGGTATGCGTCTTCCGCCTCGCCGCGCTTGCCCAGTAGGTCGTATGCCTGTCCTGCGCCCAACTGCGCACGGCGCTTCAGGTCGGCACTGATGTTCGGCTGTAATAGCGCCTGCTGATACGCATCCGCTGCCGCGGCTGCATCTTTCTGGCCGTTCAGGGTATCGGCCAGTCCATACCAGGGCAGCTCCAGATGCGCGTTGGTGAAGAAGCCGGGACGCTTCGCTTCCGTCAGCAGCGCACGGTAGAGTGCGATGGCCTCCTGCGCCTTTCCTTCATCCTTGCGCAGGTTCGCCGACTCCAACCAAAAGAGGAAGTTCTTCGGATACTCGCGCTTCTGGGTCTCATTCCAGTGGATCGCCTCGTCGTACTTCGCCTCGCGCCGCAGAAACAGCGAGAGCGCCGTGCGTGCTTCGACCGAAGTCGTTACGCCGTGCACTGCGTCATCGCGCAGCAGCGTCAGCCCCTTCTCCTTGCTGCCGTGAATGCCGGCAAGACCGGCCACCAGCTTGATCGGTCCAGGCAGCGAGCCCACCACGTACTGATGCACGCCGACTACCAGCTCTGCGTCCACGTAATTCGGATCCAGCTCCAGGACACGGTCGTTATCGCCGCGAGCCTGCAGGGCCAGCCGCAATGCAGGCAGAAACGAGCGCTGGACCAGACCGAGATAGGTGGCGCGCAGGCTCTTGGCCCAGCCCCGCGCATACAACGCATCCACATTCTTGGGATCTGCCTTCAACCGCACCTCGGCCAGCGACATGGCCTTGTCGGCGAGCGAGTTCAACCGCTCCGTGAAGGCCTTGTCTTCCGTCACCTGATGCTTGCCGGTCAGGAAGCCGTCATGCGCGTACAGCGTGGTGTCCAGCAGGTCAAGGTTATACAGCTCGTGAAACAGGACCGTCTCCAGCACGTAGTCGGCGGCCAGCGGACTCTCTGGATGCGCGGCCTCCACCTGGCCGAAAGTGCGCTCTGCTCCGTCGTAGTCCAGCGTATAGAAACGCTCGTACGCAGCACGTACCACTGGATCGTGATTGAGCGGGTCTGTATGCACCACCCTGCCCGGCGTGCCGGTTTCCAACGGAGCCCCGCTCTGGGCCGGCCCAAGCTGGGCCGGAGCAAGCGGGACCAGGCATAGCGCGAGGCCGAGCAGCCCCTCCAACCAACCTCTACCGCCCAAACTGATGGTCATTCGTCCGTGCTCTCCCACTGCGCCCCGCGCGAGCACGGGTCTTTCATGCACTCA
>CAXUMX010000106.1:0-8077 GCA_964252395.1 uncultured Acidobacteriaceae bacterium | reverse complement strand
TTGGTGGTGGTGGGTCTGGTGCATATCGGATACCCGGGGGGGTCCGGCCGGGTTGTCGCCGGCACGGATGATGTCCCAGACGGGTACGCCATTCGCAAAGCTGGTCTTGTGTGCGGGGATCAGGTCGGCCGCAGCGTCAATCACGTAGATGTCTCCGGGCACGGCAGCGATCTGCCGTGTGAAGTCGCGGGCCTGCTGCCATGCCTGCTCCGAAGGCAGCCAACGTGACGGCAGAGTGAAGCCGATGAGGAACTGCAGGGCGGCTAGAGTCGCGGTAAGTCGCGCGCGCCCCGGCAGCAAGGCTTGCGACGAAGGCTGCCGCTCTCCCGCGAACTGGCGATGGAGGGCTACGCCAAACATCACTGCGAACCACGCATAGAGAGGCAGTGTCGAGTTGGCTGACCCGCCGGAGTGGGCGCGTCCGGCGAGCGCAGTGAGGAAGGTACCAACCGCAGTCGCAAGCAGCAGATGTGCCTCGCGGGATTGCCAGAGGGGCCGCGGATCCCGAGGCACACTGCAGGCGATGAGCAAGAGCCCAGGGAGCAGGTAGCGGCCGAGATCGCGGGCGACGAAGGAGAACACCCCGTACATGTCCAGTGGCTGGTGGGAGGGCAGCCAGAGGGTATAGAAGCCGTACCAGCCCCCGGAGATGCGATTCATCACCAGGGTCGAGGCGCCGGTGAGTACGACAAACGTCATCATTGTCACGACGTAGTGGCGCGGACGGCGCCATGCGCTGAGGCAGACGCAGACGGCGATGATAGCGGCTCCCTGTTTGGACTGGTAGGCGCAGGCGAACAACGCGCCGGCGAGCAGCGACTGTTGACGCCAGAACACGTAGATGGCGGCGAGTATGAGCAGCAGGAACAGCATGTCCACGCGGGCGATATCAGAGGGGGCTGCCGAAGCTCCGTAGAGCGCGGCGAAGCAGCCTGCGGCGATGAGACCGGTCTGGCGGCTACCGGTAAACTGGCGCGTCAGCTCGAAGATCAATGCGAGACAGCCCAGCGTGCAGAGGATGCTGAGCCAGCGCAATGGGGTGAAGCCCAGCCCGGCGATGCGGCACAACAGCGCGCCCGCATGGTAGTAGAGCGGCGTATAGAGGTATGGAACGAAGACGTGCGTAGGCGCCACATAGACGGGCTGATGCGCGAAGACCCGCGCGACCGCATCAAGGACGCCGCTTTCCACCCACTCGAGCTGCATAGGGAAGGATGCACGGAGCGAGGCTACCACCAGGAAAGAGAGAAGATACCAAATGCTGGCAGCGACCAGGAATGGGAGAAGAAAGCGGCGCACCAACCGGGTATCGTCTAACTTGCGGGCCGACTCTTGTACAGCTGTAGCGGGGATCACCAGCCGATGGTAGAGCATTTCGCTTCATAACTCATACAGACCGGCAAAAGCGATCGTGGCCGTTCATGAGAGAAAGGCCGACGCAGAGAAGAAGCACACCAGTGAGCACGATGAGTGAAATGCTGTATCGCAGCGGCCCTGGGGATACGCCACCGCCATTCTCCCGCTGCATCGCGCTGAGGCGGCCGAGAGTTTGCTCGAGTATGTGAAGCAGAGGTAGGGAGTTCGCCTCCGAGACGCCGCTGAAAGGTCTGGAACGACGGTTACTGCGCCGCGAGCAGTTCTCGCTGTGCCGCAAAGAGCTCCCGGATGCCAGCCTCGGCATAGTCCATCATCTCCAGCATGCGGGCGCGCGGGAAGGCCTGCCGCTCTGCTGTGGCCTGCACCTCGACCATGCCGCCGTCCTCGGTCATTACCAGGTTCATGTCGACATCTGCCTGGGAGTCTTCCTCGTAGGCGAGGTCGAGCAGCACCTCTCCATCGACGATGCCGACGCTGGTGGCCGCGACCAGCTGCCGCAGCGGGGAGCGCTTCAGCGTGCCGGCTTTGACCAGCCGCTGGAGCGCCAGCGCAAGCGCGGCGCAAGCGCCCGTGATGGCCGCGGTACGGGTGCCTCCGTCGGCCTGCAGTACGTCGCAGTCTAGGATGACGGTACGCTCCCCCAACGCCTGCATATCCACAACCGAGCGCAAAGAGCGTCCGATCAGCCGCTGAATCTCATGGGTGCGGCCGGATACCTTGCCCCGCTCCGACTCCCGCGCAGTGCGGGTGAGGGTGGCCCGCGGCAGCATCCCGTATTCGGCCGTGACCCAGCCCCGACCACTGTTGCGAAGCCAGGCGGGTACGCCTTGCTCCACGCTGGCGTTGCATAGCACGCGGGTATGCCCGACCGCGATCAGGATCGAGCCCTCTGCCGTGGCGACGTAGTCCGGGGTGAGGGAGACGGGGCGAAGCTGATTAGTAGCGCGACCGGTGCGCACGCCCGGGATCTTTGGCGCAGTAGGCATCCGTTGATTGTATGGCCCGCCTGAACTGTCGCCTGTCGCCAACACCCGGGGCTGTCCGGAAGGAGACAACGCCCTAGAAGGGTGGAACGGCAGCCACTATGGGAAGATTTTCCACACTCAGCCAATGCCGAGAAGCCGGCATTCCTGCCCAGGAGGGCCTACCAACTCCAATTTGACCCATTTGGGGAAGCAAGGTACGTCAGAGCACCATTACGGAAGTGTGTTTTGACAATGAGTTTCTACGGAGTTCCCGGAATGAATCTGGTTAGACTCCACCCTGTAAGTCTTGCACGGCAAGAGTGTAGTAACTACATGATCCGAGCCGAAGCGAGAACCAGGAGTGAACCTTTCATGATCGAAAACACACGATTCGAAGACGGCATCGGGAGTGGAATGCACGTTCTGGTGATCGAGGAAGATGCCGCCACACGCTCCGCGTGTATGGAGATTGCTGTCCAGCGGGGCTTCACCGCCGAGGGTCTGGCGGACGCGGCGGACGCTCAGCAGATGCTGCGCACCCATACTGTGGACCTGCTGCTGCTGGAGCTGAAGCCGAGCCGCCGCGAGGGACTGCGCCTGCTGGACGAGGTGAAGGCGTTGAAGCCGGACACCGCCGTGATCGTGATGACCGCCTCTGCCAGCATCGGTTCGGCGGTTGAGGCGATGCGGACGGGGGCGACCGAATATCTGACCAAGCCTTTCCTGATGGAAGAGCTGGGGACGGTCCTGGAGCGGGCGGCCCAGCGGCGGCAGGCGAACGGCGCCAGCCGCAGCCTGCGCGAGCGTCTGCGCTCGACCGGAGGGGTGGGGAACCTGGTGGGCCGCAGCCAGGAGATGGACAAGCTGTATCGCATCCTGGCCAAGGTGGCGCAGAGCACGCACCCGGCACTCATTGTGGGCGAGAGCGGGACCGGGAAGGAGATGGTGGCGCGCGCTATCCATGCGCAGGGCGAGGCCTCCTCGCAGCCCTTTCTGACCGTGGACTGCGGTGCTTTCGCACCGGAGCTGATTGAGCATGAACTGTTCGGCTACGTGAAGGGGGCATTCCCCGAGGCCACCCGGAATGCACCGGGTCTGCTGGCATCTGCCGAACGTGGCACGGTCTTTCTGGATGAGGTCGGACAGCTTACCCCGGAGCTGCAGGCCAAGCTGTTGCGTGTCCTGCAGGAGAAGGAGATTCACCCCGCGGGCGCCACCCACCGCATTCCCCTTCATGCACGCATCCTGGCCGCCACCAGTGTCGACCTGTCTGCAGCAGTGGCCAAGGGCTCCTTCCGCAAGGACCTGTACTACCGCCTGAATGTGGTCAGCCTCCGCATCCCACCGCTGCGCGAGCGGCGCAGCGACATCCCGCTGCTGGCTGCGCACTTCCTGGAGCGCATGGGCCGGGAGAGCGGCGAGAGCTACACCCTGAGCGACGATGCCCTGCGCGGCATGATGAATTATGACTGGCCGAACAATGTGCGCGAGCTCGAAGGCGCGATCGAGCGCGCATGCACCATGGCCTCCGGCCCGGTGATCCACGTGGGCGATCTGCCGACTCAGCTGCAGAATCATGAGCTGGAGCTGCGTCGCGGCGCGATGCAACTGCACCAGGGCGGGGCCAGCCAGGAGTCTGCTCCGCAATTAAGCGTGCTGCCCAAGGTCACGCCGCTAGCCGAGCTGGAGAAGCAGGCAATCCTGAACACCATTCGACAACTGAAGGGCGACAAACTGCTGGCGGCGAGGTTGCTGGGCATCGGAAAAACGACGCTCTATCGCAAGCTCAAGGAGTATGGCCTCGCCGACAACGTCTCTCTAGAGCCGCTGGAGCCGATGAGCACCTCCAGCACCAACCTTTATAGGAGCAACGGGCTATGAACTACGAGGGGGCTTACAAACGCCGGATTCTGCTGGTTTCAGGAGTGCGAGGAGTCGAGACCTGCGCAGCTGCGATGGAACAGCAGCTGAACGTCGAGGTGGAGATTGCTGCGGGACGCGCCGAGGCCCTGGAAGCCCTGCGCCGTGGCCTCTATGCCGCTGTGATCGTCGACGAGTCCCTTGCTGAAGGAGATCCGCGCGGAACGGAGCTGATGTGGAAGATGGCCGGTTTCGCCATACCTATGCAGGTGAACTTCGCCGTGACCGGCAGCGCGCGCATGGTGCGTGAGGTGCGGGCGGCGCTGAACCGTCGGGAGCAGGAGCACGCCTCTGCAGAGCGCGCAGCAATGACGGCGGTCGAGACGGATCTGCGCAGTACCGTCTCCGGACTTGTTCTGCACACACAACTGGCGCTGAAGGAGACGCCTGCATCGTCGTCGCTGGAGAAGCGGCTGCGCCTGATGGCTGAGCTGGCCGGCAGCCTGAAGCAGCGACTGGACGTAGCGCGAGTCTGATCACTGATTTTTCTGTCTTTGCTGTGCTGTTGTTCTGTCGTATCTCTGCCGGTTCTCCTCAAGCGGCCTCTCCTTACAGGGCGGCCGCTTGAGCTTCTTCTTCGCCGACGCGCGTTGTGTCCCCTCCAGCGCTGCTGGTTGATACCATCGCCCCATGGCGGCTGAATTGCTGGACAGCTATACCTTGCGCCTCGCCGTCCCCGGCGATGAAGAGGCACTGTCCCTGCTGGGCTCTGCGACTTTCCTTGAGACATACAGCGGTGCGCTCAGCGGCCCGGATATCCTCGCCCACTGTAGGCGCCACCACGCAACCTCGGTATATGCAGCATGGCTTGGAGATCCCGCCTATCGCATCTGCGTAGCCGATCTTCGCACCGCGCCGGTGGGATACGCCGTGTTATCGCCGGCGGAGCTTCCGGCCTCCAGACCGGGCGATATCGAACTTAAGAGGATCTATCTGCTGCACCGCTTCCAAGGCGTGGGGCTTGGCCGCGCGCTGATGGAGTGGAGCGTGCAGCAGGCCCGCACCATGGGCCGGCTGCGGCTGCTGCTCGGCGTCAAGGCGGCGAATGCCGCCGCGCTGGCCTTCTACACCCGGCACGGCTTCGAGCGCGTCGGCGAGCGCAAATTTCAAGTAGGCGCCCAGGTGTGTGATGACCTGGTGCTCGGGCGTCCGCTCTGATTCTGGATCGGCGAGTCTACAACTCAGCGCAGTACTTCTTTGAACGGAAGCTAGCCAGCGATGTGCGTTGACGGCCGGCTGAATCAAAGTTCTCCGGCGCCAGCCACTGCTCCACGGCCGCGCGCACCTGTGGCCACTCGCCATCCGTAATCGAGTACCAGGCAGTGTCCCGGCTCCGCCCCTTGTAGACGATCGCGTTGCGAAAGATGCCTTCGTACTGAAAGCCAAGCCGCAGTGCTGCCCGTCGCGAAGGCGCGTTAAGCGAATCGCACTTCCACTCGTAGCGACGGTAGCCCAGGTCGTCGAATGCATGACGCATCAGCAGAAATTGCGCTTCGGTCGCCGCGCGGCTCTGCTGCAGCCGCGGCGACAGGTGAATGTGTCCGATCTCGATGACGCCGTGCTCGGGCACGATGCGTAGATAGGAGGCAAGCCCGGCGGGCACGCCCGATTCGTCGAAGAGCGTGAAGACGAGCGGATCGCGAGTTGCGGCACGCTGCTCCAGCTCTGCACGCCAGGCCGGCTTGTCCAGTGGTGCGACCGTCATCAAGTATGTCCAGCGCGGACTTTCGGGCTCTGCGCAGAGCGCCTCATAAAGCGCATCCGCGTGGGCAGAGGGTTCGAGCGGCTCCACGCGGCAGTAGCGGCCGGGAAAGCTGCGACGTTCCGGAAGGGCTCGGGGCGTCCACCCCGGAAGCGTGGGACCTACAGGCTGCTTCGGCTCGGTGCTGATCGCGTATGCCCTCCGCTTATTATGTTAACGACTGCTGCGATTCCGGAGGGAAGATGGCGAGAGTGACCGGACTGGGAGGCGTATTTCTGCGCGCGCGTGATCCGAAGCAACTGATGGCTTGGTATGCCGAGCATCTGGGCATCGCACCCACGCCATGGGGCGGTGTCAAGTTCGTATGGAACGACTGCCCGGCACCCGAAGGCCAGGGCTGTACCGTCTGGTCGCTGTTCCGCGAGGACGCGGAGTATTTCGATGCGGATCAGTCGGTGATGCTGAACTTCCGGGTCGACGACCTGAAGGGTCTGCTGGAGCAACTGCGCGCCAACAACGTCTGGATTGACCCGAAGCAGCAGGACGAGAAGAACGGCAGCTTCGCTTGGATAAAAGACGGCGAAGGAAACCGGGTTGAGCTGTGGCAGCCGAGAGCTTCATGATGTGAATGAAGTCAATTCACCATGGCGGAGCGATAGGCCTGCTTTCGCGCGCAGGCCCCCGCGGTCTATAGAACTGCGTGGGTCCCGTGAGTAACGGCTCCGCCGGCGCGCAGCGCAGCAGCTACCAGCACAGTCTCGGCAATCTCCTGCGGCGACGCGCCTGCGTTGCGCGCATTGTTTGAGTGAATGTCGATGCAGTAGGCGCACTGCGTGGTCAGAGCGACGCCTAGCGCGATCAGCTCCTTGTACTTGATGGGCACCACTCCGTCGGCCATCGCGGCTTTATCAAACGCCCAGAACGCCTTCATGGCCGCTGGGGCATCGGCCTCCAGGGTCTTCAGCTTCGCCAGGTTCTTTTTGTCGTACATCGCAATCCTCCATTGCCCCATCGGGGGCGCTTTCATGCTCTCATGCAGCGGCAAAACCGCGTGTCGGAGAGCGAAGGCGTCAGCTCTGGAAGGAGGATTGCACGGCTCCGCAGAGCCTAGTGAATGGTCTTCATCTTGCGCTGCATGTAGTCCATCATGACGTACTCGCCCAGCCGGTCGGGCGTGGTGAAGTACGCCTTTCCGCGACACATCGAGGTCACCTTCTGCACAAACTGCACCAGACCGTAGTCCTGCGCCAGCATGAATGTGTTGACCATGATGTTCTTGCGCTTGCAGCGGTTCACCTCTTCCAGCGTTTCCGCAATCACCAGCGGATCAAGGCCGAAGGCGTTCTTGTAGATGCGACCGTCGGGAAGCGTCAACGCAGACGGCTTGCCATCGGTGATCATGACGATCTGCTTCATGTCCTTGCGCTGCCGGTCGAGCACGCGCTGGGCCACGCGTAGCCCCTCCCGGGTGTTGGTGTAGTAGGGACCGACCTTCACGCGCGCGATCTGGGAAACCGGCATCTCCTCTGCCGAGTCGTGAAAGAGTACCAGCGAGAGCGAGTCTCCGGGATACTGAGTGCGGATCAGATGGGACAGCGCCATGGCGACCCGCTTGGCCGGAGTGAAGCGGTCCTCACCGTACAGGATCATGGAGTGCGAGCAGTCCAGCATCACTACCGTGGCGCAGGAGCTTTGATACTCAGACTGATGTACATGCAGGTCGCCGTACTCGATGTTGAGCGGCACGGTCATGCCTTCGCGGGAGAGCGCACTGTTCAGTGTGGTCGTGACATCCAGATTCAAGACGTCCCCGAACTCGTATGGCTTCGAGGCTCCTGAAGCTTCAATCCCGGTAGCCCAGTGCCGCGTGTCATGGCGTCCGTAGCTGGACTTGCCGAGCGAGCCGAGCAGGTCGCGCAGCGTCTTGAATCCGAGAAAGTCCAGGCTCTTATCCGTGACTTCAAAGCGGGCCTCGGTCTCCGGGCGGCCGGTCTGTCCGGGCTGGGCAGCGGGGCGGGAGGGGTCGTGTGGCGCATCAATCGAGACGTACTCTTCCTGCTGCATGCGCTCGACCAGCTGATTGACCAGTTGCTCGCGTTGCTCCTCCGACATC
>CAXUMX010000105.1:0-8781 GCA_964252395.1 uncultured Acidobacteriaceae bacterium | reverse complement strand
ATGCCCTACCGAGGCCTTGATCGCGCCGCGTCAGATGGACGCGAGCCGCTGCATTAGCTATCTCACGATTGAGAAGCGCGGTCCTATCGCAGAGGAGTTGCGCGCTCCCATGGGACGCCAGGTCTTTGGCTGCGACATCTGCCAGGAGGTGTGTCCCTGGAACGGAAGAGCTCCCGAGTCGGCGGTGCCGGTGCGCGGCGAGCTGGTCAACCCACAATTGGCATGGCTAGCCTCACTGACCTCCGAAGACTTCAACCGCCTATTTCGAGGATCTCCAATAAAGCGAACAAAACACATAGGTTTGCTGCGCAATGTTGCAATCGCGATGGGCAACTCCGGCGACCCTGCTCACCGGCCGCAGCTGGAGAAGTGGGCGGCTGGTGAGGATCCCGTGCTGGCTGAGGCGGCGGCGTGGAGCCTGGGTCGGATCCCGGCTGCCATGCCGTCTGAGGTCGTAACTTAGTGGGTGCAAACAGAAGCGGCCCTCGGTCGCCGGAGAGCCGCTCTGATTACTTGTTTTCTTATCGCACCTCTGCTGGCTGAGGCCCTGGGGTGCGGATAAGCTGACAGCGAGATTGCTAGGCGTTGCGAACGACGTTGGCCGCATTCAGTCCCTTGGGACCCTGCTGGCACTCGAACTCGACTCCTTCGCCCTCATTCAGCGTCTTGTACCCGTTCTCCTGAATTGCAGAGAAGTGCACAAACACGTCTTCGCCGGTGGAGCGCTGGATGAACCCGTATCCTTTCGCTCCGTTGAACCACTTCACAACGCCTTGCTCTTTCACTGAAAACTCCTTTCAATCTCGTCTAAGTAGGTGTCCCGCAACGAAGGGCTAAAAACGTGAAAAGCCGCCCACTGCGCGTTTGTGCGCAAGGGCAGCTCATGTTTTTCCAGACTTCCATTGCGGAACCGCAAAACCAGAACATCAAACGGCCTTCCGAGCGTATCCGTCACGTGGGCCATAATTGCGCCCTGCGTCCTCCTGTTATGGCAGGAAAGTCTATCCAGTGCAAGACAAAATTACGTTGCATCGACCGCCTGTCCGGGCCATCCCTCCTTGGAGGCAGAGCCTTCCTGCGGCGCGGTTGGTAGCATGCCCGCTGGAGCGGCCTATGTCCATGCTCAGCTTATTTCCGACCGATCGCGCAGCTGCCGGCGTGAGCGGCGTGGCGCCTCCGCGAGTGATGCCGGAGGACGCAAATCTGCTCGAACGCGCCCGGGCGATGGCGCTCTACCTGGCGCAGACGGAGGTGCACACGTATGCGTTCAGCGTGGCGGCCAACGTCATCCTTTCGCTGTTTCCCTTCATCGTCCTGATGCTGACTGTGGCCCGCCGGGTCTTTCATTCGCATGCCATGGAACTGGTCATCGCGGAGGAAATTCGCTACTTCCTGCCGGCGGGTCAGGAGTTCGTCGTCAAGAACATGATGATCGTCTCTCGCGCGCACGGCGGGGTGCAGCTGGCTTCGGTGCTGATGCTGCTCATCTCCTCGACTGGAGTCTTCATGCCACTGGAGGTGGCGCTGAACCAGGTCTGGGGCGCGGGGCGCAACCGCTCCTACGTGATGAATCAGCTAGTCTCACTGCTGCTGGCGTGCTCGATAGGGACGCTGACTCTGGTCTCTATCGGCCTGACTGCCGCGCAACATACTGTGCTCAGCCTGTTGTTTCTGGGCAATACGGATAACGCACTGTTCAATCTCCTGGCCCACTCGCTGCTGCAGATCTCTGCGGCCGTCATCAGCGTCTCGATATTCCTGCTGATCTACTGGGTGCTGCCTAACCGCAAGCTGCCGCTGCTAGCGGTGCTGCCGGCAGCTGTGGTCACCGGGCTGCTGTGGGAACTGGCCAAGCGGCTCTATATCGCCGCCCTGCCCTGGCTGGACTTCCATGCCGTCTACGGACCGTTTTCCGTTTCCGTGTCGCTGATGATGTGGGCCTTATTCAGCGGGCTGCTGATGCTGGCCGGCGCACACTACTCGGCCACGCAGCATGCCAAGCGGCTGGCGACCCAGAGCGAGATCGAGGAGCGGCTGGCCGCGACTGCCTCCGTGCAGGCATAGCTCGCCGCTTGCGCGGTCTGGGTGCAAGCCTTCGATCGAACAGCGTTGCGCCATTCGTCGGTCGGTCCGCATCCGCTAGGGCGGGTTACACTTCAGCCCAAGGATGGCAATGCTCTTCAGGCGCGCCGAAAATGCAATTCTGGGTCGGTTAGGCCAGCCACCCCTTTCCGGTCTGGCCCAGCGTGCGGCCTTCTGGTCGCTGCTGCTCACCACTGTTCTAGTGCTCATCAGCCTGCTGCCGGGCGAGTCCGGAGACCTCCTGACGATCAGCCTGGTGATGTCCTTTTCCGTGCTCTTCATCTTCAGCATGGTGCTCGGCTACCGATGGATGGTGAACCGTGTGCTGTGGAAGGTGCGCAACCGGCTGATTGTGACCTACCTGTTGATGGGGCTGACGCCGCTGGTGCTACTGGTCACGCTGACTACGGTGGCGGCCTACGTCTTCTCGGGGCAGTTTGCCACCTTCGCGGCAACGCACGAGCTGGATGCGGCACTGGCCCGGCTGGCGGGCGAAAACCAGGCCTTCGCCGTGCACGCGGCGCACGCAATCGCGCGCAAGCCGAAGGAAGCGACGTTCGACCTGACGGACTATGAAGGAGCTGTGCAGAGCACGCCGGGACGCCTGACAGTGGATGCGTGGAGCGAGGGTCAGCCACTACGGTTAAGCCATGACGGTCAGCCGATACCGCGCCACCTGGGCGGCGCGATGACCTACCCCGGCTGGGCTCAGGACGGATTCCGCGGCGTGGTTCTGGATGAGGGACGCCTCTACCTGCGGGCGGTAAACACGCACAGCGCGGGTGGCAGGCCGGTCACCATCGTTTCAAGTGCGATGCTCGACGCGGCCACCATCAGCGAGCTTGCCCGTGGAGTCGGGATCATCCACATCCTGCCCGACATCGATCGCGCGGTGCAGCAGGACAAGTCGATCCGGGCCGGGCTGGCGCCGCCTACTCCGCGTCAACTGGCATCCGAGACAAGCGAGACGGTAAGCGGCGGCACACTGGCCCCGCCGGCCTTCTGGCTTGACCGGCGCATCAACTTCTCCGCCCCGCTGACGATCGCAGACTGGAGAACCGGCAAGCCGGTGATAGGACTGTTGAACGTCACCTCCCGCCCTGCACTGCTGTACGCGCACCTGTTCGGCACGGCGGTGCTGGTGGCCAGGATCATCCGCTACGTTCTGTTTGCGCTGGCGGCCATCTTCGCGGTGCTGGAGCTGATCGCTTTTGTCATGGCCGTGCGCCTGAATCGGACCATCACGCGTGCCGTAGCGGACCTGTACCACGCGACGACTGCCATCGACCGCGGCAACTTCGCGTACCGCATTCGTGTGCAGCGCAGGGACCAGCTTGCCGCACTCTCCACCTCGTTCAATCGCATGTCGGAGTCGCTGGAGCGGCTGCTGGAGCAGCAGCGCGAGAAGGAGCGCATGCAGAGCGAGCTGGAGATTGCGCAGGAGGTGCAGAACAACCTGTTTCCGCATGAGCAGCTGCGCATGCCGGGGCTGGAGCTACATGGCGTCTGCAAGCCGGCCCGCACGGTCTCCGGCGACTACTACGATTTTCTTCTGATGGGCGAGAGCGAGCTGTGCCTGGCCATCGGGGACATCAGCGGCAAAGGAATCTCGGCTGCGCTGCTGATGGCCTCGCTGCACTCAGCGGTGCGCGCGTATCGATTCGCCGATGAAGACTGTTTCGAGGGCAACGGCCACGGCGTGCCGGAAAACGTAATCAGCTTCAGTTCTCCCGGCAAAGTGCTGGGCATGCTCAACCGGCACCTCTATCGCAGCACCCAGCCAGAGAAGTATGCGACCTTGTTCCTAGCTCACTACAACACCCATTCGCGACGGCTGGTGTACGCCAATGGTGGGCAGCTTCCTCCCTTCGTACTGTGCTCAAACGGCAGCGTGCGTCGGCTGGACCGCGGCGGGTCCGTGGTTGGCCTGCTCGACGAGCTCTCGTACGAAGAGGGCGAGGTGACACTCGATCCGGGGGACATCCTGATCGCGTACAGCGACGGCGTGACTGAGCCGGAGAACGAGTTTGGCGAATTCGGGGAAGACCGGCTGCTGGAGACGATCGAACGTCATCGCCATCAGCCACTGTCCTTCATCTCGCAGCAGGTGATGCAATCGCTGCGCACCTGGATCGGCGACAATGAACAGCCGGACGACATTACGCTGGTGCTGGCGCGGCAGGCGGGCGGCCCCGACTAGAAGATTCACCAGCGCAGCAGCACCAATTGCGAGCAGAAGCCCGGACCGAGCGCCGCCAGCACACCCCAGGTGCCACGCGGGGGACGGCGATTCTGCAGCACCTCTTCGAGCACCAGCAGCACGGAAGCAGACGAGAGGTTTCCAACCTCGTGCAGCGAGTCCCATGACGCCGCGCAGGTTTCGCGATCCACATTAAGCGAGTCGGCCATCGCCTCCAGAACCTTGGGGCCACCGGTGTGCAGTACCCAGCTTCCTACCTGGCTGCGATCAATGCCGTGCCGGCTCAGCAGCGCATCCACATCGCGCGGCAGGTTGGCGCGAATGATGGCTGGCACCTCTGGTGACAGCACGATCTTGAAGCCCTCTTCAGAGATGTTCCAGCCCATTGCGCCTTCGGTATCGGGATAAAAGGCGGAGATGGTGTCCACGATTGCCGGGCCGCAGGGCTTCTCCGGCCCCGCGCAGGGAACCTGGTCGCCGGCGACAACAACAGCCGCGGCGCCATCACCGAACAGCCCGGAGGCGATGAGGTTGGCGATGGAGAGATCGTGGCGCTGCCAGGTCAAGGAACAGAGCTCGACGGAGAGCAGCACAGCGACGCGGTCCGGGTAGGCGCGCACGTAATCTGCGGCCTGCGCGATGCCGGACGCTCCCGCAACGCAGCCCAGTCCAAAGATCGGGGTGCGGCGAATGTCCGACCGCAGTCCCATGCGATTGGTGAGATGAGCATCAAGTGAAGGGCTCGCAATACCCGTCACGGACACCGTCAGCAGTGCGTTGATCTGGCTACGCTCCATGCCGGCACGCGCCAGGGCAACCGTAATGGCCTGCTCGCCCAGCTCCTCTGCCTTTTCCAGCCAGATCCGGTTGGCATCGCCCCAGCGAGTCAGGTCGTCGTAGCCCTCTAGCGGAAGAACAAAGTGCCGCATGCCGACGCCCACCCGCTGGTGAAAGCGCGCCAGCAACTGAGGATTGTCCAGCTGCTTCTCCCAGTGCCGTGAGAGTGCCTGAAAGACCTCCTGCTGGCTGAAGCGGAAAGGGGGAAGGGCACTGGCAACGCTGCGAATCCTCATAGACCTCTTTCTAGCTGGTGTGCGGCTGGCGCTGCGGGATCGCTATTGAGTGAGCCCGTTGATCAGCCGCGCGATGCAGAAGCCAGACGACGTGTCGTGCAGACAGAGCGCTTGCACCTCTGCCGGATCGTCCACTCCACTTTACAGCGCGGATCCTTCGCCGTTGGATGCCGCAACCGATGAGGGCTACGCCCCGCTCCGCGGAGCCTTTATTGATGGCATGCTAATCAGACGCGCTCAGACCGCTTACGTTACTCACCCAGCAGGAGCTAAGTGCATCTCTTTGCATAGATATGGATCGCATTGTCGAGCAGGAGTGGCTGGATTACGACCTAGGGACGCGGGAGGAGATAGAAGAATCTCTGCGTACCGTAAGCCGGGTGAATCGCTGGTTCGGCGGGAACCGGCTGCACACAAGACTACTGCGTACTGCGCTTGCAGCCACACCCGGAGCGGCCCCGGCGCACATTCTCGAAGTCGCCTGTGGCCATGCGGAGGTGCTGCAGGCCGCTCTGCTTCGGCTGGCGCAGCCGGTGACGGTGAGTCTGCTGGACCGCAGTGCACACCATCTGCCGGAGCTCTCCACATGGCCGACGCAACTGCCCACACCGCAGCTGCTGGTGGGCGATGCCCTTGAGCTGGCGATGCCGGACGACAGTGTGGACATCGTCTCCTGCTGCCTGTTCCTCCACCATCTGTCTCCCGAGGAGGTCATGCGCTTCGTGGCGGAAGCGTGCCGCGTGGCGCGGGTGGCGCTCGTCATCAATGACCTGGAGCGGAGTCGCATGAACGTTCGGCTGGCGGAGATCTTTTGCAGGATCGATCCGAGCCGTCTCTCGCGTCATGACGGTCCGGCGTCTGCGCGCGCCGCTTATACGGCTGCGGAGCTGCAGGCGATGCTGACCGAGACCGGGCGGCGCTTCGAGCTGAGCCGCCACTTTCTTTACCGGCTCGGCGCGATCGTGTGGAAGTAGGCTGGATGCTTTGTGGCGGAACTCAGGGCAGGGTAAACGCCTTCACCGCGATGCCACTGGGCTGGTTGCCTACCGGCAGCAGCGTGAACAGGGTGCGCGAGCTGGTGCGTACCACGGCGACATCGGCCGAGTTGGCGTCGACGACCAGAAGCAGGTGGCCCGCGCTCGAGAATGCAAGCGCATCCGGGCCCTCGCCGACCCGCACATTGCCCAGCAGGCGGCCGTCCTCGATCCCGTACAGGCTGACTGTGCCGCTTGAAAAGTCGCTGACCCAGAGCATCGCGTTGTCGTTGGAAACTACGGCCTGCGAGGGATGCATGCCCACAGAGTATGTGCCGCCGACCTCGCTAGCGCCGGTCACAATCTCGGAGATGGAGTTGCTTGCGAAGTTGGTGACGAAGGCCTCGCCGCCGTCCGGTTTGACCACGATGCTGGTGGGCGTGGTCCCGGTATCCAGCAGGGTCAGCAGCCGATCCGGCTTGGCGGCAGTACTGGCAGTGGCCGGGCGGGCTAGACCCACCACCATCACCTGATGGCCGAGAGCCGCGGAACCCTTCTCTCCCGCGCCGCTCGCGGCATGAGCGGTCGGAGCGCCGGAGCAGGCGACCAATGCCTTGGTGGAGTCCGGCACGATGGCAATATCCGTTGCTCCCGGGCAGCCTGAAAAGATGGCGCGCACGTGACGCTCGTGCGGGTCCACCACGCTGACGCTGCCACCCTTGTGATTGCTGACGACGATGGCACTTCCATCCGGAGCTATCCGTGCCTGTCCGGGCGATTCGCCCACTCCGATGGTGGCCACGGCGCGTCGCGCATCGAGGTCGATGACAGAGACGCTGTTGGATCCGGAGTTGGCCACGTAGGCGGTGCGGCCGTCGCGCGCCACGTCCAGCAAGTAGGGCATGCGGCCCACCGGGATAGTGGCAACTACACTGTTGTGCGCGGTATCGATGACGCTGACGGAGTTGCTGCCGGAGTTGACTGCGTACACCTCATCGCGTGCGGGGTTCGCAGTAATGCCTGCGGGGCTCCGGCCGACAGTCAGGACGCGCTCCTGGCGCAGATTGACCAGATCGAGCACTGTCACGGTGTTGTTACCCGTGCTGGTGACGTAGGCGTACTCGCGGTAGTTCTGCGGGTATTCGGGGAAGTCGTGTTTGCGACAGCCTGCGATCAGCAGACTGACGGCGCACGTGCAAAACGCGAGGCCAGTGCGGCCTCGCGTCCCGGTGCGGCGGCGATCAGCGAGCAGCAGCAGAGGCTGCCCCCTCGCGCGCTGTGACTTCCATGCCGCGCGGCAGCCGCCGGTGAACCACCTCTGCAATTTGCGCACACTCGTCCATCAGCTGGCTGAACTGCTCAGGATAGAGCGACTGCGCTCCGTCCGAGAGGGCGCGGTCCGGCGTGCCATGCACTTCGATCATCAACCCGTCGCAGCCCACTGCAACGGCGGCCCGCGCCAGGGGCAGCACCTTGTGGCGCTTGCCGGTGCCATGGCTGGGGTCGACGATGATGGGCAGGTGGCTGAGCCGCTGCACGGCAGGAACGATGCTGAGGTCGAGCGTATTGCGAGTGTGATCGGTAAAGGTGCGGATGCCGCGCTCGCACAGGACCACCTGGTAATTGCCCTCGCTCATCACGTACTCCGCGGCCATGAGCAGCTCTTCCAGTGTGGCAGAGAGGCCCCGCTTGAGCAGGACCGGGAGGCGGGACCGGCCGGCACGCTTCAGCAGTGAGTAGTTTTGCATGTTGCGTGCGCCAATCTGAATCATGTCCGCGTACTGTTCGACCAGTGCCATCGACTCCTCGTCGAGTGCCTCGGTGACGATACGCAGCCCGGTGCGCTCACGCGCCTCGGCCATGATGCGCAGGCCCTCTTCGCCCAGACCCTGGAAGGCATAGGGTGAAGTTCGCGGCTTGTAGGCGCCCCCGCGTAGAAACTGCGCGCCGGCGCGGGCTACCTGATCGGCTACCAGGAAGGTCTGCTCCCGGCTCTCGATCGAGCAGGGCCCCGCCATGACGACCAGGTCCCGCCCGCCGATGGTTGCGTTGGTGCCAGGGAAGCGGATGACCGTGTCCTCTTCCTTCACGTCCCGGCTAACCAGCTTGTAGGGCTTCGAGACCTTAATGACTTCGGCAACGCCGGACATCAGTTCCAGCGTGTCCTGCTCTACGGCGCCCTGGTTGCCGGTGATGCCGATGGCGGTGCGCTGGGCCCCGGGCATGGGATGTGCACGGTATCCCAGTGACTCGATTCGCTCACAGACCGCCTGCATCTCCTCCGCCGTAGCGTTCGGCTTCATGACAACCAGCATAGGCATCCACCCTTCCCGAAACTTTAAGTGTAACGGGGTGCAGGGAGTGGAGCAATGCAGGTGGACAGCCAGCGGCGAGCCCATGGAAGCCACACCTGGGCCAGGGTGGGGAAGGGGGCGGAGGTGAGCCTATTGAG
>CAXUMX010000104.1:0-9082 GCA_964252395.1 uncultured Acidobacteriaceae bacterium | reverse complement strand
GCGCTCGGGGGACTGCTGGGCAAGCACTGAAGCAAGCAGGGCGTCCGCGAACGGGCGCCCTGCTTGCCTGCTTCGCGACAGTTACGTGATCTCGAAGACGTTCTCGTCCGAAGCGAGCTGTGCCTGCGCCCGCTCGATCAACTTGTTCGCGATGGCGTAGAAACTGGCCGGGCCGACCGAGGACTCCGGTGACAGCAGGGCGACGGGCAGCCCACGGTCCCCACCCAGGCGGATGTTCGGATCAAGCTCGATCGAGCCGAGAAACGGCAGCTTGAACTGCTGCGCCGTCCGCTCGACGCCTCCGCTGGAAAAAATATCGATCACCTCATGGCAGTGGGGGCAGCTGAAGTGGCTCATGTTTTCAACGATGCCCAGCACTTCCACATTCACCTGGTGGAACATCTCCAGCGCCTTTCGCGCGTCTTGCAGTGATACGTCGGATGGCGTAGAGATCACCACCGCACCGGTCAGCGGCACGGTCTGCACCAGGGAGATCACAACGTCGCCCGTACCGGGCGGCAGGTCCACGATCAAATAGTCCAGCTCTCCCCAGGCCACCTGCTGCAGAAACTGCCGCACGATCTGGTGCAGCATGGGTCCTCGCATCATCAGCGGCTTGTCGCCAGGCGATAGCGAGCCGACGGAGATCATCTTGACCCCGTGAGCAGTCAGCGGCTCAATGCGATTGCCTTCGATCACCCGCGGCTGCGCAGTAGCCCCCATCATCAAGGGCACGTTTGGGCCGTAAATATCCGCGTCGATCAGTCCCACCTTATGCCCTAGGCGTGATACGGCAATCGCAAGATTGACAGCCAGAGTTGTTTTGCCGACTCCGCCCTTGCCGGATCCGACAGCGATGATCGCCTTTACGCCCGGCAGCGACTGCGGTGCCGGCATCTGCGGTGCATGTGTTCCCATGGGGCTGCAACTCCTTGACAACGAAAGCCTGGCTCACGCTGAACTCGCATCACCGGAGTGACGCAAAGGCCAGGAGGCCACTCTTTAGAGTAGCTCGTCTGCGCGGAACGCTGCTCCGGGGCCGCTAGGGACGTGTGTTTTGCTCCCAACGTTTGCAGGAGCACTGCCCGGCTCTGGATCCACCGCCGGCCTACTTCGTCGCGTACTCGCCCGGACGCACCGTACCGCCCTGCGCATCCTGCTTCGGCTTGCCCTGACGCTTACGCTCCAGCTCCCGCTGGCGCAGCTCGCGCCTGCGCCCGGCATCCTCGTAGTGCTGCTGATCCTCGTTGGTCTCCGGCTGCAGCTTGGGCACGGGCACCCGCCGTCCCTGGCTATCTACGGCGACAAAGGTGAGGTAGGCCGACGCGACATGGCGATGCATGCCGACGATCGTGTTCTCCACCCAGACCTTCACTCCCACTTCCATGGACGTGTTGAAGGCCCGGTTGACCGACGACTTCAGGATCAGCAGGTCGCCGACATGCACAGGAGCGATGAAGTCGATATGGTCCATAGATGCCGTCACGACATGCGTTCGCGCATGGCGGTAGGCAGCCATTGCGCCCACCAGGTCGATGAAGTGCATCAGCCGCCCACCGAGCAGGTTGCCCAGCGTGTTGGCGTCGTTCGGCAAAATCAGCTCGGTCATCTCACTGCGTGAGTCGGCAACAGAGCGCGTCGGCAATTGAGCGGCGAAATCCATCGATCATCTCTTTCCAGTCGTGCTTGTTCCAGTGTCGGCCATTCCTGCGTTCCTCGCAATTCAGCTCCAGTCCCGGCTCACTCTTCTCCGCTGCTTGCCATCTCTGAAGGCGGCGGCTTATGCGTGAGGTGGCAGACATGACCACGAAAATGTTCTAACTTCGGAAGGAAGAGGAGAGGCCACCCCCATGGATAAGATCTCCATGCTGAACGACATACTTGCGCAGAATCCGGCCGACGCCTTCGCCCGTTACGGCTTGGCCATGGAGTACGCTTCGCGCGGCGAAATCGCCACCGCCCTTGAGCAGTTCGACCAGCTCACCAAAGCACACCCGGATTACACTGCCGGCTATCAGATGGCCGCCCAACTGCTTGTGAAGGGCGGCCAGCATGAGGAGGCCCGTCAGCGGTTGGAGAGCGGAATCGCTGCGGCGCAACGGACCTCGAATGCGCTGGCGCTCAGCGAAATGACCGCCATGCTTGACGATTTGGCGCTCTGAACTGCGTCTTTCGACTCACTTGATTACGGCGCTGCGAACATCGCTTTCGCCGTTCGGCGCATCCACTTGCGCCACGTGCAATCCAATTGGTTGATGCGGGGCGCCAACGCACAGAGGCACCAAAGCCGAGCGCATAATGAGCTAGAGAATGAAGATCCCGCTGTTTCCTCTCGATATCGTGCTGTTTCCGGGTGTGCCGCTTCCGCTGCACATCTTTGAAGAGCGATATCGCGAGATGATTGCCGAGTGCATTGCCGCTTCCGCCGCTTTCGGTGTAGTTCGGGCGCAGCGTGAAGGGTTGGCGGTCGTCGGCTGCACAGCGGAGATCGTCCGCACCCTCTACGACTATCCCGACGGCCGCAAGGACATCCTTACCCAGGGTGCGGAGCGCTTCGAAATCGAACAGCTCGACGATTCGCGCAGCTTTCTGCAGGCGGAGATCGATCTACTTCCTGACGACGGGCCCCAGGCATCGCGCGCAGATCGTGAGGAGTGCGTGGCTCTCCACTTCGAGATGCTGGAGCTGACAGGTGCGGGCGAGCCGAATCTACACCTTGACCTCGACTCCGAGGTCGTCTACCTGCTGGCCGCCTCCGCGCCCATTGATCTCGGATTTCAACAGGCCCTGCTCTGCATGCGATCTGACCGGGAGCGGACAGAGGCCATGCTTACCTACTATCGCGCCATGCTGCCCAAGCTGCGGCGCGGTGTCCATGCCAGCCAGCGGGCCGCTACTAACGGCCACATCATGTAGTTCCGCAGCCCCGGTGCGGGAGCCCCTGCGGCCCCGTGTGCCGGCAGCCGCGCTTCCGCGTAAAGTAGAGAGAGTCAGCGAATCAGTTCCTACGACACACCCGCCACACCGCGCCAGGAGGTCCCTTCCCAATGCCCCACTCCAAGTCAACGGCCACCGCACTGCCGGCCACCTTTGGCGCACTGCGCGCCCACGAGGAGTACACCGAGGCGCGCGTCAGCCGTGGCGTCAAGGATGAGCTGCGCTCGAACCTGATCCGTAGGCTGCAGCAGCAGCGTGCCGCCGGCACGGATGAGCCGCTCTTCGCCGGCATCGTCGGGTATGAAGACACCGTGGTCCCGCAGATCGTGAATGCCCTGCTCTCACGGCAGAACTTCATTCTTCTGGGTTTGCGCGGACAAGCCAAGAGCCGCATCCTGCGTGCGTTGACGGAGCTGCTGGACCCGTTTGTTCCCTACGTGGCCGGCTCCGAGATTCGCGACAACCCCTACCGCCCTCTCTCGCGATACGCCAAGAATCTGCTCGCGGAGCGTGGTGACGAGACGCCCATCGCCTGGATGAGTCCGCAGGAGCGGTACGTGGAGAAGCTGGCGACCCCGGATGTAACTGTGGCTGATCTGATCGGCGACCTTGATCCCATCAAGGCCGCGCGCAGCGGTGCAGACTTGTCCAACGAGCTCACCATGCACTACGGCCTGCTGCCCCGCGCCAACCGTGGCATCTTCGCGGTGAATGAGCTTCCCGATCTCGCCGGCAAAATCCAGGTCGCGCTCTTCAACATCATGCAGGAAGGCGATGTGCAGATTAAGGGCTATCCGGTGCGTCTGGAACTGGATGTGGCGCTGGTCTTCAGCGCCAACCCGGAGGACTACACCGCGCGCGGCAAGATCGTGACGCCGCTCAAGGACCGCATCGGTTCAGAGATCCGGACCCACTATCCGCAGTCTCTTGAAGAGGGCATCGCCATAACGAGACAGGAGTCGTGGAGCGATCGCGGCTCTCTCTCGACCGAGGTGGCTGGCTACATTCACGAAATCGTGGAGCAGATCGCCTTCACCGCACGTGAAGACAAGAAGGTCGACAAGCGCTCGGGCGTGTCGCAGCGGCTGCCCATCTCCACGTTGGAGCTTGCCGTCTCAAACGCAGAGAGGCGCGCTCTGCTGCACGGGGAGTCGCTGGCCTTCCCCCGTGTCGGCGATATCTACGCCGCACTGCCCGGTATTACCGGCAAGATCGAGCTGGAGTACGAGGGTGAAATGAAGGGCGCCGACGTGGTCGTCCGGGAGATCATCCGCACTGCCATCGCACGCGTTTACGAGAAGTACTTCGCAGAGACCAACACGCAGCAGATCGAGCAGTGGTTCAACCTCGGAGGCTCAGTGAAGATCGACGATGATCAGCCCGCAGCGGTTACGCTCGCCGAGTTGCAGCAGATCCAGGGGCTGTTTGAGAAACTGTCTCCGCTCGGAATCAAGCAGAAGGACGCTCCGGAGAAGATCGTATCTGCGGCAGAGTTTCTCCTGGAGGGCCTGTACGCGCATAAGAAGGTCAGCCGCAGCGAAGAGCGGGGCTTTACCGCGGCAGAGCGCGCGCAGCGTAACGCCGAGCGCAATCAGGAGCGGCGTGATGAAACCCGCGAGTACGAGCAGTGGCAGCAGCGGCGCTCCAACAAGCAGCGCAGCGGCCTGAACTAGTCAGGTACACCGCTGGAGAGTGCTGAGCAACGCATCCCTGCTTAGCTTCGCACTCTCCGCGACAGCTTGCGTACCATGCCCATCAGCAGCTTCGCGTCTGCCTCGGTGACCCTGTAAGCCAGCAGCATCCGCAGCAACTCGCTGCGGGTGTTCTCTTCCGTGTCGGGCTGGGTGTATCCCGCATCCCTGAGTGCGTCGAGAGACAAGCTGGCCAGCCGCTCGACATCACCTGCTGGAGCGGGATGCTGGGCGACGGTTTCGGCAACGGGCGATGCGGCCCGCGTCAACTCCCACAGGCACACCGCCACCGACTGGCCGAGGTTGAAGGACGGCTGCTCCGGTTGCGCCGGGATGTTGAGCAGCCAGTGGCAGCGATCCAGCGCGTCGCGCGTCAGGCCATGCTTTTCCGAGCCAAACAACAGCGCCACACGGCCCTGCGACAACGCCGTCGCAATCGGGTCGGCGGCCTGCTGCAGCGGTACCAACGGCTGATGCAGTTCCCGACGTCGCGCTGCCGTAGTGCCGACGACCAAACGGCAATCTGCCACGGCGTCCGCTATGTCTGCATACTCCCTCGCTGCCTCCAGCACAGCCCCCGCACCCACAGCGGACCGCGCCTTCCGGAAAGCCGTCTCGAAGGGTGCGACCACGCGCAGCTCTGCCACGCCAAAGTTCTGCATGGCGCGCGCCGCCGCCCCGATATTCAGCGGATTGCGCGTGCGTACCAGCACGACTGTAAGGTTTGTGAACGATTCCGGCACGGCGTCACACCTACATCCATGGGTAATCTATCCGGTACTTAGCAGCAAGCCTCAGATCTGAGGATTGCTGGTACTCTCTGCCCATGGCTCACGCCCTCTGGCCAGCGCGATCCTGTACGGCGGATGAGATTCCTCGACGCGTTCGCCGTGAGGCTCTGCTGATCGCCCATATGCCCGGCCTTGATGACGCTAGGGAGCAACAAACTGCCCCGATCTCGTCTTCGCATTGGGTATGCCGCGGCGCTGCTTCACACAATCTCGGCTCACTGTCCTTCCGTCCCGAAACCCGTGAGAGTCGACGGAATTGATCGCATCCGCCCGTTGGTCCCGAATCACCGCAACCATCGCACTCCTCTCCATCTCTTTGCTCTACTTCGCCGATGTCCTTTTACGCGCTTCATTGAAGAGCTTCTGGTTTGACGAGTTGTTTACTGTTTACCTATGCCGCCTGCCGAGCTTCCATGACACCTGGACGGCGGTCCTGCACGGCTGCGACTTCAATCCTCCACTCTTCTACCTGCTGACCCGCGGATGTGAATGGGCTTTCGGAGAAGGCGTGATCGCAACACGTCTTCCGGCCATCGTTGGAGTTTGGATATTCGGTGTGTGTTTGTACGCGTTTATTGCTCGCAGACTCGGTCGCCTGTGCGGTGCAATCGCGGGCCTCGCACCCATGTTCACCCTTGTGCACTATTACGCAAGCGAGGCTCGTTCCCACGGCGCGGTTCTTGGTTGTTGCGGACTCATGCTGCTCTGCTGGCAACGGGCTCGCGAAGGTCCGGAGAACCGCCTCGGGGGCCTGCATCCCTGGGCAGTCGGCTTGTCCCTGAGTTGGTTGGCTGCGCTGCTGATCCACGTGTATGCCGTGTACCTTGTCGTCCCGTTCCTCTTAATCGAGGTTGGCAATTTCCTGGGAAGAAAGCGCGTTCATCTTGCCACGTGTGCCGCCATGCTTTGGCCCGTTGCAGCTGTTGCGCACCTCTATCGCGAGATGACGAGAGCGTACCAGAGCCTCCTCGGAGGACGAAGTCACGTCATTCAGCCGGTAGATACACTGCAGGGGCACATCACCGCGGTGTATGCTCCCGGACTCGTGCTGCTCCTTATCTTCCTGTGCCTCTTAGTGTCTCGAGCTGACAGCGAGCAGGCTAGTACTCAGGTTACTGAACCAGGTCGGCTCTCAGCAGACGAGCGGACACTGGCATGTGGACTATTATGTCTGCCCTTAATTGGAGAGTTTGGCACGATGGCGACGGGAGGCCCCTTCTTCGACCGGTACTTCCTGTTCGGCACCGCAGGTTATGCCATTCTGCTGGCACAAGCGGTCTGCCTTTGCGGAGAAAAGTTGCGCGTTGATCGAGCGCTTGTGACCATCATGGTTCTTCTTGTAGCCGCCGATGTAGGGATGTGCGCGTTCTTCGCCTGGAAGCACCTCGACCTGCGTCAGGTCGAACCAAGCAGCCACTTCAACTTCAGCGCGAGCGCAAGCACGCCTCTTTCGCACAACGAACATCTGCTGCAAAGTCGGAATCTGGACGTTCTCGTCATTGCGCAGCCGACTTACTTGTTTCTGTACTACTATGCTCCTCCAATCGTCCGCGATCGGCTGGTCTTCGGCGCGCCAGAGACACGCGATCTCTTTTCTAGATCCTATCGCTCGTTGTCGGGTGGGGCGGGCGTCGAACTGCGCACCAGCACTTATCAAGACTTCTTCTCAACGCACTCTGACTTCCTGGTCTACGCGAGTAAAGATGAGAAGTACAACAGCTGCGACGAGTGCCTGCAGCCCTTTTTGGCAGCTGGGTATACGCTGCGCTCCGTGCAGCAAGACGAGGATGAACTCCTAGAGCACTTCAGCCGTTGATGACCGGCGGTCACTCTGGAAGTGCAGCAGCCAGTGGCAGCGATCCGACGCCTTGCGCGTCAGGCCATGCTTTTCTGAGCCAAACAGCAGCGCCACGCGAGCCCTGCGACAACGCCGCCGCAAATGGGCACGCGGCCTGCTGCAGCGGTACCCACCGATTGATGCAGCTCACGTTGCCGCGCTGCGGTGGTGCAACGACCAGGCGGCATTCTGCCGCGGCGTCCGCCACGTGTGGATACTCCCGTGCGGCCTCCAGCACCGCACCCGCACCTACCGCGGACCGCGCCTGCCGAAAAGCCGCTTCAAACGGAGCTTCGCGCTCTCCATTGCGGCCGCACCCGAACGGCCGAAAGCAATGCTGTATCATCCGTCTGTGCAAAGCAGCCCAGATTTCAAACTGTCTTCAGTCTTGTCGCCAGGGGAGACTGTTCTGGTGAAGTCGGCAGTCGCGGCTCTGATATTCATACTTCTGGCCCTGCGCATTCTGCTGTGGAGATTCACCGCCAACTCTGACCTGCTCGCTTACTTCCTGCGCCTGCAGAACTACATTCTCGCGCATGGCCGTTGGCACGCATTAAGCAGTCCGATCGCCGACTACTTTCCGGCCTACTATGATGTGGCCACCCTTCTCTCCTATCTCGACGGACACTTCAATCGCATCACCCAGATCAAGCTGCTCTCTTTTGGCTTCGATCTACTAGCGGCTGTGGCGGCATACCTCATCGTTCGCCGCATCACGCGGGATGAGGCTTGGGCGAGTACAACCCCGAAGTGGGCAGCTCTGCTCTCCGTCCTCGCCGGCCCTACGGTGGTGATCAACGGCTCCCTGTGGGGTCAGTGCGATATTGTTTACACGTGCTTCCTGCTGCTCAGCACCTACGGCGTCGTCTCCGGCAGCGGCGCGTTCGCTGCTCTCATGTTCGGATTCGCGCTTGCGTTCAAGCTGCAGGCCGTGTTCCTGACTCCGTTCCTTGCAGCGATGGTCCTGCAGGGGCGCATTCGCTGGCAGCATTTGCTGCTCATTCCCGTTGGCTGGATCGTCTCGCTCGTGCCGCCACTCCTGGTTGGTGCAAACGCGATCGCCTACCTTGAACTTCCTTTCCAGCAGAGCAAAGAGTATCCCGCCCTCGCAATCAATGTCGGCAATCCGTGGATGCTTGCGCAGCGGCTTCATTTCAGCCTGCGGATCGGTACCTTGCTTGGGCTTGCTGTGACCGGCGTCACGTTCGTTGCCATCAGCCTCTGGGGCTCGCGGGCGTCGTTTCGCAGCGGGAGGAATACGCTTATGCTCGCCGCGCTTAGCGCGCTTGCGTTGCCCTATGTAATGCCGCGCATGCACGACAGATATTTCTTTGCGGCTGAGGTGCTGCTCTCAATCTTGACTTGTATCGATTTCGCGTTCGCATTGCCCACTCTCTTGGTGATCTGCGCGTCGCTGTCTTCCTACGCAGATTACTTTCTGATGCATGAGCGCCCGTTGGCCACCGGCGCGGCGTTGGTTGCAAACACCATCGCGTTGTTGCTGGTCCTGGCTCTGGTCCGGCAACGCGTAGGCACCACTGCCGACCACGGTCGTGATGCGCTCATCGCTTAGCGACTAGGGTTGTTCGCTGCGTCATAGGGGTGCGGAGGAGTGGCCAGCAGATGTACGCGAAGCTGCAGCGTTCGGGGTTATCCTTGAGGGTATGAAGCGCGTCCGCTATACCAAGTACAACGGCGACCTGGCGTCCGAGATCGAGATGGACGATCTGCTGAAGGCTCTCTCGGACTACCTGCTCGACTCCGGCTTCCAGGATCCGTACTCTCGCTTCTCCGAGCTGAACGGCGACCACACCATGGAGAACCTC
>CAXUMX010000103.1:0-9122 GCA_964252395.1 uncultured Acidobacteriaceae bacterium | reverse complement strand
CGTGCCATCTTCGCGGGCCAGTCTCGCGCGACCGACGTGGCTCTGCCGGTATTCGCGATCTGCGGACGGCCGAACGTGGGCAAATCCACGCTGTTCAACCGCCTCACTGGAAGCCGGCGCTCGATCGTTGGCGACGAGCCAGGCATTACTCGCGACCGCATCTACGGAGAGGTCGAGTGGGGCGGCCAGACGGCGCGCCTGGTCGACACGGGCGGCATCGCTCCCGATGATGCAGAGCTGATTCCATCGGAGATCTTCCGTCAGGCACGCCTGGCGCTCGAGGAGGCGGAGAGCATCGTGATGGTGGTGGATGGCCGGACAGAGCTCTCCTCCTCGGATCTCGAGCTGGCCCGGTTGCTCATTCGCTCCGGCAAGCCGGTCTTTCTCGCCGTGAACAAGATCGACACGGAGCAGCTTGCGCCGCAGGCGGAGAACTACCGCCGGCTTGGCATCGGTCGTCTGTTCGCCGTCTCTGCAGAGCACGGCAGCGGCATTGGAGACCTGCTGGACGCGGTCTTCGCTACGCTCCACTTCCCGGCTCCCGCGGAAGCAGAGGAATTCCCCACCGAGCCGGAGGAAGACACTGCCGAGCCACTGCACCGCACCCACGGTGAGTACACCCAGCGTGAGACTTCAATAGCGATCATCGGGCGGCCGAATGTCGGCAAGTCTACCCTGCTGAACGCGCTTACGAACTCGTCACGCGCCATCGTCTCGCCGATTGCCGGCACCACCCGCGATGCGGTTGACGAGGTGGTGGAGCATAACGGCGCGCAGTATCGGTTTGTGGACACGGCCGGCATACGCCGGAAGGGCAAGACCCACATGATGGCAGAGAAGCTTTCCGTCATCATGGCGCGCCGTCACCTGGAAGCAGCGGACGTGGCGCTGCTGATCATCGACGCGACTGAGGGCGTCACTTCAACCGATGCGACCATCGGCGGCTACGCGCATGAGAGTGGCCGCTCCGTGATCATTGTGGTGAATAAATGGGACCTGGTGACCACTGGGCGCACGGATGGCAAGCCGCCTGCGGATCGCGACATATTCGAAGAGCAGGTGCGCCGCGTCCTCAAATACCTGGACTACGCGCCCATCGTCTTTCTCTCCGCCGTGCAGCGCAGCAACCTGCACCGGTTGTTTGAAGCCATCACGCTGGTGGCGACCGAGCGGCGGAAGCGCGTCTCCACCGGGCAGATGAATCGCTTCCTTGAACGCGTCGACTTCCAGCGCGCTACCGTGCCCGCGGCGAAAAAGATCCGCATCTACTATATGACCCAGGCTGCGGTGGCGCCGCCGACCTTCGTTCTGTTTACGGATCGGCTGGTGAAGCTTCACTTCTCCTACGAGCGGTTTCTCCAGAACCAGATTCGCGAGGCGTTCGGCTTTGCCGGATCTCCCATCTGGTTCAAGATACGGGCGCGCAACACACCGAAGAGCGAACGACGGTAGATTCCCGAAAATAGAAAGGGCAGCCGCGGATGCCGGCTGCCCTTTTCTGCGTTGCTGATGGGCTATGGCAAGGCCCCGAAGGCGACAACGCCGTTTGCCGTGCCGACGTATACGTGCCCGTTCACCACGATCGGCACTGCATACTTGCTTGCCGGCCCGATCGCATCCCGGGCGGCGCCTCCGCTCTGCGCCTGGCTGCTGTTGTAGAACTCCGTGCCGAGGTTGGCCGGATCATAGGCGTGGAGCACGCTCCCCTGTCCGGCGACCGACTCCAGCGCCCACAGCACGGCACCGTTGTTGTTGTTGGCGCTAATCACCGGTGTGGTGCCAGGGTCGCTGAAGATAGTGCTCGTCTCAGTGACAACCGGCGCCAGCGGATTGAACAGGCTGAACGACTTCAGGTGATCGTTGATGCCGCCGAAGTAGACGTTGAAGCTGAGGATGCTCGGCGTGGCAGACGCGCCGCTCGGCAAGGCGTTCAGCAGCGTGTTGTAGTTGCTGTTGATGCCTCCGCCCGCATACCCGCCCAGCTTGCTGGTAGCCGTCGCCATCTCATACAGATTGCCGTCTCGACCGGCGCCGATACCGAGCGCGAAGCCTGGCGCCAGCAGGATGCCGCCCGAGCCTTGGTCCTGGTAGTTCGCAGACCCGGGAACACCGTTTGCGGGCTCAAAGTAGTCTGTGACGGTAGTGACTCCGCCAACCGTCTGCAGCTTGACGTATCCGTTTCCGTAATCGCCATTCTGCGGATTTCCTGAACCGTCCAGGGTAGTGTCGAAGGTTCCGGTACCGGTCAGCACGATGACGTGACCCGCAGCATCGCCGGCCGGGCCGGAGCCGCTCATACCGATCGAACCGCCGCTCCCGTTCGGCGTCAGATTCAGCGCCGTGTCCTGGTGGAAGGTGGCCTCGTCATAGGTCAGCACCCAGCTGGTAGTGCTGCTGGTGCCCTGCGCACAGGGCGCCGCCCAGCTGAGATAGAGCGTGCCGTTGTTCAGCAGCAGTGCGGCCCGCTCTACGTACTTGCTTGGATCGAAGGTGTTCACTCCGTTGACGCTGCCAGCACCGTTGCCCGCAGCAGTGGCGGTGATCTCGATCGGGCTGCCGGAGAGCTCAGCTCCGGTCGTCAGATCCACCGCATGGAGACGCTGGTGATAGGCGCCGCCCTTGTCCAGGCTTGCGGCCACGAAGAACATTGCGCCGTTGGTCTGGAAGTTGCGATCGATCACCGGGGTGCCGGTGATGCCGATGTTGCTTGTCACGTCGCTGCAGCCGCGATCTCCGGTTGGTGTCTCATTCGCTGCCAGCGCGGAGATCTGCCAGAGGAGGGTGCCGTTATCCGCGTCGTAGGCGTAGACCGAGTCCTTCTCTGACGCCACGTAGATGACGTTGTGCAGTTGCGAGTTGATCGTCAGTCCGGAGATGTAGAGCGGCTGCGCGTCGACGCTCGCATCGGCCGCGAAGCTGCCGACCTTGCCAAACAGGCTCTGTGTCACCGTGCCCGGCGTCAGGACCGCCTCCAGGTTGTTGAGGCCGGAGCGTCCGCTGTCCATGTGCCAGGTGGACACGTCGACACCGGTCGAGGTCGGGGCGTTCACCGTCAGGTTCAGCGTTGCCTGGGTATTGATGGAGCCAACCCGCCCGGTGAAGGTGAGGGTGTACGGACCAGCCTGGGTGCCGATGCTGGTTGCGAAGGAGACCGTCTGCGGTGCGCCCGGCGAGACTGCGAACGTGGCCGGTGTGGCCACCACGCCGTCAGGCACCCCGGTGATGACGACGTTGGCCGGTGCGGCGAATCCACTCTCCGCGACTGAGACAGCGATTGATGTAGTCGAGCCGGCAACCACCGACTGGGTCGAGGGGGTAAGCGTCAGCGTAAAGCTCTGCGGCGCTGGCGGCGGCGTGACGGTAAGCGTGACGACTGCAGTATGGATCAGCGATCCTGAGACGCCGGTAATCGTGACCGTTGCATTCCCGATCGCGGCCGTGTCGGCTGCGCGGAACACGATCTGCTCGTCCTGCCCCTGCTGGAGATCGCCGTTGGGCGGAAGGATGATGACACCGTCTGGAAGCCCGGCCACGGTGAAGGTCACGTCGCCGTTGAAGCCCTTGATCGCGTTCACGGCGATGTCTACTGTGCCGCTGTCGTCGCCCTGCGCAACCGTGGCGGTATTGGGTGTGACGCTCAGCGAGAAGTCTGCATCGCTCTGCGCCGGGTTCACCGTCAGGGTGAGGGTCACCGTGTGGGTCAGCGAGCCGCTGGTGCCGGTCAGCAGGATTGAGTAGGTGCCTGCCGGAACCGTGGTCGCCACGCCAACTGTGATCGCCGCAGGAGTCCCCGCCACCAGATTGAATGAGGAGGGCCCGAGGACGACTCCGTCCGGAGCTCCCGAAGCAGTCACCTGGATCGTGCCGGCAAAACCGCCCGTCGCGGCGGCGGCGAGACTGGTGGTATCGCTGGCGCCTTGAACAATCGTCAGCGTGCCTGGAGTCAGGGCCAGCCCGAAGTCCTGCGAGTCGGCCGCGAGGATGGTCAACACCACGGTGGCGGAGTGGCTGAGCGTGCCCGCGGTACCCGTCAGCACCACGTTATAGGTGCCGGCGACTGCGTTCGCGCTCACCGTGAATGTGATGGCTTGCGGGGTGTTCGGGGCCAGAGAGGTGGTCGCCGGATCCAGGGTAACTCCGTCCGGGAGGCCGTTAGCGGCGATGTCGATCTGGCCGGTGAAGCCGTTCTGTGGCAGGGCTGACAGCGTACTCTGCCCGATGCCGCCCGCCGCAATGGACAGGCTCGCCGGGGTGATTGTCAGTACGAAGTCTGGCGTGCTGGTCGGCGCTGCGATGGTCAGCGACAAGGAGATGGTGTGGGTCAGCGATCCCGATGTGCCGGTGAGCACGATGGTCGAGGTCCCTGCGGCCGCGGTCAGGTCGACGGCCAGGTTCAGCGTGACCGGCGTTCCCGGGTTGAGGGAGATTGTGCTGGGGGACAGTGTGACGCCCGCGGGCAGGCCGCTGGCGACCACGGCGATTGAGCCGCTGAAGCCTTGCAGCGCAGTTGCAGAGAGGGTGGCCGTCGCCAGCCCGCCCGGAGCGGCGCTTACCGCCGGCGGTGCGAGCGACAGGCTGAAGTCCGGTACCGGCGGAGGTCCGGCGATGGTCAGCGCCAGTTTGGCCGTGTGGGTCAGGTTGCCCTGCGTGCCGGTGAAGGTGACGGAGGTGGTGCCCGGCACAGCGGTGCCGTCCGCAGTCAACACAAAGTCCTGCGACGCACCCGCCGCGATATTCGCTGTCGCTGGCGAAATACTGACGCCGGCCGGCAGCCCGCGCACTTCGACACTCACCTGACCGGTGAATCCGTTCAGCGCTCCTATGCTCGCCGTGGTCGTGGCGGTGGCTCCACCAGCCGTCAGAGTGACCGCGCTCGGGTCCAGCGAAATGCTGAAGTCTCCGCTGGGCGGGGGTGGCGGCGGGGGTGTGCTGCCGGCGGCCGTTAGCGACAGGGCCAGCGTCGCCGTGTGGTTCAGCGCGCCGGCAACACCGGCGAAGCTCACGGTAGCTGGCGTGTTTGTCGTGGTGACGGTGTTATCCGCGCTGAGCGTTACATTGAGCGGGGTACCGGGCGTGAGGCTGATGGTGGCCGGCGAGGCTGTCACACCCGCGGGCAAACCGGTGATGGTGACACTGACCGGGCCGGTAAAGTCCTGGACGGCTGTCGCGGTCAAGGTGACGGGGCCACTCTGACCCGCGTTCAGGCTCAGCGTGGACGGCGCCACCGTCAGCACAAAGTCGGGCGTGGTCGGCGGCAGTGTGCCGCCTGAAGTCGCAGTCCCCACCCCACGAATCGAGGTGCTTGCCTTGATTGATCCCGAGCTGCCGGAGAATGTAACCGTCGCAGTGCCCACAGCTGCTGTCGAGCTTGCCTGCAACGTAAGGGCAGCCGGCGTACCCGGCGTGATGGTCGGGCTGGCCGGCGTCAGCGTGACACCCTGCGGAAGTCCGCTTACCGTGACGTTGACGGTTCCCTTAAAGTGACTTGAACCGGCGGCGGACAGGTGGAAGCTGGTGCTGCTGCCCTGGGCGACCGTGATGGAGGAGGAGTCGGCATTTAGTGTGAAGCTGCCGCCACTGGTTGAACCGCAGCCAGAGACGAGGGCAACGCACACGATACACAGCAACGAAAGCAGCACCTGGCGCAAGCGAAGCATACAACTCCTACTCCAGGTTCCGCTCTCTTCTTGTCAAACGCACGGCGGCCACTGGGTCTGCGTCATGCTACCAACGCGGGACTCGGTTCCAATATGGCCCGCAGCCGATTCTATTTGCCACTTTGGTTGTAGCCTTTGCCGCTTAGATCGCGACCGGCTCGCGCTGCGTGGCCCACCACGCATCGAACGCCTGCAGCGCGCGTTCGCACACCATGCGGTGGCGCTCACGCTTGTCCCGGACCTTGCGCCGGGTCTCTTCCTCCAGCGGCTCCAGCAGGTCGAAGGTGATGTTTGCGGGCTGGAACTGCCTGGTGTCGGCGCGCGTGATGTAGTTCACGAGCGAGCCCAGCGCAGTGCCGCGCGGCACCGGCGCGACCTCAAGCCCGCGCGCGCGCCGCGCGGCGTATAAGCCGGCCAGCATGCCGGTCGCCATGGACTCTGTATAACCTTCGACGCCGGAGATCTGGCCGGCAAACAGCAGGTCGGGACGTTCCCGCAGCGTGAGCGTCGCATCCAGCAGCCGTGGCGAGTCGATGTAGGTGTTGCGGTGGATCTGCCCGTAACGGAGGAAGCGGGCATTCTCGAGGCCCGGGATCAGTCGCAGCACACGCGCCTGCTCCCCGTACTTCAGGTGATTCTGAAAACCAACCAGGTTGTAGGAGTCTGCCCGCAGATTCTCTGTGCGCATCTGCACTACTGCATGCGGCGTCTTACCAGTGCGTGGATCACGCAGCCCTACCGGCTTCATGGGGCCGAAGCGCAGGGTATCCCGGCCGCGACGTGCCAGCTCCTCGACTGGCAGGCAGCTCTCAAAGTAGGAGAGCTGCTCCCACTCCTTCGACTCGACATGCTCGGCCGTGACCAGAGCGTCATAGAAGCGGTCGTACTCCTCGCGGCTCATCGGACAATTGATGTAGTCGGCCGTGCCCTTATCCCATCGGGCGGCCATGTACACCTTCTCGCGATCGATCGAGTCTGCCTCCACGATCGGGCTGATCGAGTCGTAGAAGGCAAGGTGCTCTGCACCCGCGAGGCGGGCGATCTCTGCCGAGAGCGCCGGCGAGGTCAACGGACCGCTGGCCACGATGGTCAATCCATCGTAGCCATCGAGTGTCGTCACTTCTTCGCGACGGATAGTGATTCGCGGCTGGCGGGCGAGCGTCTCCCCGATGCGCCGGGAGAACTCTGCCCGGTCCACTGCCAGCGCGTGGCCTGCCGGCACCGCCGTCTCATCGGCCAGTCGCAACAGCGCAGAGCCAGCGCGGCGCATCTCCTGCTTCAGCAGCCAGGGAGCGGTAAACTCGCTCTCCGACTTCAACGAGTTGGAGCAGACCAGCTCGCCAAAGTCGGCCGTCTGGTGGGCCGGGGTCTGCCGCACCGGACGCATCTCGTACAGCTCCACGGTGCAGCCCTGCTCGGCCGCCATAAGGGCCGCCTCCGGGCCGGCCAGCCCCCCGCCAATTACTCGTATGTTCTGGTTCAGTACAGATTCGCTCACACCTGATTATAGGAACCCGGAGAGATAGAAGTACCCGGCACGCTGCTTTCAAGCCCCGCCGCGCATCAGAGTGCAATGGAAATGAACGCCAGTACGTCATCGCGAAGCTCGTCTAATTCACCGGAAGGCCAGCGCGCCCGAGCCGTCGTATGCCTGTCCGGCGGCATGGACTCCGCCGTGTGCGCTGCCATCGCCGCCCAGCATCACGACACCTACGCGCTGCACTTCAGCTACGGGCAGCGCACCGAGCAGCGCGAACTGCAGAGCGCACGCGCCATCGCTGAGGAGCTGCACCTTATCCGCTTTCTCCCGCTGTCAGTGGACATCTTCCGCACCATCGGCGGCTCCGCGCTCACCGACGCAGCCATCGAGGTGCCGGACGCCCCGGAGACCGACGAGGCCATTGGTGCTCGCATCCCGGTGACCTATGTGCCCTTCCGCAACGCCCACTTCCTGGCTGCGGCGGTCAGCTGGGCAGAGGTGCTGGGCGCAGAGGCCATCTACATCGGGGCCGTGGAGCAGGACAGCTCCGGATACCCGGACTGCCGCCCCGCTTACTACGACGCCTTCCGCCAGCTGATCCGCACTGGCACACGCGCTGGTGTGGAAGGCAGCGGCATCCGCCTGGAGACTCCGCTGATCGCCATGCGCAAGCATGAGATCGTCCGCCGCGGCCTTGAACTCTCTGCACCCTTCCATGTAACGTGGTCCTGCTATACGGGCAGCCACGCCGCTTGCGGCACGTGCGAGAGTTGCATCCTCCGCCTTCGCGCCTTTGCTGAGGCAGGCGTCAACGACCCGATTCCGTACGCCACCGACTGGAAGCGGACGGCGAATGTGCCCCGCAATCCAAGTTCAACAGGAGAACGTTCATGAATCACCGCATCTGGCTCGCTGCTGCCGCCCTTACCCCACTCGCTGCCCTGGGACAGGCCACCACCGGCTCTATCCACGGCCACGCGCAGGACCCCGCCGGCACTCCGTTCACCAACGCGCAAGTGCAGCTCTCCACCGATGGCAAGAACGCCAAGTACACGTTTACCGCCGACCAGAACGGCGACTATAAGGGCGACAACATTGCCCCCGGCACCTACGTCGTGACCCTGTTCACCAAAGGACCGAACGACGCAGAGCCGAAGCCGGTCGACCGCTTTGAGCAGGTGAAGATAGCGGCAGGGCAGGATGCTACCCAGGACTTCGACCTCTCCCGCCCGGACTACATCAAGAAGCTCTCTCCGGAGGAGCAGAAGGCTCTGGCCGAGGCCAAGGCAAAGAACGCCAGCATCAAGCAGGAAAATGCGCAGGTAAAGAACCTGAACGCGGATCTGACAACCGCCCGCCAGGACATCAAGGATAAGAAGTTCGACGAGGCGGCTACCTTGATGCAGAAGGATGCCCAGGCCAAGCCGGACGCGGCCGTGCTCTGGCTGGAACTGGGGATCGCACAGAACGGCCAGAAGAAGTACGACGACGCCATCACCTCGCTGAAGAAGGCGATCGACAGCGACGCCGCGTCGAAGAAGCCCAGCGCCGAGGTGGCAGGCGCAGCCAACAACGCGCTCGGCGAGGCTTACGCCTCCACCGGCAAGATCCCCGATGCGACCGCGGCCTATGACGCAGCAGCCAAGGCTCAGCCGGCGAACGCGGGTCTGTTCTATTCGAATGAGACCATCGTGCTCTCGAAGTTCGGCAAGGACCCCGATGCTACCGCTGCCGCCGCGGACAAGGCCATCGCCGCCGACCCCAAGAAGGCCATTCCCTACTACCTGAAGGGCCAGGCGCTCATCGGCAAAGCGACGGTCGACCCCAAGACCAGCAGGATCGTCGCGCCTCCGGGCTGCGCCGAGGCCTACGAGAAGTACCTCGAGCTTGACCCCAACGGACCCATGTCTGCCGACGCTAAGGGCGTGCTGGAGCAGATTGGTACCAAGCAGGCCAAGAGCTACACCGCAGGCAAGAAGTAGAAG
>CAXUMX010000102.1:1098-9784 GCA_964252395.1 uncultured Acidobacteriaceae bacterium | reverse complement strand
CTTCCGTCGCCAGCGCTGGTGCGGACATCTCCGTCTCCACCCAGCCCGGTGCCACACAGTTGGCATAGATGCCCTGCGGGGCCAGCTCGCTCGACAGGCTCTTGGTCAAGGAGATCAGCGCACCCTTGGTCACTGCATAGTCTGCGTGCAGTGCCTCGCCCCGCTGCCCAGCCGTAGAGCTGACCAGCACAATGTGACCGCGTGCCTGGCCGGCGCGCACCGGCTGCTGCTGCATGGCAGCCACCGCCGCCTGCACCAGCCCAAACACACTGTCCAGGTTGACGCCCAGCGTGCGCCGCCACTGCGACTCGGCCATGCTTGCAATGGGCGCGTCGCTAGACTCCCAGATGCCATGGTTCACTACCAGGCAGTCCAGGCGGCCGAAGCCAGCCAGTGTCTGCGCCACCAGGGCACGTCCTGCGTCGGCGGTGTCCAGCTCCTGCTGAAAAGCGCGACACCCAGGCGCGCCTCCGCACTCGGCTGCCAGTGCCTCCGCCCGCTCGCCCGCAACCCGATAGTTGAAGGCCACCCGCGCGCCCGCCTGGCGAAACAGCCGCACCGCCGCTGCACCGATGCCGCGGGAGCCGCCGGTGATTAGCGCGACCTTGCCCTCAAGCGTAAGCGGCACTGCGGATTCGCTGTGGTGTGTTGCTGGCCCATCTGTAAGTGCCATGCTCGCAAGCTATCGAACCGCGTGCATCGGGCGCAAGTTTGACTAGCGCTGCCTGCTGCCTGCGGCCGACTTGCGGCGCTGCTGCGCGATCAGCCGGTTTCGTTCCTTCGTGGGCAGCGCCAGCGTGTCGCGCACGCGGCGTGGCAGCTTGGCTTCGGTCAGCTCGCGGGCCGCGCGCAGCCGATCCTTCAGCTCGCCATCACGCAGCGCATCCCATCGCTCCAGCGTCACCCAGTGCAGCCGCGCAAAGTACGGCGCCGGAAGAATGCCCTCGCACTCCGTCAACTCGGCAAATCCGTCCGGACCCGCGGCGAAGGAGAGCACTCCCTTGCCATCGTTGTCCAGGTTCATCAGCGCAAACATCTTGCCGCCGATCGCCTTATCTCCCACCCAGAAGACCAGGTTGTTGCCCCATTGCAGCGTCTCCTCCACCAATGGCAGAGCCAGCAGAAACTCGCGTGCGCGCTCGCTGTCCATGCGCCGAGTATGCGCGAGCCCGCCCCTCCTGTCGACCGCAGTGCAGACGCGGACCTACTGCGCCAGCCGGAGCCGGATCGCGCCCTTGGCGCGTGAGCCGTCTACCACCTGCCCACCCTGGGTGATGACGATGCGCCCTTCGGCGACCAGCCGCCGTGCTGCCGCCCGCGCCGGCTCCATCAGCGGACGCCACACGCTCTCGTCCTCGCTTGTCGCCACCGCCCGCGCCGCCTCTGACGGGCAGATCGTTTTGCCGGCACCGCGCGCCTGCAGCAGGGTCAGGATCGCCTGTTCCAGTGCCCGGTCCTGGGCTCCAGGCTTGTGACCGCGGCACGCATCGGAGCAGTACCGCACCTGCTCCCAGTCGCGCTCCCACTTCTTGCGCCACGCAATGGTGCGGCCGCACGCAGCACAACTCTTGTCAGGCGGCGTGCCGGCTCTCATAGCTGGCCCAACGCTGCGACGAACCGCGCCAGCTCGTCTTCGGTGTTGTAGTAGTGCACGGAGGCGCGCACTACCTCCTCCAGTCGCCGCTCCGTCATGTCCAGCAGGGTGGAACCGCGATCGCTGGTCCGTAGCACGATCCTCTGCGCGGCCATGCGCCGCTCCACCTCCTTGGCGGTGAAGCGGTCGTGCGTGAAGGTCACGATGCCGCACTGCTGCGCGCCCGTCTCCCATCCAAGGTCACGGACGGTCACGCCCGGAATCCGCGCCAGATGTGCGCGCAGCTCCTGACCCAGCGCGCTCACCCGCTCCTGAATCGGCGCCAGGCCTAGGGCCAATGCATAGCGCACCGCCACGCCCAGCCCCAGCCGGCACGCGGCGGAGTACTCGAACACCTCGAACCGCTTCGCATCCGGACGCATGCGGAAGCTCTCCCGTGACGTCCAGTCGGCCGCATGCATGTCCAGCATCGGCGGCTGCAGATGATCCAGCAGACTCTGCCGAACGTACAAAAAGCCTGTCCCGCGCGGGCCCCGCAGATACTTGCGCCCGGCAGCCGACAGCAGGTCGCAGCCCAGCTCATCGACATCCAGCGGCACCTGGCCCGCGCTCTGGCACGCGTCCAGCAGGAAAGGCACTCCGTGCCGGCGCGCCAGCGCTCCTACCGAAGCCGCTGGCTGCACCCGGCCATTGTTGGTGGGCACGTGCGTCAACGCAATCAGTCGCGTCCGGGGCTCGCGCGACAGCGTCTCCTCCAATGCTCCAAGGTCAATCGCCCCCGAGTCTTCCGTCGGCATCACCGTCACCCGCACACCATACCGCTGTTGCACCTGCAGGAACGCGATGTAGTTGCTCGCGTATTCGTTGGGCGCAGTCACAACGACATCGCCCGCCTTCCAGGGCAACCCGTAGAACACCATGTCCCATGCGCGCGTTGCCGACTCCACCAGCGCAATCTCCTCCGGACGCGCATGCAGCAGCGTGGCTACTGACGCATACACCTGGGCCAGCTCTTCCTTCGCCGCATCGGCAGCCTCGTAGCCGCCGATCTCCTGCTCCCGCCGCAGATGCGCAATCACGCGCTCCACCACTGCATCCGGCTGCAGGCTCGCGCCCGCATTGTTCAGGAAGATCCGCGTCGCCGCCCCGCGGGTCTCGGCGCGCAGCAAGTCAATGGGCAGGGACGCTCGTTGGGACGGCATACGTAAGGATATCTATACTGTCCTTCAGCATGCCTGAGACACCCAGTCGCCAGACCTTCCTCCCCGTTGACGAGCAGATGGATTACCTCGAAAAGGGGGCGGCGGAGATCATCCGCGTCTCCGATCTGCGCGAGCGGCTGGAGCAGTCGCGGCGCACCGGCGTGCCGCTGCGCGTGAAGGCCGGCTTCGATCCCACCGCGCCAGACCTGCATCTGGGCCATACCGTGCTGATGCGCAAGCTCAAGCACTTCCAGGATCTCGGCCACCAGGTCATCTTCCTCGTGGGCGACTTCACCTCGCTCATCGGTGACCCATCCGGCCGCTCCGCCACCCGCAAGCCACTCACGCGGGAGCAGATCGATGAGAACGCAAAGACCTACACCGAGCAGGTCTTCCGCATCCTTGATCGCGACAGGACCGAAGTGCGCTTCAACTCGGAGTGGCTCAGCACGCTCGGCTTCGAAGGCGTCGTCAAACTCGCCTCGCACTTCACCGTCTCCCAGATGCTGGAGCGCGCAGAGTTTCACAAGCGCTTCCAGGAAGAGAAGCCCATCGCGCTGCATGAGATGCTCTACCCGCTGACCCAGGCCTACGACTCGGTCGCACTCAAGGCCGATGTGGAGCTCGGCGGCACCGATCAGAAGTTCAATCTGCTGATGGGGCGCGCGCTGCAGCCTATCTACAACCAGCCGCCGCAGATCGTCCTGATGACCCCCATCATCGAGGGCCTCGACGGCGTGCAGAAGATGTCGAAGTCCCTGAACAACGCCATCGGCATCCATGAGGCCGCCGGCGAGATGTACGGCAAGCTGATGTCGATCTCCGACGATCTGATGTGGAACTACTGGACCCTGCTCACCGACCTCAAGCAGAGTGAGATCGATGCGCTGCGCGCCGGCGTGCGCAGCGGAGCCGAGCATCCGATGGAGGTCAAGAAGCGCCTGGCGCGCACCATCGTCAGCGGGTTCCACTCGGCCGAGGCAGCCCAGAAGGCGGATGAGAACTGGGCGCGCCAGTTTCAACGGGATGAGACGCCGGAGGATGTGGAAGAGGTCGCGCTCTCTGCCGCTGAGCTCGGCTGGACCGCAGATTCCTCTGCAGTGCGCCTCGACAAGCTGCTGGTTCGATTAGGCCTGGCCGAGTCTGCCAGCGATGCGACGCGCAAAGTGCGCCAAGGAGCAGTGCGGGTGGACGGTGAGCTAGCCCAGGGCACGCATTGGAAGGTGCCGCCCTCGTCGCGCATCGTTGTGCGCGCCGGCAAACGCGCCAAAGCTGCTCTGCTGCACAGCTAGCAACAGAGCAGCTTCAACCGCAGGCGGCTACTCCCAGCGCGCAGTCTGACGCGCCTGGTCCACAATCTGGTGCGCACGGTCTACATGCCCGATAGCGCGATCGCGCAGTCCGCGCGACTGCGGTACGTCTTCCGCGTGGGACAGATCCCGATGCGCAGACCACAGCAGCTCATTCGCTTTGCGGAAGCGATCGTGCGGGCTCAGGTGAGTGTCGATCGGAAACGGATCGTCCAGGCCCTTCCCATCGTCGATCGCCGCACGCTTGATCTCGCTGATCGCGGCGTCTATCTCGCGAATCGCCTCGTTATCGTCGCGCCGCACCGGCTCCCACGCCCAGTTGTCGTGCAGGTAGTGCCGCGCCGCGCGCAGATCGCTCAAGGCGTGCAGGTACGCCGGATGCGGGCCGGGTACATCGGCCTGCATCCTTTGTGCGCCCGTCACTGCCATCATTCCGACCGTCAGGACCATCCAGTGCAGCTTCGCCATGTCGTTCTCCAGAAGTGCTGTATGTCACAACGTCAGCGCCTCATTGGATCGCTCAAACGCGCCAGCCTACACTCCCACAAATGTGCCAGTGCGTGGTTCGCGAGCGATGAGTGCGCTGGCCTGTTGAACACACGCCCCGCGCCTGAGTTGCGCACGCGCCATCGTCGCTTCGTCTGCAGCGGGACGCAGGTGCGCAAGCAAGCGCGCTCGCGGAGATCAGATGGAGAAGGGAAATCTAGGTGAGGCTGTTGATGCAGGAACGCGACGGAGTCAGGAAACGCTCTAGGCGTTATAGGAGCCGGAGTAGAGCTCGGTGAGCTTGTGGATCAGGTCGCTGTAGTTGGAGGCTTCCATCTGCACCTCGGTGCCGGTGTGCAGTTGGACGAAGGCAAGCTGGCGCTTGTGGTCCATGGCGATGGAAGCGATCTGATCGAGCGGGATAGCGCGGGACTGTTCCAGTGCGTGTGCCAGCTCAATCGCTTTCATCTGCGTTCTCCCAAATGCTACAGGTCTAACAATGTCTGATGCAGGCATGTGCACTGCGAACGGATCGAATTGCGGCCGTATGTGATGCGGCGGTGATGCCTCACATACGCCCTCGTACTGAGTCCCTCCCCCGAAAGACTCAGCACCAGTGCGCTGCGGAGGCATCACCGCATGTCCACACCATACCGTGAAAGCGCAGGAAAAAAAGCCTGATGCGGTAACAAGTGCCCAACTACTGAGTAACTTGCGGTAACATGCGGCTACTTCCGTCCAACAACTTGCCCAGCCCGGGGGGCAGCAGTCCCTCCGGATCAGAGTCCGATATTGACCAGATCCGACGCTTGGTCGGTGCGGTCCCCACCGGGGCTGGTTACACGTGTCTGCGGCGCCCGCCAGTGGTCGATGTAGGAGATCTGGTGCACGCAGCTGATAGTGCAGTGCGGCGCGCAGGTCTTCTCCGTCAGGAACTCCCGCTCAAGGTCCGCCTGTGTGTACTCCGCCAATGGCGTGCCTGGGAACCCGCGCTGCTGGGAACAGTAATGCACCAGACCGTTCTCGCAGATATACAGGTAGCGCGAACCCGCGCGGCAGCGCCAGTCATTCGGCTCCGCGTTGGCAATCGCCTCCTGGAAGTGGTTGAAGCGCGAATAGTTCTTCTTATCCAGCTGCTTCATCTCGTAGTAGACGCGGCGCTCCTCACCGCCCAGCGGCTTCAGCTGTCCATCTCCGTCGTGGATGATGCCAATGGTCGAGGTGAAGCCCAGCTCCAGTGCCCGGTGGCCAATGGTCAGGGCATCCTGCGGATTCTTGATTCCGCCGCCGACCACGGAGTTGATGTTGACGTGGAACTCCGCGTACTGCGCCAGAAACTCCAGCTTCTTGTCCAGCACCTTCAGGCTCTTCTTCGAGATCTCGTCCGGCTGCACGTTATCGATCGAGATCTGCATATGGTCCAGCCCGGCGCGGTTCAGCCGCTCAATCCTGTCCGGCATCAGGAAGTAGCCGTTCGTGATCATGCCCGCCATGCGGCCGTGGTGGCGGATGCGCGCGATGATCGCGTCCAGGTCCGGATGGGTCAGCGGCTCGCCGCCGGAGATAGTGATGATGCTGGTGCCCAGTCTCGCCAGATGGTCGATGCGGCGCAGCATCTCCTCCAGTGGCACCGGCTCAGAGACCTTGTCGTACTCATTGCAATAGGCACAGGAGAGATTGCAGAAGCGCATCGGTACGATCTGCGCCATCACCACATGCCTGGTCGATGCCAGCGCATGGCCCACCAGGCCGAGCTCGCGGAGCTTACGGGCAGCCGCCTTCGCCGGACTCTTGCGGCGCACCACAGGGAATTGGGACGGAACAGTAGGGGCAGGCATCGGCTGCCCTGATTATAAAGGCCTTCGCCGCACTCTCAGCAGAGCGTGGCTGGTCCGCCGTCTGCTTCGCATCGTGGATCGTGCGGTCTTTACCACTCGTTCGGGTATTAACTGTCAAGCAAACAAGCTTGCACCAGAGCCTCAAAGGTACTGTGCCAGTCCCAAATCTGTTCCCGAAATTGACAGGAAGGGGATAGCCTCGAAGTGCGCAGCCAGCGCACCTGAGGAACCTAACATGAAGAAAGCACTCCGCATCGCCGTTCTGTCCACGATGGTTGCAGCCAGCTCCGCACCACTGTTCGCCGCCGCTCCGACCGGTGGAGATCCCCGGCCACCCTCGTCAAACCTGGTCTCAGAGATGGTAGCCATCGCACTCTCGATCCTCGGCCTGTAAAGTAGCTCAGGGCGGGAGATGGATGGACCTTTCTGCACTGGATCGCACACTCTGGGCGACGACCTTCATCGGACACGTCGCCCTTCTTTGCGTCCTGCTCCTCCGCGGCCGCTGGAGAGCGTTTCCCGTCTTCACTATCCTGATCGGCTTCGTCACCGCCCGGACCATCGCGCTCTTCCTGCTCTACCGCTCCGGTCTCCACGTCTGGTACGCCCGCGTCTACTGGTGGGCGGATGTGGCCGACTTCGTGCTTCAGCTCGCTCTGGTGCTTGAGATTGCGCGCGTCGTGCTCCGCCCTACCGGCACCTGGGTCCGCGATGCGCGCCGCTTCTTCCTGCTCGTTGGCTCCGCCGGCGCCGTTCTTGCCGCCATCCTGGCCTGGGGCGTCGCCCCGCCCGGCCTCCCGATTAAAGAGGTCTGGGAGGTGCGCGCCAGCCTCTCCACCAGCCTGGTCACCTGTGAACTCGTGGTTGCCATGGGCCTCTCCGCGGCCCGGCTGGGCCTCGGATGGCGAAACCATGTCAGCGTCCTCGCCCAGGGCCTCGGAGCCTGGGCCCTGGTCGCCGCGTTCGTAGATGGGATCCAGAGTTACGTAGGTGCTGCCGCACACTTCGCAACCTTGGATCACGTCCGCATCCTCGTCTACTGTTTCACCCTGATCTACTGGACATTCCAATTGTGGTTTCCTGAACCAGCCAGGCGACCGATTTCTCCGGAGATGCGCGACTATATCCTTGCTCTCCATCGCAGAGTTTCATACGATCTCGACAGGATGGACGCGGGGAGCTGAATTATGGGCCACATGGTGACGTATTGCGCGCTGGCAGCCATGTTGCTTGGCCTGCTTGCCTCTGCCGTCTACTCTCGCCGAAAATCCATCGCCCTCAGTGAGGAAGGCTGGCAAGACCTTCTCGCCCGCGTGCAGCAGGTCGATCTGCAGGGTGTCACCATCGTGGCGCTCGACTACTTGCATCCGCAGTACGATCAGACCTCCATCCAGCCTGCCGCACTGTGGAAGCTGGTTGGCGATCATCAGGGTCTGCGCCGGATGAGCGCCAATGCCGACCTGATGCTGGCCTTGGCAGCGCACGCGCAACACTGGAACTTCGATGAAGCCGTGATCGTCAGCGAGCGTATGCGCCGCGATGCATTGCGTCTGCGCCGGGCGGTGTCGAAGATCGAGTTCGGCTTCCTGCCGTTCTCGTTCCTGCGTGGCTTCTATGTGCGGACACCCTTCCACATTCAGGAGGCCGCAGCGGCCTACTACCTCATGCGGCAGCGCCTGATGGCGCTCTACGCATCGTCCCACTCCGGCCGCCTGCCCGCACTCAGCGCCGTCCTCTAGCCCTCCACATTCCTGCTCTCAACAGATCCGTAAGATGCGCGGGGACCCTCACGGCCACTTCTGCCTAGAGCGTGCCGCCGTGGGAGAACTCGGGCAGCGGCAGTCCCTCCGGCGCCCCCAGCTCCGACTGCGTAATCCGGGCGTCCACCGTGATCGCCATGGTCAGCACCTTGCGATTGCGCAGCACCGTGATCTGCACCGGCCGACCTGCATTTGCGCGCAGTGTCTGCACCCAATCGGCAGTCGTGGTCAGGTCGACCCCGCTCGCGCTCAGCAGTACGTCGCCCGCCTCCAGGCCGGCAGCCGAGGCAGGGCTGCGGTCTTCGACCGTGCACACCAGCAAACCCGACCCTGCGCGCACGCCGAAGAAGCGCGCCAGCTGTGAGGTCAGCGGCTCAACCTGCGCGCCCACGTAGGCCTGCAGATCGGTCGTGTCCGCTCCCGAGCTCGCGCCGGAGCCGCCGCTGCCGTTGTAGTAGCTGTGCTGGGAGGAGGCGAAGCCCTCAATCCGTGGTGC
>CAXUMX010000102.1:0-1065 GCA_964252395.1 uncultured Acidobacteriaceae bacterium | reverse complement strand
GAACACGGAAGTGATGTGCCCAGGCATGCTGCACCAGCGCCTGCCGGTCCGCCAGTTGCAGGTGCACCCGCTCCGCCTTCCCGTTATGCATCAGGTCCAGATCAACCGGCTTGCCAACGGGCATGTCGCGCAGCAAGCGGCCCAGGCTGGCAGAGTCCGCAATGACCTGCCCGTTCAGTGACCGGATCACGTCGCCCGTATGCACGCCGGCCTTGGCCGCGGGCGCATCGTGATCGAGCGAGATGACCTCGGCGCCCTGCGGGGTCGGCAGCTTCAGCTTCTCCGCCCGCACGGCATCCACGTCGCGTACCGTCACTCCCAGGTACCCCTGCTGCGTGGCCGCCAGCGCCACCCGCGCATCCGTTCCGGTCATGGCTTGCGCGGCCGCCTGGCCCAGGGGCGCCCAGGCCCACGATGCTGGGACTGGAGCCAGCGGTCCCAGCAACGCAATGGCAATGGCGGCACGGCGGACAGAGGGTTGTTGCAGGCACATGCGCGGAGGACAACTCCTTGGGCGTGGCCAGAGTACAACGGCCACTATTCAGACGGCTAGGGCCTGCGAAGGTCACTGCGTAAATGGCTGTTATCGCAGCCCGTTCTGACGTTCTCAGCGGGATTCGATTGCAGGCCTGCCAGGCGCCAGCAGAGTCGGAAAGAGAGAGGGGGAAGGCTACTGCACCGGCGGCATCTGCTCCAGCATGGTGCGGGAGACAGTGCGCAGCAGCGGGTTGCCGTCATGCATCGCGACCCGGTGCAGCACCTGCTGCACGCTCGAATCCGCACTCACCGGCGCCAGCATGCGGATGGCATCGGCACGCACCTGCGGATCGGCATCCTCAAGCACCGACTCCAGCACGGCGTCGCGCACATGCATATCCTCGGCCAGGTAGGGGCTCAGGCCATTCAGTGCCTGCTCGCGCACCCGCGCATTCGGGTCGTAGCGCAGCGCCACCATCAGCGCCCTGCGCAGCTCATCGTCAGATCCGCAGCCGTCATTGCCGCTGCACGCATTCGCCAGCAGCCCCAGCGCCGCGGACTGCACGCCGGCGTTCAGCGGGGCACGCG
>CAXUMX010000101.1:0-9799 GCA_964252395.1 uncultured Acidobacteriaceae bacterium | reverse complement strand
CTCCGATCTCTGCCGGCGACTGCACCACATGGATGCCGGCAGCCGTCAGCGCCTTCATCTTGTCTGCCGCCGTGCCCTGCCCACCAGAGATGATGGCCCCGGCATGGCCCATGCGGCGCCCTGGAGGCGCGGTTTGTCCGGCGATGAAGCCGACCACCGGCTTGCGCACGTGCTCCTTCACATAAGCCGCTGCTGTCTCTTCAGCAGTACCGCCAATCTCACCGATGAGGATGATTGATTCGGTCTGCGGATCCTCATTGAGCAGCTTCAGCGCGTCGACGTGTGTGGTACCGATGATGGGGTCGCCGCCGATACCGATTGCGGTCGATTGTCCGATGCCGCGCTGCGTCAGTTGGTACACGGCTTCGTAGGTAAGGGTGCCGGAGCGGGAGACGATGCCGACGGAGCCTTCCTTGTGAATGCGGCCGGGCATGATGCCAATCTTTGCCTTGCCGGGCGAGATCACACCCGGACAGTTGGGCCCGACCAGCGTCGAGGGTGAGTACTTCAGCTTCGCCCACACCCGCACCATGTCATTGGTCGGAATGCCTTCCGTGATGCAGACGATCAGCGGCAGGCCAGCCGATTCGGCCTCGAGGATCGCGTCCGCGGCGAATGGCGGAGGTACAAAAATGACGGTCGCGTTTGCGCCTGTCTCTTTCACTGCCTTCTCAACCGTATCGAAGACCGGCCAGCCTTCATGCGTGGTGCCGCCCTTCCCCGGGGTGACGCCGCCGACCACATTGGTGCCGTACTCCGCGCACCCCTTCGCGTGGAAGGTGCCTTCCTTGCCGGTGATGCCCTGCACGATGAGGCGCGTGTTCTTATCCACCAGAACTGCCATTAGTGACTGACTCCCTTCGCCGCATCCACGGCCAGCTTTGCTGCGTCCTGCATGGTCTCGCCTACCAGGAACTTCAATCCGGAATCCTTCAGGATCTTGCGACCCTCCTCCACGTTGGTTCCCTCCAGGCGGAGCACGACCGGGACCTTGACGTTCAAGTTCTTGGCCGCAGCGACGACACCTTGCGCCAGAGTGTCCACCCGAAGGATGCCACCGAAGATGTTGATGAACACCGCCTGGACGTTCTTGTCGGACAGCAGAATCTGGAATGCATTTTCGATCTGCTGCTGATTCGCGCCGCCGCCGACATCGAGGAAGTTGGCCGGCGAGCCACCTGCGTACTGGATGATGTCCATGGTCGCCATGGCCAGGCCCGCGCCGTTCACCATGCAGGCGATGTTGCCGTCCAGCTTGATGTAGTTCAGCGCGTACTTGGACGCCTCTACTTCCAGCGGATCCTCCTCAGCGACATCGCGCAGCTCCTTCAGCTCCTTATGGCGGAAGATCGCGTTGTCATCGAAGTTGATCTTGCAGTCAAGTGCCAGCAGCCGGTCGTCCTTCGTGGTGATGAAGGGGTTGATCTCAAGCAACGACGCATCGTTGTCGATGTAGGCCTTGTAAAGACCGGTCATGAAGCGCACCGCATCGTTGATCTGGGTCGGCTTCAGCCCCAGCTTGAAGGCCAGATTGCGTGCCTGATAAGGCTGAAAGCCGACCGCCGGGTCGATGTACTCCTTGTAGATCGCCTCCGGGTCCTTGGCGGCGACCTCTTCGATCTCCATACCGCCGGCCTGGGAGGCCATGAAGGCCAGCTGGGCCTTGGCGCGGTCGAGCACGATGCCGAGGTAGAGCTCGCGGTCGATGGGCGCCGTCTCTTCGACCAGGAGCCGCTGCACCTTCTGCCCCTGCGGCCCCGTCTGGTGCGTGATCAGCTGCATGCCAAGGATCTTCTTCGCGTACTCCTCGGCTTCGGCGAAGTTCTTCGCCACCTTAACGCCGCCGCCCTTGCCGCGGCCGCCAGCATGAATCTGCGCCTTTACAACGACGCCGTGTGCGCCCCCGCTAAAGAGCCGGCGCGCGACTTCGAGCGCTTCATCGAGAGTGTTCGCAACCTCGCCACGAGGAACGGCGACGCCGTACTTCGCAAGGATGTCCTTCGCCTGGTATTCGTGAATTTTCATAGGTATGTAAGAAGCAACTCCACATACTAGAGCATTTTTCAGCCAGGCCGCGTGTGCGGCAGGGCTTTTCAGCAGATGCTGCGCGCAGCAGGTAGCATGAGGAAATCCATGCATGATCTACGCTCCATGCTGAAAGAGTTGGTCGAAAGCGGCCACACGCTTGCCGTCAACCAGGCTTACGCGGCGTTTGGCAAAATGCTCGACGGCGAGGCCAGCGATGTCGAGATTGCGGCACTGCTGACAGCTCTGGCGACCCGCGGCGAAACTGCGGATGAGTTGTGCGGAGTGGTGCGCGCACTACGGGAGCGCCTGCTTCGACTGCCGCTCAGCGATGCGGAACGCAGCCATCTGGTGGACACCTGCGGCACCGGCGGGGACGGCGCCGGAACATTCAATATCTCCACTGCAGCGGCCCTGGTGGCAGCTGCGGCAGGAGCACAGGTTGCCAAGCACGGCAACCGCGCAGTGACCTCACGCTGTGGTTCCGCCGACGTGCTGGAGGCGCTGGGGGTTCCTGTCAAGTTGAACCCAGATGACGCCGCTGCGTGCCTGCGGCAGAACGGATTTGTGTTCCTGTTTGCCCCGGGCGCGCACCCAACGATGCACCGGGTGCAGCCGGTGCGACGCGCGCTGGGCTTCCGCAATGTATTTCACATAGCCGGCCCGCTCAGCAATCCCGCCGGCGCCATGGCCCAGGTGATGGGCGTCTTTGCTCGCGACAGGGTCGAGGTGGTCGCGGCGACCATGGCCCAGCTCGGGGTTCGACATGGCCTGGTGGTTCACGGCTCTGATGGGCTGGACGAGCTGACGCTGACCGGTCCAACCACTGTGGCAGAGGTGTGGAACGGCACGACGAAGCTCTACCAGATCACTCCGGAGGAAGCCGGACTACAACGCGCGTCGCCCTCGTTGCTGCTGGGCGCCGAGACGGCTCAGGGCAACGCTGCCATACTCGAGTCGATCATCACTGGGGCAGAGGGTGATCCTCTCGCCGATGCGCGTCGCCATGTGGTGCTGTTGAATGCCGCAGCATGCCTGCTGGTGGCCGGGCGGGCGCCCGACCTGCGCAACGGCGTCGAACAAGCGGCGGCTGCACTTCGCTCTGGCGCCGCTTGGTCGCTGCTTAACAGACTCCGGGCATTCGGCGGCAAAGCCGGGCGGGCGCATCCGGTGGCGCAATCGCAGGATGTAAGTAGTTAAGATTGACGCAGACGCGACCTTGCCGCTGCCCCAGCATCCAAGTCGTGCCCCTCATCGAAGACCCGGAAAAGGATCGGTTCCACCCATGCCGGAATACAAATATCGCGATTTGAAGCCTACGCCTGAAGCCGAAGAGGTGTATCGCCGCTGGCTGCGCTTTCTGAACGAAGAGTTCACCAAACACAAGGAGCCGAAGCTGCGCAATGAGCTGGTGCGCGATACGCTCCACCAGCTGTTGTTCGCGCGTCCGCACGGCGGCAAGCTCAACTTCCAGCTCAGCACGGAGCTGCCGTTCAACTGCGTGGAACTCGGGCTTGACCCGGCCAACATCACGCTCGAGCCGGAGTACTACGGTGACATCGACGAGCAGAAGTATGCGGAGCGCAAGCCGCTGATCTATCTCTGGCAGATGTTCGATCGGTCGCCGCTAGCCCTGAACCACTGGCTGGGCTTCCGTTTCCGCTGCGTCCTGGGTTCGCACATCTTCAAGTCGCTGGGCACCAACGTGCGCATCTTCCATGGCGTGGAGTTCTCCTTCGGCTACAACCTGACCATCGAGGACAACTGCACCATCCACAAGTACGTAATGCTAGACGACCGCGGCGAGATCATCGTGCGTAAGGGAACTTCTATCAGCGACTACGCCTCGGTCTACTCGCACGCGCACCACCCTAAAAACTCGCTCGACGTAGAGAATCGGCGCGTAGAGATCGGCCCGCGTGCGCGCATCACCTACCACGCGTCCGTGATGGCGGGTGCGAATGTGGGCGAGGATGCGATCCTTGGCGCGATGGCAGTGGCTACCCGCGACATCGGCCCCGGGTCCATCAGCGCCGGTATTCCCGCAAAGCAGATCAAGACAAAGAGCGACATCCAGAGCGAAGGATGGGAGGACAGCAAAGGCCAGTGATCATGGGCGGCGGATCGCCCGCAGCTGCGTGCTACTATCAGCTCGGATTCCGCTCCCCCGTTCACTCCTGACCCGCTCGCATCGCGCATTCGCTGGCAGGTCTGCTCCGACCGAACTCCCCTATGGATCCAAAGTTCGCCTACAAGATATTCGAGTTCATCGTGCTGCTGTTCGCGCTCTCGTTTCACGAAGCGGCGCATGCGTGGACGGCGTCGCGGCTGGGCGACCCCACTGCGCGCATGCTGGGCCGCGTCACCCTGAACCCACTGAAGCATATCGATCCGTTCGGAACCATCTTTCTTCCCTTGCTCGGGCTGTTCGGCGGCGGCCTGCTCTTCGGCTGGGCGAAGCCGACCCCTGTGACGGGGAGGAACTTCCGCAACTACAAACGGGACGACACGCTGGTGACGCTGGCCGGTCCGATCAGCAATCTGCTGCTGGCTGTCGGCTCGCTGATAGCGCTGCTCCTGCTGAAGCGCTTCGCACCGTTCGGGCTCCAATGCGTGGCGGGGGTAGTGCAGGGCGCGCTCGATCCTGACCTGATGGCGGCCGCACCTGTCGTGTTCCCGCTGACCCTGGTCTTTTTTATCGGCGTGGAGCTGAACCTCGTGCTGGCGGTCTTCAACCTCATGCCCTTCCCTCCGTTGGACGGAAGCCACCTGGTCCGGCACCTGATCTCCGGACGCGCCGCGGAAACCTACGACCGCCTTGGGTATCTGGGATTTTTCCTGGCCTTCCTCGTCGGCGGCTGGCTCACTCTGCAAATCGTGCGGCCCATCCTCAGCCTCTTTCTGGTACTGCTGCTGCGGAGCTGACGCGGCGCCGCCGTTACAATCGGCAGAGCCACTTCATGTCCTCTGAAACCCATTCTGCTACTCCTCGGCGCGTTCTCAGTGGTATGCGCCCCACCGGCAAGCTGCACCTGGGCAACTACGTGGGCGCGCTGCGCAATTGGGTGCGCCTGCAGGGCGAGGCGCAGTACCACTGCTACTTCTTTATTGCCGACTACCACGCATTGACGACTGATTATGCCGACCCCGGCATGGTGGCCCAGAACACGCTGGAGGTTGCGCTGGATTGGCTGGGGGCCGGGCTCGATCCGGAGCAGTCCGTGATCTTCGTGCAGAGCCACGTACCGCAGCACGCCGAGCTGCACCTGCTGCTCAGCATGATCACGCCGCTGGGCTGGCTGGAGCGTGTGCCCACATACAAGGAGCAGCAGGAGAACCTCTCCGGCAAGGACCTGAGTACCTACGGCTTTCTCGGCTACCCGCTGCTGCAGTCCGCGGACATCCTGGTCTACCAGGCGGACCTGGTGCCGGTGGGGCAGGACCAGGTGGCACACATCGAGCTGACCCGCGAGGTCGCCAGGCGCTTCAACCACTTATATCCGGCGGATCCAGCCATCCTGCCCGAACCGCAGGCTTTGCTGACGCCCTCGCCCAAGCTGCCCGGCACCGATGGGCGCAAGATGTCCAAGAGTTATGGCAACACCATCCTGCTGACCGATCCCGAGCCGGTCATCCGGCAGAAGTTGAAGCCGATGGTCACGGACCCCGCACGCGTACGGCGCAGCGATCCCGGTGACCCGGATGTGTGCCCGGTGGGCGACCTGCACAAAGTTTTCTCTACGCCGGAAACACTGGCGAAGGTATACGAGGGCTGCCGCAGCGCCGGCATCGGATGCATCGAGTGCAAGGGGTGGGCAGCAGATTCGATCGTGCGCGAGCTTGCTCCCATGCAGGAGAGACGCAGTCAGTATGACCAGAAGCGCGCCATGGACGTGCTGCGCGACGGAGCGGCACGTGCGCGCCGCCGTGCCTCCGACACCATGTCGCAGGTGAATGAAGCGCTGCACTTGCTGCCGGAGGCTGCGCAATGAGCGATGAGCTGAGGCCCGGCTCGCAGCCACCACCCATGGAGCAGAGCAGCTCTGAACCGCTGCGGGAGCGGCAGCCACAGCCCTTAGTACCTGCCACCCCGCCGGTTACGACCTCGGCGCCCCGGAAGACCCAGGGAGAGGTGCGGCAGCCGGAGAAACCTTCCACCAGGAAAGGTGAGGTGGAAAGCCTCTCTCCCTTCTCGGTCTCTGTGGGCCAGGTCTACGACGGCCCGCTGGACCTGCTGTTGGACCTCATCCGCAAGCAGGATATTGACATCTACGACATCCCGATCGCGAAGATTACGGCACAGTTCCTCAGCTATGTGGAGCGCCTGAATCTTATTTTTATAGATTCGGCCTGCTACTTGATCTACACCGCCGCGCTGCTGATCCAGATCAAGAGCCGAATGCTGCTGCCTCGCGGCCCGGTTGAGTTCGAAGGCGAGAGCGAGGACCCGCGTCGCGAGCTGGTGGAGCGGCTGCTGGAGCATGAGCGCTTCAAGAACGCGGCGCAGATGCTGCGGCAGAAGCAGCAGATCGAGGAAGCCATCTGGTCTCGCCCTGCCTTTCAGGAGTTTGCCAACGAGCCCGGCACAGAGCAGGAGATTGCCGCCGATACGGTCGATCTCGTCCGCGTCTTTCGGGAGGTGCTGGACCGCATCAAGCAGCGGCCGATTCTCGACCTGGATGAGGAGACGGTCACGGTCGGCCAGATGATCGACTATCTGCGCAGACGGCTGACCATGGAAGACAGCCCGGTCGCGCTGAGCCAGATGCTGCGCAATGCCCGCTCTGAGCGCGCCGTGATCTGCATGTTCCTTGCGCTGCTGGAACTGGTGCGCCTGCAGGCGATCCTGCTGCGGCAGGATCGCAACTTCGCAGACATCTACGTCAAAAAGCACACCAGTTTCGAGCAAGTACTAAATGACACCCTGGCAACGCGCGACGACTGGCGCTAACCAGAAATCATCCCCCCCCGGTTCACGGGATTTTCATCTCCGGCTTCAGCAATCCTTAACACAAGCCCGTAGAACAGCCTGATAACTTCGGCCCACCCATCTGAGGTGCACGAATGGAAGAGGTTGTTACTCGCCTGCCCACAGCCGTAACGGCTGAACCAAAACCGCACGTCCTGCACGAAAAGATGAGCCGCAGTCCAGGCAAGATCGCCATGGTGGTCTTCGGCTGTGCGCTGCTTGCAGGCGTCATCTACACCGCATTGCAGCTGGGCTCTGACCTCTCCCAAACACACTTCCCGACAGCATGGCCGTACGTGCTGTTGGGTATCGCGCTGCTCATCGCGCTTGGCTTTGAGTTCGTTAACGGCTTCCACGACACGGCCAACGCAGTTGCCACAGTGATCTATACGCATTCGCTGGAGCCCCATGTTGCCGTGGTCTGGTCCGGCATGTGGAACCTAATTGGCGTGCTGGTCTCCTCCGGCGCCGTGGCGTTTGCCGTCATCTCGTTGCTGCCGGTGGAATTGATCCTGCATGTCGGCTCCAACGCCGGTTTCGCCATGGTCTTTGCCCTGCTGATCTCGGCAATTCTGTGGAACCTCAGTACCTGGTGGTTCGGCCTGCCGGCCTCCAGCTCGCACACACTGATCGGGTCCATCATCGGCGTTGGCCTGGCAAATCAGCTCCTCGCCGCCAAATCGGGCGGGGGCACCGGGACCAGCGGCGTGGACTGGGCGCAGACCACCAACGTATTCAAGGCCCTGCTGATCTCGCCGCTGGTTGGCTTCTTCTTCTCTGCACTGCTGCTGCTGCTGTTTAAGGCAGTGATCAAGGATCCCCGCCTCTATGAAGCACCCAAGGGCGCAGAGCCGCCTCCGTTCTGGATTCGCGGCCTGCTCGTCCTGACCTGCACCGGTGTCAGCTTTGCGCATGGCTCCAATGACGGGCAGAAGGGCATGGGGCTCATCATGCTGATTCTGATCGGCACGGTGCCGACGGCCTATGCACTGAACCATGCCATCGGCTTCAACCAGGTACAGGACTTTGCCGCAGTGTCAGAGCAGGCGGCGAATACGCTCCAGGGCTATGTCGCGCCGAATGCCAGCGTCGGCGATCCGCGCGTGGACCTAGTCACCTTCCTTCAGACCAAGAAGGTCGCGCCAGAGACGGTCGCGGCCGAGCAGCAGCTAATCCTCGAGATCGAGCATGAGACAGTGCTCTATAAGTCGCTGGCCGCCGTTCCCTCGACTCAGCAGGCGAACGTTCGCAACGATATGTATCTCGTCAGCGAAGGACTGCGAGTGATGCAGAAGAAGAAGTCTCCCGCCTTCAGCGCCGCGGACGACAAGATCATGACCAACTACAAGAAGCACGTGGACAAGGCCACGAAGTTTATCCCTGGCTGGGTGAAGCTGGCTGTGGCGCTGGCGCTGGGCCTGGGCACCATGGTGGGTTGGAAGCGCATTGTTGTCACAGTGGGCGAGAAGATCGGCAAAGAGCACTTGACCTATGGTCAGGGCGCGGCTGCGGAGTTGGTAGCCATGTCCACCATCCTGGCGGCGGATAACTTTGGTCTTCCCGTCTCCACCACTCACGTGCTCTCTTCAGGAGTGGCCGGCACCATGATGGCGAACAAGAGCGGGCTCCAGATGAGCACCATCCGCAACATCGCGCTGGCCTGGGTCTGCACCCTGCCGGCGGCGGCGGTGCTCTCCGGGCTGCTGTTCATGCTCTTCCGCACGATCGCGAAGTAGTTGACCTGAAGCACAGAAGGCTCTCTGCCCGGCAGAGAGCCTTCTGTATTGTTCCGCTCAGCGCTTTGCTACCTCCTCGTCCTTCTTCACTGGCGGCGCCAGTTTATGCTGGCCTCCGCAGGCCAGCGGCGGATTCGTCATCTGCTTGGCAAAGACACTGAAGCTGACCGTGCCTGGCTGCAGTGTGGCCCAGTAGGAACTGCGGCTGAAGATCGGCTTGTGCTGGTCGATGATCTGGTGATTGAGAATGCGGATGCCGCAGGCCAGATTCTTCTCCGGGTTCAGGATGGTCTTTGCCGGGTCATGCGCCGGTAGCTTCTTATCCGCATTCCAGTCGAAGTCGCAGCCATAGCGCTCGGCGTCCTCATAGCGCAACTGCAGCAGGCCCTCCTGATGCGCGGTCTGGTGTGTCACCTTATCCAGTACCGCTACCTCGGGCTCGGTGTGGCGCACATTTGAGTCCGGTTTTAGCCCAGCTTCGGCAGAGGCCACCGCCTGGAAGAAGTAAGCCCACCACTCGCGCTTGTCGGCCTCACTCATGCGGTAGAAAGCCGGACAGTACCGCTCCACATCGCGAGGCACCTGGCGGCTGAGCAGGGCGCCCGGAAGATTCTTTTCGATAAAGACGTCCCACTGCTTGTCCCACGTGGGACCACCCAGCTCCGCTGCCTTTACATCGAGCGGTGTGGGAGGCGCCAGCTTTACCGGCGGCGCCTCAGGGTGCGCTGGCGCGGCCGCGCGCGGCTCTGCCTTGGTGCCATGGCAGCCTGCAGTCACAGCCAGCAGCACACTGCAGGCCAAAAGACTAAGAGTTCGCATCGTGCGTTGTTCCACCTGTCCCGAGCAAGGAAATGAGCGCTCAGGCCTCCCTTTCAGACGCCGGCTGGCTTCGGAACGTTGCAGGGCCGGGGCCGGGCGAGTGACGCTTCGATACTATGAAGTCTGGACCATGAGCCTACGCGCAAAGATCGAAGCAGTGGTGTACGCGGCCGAAGAGCCGGTGACGCTCGCCCAACTGGCCGCCGTGTTCGCGGACGAAGTGCTGGAGTTGCAGCGCGCCGCTGCGCCC
>CAXUMX010000100.1:8433-9940 GCA_964252395.1 uncultured Acidobacteriaceae bacterium | reverse complement strand
GGCACCTGCAGGTGGAAGGACAGCACCGTCTCCGGCGGCATCACCTCGCGCGGACCAGAGCTTGCAGCAGAGACACCGGCACCGGTGATTCCGCCCGCAGCGGCGCCGATAGCGGCGCCTGGGCCGCGACCGGCGATGCCGCCGATGATCGCGCCGATGGCCGCGCCGCCGAGAGTGTTAGCCGTGGTGTAGCCGCCCTTCCCGGTGCTATCGGCAGCAAAGGTATCCGTGGCTATCGGATAGCTCTGCCCGCCCAGGTTGATCGCGACGATCTGCAGGGCAAATCCGGCTCCCCCAGCAAACGCCCCTGGCTTCTTGACACCGATGACCCGGCCCTCCAGCACTGTGCCACGTGGAACACTCAGGTATTCGCCCTCGTAGATATCCCGGGCCAGAACGGCCTGGAAGGACTCGCCCCCGCGGAGGCGACGGCTGTCCAGCGGCTCAGAGGTGCGCACCGTCAGCAGCGTGCCCTCAGGAACGGTCAGCGGACCAGTCGCCAGCCGGGGCGCGGAATAGCTTCCGCCAGATTGGGGGTAACCGCCGCGCGGATATGGATAGGGCGCGCGTTGCGCGTATGGCGGCTGCGACTGCGGATAGCTCTGCTGCGGCGACTGCGGATAGCCCTGCTGCGGAGCCGTTGGGTAGGGCTGCGACTGGGGGTAGCCCTGCTGCGGCGGATAAGTTGGGCGCTGCTGCGGAGGCGTCTGCGGCGACGGCGAGGGCTGCTGTGCCTGTGCTGGCCCGTCATCCTGGCCTGGATCCTGAATCGGGTACTGGTCCCCTGGATCGGCACTCTGGGTACGCGGCGGCACCTGCCCGTTTACCGCGTCCGGCGGCGGACCGGCGGGCCCCCAGTTGCCGTCGGCTGGGTTGGACTGCGACGTGGGCGGCGGAGTGGATTGCGGCTCGGTCTGTGACGGAGGCGGCGGAGTCGACTGCGCCTGCTGCACCGGCTCCTGCTCCGGCCGTTGCTGCAGTTGGGGTTGCTGCTGCGCGGCTGCATTGCTGTCTACCGTGATGTGGTTCTGCACCGACCGCACACCGTCGACGGTTGCGGCCACGACCTGTGCCTGGCTGCGTGCCGTATCGGAGCTGGCCGTGCCGTTCAAGGTGACGACGCCATTGCTCGTGTTCGCGGTGATGTGTTCGCTGCTGATATCCGGGTAATTACCCAAGGCCTTCAAGACATCGGACTCGATCGCCAGGTCGCTACGCTGGGTGGTGGTCTGGGCCTGGGCCGGCCAGCTTACCGCAGCCGGCCCGGCCATCAGGAGACCAAGGCTAAGAAGGTAAGAGAGACGCGATGCTGTCTTCAGGGACAGTCTTTTCTCAAATGCCTGCATGGTGCGCACTCCTTCTGCTTCTGTGGCAGATGTGCCTGGCGTGCGAAATACAGCTGCCAATGGAACGAACCCGGCCGGACGGCGATAGTTGCTCCGAAAATGCGACCGGCCCGGGAGGATTCCTCCCGGGGCGTCAGCCGCCGTGCCCGCCCCCGAACAAA
>CAXUMX010000100.1:0-8423 GCA_964252395.1 uncultured Acidobacteriaceae bacterium | reverse complement strand
GGCGCTCTTCCCCCCCCCCCACCCGCCCCGCCCCGGGTTGGTCGCCCGCCGGCCCCCTCAGCCGCCTTGCCGTCCCGCGAACACTCAGGACTGCAAGGCTTTCTCGACTGCCTTCGAAAGCTGCTCCAGGCCGGCATTTACGTCTGCACCCAGGTGGACCCGGATGACGCGACGCTCCCGCTGCTGAAGCACGGTCAGATCGCCTGCCGCCTGCGCCGCAATGACCACGCCGAAGGTGTACTTCTGCCCCGGTACCGGCAGGTCCTTGGGATGGTCGGCCGTGACCTGGATGAAGACGCCGGTGTTCGGGCCGCCCTTGTAGTCCTGGCCGGTGGAGTGCTGAAAGCGCGGCCCGAAGCCGAGGCAGGTCGCCACCTTCTTCGCCCCGCGCACCTGATGACGGAAGTACTGGATGGCGTCCTCGTGCGCCTGGGTCATGTTCACGTACGCAAGGACGGCGAAGTAGTCGCCCGCATGAATGTGATCCAGGTGCGCCTTGATCAGGCTGTCCAGGTCCTTCGCATCACCCAGCTGCGCAGCATACTTTTTGGCGGCGAAGACCTTCAGCCCCTGGCCATCGTTCCCGGCGTAGATGGGGGTCGGCTCTTCCAGCTTGCCGCTCTCCTCATACGCCTCGGTGAGCCGGCGTGTCTCAATTTTGCTGGCCTCCACATCGGGCTGGTTGAAGGCATTGATGCCGATGACCGAGCCGGCCACGGCCGTTGCCATCTCCCAGGTAAAGAACTGCCGCGCCAGTCCATACAGGTCCTGCACTGCGAGCCGGATCACCGGCTGACCGGCCTGCTCAAGCGCGGCCACATGCTTGTCCAGATCCTCGTTCTTGCCGCCCTCCAGCCGTACAAAGGCGAAGACGCGGTCGTCGCCGTAGTGGTCCGGCGCGGCAATGTGCTCGCGATCTACCGGCGTGATGCCCTTGCCCTGCTTGCCTGTCGACTCTGCGATCAACTGCTCAAACCACGCGCCCAGGTCATAGATCTCCGGCGAGCAGAAGAAGGTGATCTTGTCATGCCCGGCATTCGCGGCTGTGCCAAGGATGAGGCCGAGCTTCAGTCCTGGGTTCTGCTCCGGATCATCTTTCTTCGCGGCCTCGACTGCCTGCTGCGCCTCTGCCAGCAGCCGCTTGACGTCGAGCCCTTGCACCGCCGCGGCCACGATGCCGAAATCTGACAGTGCGGAATAGCGGCCGCCGATCTGTTTATCGCCGTAGAAGATGTGACGGAACTTGTCGCCCTGCGCGACCTTCTCCATCTTCGAGCCAGGATCGGTGACCGCGATGAAGTGCTGGCCCGCCTTGTCGGCGCCTACGGCCTTGCTGACCTCATCAAAGAAGTACTGCTTCAGGATGTTCGGTTCCAGCGTGGAGCCGGACTTGGAGGAGACGATGAAGATGGTCTTTTCTAGATCGATCGACTGACGACGATCACGCACCTGCTCCGGGTCGGTCGAGTCCAGGATCTGCAGCTTGGGAAAGCCCTTCTGCTGGCCGAAGGTGAGTGCGAGCACCTCCGGGCAGAGACTGGAGCCGCCCATGCCCAGCAGCAGTGCGGATTCAAACCCCGTATTCTTGATGTCCGCCGAGAGATCGTTGAAGCTCTGCAGCTTCTTTTGCTGCCGCTCGACGATGTCGAGCCAGCCCAGCCAGTCGGCTTCGTCCTCATTGGTCCAAAGCGAAGCGTCCTTCTGCCACAGTCGCTGCAGCTTTCCCTGCTTCTGCCATTCCTCAGCAGCCTGTTTGTAGGACGACTGCAAACTTGCGGGAAGCGAACTTGTCAGTGCGTTTGCCATGCGCTCTCTCAATCCTGATGCCATCGATCTTGGGATCGGGCAGCCCTGCACCGCTCGCAGGCAGTACCAGTCCATACGCCCGTCAGCCGTAGGATACAGAGCGAAGGCGATCGGCGTTTTGCACCTGCCTCCAAATCCGTCGCGCGGAGCAAGCTTCGCGCGTCGCGTCGCGTTTTGCACCTTAAGGGTTATCTCCTTCACGGAAAAATCACCGCGTATTTGCACAATATTCGCTGAAGCTCGCAAGTATGTTTGTGTGAACCCAACACAAGTCCGTGAGCTGCCGGTTGAGCCGGTGCGCCCTGTCTTGAGCGTCACTCCTGTTCGCGACCTGGGCGTCACCGAAGTAGCCGTACCCCGGCCGGGCGGCTCGCAACCAGACTGGATCGGATGCGACCTGAGCAGTTACCGGCTTCGTCTGGCAGAGACGGAGGCCGAGCGGCTGGCCGCATGCCGGCTGCGTTTCCGGGTCTTCAATCTTGAGTTGGGTGAGGGCCTGGCGGAGTCGTATGCCGACGGACTGGATCACGACGCATTCGATTATGTCTGCGAACACTTAATAGTCGAGGAGAAGGGCTCTGGTCTGATCGTTGGCACCTACCGCATGCAAAGCGGACAGAGCGCGCGGCGCCACCTGGGCTACTACAGCGCGCAGGAGTTCGACTTCTCACCCTATGCTGCGCTGCGTCCGCAGATTCTGGAGCTGGGCCGCGCCTGCATTGACCGCGAGCATCGCACCAGCGAAGTGCTGACGCTGTTGTGGCGCGGCATCGCGCAGTACGCGCAACACAATGGCCTGCGCTATCTTATCGGCTGCTCTTCCCTGACGTCGCAGGATCCAGCGACGGGATGGGCACTCTACCAGCAGCTCACGCCATTTCTTGCAGAGCCGGCCTTACGTACCATACCCACGGCAGCGTATGCTTTGCCCGTGCCCGTTGCCGACGCTCCCACCGAGGCCAAGCTGCCCAAGCTGCTCAAGACCTATCTCGCAGTCGGATCGCGCATCTGCAGCGAACCGGCCTGGGACCGTGCCTTCGGCACCATCGACTTTCTTACAATGCAGGATATGGAACAGCTCTCCCCGGCCGCGCGCAATCGCTTTCTATGCCGGCAGTAGCGGGCCGGCCCAGCGCCAGCTTCACACTGGCTGGCTGCCGGGCCGCTGTATTCTCCGCCGTGCTGGTCCAGAACCTGGCCAGCTTTCAGGCGCGCCGCATGCGAAGCCGAGGCCGATTTGCAGCGCTGGACCGCGCCAGATGGCTGCACGATTCGTCGCGGCTGGCGCTGCGCATGGTAGGCATCCACGTAGAAGCCTCGGGAGCTCCGCCGGCCGAGGGCCTGGTTGTCAGCAACCACCTCAGCTACATGGACGTGCTGGTCTACTCGTCTCTCTTCCCTTGCCTGTTCGTCTCAAAGCAGGAGGTGGGCCGCTGGCCGGTGTTCGGCGCATTTGCCACCATGGCCGGCACAATCTACGTCGACCGGGATCGTTCCGCAGAGAACCGCGAGGCCGTATCCAGCATGGAGCAGGCGCTCGGCGCAGGGCTGCCGGTTGTTCTGTTTCCGGAGGGCACCAGCAGCAACGGCGATGCCGTGCTCCCCTTCCGCTCCCCTTTTTTTGAGCCGGCAGTGCGCGCCGGCGCCGTCGTCACTACAGCAGCGATCGGGTATGGCAGCCGGTCGGCTGGGGTGCGGGAGATGGCGTAGTACGGGGACGATGTCTTCGGCCCGCATCTGCTGCGCACCTTTGCGCAGCGCGGGTTGATGGCCCGTGCCAGCTTTGGCGCGACCGGCTGCCGCTATGCCGATCGGAAGCTCGCCGCCCGCGCGACCCAGGCAGAGGTGGAACGGTTGCGTGAGCAGATGCGACAGCCTGGCCGGCCAGAGCTGGTGCGCGCGGGCTGACGGAATCGTCGGCAAACACGCCCGGAAGGACATCTTTTTGCTCTAATAGGCCATGCCTTCCACTGCTGCCAGCCGCCTGCATCTGAGTGCGATCGCCCCCAACCGTGTTCAGTCTGAGATTCGCGCCATGTCGGTAGAGTGCGATCGCGTGGGCGGGGTGAACCTGGCGCAGGGCGTCTGTGACACGGAGCTGCCGGCGCCGGTGCGCGAAGCCGCTATCCAGGCCATCGAGGCAGGGCACAACATCTACACTCGCCTGGACGGGATTGCGCCGCTGCGGGCTGCCATCAGCCGCAAACTCGCGCAGTACAACCAGGTGCATGCCGATCCGGAGAGCCAGGTGCTGGTCACCTCCGGCGCAACGGGCGCAATGTACGCGGCGTGCCTGGCGCTGCTCGATCCCGGCGATGAGGTCATCCTCTTCGAGCCCTTCTACGGCTACCATGTGAACACGCTACTCTCGCTGCGCATTCGGCCGGTACCGGTGCCGCTGGCTGAGCGCACGTGGGAGCTGGATCTCGATCAGGTGCGATCTGCGATCGGTCCCAAGACGCGCGCCATCCTGATCAACACGCCTTCAAACCCCTGCGGCAAGGTGTTTACCCGGGCAGAGATCGAAGCGCTGGGTGCGCTGGCGCTCGAACACGATCTGTTTCTCATGACAGACGAGATCTACGAGTACTTCCTGTTCGGCGGCGCGCGCCATACCAGCGCAGCAGCGCTTCCCGAGCTGGCGGAGCGCACCATCCTGATCTCGGGCTTTTCGAAGACCTTCAGCATCACGGGATGGCGCATCGGCTACCTGGCAGCGGACGCGCGCTGGCTTCCGGCGATCGGCTACTTCCACGACCTTACGTATGTATGCAGCCCGTCTCCAGCGCAGTACGGCGCCGCGGCGGGTCTGGCTGCACTCGAGGACAGCTTCTATCAGCAGATGTCGACTGACTACGAGCGCAAGCGCGACCTGCTGTGCGCGGCATTGACGAAGGCAGGGCTGACACCTTCGATTCCGGACGGGGCGTACTACATCCTGGCGGATGCCAGTGCGCTGCCCGGTGCGACGGCGAAGGAGAAGGCGCGGTCACTGCTGGCGGAGACGGGAGTGGCCGCGGTTGCCGGCTCCGCGTTCTACAGCCAGGGACGCGGGGAGCACCTGCTGCGCTTCTGCTTCGCCAAGAAGGAAGACGCCATCGCCGATGCGTGTCATCGGCTGGCGACTTTGTCGCACTAGGCCAGAGGCCAAACTCTGCTCACCCGCCGATCGCCTCCTGAGCCAGGGCAGAGCTGGTTTCATCGCAGCGCATATCCTCACCCGCAATGCGTCGACGTCGAGCGCGCAGGCTCCCCAGACTGTGGCGGCCGGCGGCCAGCAGGAGCAGCAGCAGCGCTAGGCTGCACACGCCCGGCCACTGCCAGCGCTCCCACACATGCGCGGAGAGGAACGACCCCAGCGCACCAAAGGCGAAGTAAGTGGTCATGTACACGGTGTTGATCCGGCTGCGCGCGCCGAAGGCGGTCCCCGGGCAATGTGCCAGCGCGAAGATGCGCGTCTGATTGCCCACCTGGCAGGTCTGGGCGCCGGCATCCATCAGCAACACGCCCACGATGAGGCCGGCGATGTGGTAGCCCAGCACCCAGGTGATGCCCCACGAGAGAACGAGGAGCGTGAGGCCGACGGAGAGTACCCAGCGCGAGCCGTGCCGATCCGCGAGCCGGCCCGCGATGGGCGCGACCGATGCACCGATGGCGCCGAGGATGCCGAAGCTGCCGGCGACGCCCGCGCCCAGATGGTAGCGCGGCGAAGCCAGCAGGAAGACCAGTGTGGTCCAGAAGCAGCTAAAAGATGCGAAGACCAGGCCGCCGATGGTGGCCGACTCCACCAGCAGCGGCTGCGTGCGAACCAGAGTCCAGAGTGAACGCACCGCGTGCGTGTAGGCCAGCGGCGTATGCGGCGGCAACACCGGCAGCGCACGGCGTAGAAAGAGCGCAAGGCCAGCGCAGAGCACTGAAGCGATCAGGAAGACGGCGCGCCAGTTCAGCCACTCTGCTATCCATCCGGAGAAGGTGCGGCCCAGCAGAATGCCGAGCAGCAGACCGGTCATGACCGAGCCCACAGCCCGTCCGGCGTTTGCCGGCGTGGCCAGCTCCGGAGCGATGGGCAGCATGACGTGCGTGACGGCAGCAGTGATGCCAACCAGCGCGGTTGCCAGCACCATGCAGCCCAGCCCGGGTGCGGCGGCACACAGGAGCATGGCAATGATCAGTCCGGCGATCATCTTTCCGATCAGGCTGCGGCGCTCGAGCACATCGCCCAACGGAACAAACAGCAAGAGGCCCAACGCGTAGCCAACCTGCGCGGCGACGGCAACGTGGCTCATACGCGCCTCAGTGACATGAAGCGTGCGTGCCATATCAATCAGCAGCGGCTGATTGAAGTAGAGGGCCGACACTGTCACTCCGCAGGCCATGCCCAGCAGAGGAATGAGGCGCTGGTTGCGCGCTACGTCCGAGACACGGCCAGCGGGCGCCTGGTTGGAGGTGGGGGCTGCACCTTGCATAATGTATGGATGCGTTGCTGTCCGGTTCCGGCTCGCAACGGAAAGAAAGCAGCCAACAGAGTTGCCGCACACTGCATCCCACGGTCAGCGTTCTACTGAGTCCCCTGTCAGCACCAGGTTCACAGCAACCCTGCAGTCTCTGTATCTATGACGGAAGCCGGTCGCCCTCAATCCACCACCAGCGCATGGCGCGAGCGGCTCGTCGCTCTGCGCAATGTCCCGCCCGTGCTCACCATCCTGTGGGAGTCCGGCCGCGCGGTGGTCACCTGGGGCATCATTCTGCGCATCGCAGTGGCGGCGCTTCCGGCGGGCATCGGCATCGTTGCCGCGTGGATCCTTAACGGCGTGCAGCTCAGCTTCAGTCACAAGGGGCTTCCGGCTCACTTCTGGTGGGTGGTCGTTGGTGAGGTCTGCCTCAACGTACTCGCCGGCCTGCTGACGCGGGGGATCGACTACTCGGACAGCCTGCTGGCGGATCGCTATACCCACTTTGTCAGCGTGCGCGTGATGCGGCAGGCCGCGCAACTGGACCTGACCACCTATGAAGATCCGGTCTTCTACGACCGGCTGGAACGCGCGCGTGTGCAGGCCACCGACCGGCTTGCCATGATCCAGCAGATGGGCCGGCTGCTGCAGCAGAGCATCACGACCATCATCTGGACCGGCATCCTGCTGTGGTATTCGCCGTGGCTGGTGTTGCTGCTGGCACTGGGCGTGCTGCCTACCTTCCTGGGCGAGACGCACTTTGCCTTTCTGGGATACGCGAAGAACTTCCGCCAGACGCCGGCCAAGCGGCAGATGGACTACCTGCGCCAGGTAGCCGGCAGCCGGGAAGGTGCCAAGGAGCTGAAGCTCTTCAACCTGAGCGAGTTCTTCACCGGGCGCTTCACCCTGTTGTCGAAGATCATCTATGACGAGAACGTCGCGCTGTCTCGTCGCAAGCTGATTGCGGGCGGACTGCTGGGCATCATTGCGACGTTGGGCTACTACGGCGCATATGCCTTCGTCATCTGGCGTGCGGTGACTGGCAGCTATCGTAACATCGGCGAGTTCTACCTGTTGACCAACGCGATCATGCAGGCCAGCTCCAACCTGCAGCAAGTCTTCTCCACTGCCTCCGGCATCGCCGATCAGGCGCTGTTCCTCACCGACCTGCTGGCCTTCTTCGAGATGAAGCCCACGGTCGAGTCCAAGCAGGGTGGCCTGCGAGTGCCGCGGCCCATCCAGCACGGATTCGAGTTCATCGATGTGTCCTTCGCCTACCCCGGGACGAAGCGGCGGGTGCTGCGCGACTTCAACTTCCACCTGCACCCGGGCGAGCGTATCGCACTGATCGGCGAGAATGGCCAGGGCAAGACCACCATCGTGAAGCTGATCACGCGGCTCTACGATCCGACCGAAGGACGCATCCTGCTGGACGGCATCGATCTGCGCGAGTACGACCTGGACGATCTGCATCATGAGATGGGTGTCATCTTTCAAGACTTCATGCGCTACGAGATGACGGCACGCGACAACATCGGAGTGGGCCGGGTGGAGCAGGACCATAGCGAGGCCGATATCGAGCACGCCGCGGAGCAGAGCCTGGCCGCCAGTGTGATTGCCAAACTGAGTGGTGGCTACGACCAGATGCTGGGGCGCCGGTTCGAAGGCGGCGTCGAACTCTCCGGCGGAGAGTGGCAGCGGGTGGCGCTGGCGCGCGCCTATCTGCGGGATGCGCAGCTGTTGATCCTGGATGAGCCGACGGCCGCGCTCGACGCGCGCAGTGAGCTTGAGGTGTTCGAGCGCTTCGCCGAACTGACCGAGGGGAAGATGGCCCTGCTCATCTCTCACCGCTTCTCCACCGTGCGGATGGCCGATCGCATCGTGGTTCTCGAAGGCGGGCGGCTGGTGGAAGAGGGCACGCACTCCTCCCTGATCGCGTTGGGTGGACGATATGCCGGCATGTTCGAGATGCAGGCGGCGAGCTACCGATGATGGAGCAGACCTCTTCCACCCCGCAGGGGAACGCGATTCCGGCGGACGGGCTGGCAGCCCAGATCGACGCTGCCGAGCCCGAGCAGCTGCCGGCGACGAGCGAATCCACGCTTCCGCCGGTCGAGGACCCGCCCAAGATTCAGCGGTCAGAGCAGCAGGTGCGCAGCGATGCCC
>CAXUMX010000099.1:0-9961 GCA_964252395.1 uncultured Acidobacteriaceae bacterium | reverse complement strand
AAAGCCGCCAACGCGTTGCGCATCGACGCCAACCAACAAACCCCGCGGGCGGTAAGCTGCCCGAGTACGATAGCCGAACTGATCGCGCATTACCGGTTGAAGGAATTGACCGAAGACGAGCAGGGACGCAAAGCGCACTCGACGCGAGCCGGCTACGAATGCTATCTGAACGGCTGGATTCTTCCACGGTGGGGTGACCACCGCTTGCAGCAGGTCAAGTCTGTTGCCGTGGAAGAGTGGTTAGGCAGCATTCAGCGGGCACGAGGAACAAAAGCGAAGATTCGGAACATCATGAGCGCTCTCTTCAGTCACGCGATGCGGTACGAGTGGACGGACAAAAATCCGATCAAGCTCGTGCGCCAGAGCGCGAAGCGAGAGCGGATTCCCGATGTCCTCGAACTGCACGAACTCCAGGCTCTCTTGACGAAGCTCGCGGTGCGGGAGCGGACCTTGGTTCTGCTCGACGCGGCCACTGGTCTTCGGGTCAGTGAACTACTTGCGTTGAAGTGGGACGACATTGATTTCGAGAACCTTGAGATTCGCGTCACCGAGTCCATCTGGCATCAGGTGATGGGTGTCTGCAAAACGGAAGCGTCCGCCAGGCCGGTCCCCATGGACAGCTACATGGCGGAGGATCTTCTACGTTGGAGAAAGACCTGCGCCTATCCGATGGAGTCCGACTGGGTCTTCGCCAGCCCGACCATGAAGGGCAAACAGCCTTATTGGCCGGACAATCTCATGAAGCGCCACATCAAGCCAGCCGCCAAGGCGGCTGGCATCCACAAAAACATCGGTTGGCATACCTTCCGCCATTCCTTCGGCACACTGCTCAAGGCAAACGGGGAAGATGTGAAGACTGTTCAGGAGCTTTTGCGGCACGCCAACAGCAAGATCACGCTCGACGTTTACACGCAGGCCGTGAACTCGCACAAGCGGGCAGCACAGAGCAAGGTTGTTCAAATGATGGTGCCGAACGTGGGCACAAACGTGGGCGCACAGCAGAAACAGGCGCGAACGGGCACAGAAGCGTAATCGCAGGGCAATCGCTTAGTGTGACCTTATTGTGTCCTGATTTGCTTGTCACTTAGGTCCCATATATTCCATAAGTCTTTTGGAATGTATGGCGGGGACGACGGGGCTCGAACCCGCGACCTCTGCCGTGACAGGGCAGCATTCTAACCAACTGAACTACGTCCCCGCGATGCAACTGGACGGTTTTGTGCGAGAGCTGTCGATAAACTTGACGACTCCGCAACAGCACAGGATTCCACTCACGCGCGTCCACTCTGGGCGTTTGCGCCCATTTGCGCGAGTGACACGCTTGCGCTGGTCACAGGGCAAATTATAGCAAACGATCTGGCTTCCCTTCTGCTCCCCAGGACAACTTGCCTGTGGAGAAGGATGATGGCCCATTTCCAACTATGGCGCCTTGTTCTTCGTTGGTCTAACGCTACAACGAATCTTCCCACAGGCTGCTTCTGCTGCAAGTGATTCCAGACCATGGCTAAGCTCTTCGCATCCCAGTAGCGCTCGCGGATGGAGCGGCGTGCTGCCTGTGCAGCCTGCAGCGCCGGCGACCCGCGCTGTCGTGACCGCTTGCGCTTGCCAGCTCTGCATACGCGCTTGCTGCAGCAGGCAGCCAGGCAGCAGAGAGCCCTAGGTCGTCGGCCATGCGGTCCTGCTCGTTGCCGCCCTGCTTCTCCGCCGGAATACGGGGCAGATACGTGACGGATCGATCACCGAGTCGCAGTAGCGGAACGCGGCGTCAATCTCCGTCCAATGGTCCTGCAGAAAGGCCGTATCTCCGGTGGCTTCCACGTAGTGAGCCAGCGCCGGCAGAAACTGAACGTGATGTCCGTGCACATACATGTACGGGTACTTGCCGGCCCCGTCGATATACCCGGCACTCTGTGACAGCTCGGGCCAGATCATGCCCTTCTGGGCGCCTGGCTGGCGGTCCTGATATTTCAGGATGAAGGCCAGCTCCTCTCGCGCGCGGGCATACCCGCCGGTCGCAACCAGTGCGTCCGTCCCGATCAGTCCGTCGCCTGCGAAGAACCAGTCATACTGCGGACGCCGCGCGGCGCGGGATGGACCATAGCCGGCCACCAGCGCAACCGATGCCTCGGTCGCACACCCAGCCCTGCTCCAGCGTGACCTCTGCCCAGGCCAGCGCCTGGTTCACCTTTGCGTCTGGCGTCGTGATCCGAAGCGCGGTGCCCAGCAGATGAAGGTAGCGCTCTGCGGCCTTCGCCCGCAGTTCATCCTGGTGCATCACCAGATATCGCTGTTCGTCGCCCATCCTCGGGGATGAGCTCGCGTCCGTTGCGGTGTCCAGCGACAGAAAGACCGCAGCTGCGCGCACCGCGCTTCCGCTAAGCGGAAGTGGGGTGGAGGTGAAGGCCAACTCCGCCTGAGCCACGGTACTGTTCAGCGAAGCATCGTGCGTGATCGTCTCCGGAGAGAAGATCGTCGCCGCGAATCGATGTACCGGCTCCTGCAGCTGATATCCGCCCTCTCTCCATGACGACATATTGGCCGCCGATCCCTGCAGGCCACATCAGGTCGAGCACCGGCGTAAAGTGCACGGCGATGTCGACCGGCTGACGGCCTTCCGTCTCATAGGTCAGAATCGCGCTCGCTCGATCCGAGGGCACAAACAGCGTCTTCCGCACCACGAAGCTGCCGCTCTCGCCGACGCCGACGTAGACGCGCGTTACCTGCCGGGGCTCATACTCGACCCGCCGCAGCAGCAGCTCCCCCCGCAGCTCCGACGTGGCGCCCTGCGGCCGGATGCCGATGCGATAGTGGCTGAGCACCTGGACCGGGTAGGCCCACATCTCGAGACCATCCTGCGCATACCCCATCAATGCGGTGCGTTGTCCATGCGCGGCAAGGAAGCGGATGGGCCCGACTGCATCCGTCGTGATGGTCAGATTCTCGGGCCGCTGCGCTACTGTGGCCGGTGTAAGCCGGGCCAGCAGGGCCGCGAGAACCGCCAACAGGCTGCATATTCTTCTGCCGCTCTTCATACCGCAACAGTGTCGCCGTTTTTCGCTCGGACGACGTGCCGAGGGCTGCACTTTCCGGCAGTTGCGCCTGGAACTTTGGCTAGAATCGGAGTGGCCATGACGACCAACAGCCAACTCATTGTGGCGCTCGACTACGCCCGGCCGGACGCGGCGCTCGCCTGTGCCGATGCACTCTCCGGGCTGGTCTCGTGGTACAAAGTGGGGCTTGAGCTCTATCTCTCTGCCGGACCCTCCGTCATCACGGAACTGAAGGAGCGGGGCCACTCGGTCTTTCTCGACCTGAAACTGCATGACATCCCGAACACGGTCTCCTCCGCGATCCGCGCGCTGGGAGGACTCGCTGCCGATCTGCTAACCGTGCACGCAGCCGGTGGCAGCGCCATGCTGCGCGCGGCGGCGGAAGCCGCCGCCGCCCTGCCGCATCCACCGCGGCTGCTCGCCGTCACCGTCTTGACCAGCATGGACGCACAGGCGCTCACTGAGACCGGCGTCTGCACCCCACCGGCCGAGCAGGTACTGCGGCTGGGCACTGTCGCGCGGACGGCGGGCATCACCGGACTGGTCTGCTCCCCGGCAGAGGCGGCGGACCTGCACCGCGCGCTGCCGGAGATGCTGCTGGTCACCCCCGGAGTGCGCCCGGCCGGCGTCGACCTGGGAGATCAGCGTCGCGTGGCCACTCCCCGGGCGGCGTTAACGGCAGGCGCGAGCATGCTGGTGGTGGGCCGTCCGATCACCGCGGCGCCTGACCCTCGCCGCGCGGCCGAAGGCATCCTGGCAGAGATGGCCGAGGCGCTCCTGCAGCCCTAGCTGCCGCTGCGACGCAGAAAAGCCCGGCACTTGGCCGGGCTTCCTCGATACTTCAGAATCTCAGAGCCGCATCAGCATCTCGAGCCCTGACAGATCTTAAAGCTTCTCGTGAAATTCGCAGGCGGAGCAGGAGATGTAAACGCCGCCGGGCGCGCCGCGCTCGCGATCCTTCACCCGCTTCACGATCCGGGTGGGCTTGCTGCACTTCGGACAATCCGTGCTCTTGGTGGTGTCCATCATCTTCTTGCGGTCTGCTGTCTTGGCAATCTTGGCCATACTCTTTGCTACTCCTCGAGAACAAATCTTCTGCACGCGCATGCCAGCACACACCTCTGCTGCGCGCGGTAGCGCTTCTGGCAGAAACCCTGTATCTCGGGTCGCGGTGGGATCAGGCGGAAAGCGGCGTACCGCTCCGATAAGTGTACACGAGCCTGCCGGGCAAGCTTAGTGCGTCAGGCGAGGCGCAGTGGCAGACGCGGTCAGCTGCGTAGCCTGTGGATGCGCTTGTGCCGGTGGCACTTTCGAAGCCGGGACCTGCACCGGCTGTACGGAACCAGGCAGCGTCTCACCCGGCAGCCGCAAACTGGGGGCGGGGCGATGTCCCTGGCCATCGACGCCCGGCTTCGCGTCGCCCAGGTCGACCTCGCGCGTGCCACTCGGGGGCTGGTACCCGTCCGTCTCATCCTGATTGCGGACCACCAGCGATGCCCCTACTGCGCTCGTCTCCACCTGCACCACGCGATTGCCGCGGAAGCGGACGAACTGCGTCACCTGCGGCGCTTCGCCGTAGATCCACTCTTCAAAGGGCTGACCGTCCTGCTCCTCCCGCACCTTCTGCCGGGGTGCGCCCATGGCGTAGACCACCATCTTGCGATCCATCCCCACCAGTACGTGGTGTGCAAGGATCGCCTCCTTCAACTTGGGCGGCAGTGTGTCGGTGTAGGCCTCAAGCGGGGTCTTCACGTTGAAGTCGATCACCGGCTGGATCAGCCCCTTCAGCTGGTCGCCAGTCATCTCGGGCACGTACCTGTCAAAAACCAGGGTGAGCCGCGACCCCACCGGATCCTGCCCGTCATCCCGAACAATCGGAGTGGAGCCACCCAGGCCGCCCACTTGCACATGCCGCAAATACTTGTGCTTGCGATCCGCGCCGCCATTCATCTCAAAGACGATCTTGTTGGATTCGATCCGAATGTCGGAGATGACCACGCGATCGCCGGGTTTTGCACTGATGCCCTTCCGCTGCAGCATCTGCTCATAGTCCAGCCCTTCCGGCAGCAGCGCGCCATTGGCGTGTAAGGTCAGCCCGCGGCTATCCAGGGGCAGTGGTCGGCGCGCAAATCCCTGCTCCGCGGTCAGCGCTGTGATCAGCTCACGATGCCCACGCGGGGTCAGCTTCATCGATGTGTCCAGCGCAACCGCCGTCGGCTTGAACGCCGGAATCTTGTCGATGTGCTCCGTCTGCACGACGAAGACGTCGCCGTTTCCCTGACTCTGGGCCTGCAGAAAGGGCGCAATCAGCAGCAGCGACGCGGTCAGCAGGACGGACGGAGCGATGTGGCGGAGGGTGAGCGGAGAGCCCATAACGCAACCTCAGATGCAAAATGATGCTCCTTCCCTTCCACGATTGACAAGGCCGCCGCGCGCAGCCCGATGCGCCGGGGCAAAAGCGGGAATGGGCGGCCTATTCCTGCGCCGGACGGTCGGGTGTGGCAATGGCAGCCGGAGCGCCGCCGATTTGCACCAGCCTCTGTCCCGCAGGCTCGACCACCGGACCCATGGCTGCATCGTGCTGCCTGCGCGCCATCGCGTCCACATCCACCGGAATGCCGCCGGGCACAATCTCAGGATGCGCATAGAGCGCGGCGTACTCGCGGGTAACCCGCGTGGTGAGCCATATGCCCAGCAGCAGTAATACCAGGACGGCAAAGCCGCTGCCCTCCGGTCCGTAGTCGCCGCCGGTAAAGAAGTCCGGACCCAGCGCGACCGTCTGAATTACGGGCGCGAAGCCGGAGTGGCCCAGGCCACTGAGCGGTAAGCCGAACAGCGGCCCCATGGCCGCATTCCAGGCGAAGTGCAATCCCCAGGGCAGCCACAGAGCTCGCGTGCGCAGATAGGCGACACAGAGGACCAGGCTGAGCAGAAACAGCGCGAAGATGGCCGCGTGCGGCATCTCCGGGTCGTACTCCACGGCGACGAAGCAGACCGAGATGAAGAGTGTTCCGAGCGTCGTTCCCACCGCCTCCATGAGGCGCTGGAATGGGTAGCCGCGAAAGACCAGCTCAGCCGCGAGTGCCGAGAGCAGCAGGACCGCAACGTCGAGGATCAGCAGAAAGCACTGGTGCGGTCCGGTCCACAGCCGCACATTCCATCCGCCGATGAAGACGGACGGCAGCACAGCAATCAGCATCAGACCCCAGCCCACGGCGGCGCCGGTCGCGAACTCGCGTTCCCGTCCGGCACGTGGAACGAGGCCCATAGCCACGCGCGGCTGCCTCTGGCGGGAGAAGCCAATGGCCAGTGCAGTGAAGCCGATTACCAGCAGAAACAGCAGCAGCACACGGTCAATCAGCAGCACCCATGGGCCGGAGCTGAGGCCGCTGGCGGCGTGGCGCGCGACCACGCCCGCGACAAATGCGTACATCAGCGCAAGTACAAATGCAAGAAACGAGCGCAGCCGGGAGGGACGTGCGTGAAAAGCGGCCACTGATGCTGGTACCTGAAACACGAAAGCGACTCTCCTGTACGAGCGAATCGGCCAACAGCGGCCGCCTGTGGCCCTTCTTCAGGAAAGGCTACCTCGAACTGATCTCCTCCGCCGCGCAGAGCCGCAGGAGAGTTGCTTCAGGTCGTATAGAACTGCGCGATGTTACGGAACTTCTCCCGGCGAGTAGCCAGACGCACCTCTGGAGTCATGGACTGAAGCTCGTGCAAATGCCAGGTCAGCTTCTCATCCAGCAGCGCTGCTGCAGCTTCAGGGTCAAGATGCGCGCCACCCGACGGCTCCGGCACGACATCATCCACGCAGCCCAACGCCTTCACATCTTCGGATGTCGTCTTCAGCGCCTCTGCCGCCTGCGCCCGTTTGCTGGCGTCGCGCCACATGATGGACGCGCAGCCCTCGGGCGAGATCACCGAATAGACCGCATTCTCCAGCATCAACACGCGGTCGGCCACCGCCAGCGCCAGCGCGCCGCCAGATCCGCCTTCGCCGGTGACAGTCGCGATGGTGGGCACCTGCAACCGGGACATCTCCAGCAGGTTGCGGGCGATGGCCTCACCTTGCCCGCGTTCCTCGGCGCCCAGGCCGGGATTGGCTCCCAGCAGATCGATAAAGGTGAAGATCGGCCGTCCGAACTTCTCGGCAATGTGCATCACGCGCAGTGCCTTCCTGTACCCCTCCGGATTGGGCAGTCCGAAGTTGAAGCGGACATTGTCCTTGGTCGTGCGGCCCTTCACGTTGGAGATGACCAGCACCTCCTCGCCATGGAAGCGAGCCATGCTGCACTGCATTGCCGGATCATCCGCAAAGCTGCGGTCCCCATGAATCTCACTCAAATCGGTGAAGATCATGCGGATGAAATCGAGGGGGTACGGCCGCTGCGCGTGCCGTGCGAGCTCGGTCTTCTCCCACGCCCGCAGACCTGGATCTTGCGCAGGAGCCTTGGCTTCCGGCTGCTCACCTATCGAACTTGCCACCACTGCTGCCTGAGACATGCCCTGATTGTATGGAAGCGCAGGAAGGGGCACAAATGATTCCCCGCGTTCCCTGCCCGCGCGGCAGCTTCAGCCGGCCACTGTCTCCGCAGAGCGAGCCGCCGGCATCCGGTCCCCGGGCAAAAACCAGTCGCGCAGCCCGGAGCGCATCGCATCCTTCAGCCGGTTGGTCGGGAAGGCGAGCAACACTCCCAAGGCGATAGCGGTGCACAGCATCGCCAGTTTTGCGACGGCGCTGGCGTGGTTATAGGGCACCACCGCCGCGATCAGTACATAGAGCGGAAAGTGCACCAGGTACAAAGGGAATGTTCCCTCAGCCAGTATGCGCAGCACCCGCGGCCAGCGCGCTGCCGCTGGAGCCTGCCAGCCATCGACGGCGAGCAGCAGCCACAGCATTAGGAACGCGGAGGGGATGCCCACCCGGTAGTAATCGAGCATCCAGTGCAGATTCGGCGGCTGATGATGATGCGCCAGAATGGTGCGCGCAAATGCCTGCTTCAGGGTGAAGATCGCCGCAATTGCGGGCCTCCACAGCAGGACGCCGGCCAGCGCGGTCAGCGCAAACGCGATGTGGACCGGGCCGCGCTGCGACCGTTGCGACAGGCGCGCATACACCTCGTAGAGCACGCACCCCAGCACCCACAGCGGCAGCAGCAGCGCGATGTGCGCGCCGCCCAGACCAATCAGCGCCACCACGCACAGCCAGCGCAGGGGGCCGCGCAGGTAGAAGGCGCATCCGTAGATGGCGTAGTACAGACACTCATAGGAGAGCGACCAGAAAGGACCGTTTGAAAACAGCGCTGTGCTGCGCTGCCAGAACTGCGAGGTGAACAGCAGGTTCTGCACCAGCCTCTGTGTGGGATGGTCCATGAACTTGCCCCAGTTCGCAACGTAGTACGCGGGATTGGCATGGAGCGCGATCCAGTCTGCGAGCATCGTGAACAGGACTGCCGGCAGTACGACCGAGTAGATACGCGAAGCGCGATCGATCCAGTACTCGCCCATCCGGCCATACTTCAGCCGCGTAACGTAGCGGATAACGAAGCCTGAGAGCACGAAGAAGATGCCGACCGACTCCACCGCATGGGTCGTCAGATCCGGCCAGCCAGCGGAGAAATGCGACTGCGTGACATGCCCGACGGCAACCACCACCGACGCACCGAAGCGCACGACGTCAAGCAGCAGCGAGGAGGAGGCAGGCAGTCTGCGCGTCGACTGGCTCGACACGGCGTGCGGCATGGCGTCAGTCTACGCTAGGCACGCGTCTGCTCAAGCCTGCACCTGCAGGATTGCAGCTGTCGTGCACTCTAGTCGATCGCTTGCACCGCGCCCCTCCCCAGCAGCCCTTCGGCGCGCTCGATGAAGACGCGGTCTGCCCCCACCTTCAGCCCCTCCGGCTCCAACATCACCACGAACTCGCCACGCTGCTCCAGGTTGATCATCAGCTTGCCCGGTCCGGGCGCCTCCTGGATCATCGCGTGCAAGGAAAGCAGCGTCTGGTCGGTGGCGCGATCGAGTGTGACCTTGATGCGCACGTTCTGCGGGAGTTTGACCTTGACGTCCTCGAGCGCCTGGATGGAAGAGACGGCAAGCTTCGGCGCGGCATCCTCTTCCGCCCGCAACTGCCCGCGCACCAGCACCGGCACATCGATCTTCAGCGCCTCCGCCAGCTTCGGATAGTCCTTCGGAAAGCAGATCAGATCGATCTTGCCCATCGTGTCTTCCAGGCACGCCTGCGCGTACAGCTCACCAGAGCGCTTGGACTTCGCCACCTTCAACCCCACAATCACGCCAGCCATCGCAATCTCATGCTCCGGCTGCTGCTGACCCCGCCGCGTTGGTGGAGGTGCGGGCTTCATCTCGAGCGCATCCGCTGTGCTCACCGCTTTCACGTTCTTGATCTTATCCGCGTACTTGTCCATGGGATGGCCAGAGACGAAGAATCCGAGCACCTCCTTCTCCGACTGTAGCCGCTGGTTCTCGTCCCAGTCAGGCACATGGGGCAGCGGATCGTCCGCGTGCGCTCCGGCCGCCGGCACATCGTCGAAGATAGCGCCCAGTCCGCCGAACAACCCGTGCTGGCCTGCCGCCAGGTCGCGCTGCGATTTCTGCGCGCGCTCCATCGCCTTATCCACAGCAGCCATCAATTGCGCGCGCGGCCCGAAGCTGTCCAGCGCACCTGCCTTGATCAGGGACTCGATTACACGCTTGTTCAAGAGCCGCAGATCGACGACCTCGCAGAACTCCCACAGCGAGCGAAAGCCGCGCTGCTCCTCCGCCTGCAGCTTGGTGCGGGCAGACAGAATGGACTCAATCGCATTGCGACCGACGTTTTTGATCGCTGTCAGCCCGAACCGGATCACCTTGCCATCCGGAGTGAAGTCGGCGTCCGAGATCTGCACGTT
>CAXUMX010000098.1:0-10008 GCA_964252395.1 uncultured Acidobacteriaceae bacterium | reverse complement strand
CCTCGGCGCCAGTGCGCTTGCTCAGACTGCCGCGGAGCCACCCGCCGCCCCGGGCGCCTCTACCGCCGCCGCACCCGCGCCCGCCGGCCCCACCAAGATCGCGATCATCCAGTTCGAAGGCGTGGTTGCGCAGACCAACGAAGGTCAGCGCGCCTTTGCCCAGCTGAACACCAAGTACCAGCCCAAGCAGTCGCAGATCAAGCAGTTGAGCGATGAGGTCGACACGCTCAAGAAGGATCTGCAGGCCTCCGGAGACAAGCTGAGCGAGACCGAACGTGCCAGCCGCCTGCGCACCATCGATGAGAAGGACAAGGCGCTGCAGCGCAGCGTGGAAGATGCGCGCAACGACTTCTCCGGCGAGATGAACGAGACCTTCCAGGGGATCGCGCAGAAGGTCGCTCAGGTGATGACCGCCTACGCCCAGCAGAACGGTTACACCGTCGTGCTCGACGCCGGCCAGCAGCAGTCGCCCATTCTGTGGGCCGCGGAGTCGACCAACATCTCCGAGGCAGTGGTTCAGGCGTACAACCAGAAGTCCGGTGTGCCCCCTCAGCCATCTCCGGCCGGCGCTCCGAAGACCGGCGGTGCCACGTCCCGGACGCCCACCACCCGGCCACCCGCCACTACCACCACTCCGCGCCCGGCACACTAGCCAGTCAGGGGTAGGTTCCAGGGTTTAAAGCCCGGAACCTGCCCCATCACCGGGGTGCAAGGGCAGCCTTTTCACGCATCTTCAGCCGACACCGAAGAGCCCTTCAGGAATCCGGCGCTGATGTGGAAAATTCTGTGGATCGTGCACCGGGCCAGAAATCCACGGCCACAATGTACGATTCCGACACCTCATTCTCCATCCAGCTAAGAACGCTAAACAACCTGCAATGAGATAGTTGCGCAGGTCACCACCGCGTCGTTGGATGTGAATAGAAGGTCAACACCGGCGGGCAACTACAAGCGCTTTCCACAGATCGAGCGCATCGTTGGAAAATCGGCGGCTACTTTTGTGCCTCTTCGCCAACCTTCAGCACGGCCAGGAAGGCCTCCTGCGGGATGTCGACTTTGCCGATCCGTTTCATCCGCTTCTTGCCTTCCTTTTGCTTCTCCAGCAGCTTGCGTTTGCGGCTTATGTCACCGCCGTAGCACTTGGCCAGCACATTCTTGCGTAGGGCTGCCACGGTCTCGCGGGCGACAATCTTTGACCCGATCGCTGCCTGAATGGCCACCTCAAACTGCTGGCGCGGAATCAGCTCGCGCATCTTCGACACCAGCGCACGGCCCCGCTCATACGCGAAGTCCCGGTGCACGATGATGGAGAGCGCGTCTACCGGCTCGCCGGAGACCAGGATGTCCAGCTTCACCATCGGGGACACCCACGACCCGGAGAGCGAGTAGTCGAGCGATGCGTAACCGCGGGAGACCGACTTCAGCCGGTCGTAGAAGTCGAGGACGATTTCATTCAGCGGCAGCTCGTAGGTCAGCATCACGCGCGTCGGTGTGACGTATTCGAAGTTCTGCTGCCGTCCGCGCTTCTCTTCCACCAGCTTCAGGATGCCGCCGACATACTCCTCGTTGGTGAGGATGTTGGCCTTGATCACCGGCTCTTCAATCTCGTCGATCTCACTCGGGTCCGGCCAGCGCGACGGATTGTCGACTTCCAGCTGGCTGCAATCCGTCATGCGGATCTGGTAGCGCACGCCGGGTGCCGTGGTGATTAGGTCCAGGTCGAACTCGCGCTCCAGCCGCTCCTGGATGATCTCCATATGCAGCAGCCCCAGGAAGCCGCAACGGAAGCCGAAGCCCAGCGCGGCAGAGCTCTCCGGCTCCATTGAGAACGAAGAGTCGTTCAGCCGCAGCTTCTCAAGCGCCTCGCGCAACAGCGTGTGTTCATGCGAGTCCACCGTGTACAGTCCCGCGAAGACCATTGACTTGATGTCTTCAAAGCCGGGCAGTGCCGAAGCAGCCGGCCGCGCATCCTCGGTAATGGTGTCGCCGATCTTGGTCTCGTCCAGGTTCTTGATGGTTGCGACAAAGAAGCCAACCTCCCCTGCTGCCAGCTCCTGCACCTCCACCGGCTTCGGCGTCAGCACGCCCATTGACTCCACATCGAACACGCGGTTGTTCGCCATCAGCCGGATGCGCGCGCCCTTGCGCAGCGTCCCGTTCATCACGCGCGTCAGCACAATCACGCCGCGGTAGGTATCGAACCAGGAGTCGAAGATCAGCGCCTGCAACGGCGCCTCCGGATCGCCCGTCGGCGGCGGCAGCCGATGCACGATCGCTTCCAGGATCGCGTCGACATTCTCGCCCGTCTTTGCACTCACCGGGATCGCATCGGTCGCATCCACGCCTACGGCGTTCTCGATCATCTCCTGCGTCCGTGTGACGTCGGCGCTGGGCAGATCGATCTTGTTGATCACCGGGATCATGTCCAGGCCATTGCTGATAGCCAGATAGGCATTCGCCAGCGTCTGCGCCTCGACGCCCTGCGTCGCATCTACCACCAGCAACGCGCCTTCGCAGGAGGCCAGCGACCGGGAGACCTCGTAGGAGAAGTCCACGTGCCCCGGCGTATCGATCAGGTTCAACTGGTACAGGTCGCCATCCTTGGCGCAATACATCATCCGCACTGCATGCGCCTTGATGGTGATGCCGCGCTCCCGCTCTAGGTCCATCGCATCCAGCACCTGCGCCTGCATCTCCCGCGCGCTTACCGAGCCGGTCAACTCCAGCAGCCGGTCAGAGAGCGTGGACTTGCCGTGGTCGATGTGCGCGATGATCGCGAAGTTGCGGATGTGCTGGTTGTCCATGTGTGCGGGTGCTGCTGCCGGAGAAACGCTTCGAGTGGGGGGACGAGGGACAGAACCCACAGAACAGTACGAAGGTCTCGTCGAAGCTCAAGTTTACCATCGGCACGCTGCCCATCCGCGCTCTACAATGACGCGAGGATCACGTCAAAACACGCATGGATGTACTGATGGCTTCTGCCGCGCTGCTGCGTACGGCACTTTTGATGGCGGTCTGCTCCACTGGCCTGTGCGCGGAGGTGCAGCGCACGCAGCAGAAGCCCCCTGCGACACCGCCCTCCCCACAGTCTCTGGCGTCCCGGGATACATCCTCCGCTCAGCAGCCTGCTGTCTCTCCCGCGAATCCGCGTGAGCAGCAGGTGATTGCTGCGGCAGAGGCCGCCTACTCGACCGGCATGCGGAACTATCGCGCCGGAGACCTGGTCGCAGCCAAGCAGGACTTCGATCGTGCCGTGGACTCGTTGCTCTCGAGCGGTCTGGATCTCAAAAACAGTCCTGCCCTGAGTGACGAATTCGAGCACATCGTCGATGCGGTCAACGCGCTTGAACTGGACGCGCTGAAGCAGGGCAACGGCTTCGCGCCGCCTACGGAGCAGACGCCGGTCGACGTGGCCAACGACGTCACCTTTCCCGTGGACCCCAACATTCGCGCCGCCGCCGAGGCAGAGCTGAAGACCACGCAGTCGGATCTTCCGCTCGTCATCAACGATGCCGTCACCAGCTACATCGGCTACTTTTCCAACACCAGCACCGGCCGCGGCACCATCGTCAGCTCCCTGCGCCGTGCCGGCCGCTACAAGGACCTCATCCAGCGGACGCTGCGCGAGGAAGGCGTGCCGCAGGATCTGATCTACCAGGCCATCGCCGAATCCGGATTCCAGACGCAGGCCGTGAATGCACGTTCTGGCGCCGCCGGCATGTGGCAGTTCATGCCATTCCGCGGCGCGTATGGGCTGGAGCGCAACGGATGGGTGGATGAGCGCTTCGATCCGGAGAAGGCCACGCGCGCCTATGCCCGGGAGATTAAGAAGAACTATCAGCAGTTCGGAGACTGGTACCTGGCCATGGCAGCTTACGACTGGGGCCCCGGCAACGTGCAGCGTGCAGTGCAGCGCACCGGCTACGCCGACTTCTGGGAGCTCTACCGCCGCAACAATCTTCCGCAGGAGACGAAGAATTACGTTCCCATCATTCTGGCAGCGGCCATCATGGCCAAGAACCCCGCGCAGTATGGATTGACTGACATCAATCCGGACCCTCCCTTTGCTGCCGATACGGTCACCGTGAACGGCGCAGTCGATCTCCGTCTGGTGGCCGACATCGTCGATGTACCGGTACAGCAGCTCGTTGGCCTCAACCCCAGCCTCCTGCGCATGTCCACACCGCCGGACGATCCCTACGATCTGCGACTGCCGGCCGGTACGCGGCAGACCTTCCTTGATGCCATCGCAGAGATTCCGCCGGATAAGCGCACTGCCTGGCGCTATCACCGCGTGCAGCCAGGGGACACGCTGGCAGAACTGGCCCGCAGCTTCCATGTCTCTGCTGCAGACATCGCCTTCGTAAACCAGATTGACCCCTCTGCCGATATATCCGGCGAGGATGCCTTGATCATTCCGACAGTGCCTCCGGCAGCCTCCGGCCTCGCACGCAGCAGCGCGCGATACCGCGTAGAGCGCGAAGATACGTTAGTCACGCTTGCCGATCGCTTCAATGTCACGACCGAACAGCTCCGACGATGGAATCATCTGCGCAGCAGCGCAATCACGCCGGGACAGACGCTGTTCGTTGCAGAGCCGGCGCATGTCTCGGCATCGGCGCGAGGCAAGCGGGGCAAGGGGAAAGCGCGCACTGCAGCCGCGCGCGGACGCGCACGCAGCTCCGCAAAAAGCGCAGCTAAGTCTGCGTTGAAGCCGGCTGCAAAGCATCGTTAAGTACGCCCACTCTGCGCGCACTGCGTCCTTCGTGTGATGCTGCGCGCGTTTCTCGCTTGCGTTCAGTAGCAGACCGTTGCATGCTGTTGCTATAATCCGCGCCGCAGGTAGAGTGATCGATTTTGCGGTCGCAGCGAAAACGGAACACTCAAGAGTGAAGCCTCGGAGGCACACAAATGCAGGACGAACGGAAGCTCTTAGCGTACGACGATGGCGAACATGAGCCCGAGGGCAAGGACTACTCGGATGAATTGGAAGACGAGATCGACGAGGACGAGGAAGACGAAGAGATCAGCGTGCCCCTCTCGTCTGCCGATGACGACGAGGATGACGACGACGATCTGGATGCCCCGGTAAGGCCGGCCGCGCATGCGGAGAAGAAAGCGCCTGCCAAGAAGACTGCAGCCAAGGCGCCCGTCGCAGCCAAGAAGACGGCTGCGAAGAAGGCCCCGGCAAAGAAGGCCGCTGCCAAGACGACTTCTGCAAAATCTGCCGCGAAGAAGAGTAGCAGTGCCCGCAGCGGCGGTAAGGCGGCCAAGAAGGCTGCCGGCAACAAGGGGGCACGCAGTAAGAAATCCACTCAGCGAGGTAGCAAATTGGCAGTAAAGAAGGCAGCAAAGAAGTCATCCGCTAAGAAGGCTCCGGCGAAGAAGGCCGCGAGCAAGAAGGCAGTCAAGAAGACCGCCAAGAAGGCAACCAAGAAAACCGCCAAGAAGGCAACCAAGAAGGCGGCAAAGAAGAGCAGCAAGAAGTAAGGTCCCTTTCTTAGTACGAGGCAAGCAAAAGAGCCCGGCGGCTAGCCGGGCTTTTTTGCGTCTGCACGCCGCTCCGTCGTGTCGCTATCCGTTCTGCTTCTTCAACTCCGCCAGGGTCGCCAGCACCTCTTCGCTGTGCTTGGAAGGGTCCACGCCGGTCCACACCTTCGCCACCTTGCCCTGCGGATCAATCAGGAACGTGTTCCGCTTCGCAATCTTCAGGCCGGCGTAGTTGCCCAGCGATCCGTACTTCTGCACCGTAGTCTTCTGCTGGTCTGACAGCAGCTTGAAGCTCAAGCCCTCCTTGGTGCAGAAGGTCTTGTGGCTGGCGGCCGAGTCCACACTCACACCCAGGATCACTGCGTTGTCCTGCTCGTACTTGGGCAGATCTTCCTGGAACTTGTGAGCCTCCATCGTGCAGCCGGAGGTCTGGTCTTTGGGGTAGAAGTACAGCACCACCCACTTGCCGTGGTAGGTGTCCAGGCTGACCGGCGTGCCATCCTGCGAGGGCAGCGTGAACGCAGGCGCCGCGTCACCGACGGCCGGCATCGATGCATCCGCTGCGCGCGCGCTGCGCACTACTACGACACCTGCAACCGCCACCACTACCAGAACAGCCAGCAGAGCAAAACGTAATTTCGACATAGAAGAACCTCCTCCTGAGGGGCGACCCTATTACACCAGCTTTCCCGGGCGCATCCAACCAGCGGCATAGCAGCGCGATAGCGGTACGAAAGCTAGGCGGAGGAAGCCGCCTCACCCACAATGGCGATCCCCGCCGCGTCGGCCTGCGCAATCACCGACGCACGATCGAAGATCAACGTACGGCCGGCCTCGATTGACAGACACGTTGCGTGTGCACTGCGCATGGCTGCGATGGTGGCCTCTCCGATCACCGGTACGTCGAAGCGCATATCCTGCTTCGGCTTGGCGACTTTCACTACCGTCAGGCTACGTTCCAGTGTCGACGCGGCATCCTCCAGGCTCTGCATCAGCACGCCGGCCCGCGCGATGGTTGCGTCGGTACCCTCCATCGCCTCCACTGCGACACAGGCCTGCCCGGCGATCACCACCGTCTGCCCGATGTCGTAGCCGGCGATCGCCGCTGCCACGGTGCGCCCATATGCAATGTCTCGCTGCTCCTGCTCGCTGGGGTGGCGGCTCGTCAGCACACCTGCGGGCGCCAGCATCGGCTCCAGAAACGACGTGGAAGAGATCAGCTCGATGCCCTCATCACCCAGCACCTTCGCAATCGCGCCCAGCAGCATGTCCGTGTTGCGCGTGCGCAGGTTCAGCAGCAGCTTGGCCAGCCTCCAGTCCGGGCGAATGCTGGAGAAGATCTGCTTGTGTTTCACCTGGCCCGCCATTACGGCCTGGGTCACGCCCTCGCGCTGGAACAACTCAATCAGCCGCGACAACTCCCCCAGGGAGAGCCAGTGCACACTGGTGCCGCTGTCGGCGGCCGCCCGCGCCTCTATCGCCGCATCGGTCTCTTCCCGGATGGCCGCTACCACGACCTGCCGGCCATGCGCACGCGCCGCATCCAGCAGCAGGAAAGGGAACTGGCCATTGCCCGCAATCAGCCCCAGCTTCGGCAGTGCCGCATCCGTCGCCATGGCGCGGGCTACTTCAGCACTCCGCGCTGGCTGCTCTCGATGAAGGAGCGAAGGTACTGCACCTCTTCCGAGGCGTTCGCCTCCGCCCGCAGAGCTTCCAGTGCCTGCGTCGTGTTCAGCTTTGCGGCCAGCAACAGTCGATATGCATGCTGCAGTGCCCGCAACTGCTCCCGGCTGAATCCGCGCCGCTCCAGCCCTACCTTGTTCAGCCCGTAGGCATGGGTCTCGCGCTTGGCAGAGGTTAGCGAATAGGGCAGCACATCCTGGGTGATGGTCGTACCGCCGCCGATGTAGGCGTGCCGTCCGATGCGGCAGAACTGGTGCACCGGGCACAGCGCGCCCACACTCGCGTAGTCCTCCACGGTGACGTGTCCGGCCAGCGTCGCGCCGTTGGCCAGGATACAGTGGTCGCCGATCGTCGAGTCGTGGCCGATGTGCGTGTAGGCCATGATCAGGCAGTGGCTGCCGATGCGGGTCACGCCGCCGCCGCCAGCGGTGCCGCGGGAGATGGTGACGCACTCGCGAATGACCGTCCGCTCCCCCACCTCGAGGCGGGTCGGCTCGCCCGCGTACTTCAAGTCCTGCGGCGCAACGCCGATCGCCGCGAAGCTGTACACGCGGCATCCCGCGCCCAATGTCGTATGGCCGTCCAGCACCACGTGCGAGACCAGCTCGCACTGCTCACCCAGCGTGACGTGTGGACCAACCGTGCAGTAGGGGCCTACCGTGGCCGATGGAGGTACCACGGCTCCCGGCGCAACCAGGGCAGTGGGATGGACACTCACTCGCTCGCAGCGCCTGCCAGCACTCGTGTGCCCGCGGTCTCCGCCGGTTCTTGAGCCTGCGCCTTCTCTCGCGTGCGCGCCACAACCTGGCATCTAATGATGGCTTCGCACACCAGCCGGCCCTCCACAAAGGCGTTGCCCTTCATGGTGGCGCCGCGGCGGCTCCAGCGCTGGACGTCTACCTCTAACCGCACCTGGTCTCCGGGCACCACGGCCTGCCGGAAGCGTGCTTCATCGATCCCGGTAAACAGCATTAACTTCTCATCCCGGTTCGGCACCTCGGTTAGCAGCAGCGCACCACCCGCCTGCGCCATCGCCTCTACCATCAGCACGCCCGGCATGATGGGGTAGCTGGGAAAGTGTCCCTGGAAGAAAGGCTCGTTGATGGTCACGTTCTTGATCGCCACAATCCGCTGCATGGGTACCAGCTCCAGCACGCGATCAATCAGCAGGAAAGGGTAGCGATGCGGCAGGATCTGCATGATCTCTGTAATGCTGAGACCGTTGCCCGTGCCCGTGCTTGTAGGTTCTGTCGCCATACCAAGGCCGATTATAGCCGCGGAGCGCCGCCGGGTCGCAGTGCCAGCGACGTTGGCCAGAGCAGGCGCCACCGCCCTGGCCGCATGGCGGCAGAAGACCAGTGGCACCCAGACTTCAGCCCGCCTTGCCTCTGAATCTGGAATTCTTCCATCCGCATCCATCTGGCTGAAGGAGGGATCCTATGCCGACTGAGCCGCAACAGCTGATCCAGACTATCTACCGGGCCTTCAATGCGCGCGATATAGAGACTGTTCTGGCCGCCCTGCACCCGGCGGTGGACTGGCCCAACGGGATGGAGGGGGGCCGGATCGCCGGCCGTGACAACGTGCGTCAGTACTGGCTCCGGCAATGGGGCATGGTGAACCCAAACGTCGACCCGGTCCGCATCACAGCAGCGGAAGATGGCCGCGTCGTGGTCGATGTCCACCAGGTGGTTCGCGACCTATCCGGCAACATCCTGATGGACGTGCCCATCCAGCACGTCTACTCCTTCAAAGACGATCTGGTCGTGCGCATGGATATCCGTGAGGTCGCGTAGCCGGAGCTACTTCTTTAGCTTCTTCGCTGCTGCATCCACGTCGAACATCTCCGCTGGAATCGCGCCGCCGTAGACCGCGTTGTACAGGAAGCGCTGGTTGGTCATATCCCCGTTGTGATACCGGGTGATGTTGAACGGAGTGGAGATGCCGTTAAAGGCGTGGTAGTCGTCGTACTCTTCGCCCTCCACGTTCTTGTCCTTGTACAGCGGGTCACGCCACTCGAAGGTGCGCCGCACTGGCAGGTGGGTGCTCGCATCCAGCTCCAGCGTCAGATTTTCGTTGCTCCCAGACAGGATCGTAATCTTGTCTGCCAGGTGCCGCTCCACCAGCGACTGGCCGCCGTAAAGATACAGCGCTTGCGGATCTTTCATCCACACCCGCGCCGCCGCGTCGACAGAGTGCGCCCGCCGCCGCAGGTAGTCAGCGATCTCCTCTGGAGGCAGCGCGCGCTTGCCACGATAGGTGATCTCCCACGCGTCGTTTCCGATGTAGATCTCGTACACTTCGCGCTTCTTGCCCAGCTCCACGCGCTCGCGGTCCGGCTCTTCGCCCTGCGGCAGTGCGCGATAGTCCCAGAAGTCGGTGATGGCGCCCGTCGGCTTGCCCTGGTAGAAGCCGGACGTGCGTCCGATTAGCTCGTACCCCGGGGCATGGAGCCACGCATCGCCGCCCAGCGCGGTGATCATCTGCTGCAGCAGCGCGCGCGCCTTCCGCGAGTCTGCATCGTCGCCCGCTCCCTGCGGTGTCGATGCCGTTGGCGCTGTCGGGTCCGCTGCCGGCGCAGTGCTCTGCGCCGCCTGCGACGGCGCCGCCGATGCGGTGCCCTGCGCCTGCACTCCCTGGCTCTGGGCACCGCCGCGCGTCATCGCCGCTGCCAGCACTGCTGCTATCAGTCCTGCTCGCCGCATCCTCATCCCACCAGCACCGCGCCACCGTTCACGTTCAGCACCTCGCCGCTGATAAAGCCTGCCCATGGCGTGCACAGGAACAGGATGGGCGCTGCAATCTCATCCGGAGTGCCCACCCGCCCCAGGGGTA
>CAXUMX010000097.1:0-10096 GCA_964252395.1 uncultured Acidobacteriaceae bacterium | reverse complement strand
CACTCGCGTTCAAGACATCGAGATTCATGAGTTCACGGTTCGTCTCGACCACCACACTCTTTTCGCCGATGAATGCGAGGCGCTTGCAAAGGCTGACGGCTTCGGAAGCTTCACCGAGATGATGGCGTTCTGGGAAGGCCGGCTACCCTTTCATGGCGAGATCATCCACTGGCGGCCGGTGCGGCCATGATCCCCTACGAGGAGTTCCTACGCGCCAAAGTAGCCACCGCGCCGCTCTCTGGCTTTGACGTGGCCGCTGATGCTATCAGCGCAGCGCTCAAGCCGCACCAGCGCGCTGCGGTGCAGTGGGCTATCCGTGGCGGCCGGCGCGCCCTGTTCGAGGCCTTCGGCTTGGGCAAGACCGTTCAGCAGCTGGAGCTGATGCGCCTGGTACAGGAGCAGACTGGCGGCCGCTGCCTGATCGTCGCACCTCTCGGCGTGCGCCAGGAGTTCCGCCGCGACGCCGTACAGTGTCTCGGCTGGACTGAACCACCTGCGTTCATCCGTTCAGTTGCCGAAGCGGATCGGCCGGGAATCTACATCACGAACTACGAACCGGTGCGCGACGGCAATCTTGACCCCGCGTCCTTCGACGGCACGACGCTTGACGAGGCAGCCTGTCTCCGCGGCTTTGGGGGCACAAAGACCTTCCGCGAGTTCATGCGCCTCTTCGAGGCGGTCCCCTATCGCTTCGTCGCGACGGCTACACCCACACCGAACGAGTACATCGAGATCCTCGCCTACTCCGCATATCTGGGCATCATTGATGTTGGCCAGGCGAAGACGCGGTTCTTCAAGCGCAACAGCGAGAAGGCGGACGAGCTCACTTTGCACCCGCACAAGGAGCGAGAGTTCTGGCTCTGGGTTGCGAGCTGGGCGCTCTTCCTGCAGCGGCCGAGCGATCTGGGCTTCAGCGACGAAGGCTACGATCTGCCGCCGCTCTTGGTCGAATATCACGAAGTCGCCGTCGACCACGCGACTGCTCTGCCCGATCGCGCTGGCCAGGGCGCCATGTTCCGCGAAGCCACCCACGGCGTCAGCGAAGCCGCAAAGGAGAAGCGCGAGACCCTGCCGCAACGCATTCATGCGATGCGCGGGATCCTCGAGAGCTATCCCGACGATCACATGATCATCTGGCATGACCTCGAGGCTGAGAGGGAAGCAATCGAGGATGAGCTCATTGAGCAGTACGTTACGCGCAACAAGGCGCACGGCGAAGCTGTAGAACACTGGGTTTCCGACGCGAGCGCTCCTGGTGTCTTCGAGACACCAGAGAAGCCGAAGGGCTGGGCCAGCGTCTACGGCTCACAGGAACTCGATTCGCGCGAGCAGTCGGTCGCCGACTTTGCTGACGGCAAGCTGCAGTACCTCGCAGCCAAGCCCGTGATGCTCGGCTCCGGCGCCAACCTGCAGAGGCACTGCCATCGCGCCATCTTCCTCGGCGTCGGCTACAAGTTCAACGACTTCATCCAGGCGATCCACCGGATCTTCCGGTTCCTGCAGACCGAGCAGGTGACGATTCACATCATCTACGCCGAAAGCGAGCGGCAGGTGCTGCGCGTGCTCAAGGAGAAGTGGGCGCGGCACGAAGAGATGGTCCGCCGCATGGCGGAGATCATCCGCGAGTACGGCCTGTCCGAGGCTTCGATGGCCGCAGCCATGCAGCGGTCGATGGGTGTCGAGCGGCATGAGGTGCTGAGCGACTCCTATCGGCTGGTGCAGAATGACGCTGTGCTTGAGGCGGCGCGCATCCTCCCTGACAGTATCGGCTTGGTGCTCACATCCATCCCGTTCAGCACGCAGTACGAGTACACGCCCAGCTACAACGACTTCGGCCACTCCGAGTCGAACGAGCAGTTCTTCGCGCAGCTGGACTACCTGACTCCGGAGCTGTTGCGCGTGCTGCAGCCAGGGCGCTTGGCTGTCATCCACGTAAAGGACAGGATCGTCCCGAGCGGGATGACTGGCCTCGGCTTCCAGACCGTCTACCCGTTCCACGCGCGCTGCATCGACCATTACACCGGCCACGGCTTCGCCTACCTCGGCATGAAGACGGTGGTGACCGATGTGGTGCGGGAGAACAATCAGACCTATCGCCTCGGTTGGACGGAGCAGTGCAAGGACGCTACGAAGATGGGCTGCGGCATGCCGGAGTACCTGCTGCTCTTTCGCAAGCCCACGACGGACACCAGCAACTCCTACGCTGACCTGCCGGTGGTCAAGTCAAAAGCCGACTACTCGCGCTCTCGCTGGCAGATCGATGCGCACGGCTTTGCCCGGTCCGCCGGCGATCGGCTGCTCAGCTCCGCGGAGTGGCGCGGCATGGACTATCCCGGGCTCTACCAGTGGTTCAAGCGTCACTCGCTCGAGCATGTCTACGATTTCGAAGAGCACGTGCGCGCGGCCGAGATGCTTGAGGCCTGCGGCGAGTGCGGGCACATCCACATCGGCGCCAGGAGTTGCGGACGCTGCCGGTGCACGGCGAATGCAGGAATTCTGCCGGTGACGTTCATGCTGCTGCAGCCGCAGAGCTGGCACCCGGATGTGTGGGCCGATGTCACACGCATGCTCACCCTGAATGGCGCGCAGTCGGCCAAGGGCAAGGAGATGCACCTCTGCCCGATGCAGTTCGACATCGCCGACCGGATCATCGCGCAGTACTCGATGCCGGGCGAGACCGTCTACGACCCCTTCATGGGGATTGGGACCGTGCCATACCGCGCGATTCTTCAGGGCCGCTTCGGCGCCGGCACGGAGCTCAACCCCGGCTACTTCGCCGACGCGGTTACTTATTGCGAATCTGCCGTGCGCAAGCTGAACACGCCATCGCTCTTCGACGCGCTGGAAGAGGTGGCTTCGTGAGCGCGCCCAAGCTGCCCCGCGACCGGCTCTGCCGCTGGCTCGGCAACCGATGGGAGACGATGCGCGAGCTCGCGATCGCGCTTGAGCGCGAGTCTGCGCAGATGCAACTCGAGATGCACCTGGGCAAGGTGCAAGACGGCGTCTTCGACGAATTGAGCGAGCAGGCGCTACGGCGGGTGCGCAAGATGCTCGACCAGGCGAATCGCGGAAGGTCGTAGGGATGTGGACTCGGATTCTGGTCATCGCCGGCGCATGGCTTGGCGTCGACGCGTTGTTCTGCATTGCCTGGTGGCGTATCAAGCGCGACCGGAGAGCAAAGGAGCCTAAATGATGAAGATCGAAGCTTTACCGAAGCCGCAGTACGGCATCGGCGAACGCGTGCATGACCCACTTAGCGGGAGACAACTGAGGCATGCAGGCGACGTCGGCGAACTAAAAACAATCACCGGAGTGAAGTGGTCGCCCCAAACGCAAACGTTCTGCTACCAACTCAACGCTGAGCCGGAGGTTGTGGTTGAGCCACTTCTTGCAGCTTTCCAGCGACAGGTCGCCGCCCTCGATAAACAGCCGCGCATCACCGAAGTGTCGCAGCCCGAGCAGGATCCCATACTCTTTCACTCGAAGCGCAAAGAGTCTGTGGACGCGATAGCGAACGCCATCAATGCCTGCAGCCTCGAAGGCCTGGGCGGCAACACGCCGGACTACCTGCTAGCGGAGCTGCTGTTTAGTACGCTGCACGAATTCGGGCGCATCGTGCGCGCGCGTCAGCGGTACTACGGCGACGCACCAGCCGCACCGGAGGCGACCGCCGACCCTGGCTCGGTGGAAGCGACCAAGCAGCACACGAACCTCTATGACCCGCTAACCGTCTGGTACGGCCCGCAGCCATGCCCGCATTGCGGTGCTCAGGTGGTGACGCAAGCGCGCGAGCACGGCGAACGCATTGCTGAAGCGTACCCATCGCTGAAGCCAAACGAAATCGCGTATCCCAACTCGGACTTGATCCCCACCCATAACTGGTTCTGGCATAGCTGCATGAGCAGCACACGCCAACAATCGTAACCGTCTACGCCGGCAGTCCCACCAGTACGCACGCACGTAAGGAGTTCACTCATGCGCACCGCCCTGCTGTCCGCCCTACTCGCCCTCACCGCGGCTGTCGCCGCTCACGCCGAGACACTGGAGCTCTCTCCTACCCCCATCGAGGTCGCGGCCACGATAGAGCCAACGACCACATCTACGGCACCTGCGACCCGCATCCAGCTCAACTGGACATGGGCACAGAACTGCTACCCGGTCTGCCCGGTCGCGGCGCCAGGGAGTACCTGGTGCGCCACCGGGTTCACCATCGTTGACCAGACCGTCTCAGGAACGCCGACAATCGTCTCAGCCACGGTCCCCATCTCCGTCTCGTCGGCTGCTACCTACAGCTACACGTTCCCCGCGCCGCCATTCACTGTGGCCACGCGAACTTATGCGGTGAGCACCAACTACCTCGATGGATCGGGCACGCAGCAGACGACCGCAAGCGCCACGGGGACGGTCGATGTGTCCGCCACCTTCGCCCTCGCCAAGCCCGGACAGGTGACGGGGACCACGCTTCCATGATGACCCTAAAAGAGAAGCTGGACGTCCACTACGACCCGACGGATGCCGATAAATCCATGCAGGTGGCGCTAAAGGCGGTATCGCTTATGCGCCACGCCGTCCGCGCATCGCTCTCGCAGGCTAACGGGCTGCGGATTGGAAGAGACACGGCAATGTTCCTTCAGGCAGAGGTCATGGAACTGGGGCGAGCGCTCGGCATCCTCAGTTGGAACGCGACCGCTCAAGAACGAGATGAGTTCGTTAAGCAATTGACCGACATGGTGCCAACCCGCGAGCAAGATCCGCATGATGAGCAGATAGAGCAAGCCGCCAAAGGCATCGTCGGTATCGTAGCAACCTGTATGGTCTGGGGAGCGAAACCCGAACGCAGTGTCGAGCTGTGCGGCGATCGCATCCGCGAGCTGCTCGGGCGGCCGCGCAGGTATCCCGAATGAGCGAGCCGCTACTGGAACCGAAGACTTGGAAGGTGATCCGCGTGGACGGCGAAGAAGAACTGCACGAGGAACGCGCTCGCTTGCTCATGATTGCGAAGGCTATCGACTGCCAGTGCTTCGATAGCGTCATCCTCACCAAAAAGGGAGATATCCCCGATGTCGTCATGCTGGTCGACGACACTGGGATGCTCGACGGCAGGCCGGTCAACCCCAAAGCAACCGAACTGTATCGCTCGATCTGCAAACCTGGAACGCTGCACTCGATCCACGGCGACGTGGCGCTGGTACACGACGAGGACTTCGCGTGAGCCACGACTGGATGCCCGAGCTAGTTATGGATGACCGTATGCCAATCGATGCGGTCGCGCTCGTGAACCCCATTACCGGCCAGCGGGTTGTGATGACCGGCCTGCGGCACGACTGCGCCCGACCTGGATGCCAACTCTCCCTATGCCATCCGCTTCCGCACTGCGTCCGCGTCGAGGAGTCTCACACTGGCGGAAGCACGTACCACTACGCGATGGTTGACGACGACGGCAACGTGCTGAGGCGGCTATGAGGCTCTTCTTTTGCGCCCGGAGGTATGACAAGTGAAACGCCAGCCCTTTCTTAAGCGACCGCTATACGTCTGGGAACTCGTACTCGTGTTGTTGCTAATGCTCTACTTGCTAGCGCAGATGGCCGGCTGCGGGCACAGCGTCACCGCCACGCCGCCGCCGCCGCCGACCCTCGGCATCAACGGCGTTCAGTGGCCGAACGATGGCAACCAGGGCGAGCCGGTCTGCGCCGGAACGACGGTGGTGCCTTGCAAGGCGGGGTTCTACCTGACCATCGGCAGCCAGGCGCCGATCGAGCTGCCCATCACCGCCCGGAGCTACAAGACGGGTGCGCTTCTCTCCGGAACCGTCGTCTTGCTTCAGGTGTACGGGCTTAACCCTAACGGCGCCACCTCGGTCAGCAAGCCATCCACTTACACCGCACCAACACCGGCCAGCGCGTCGAGATCCACTTACACCGCGCCATAGGAGAAGAGATGCCGCAATTCAGGAAAAGAAGCCCGTCGTCATCAGCGCAGTTCAGTGGATTGGCACCAACTCACCCGAGATGCACGCCTTCATCGAGAGCAAAGCGACGTGGGGCTACAACGTGCAGTCTGGGCGCATGTACATCCGGACACTCGAAGGCGAGATGGAAGCGCTGCCCGGCGATTGGATCATCATGGGCGTGAAGGGCGAGTTCTATCCCTGCAAGCCTGACATCTTCGAGGCCACATATGAGCCTGCGGAGGCGGCGGCCCAGCCATAAGAGGGCAGACACAGCGGAGCTGACTACCAGGAGAAGAGAGATGGCACAAGACGAATGACGCCTGCCGCATGGGCCATGAGCCCAGAATGTGCGCGACGGGGCAGTGGACGCACGCTCCAACAGGCCAGCATGTGTGGACAAGTAAATTCAATTGCAAGGCAGCCGCCATCCGTGCTCACCAGCCCACTGCAACCAAGGAGGCACAGCCCGTGAGCGATACGCTACTCAGAGGCGCGATGGAAGCGCAGGATGAACGGGAGCGAGCTGCCGGGGAAAAGTGCGGTGTGGACTACAACCTGAGCGGCTGTGACTGGCCGGATTCTGTTGCAGAGGAAGTGCTGAGCCTACGCTCCAAGCTACAGGCAGCCGAGCAGCGCATCGCGGAGCTAGTGGGTAGCGCGTCGAAGGCCAACAAGCTGATTGAGGAATATCAATGGCGCCGGCCGCCCTATATCAACGCATCGCCAGAAGCCACCGCACTGCTGGAAAAGGCGATGGCCCTGCTGTCCGTACCAGCAGCACAGAAGGAGAAGCCTTGAGCCGAGTAGCACGGGCATTCAAGATTAGAGGCACAGCGCAAGGGCGGATACAGCAAAGACTGCTACGACTACTGCCTGAGCCTAGGCGACCCTCACGGTTGCTCACGGTGCTTGGCATACCTTTGGGATCGCACAGTCTTTCTGAAGAACGCCCGCAGACGTAGACGCGGCTTTGATGAGCTGTGGTGTAAGTCGTGGGATACAGACCACCCCGAGCAGGAGTAGACCCATGAGCGAGTTGAGATGCAAGCACTGTGGATATGACATTAGGAACGTTGCAGGCAAATGGCTAGATCTTGGTAATTTTGCACCTGCAATTTGTGACGGTCCGCAGAAGAGTGCGATGCACGAGCCGATTACGAGCTTCCCCGAGCCGCCCGTATCATTTACCCATGAACCGCTGTGAAGGCATGACCATCGCGCAACTGCGGGACGATCGGGAAGCGCTACAGCGACGCGTGGAAGAGCTCGAGGCCGAGCTCGCCGCGCTGCGGGAGCGAAAGACGAATTGACAATTTGTCAGCGGACTCATTCGCGTAACCCCGCCGACTATGTGGTCTAACGCGATCGCAATAGCACTGGCTTGCCACTCAGCACCATTGCATACTCATCTCAGTGGGCGCGGTTGGCCACGGAGTACCGGGGAACTATCCTCCCGAACGGCTAGCTCCAGGTCCGAGGACCTGATTACGGTGCGACGACCGATCTTCAGGCGGGGCAGCACGCCTCGCTGGAGCAGGCGCTCGACTGAGCTGGTGGAGATGCGAAGCTTGCGTGCTGCTTCCGGAATAGAAAGATACTCGTAATCCATAGACCTCTCGCTGCTTTCCAAGCCCTTGGAATGCTTACTGGTGGCTCAGGGGGAGCTTGGGGCGAGAGTAGAGAGTGGTCACGTCGAAATAAAGTGTAAGAACACAACGAAGGCTAATTACGCTTTTGACCGGGGCAACCGCTTCGTTCGTTTACGCTCCGTTAGCGCTGGATCCTCAACATTCTCCGACTCGTTTGAAGGGTCGCCTGACTCAGTTGAAGGCCCGAACATGGCATCGTCCCACTCGTAAAGCCCCACTAGCCCGTTCCGCAGCTTGATCAGCTTCTTCGCGCGGCCCTGACGCTTGGTGTGATAGTCCACAGAGTGTCGGATCGGATAACGCAGCTCGGTCGCGCCGCCTCGGAAGCCTCCGTCTAGCACCGCTTGGACAACGTGGTCTCGTGAGACTGGTTCCCCGATGTCATGTAGCGCTGCAACGATCGCTTTGATTGGGTTGGGGCCGTAGCCCACATACTTTGTAGAGCGACCACCGGAGCGCGACTTTGAGATAGCTTCGTCGATGATCTCCAGATCGCCGACCAGCTCTTCAGCGCGGGGATGGAGGCTGCGCAGCTGCTTGAGGATTGCCTCCCGCTGCTCCAGCCACATCGCTCGTAGATTCGTGTTCACGGACATTCTTTCAAGTAGTTGTCATAACCCAACCGCAAGTGTGACACCTAGCCTACAGTGAGGACTCCAGCCGATCAAGCATCTCTGGACAGAACTCCTGGATGACGATCTGTGTCGAGAGCATCAGGTTCCAATAGTTCAATGCGGCCGTTCGCGCGTAATTCCGGCCCACGGCGAAGCCGAGCTGTCGCCAGAGATCGTCGACCAGCGCGCCGGCGTTGCAGATCAGAACCATCTCCGCCCGCCGCGCGTTCAGGTCATACTCCTCGGGATCCCGCTCCGGGATGCCCTTCGCGTGCAGCAGGGTCACCAGGGTCATGGAATCGCGGAACAGGCGCCACAGTCCGCGGCGGCCCCCGATCGCCTTCCACAGCCGTTCGTCATCCTCGTCGTCGATCTCGGCCACCAACTCCATCAGCGTCTGGTATCGAGGTTGAATACGCTTCAAAAGCTTCTCTGGATTGTCTGCACTGCGAAGAAAACGCGTGACGTAGAACAGCGCGCCACCGCCAAAGGCAAAGGAGATCAGCACGAAGGAGATCAGCATGACGGGGTACCTAGTCGGGTCTGAATCGCTTCGAAACTCTCAAGTGTGTCGCGGAGCTGGACGGTGCTCTCCGCGGTGAAGGTGATCGTTTCTGGAGCCCTGAAGGCGAACGCCCAGAGGCCCAGGGTGAAAAGGTAGACAAGGTCCGAGGCTGTCGAGAGGAATGCCCAGTGAGGCGCGGCCGGCGATCCGGCCAGCCAACTCCATGCCGCTTCGCCGGCAGCGTGGCAGGCAAAGCCCATGGCGATCCGCAGCGAGCGGTCCGCCCACTTGACTCCTATGGCATCGGAGAACACGGTGACAACGAAAAAGATCAGGCACCAAGCCAGCGACAGAATGCGGTCCATGACCGCGATAGTCGCCATCTCGCCCTGAAGCGGCGTCTGGCCGGTGTGCAGCGTCACCACCGTAGCGGTCACGACGGAGACAATACTTACTGCCGCGAAGATCAGCCGCTGCCACGCGCGGCCGGTTGTCCCGAGAAGGGATGTCACAACTTCCCGAAGCACGACCAGTTCCAAGCAGGTCGCGATCCCCAACCCGACCCAGTAGGTCCAGAAATAGGCTACCGGCGCCTGACAGTAGAACAGGACTGCGAGAGTCGCAGACTTGATCGAGGCGAAGGCGAGGTAGCAGAGCAGGGATGGCCAGCGGCGCCAGACTCCGGCGCGCCACAACGCAGCTGTCAGCAGAGGCTGCGCGATCAGAATGCCTACCCAAATGAGGAGAGATAACGAGGTGAGCTTAGGCAAGGCTCACCTCGTCACGGGCCATTACTGGTGAGTACCGCCGCAGGTGAATGCCGGGCAGCCGGGCCGCGGATCGACGCTCAAGACGGTTTTGCTGTGGGGCTGATGGAATGTGCGGGCGGTGCCTCCCACGGTTAGAAGCAGAGCGAGTGAGGCGACGAGAATCCGAGCAGCACGCATAAGGCAAGTCTCCCAGGAAGAAGTGACTGCAACTGAGAGAACGATAGACGGTCTGCTGCTGCACTTTAAGGGAATTCATTCTGGGCGTACCTCGGGAGTCGCGAAGACCGCTGTGATGGCGTCGCAGGGGAAACCTTAACCTCACTACGGTGTATCGGAGGTGTGACTTCGGTTTGGATTCGCTCTGACGGTGTCGATTCAGAACAGAGCAGCCCCAAGGCAGGAAAGACTGTGCCGTGAATGTGCCGTGGGGGGCGGGGAATGGATGGGAGTTAGCGGGGATATTGCGTGCTGCGGCGCAGTGCATCCGTGCGGGCTTTGTGTGGTAAACCACGGCGCGACCGTGACTTACAAGTTTGGGAAAAGGGCGGGCGGCTCGGCTGTTAACCGAAGGGTTGTAGGTTCGAGTCCTACCTGAGGAGCCAATCCTT
>CAXUMX010000096.1:1539-10294 GCA_964252395.1 uncultured Acidobacteriaceae bacterium | reverse complement strand
GTGCCGCGGCCGGCGGAGCGCAGCGCCTCCTCCATAACGGTGCGCATGCCGCGCGCGGCGATGTCGCGCATGGTGCAGACCTCGGTGACTCCGGCGCGCTTGATGTGCTCCTTCTCCGTGACGTCGATGTCACGCACGCCGATGAGCACGACGTTTTCACGCGAGACTTTAGGAGAGAAATCGTAGATGTTCGAGAGCTCCTCCGGGCCGAGGCCGAGCAGGGCGGCCAGGGGCATGCCGTGCACATTGCCGGAGGGAGAGGTGGCCGGGGTGTTGATGTCGGCGTGCGCATCGATCCAGATGAGGCCGATCTTCTGCCCCTTGCGGCGGTAGAACTCGGCAACGCCGGAGACGGTGCCGGCAGCGACGGAGTGGTCGCCGCCGAGGATGACGGGGGTGCTGTTCTCCTCGAGCGTCTTGATGACCATGTCGCCGGCGCGGACGCAGGTCTCGCGGATCTCCTTGAGGTAGCGGGCATTCTGATCGCCGGGGCTCTTGGTCTCCGCGATGGCCACGCCGATGTTGCCGCCGTCGGTGACGACGTGGCCCAGCTCCTCCAGGTGCGCCTCCAGGCCGGCGACGCGCACAGCCGAGGGACCCATGTCCACACCGCGCCGCTGCTGACCGAGGTCGAGCGGTACACCGATGACGCGGATGTGGCGGGGCGGCAGCGACTGCACACCACCATGGGCCAGCGGGATGTTGGTGACCGGGGTGGCGGGGAGCACGTTCTGCGGGATGGTGTGGACGTTGTGCGGATCTAGGGCTTTGGACATACGAGGTCTTTCCTGACGCACCGCCGGCGGTTGTGCGCATCTACCTCTGTGCAGTGCGCAACCCGGCGGAACCTCCTATTCAAACACATCGATAGGAACGCATCTGGAAGCGGAGGCGGACAGACCGCTGCCACAGGTGACCAGGCGATGACCACCCCGACGCGATTGCATCTGGACGCGAGCGATCTGGCCGCGACGTCGGTGCAGGAGCCCGGCGGCGTGGTGGTGCCGCCGCTGCGTGCCTACAGCCGGCTGCTGGTAGTGGCGTGCCTGTTTGCGGCGACTGGCGGATACATGGATGCGTTCTCCTACATTGCGCATGGGCATGTGTTTGCCAATTCGCAGACGGGCAATGTGGTGTTGTTTGCGGTGAATGCGACGGCCGGCTTGTGGGGGCCGGCGTTGCGTCACCTGCCGCCGATCGGCGCCTTCCTACTGGGGGTTGCGGCAGCGCATCTGCTGGGGATCGGCGCGCAGAAGCACTCCACGCGCGCGATGCTGAGCTGCCAGGCGATCGAGGTCGCTCTGCTCGGCTGCCTGACCCTGTTCGACGGGCGGCTGCCGGAGGCCAGCATCGTGCCCCTGATTGCGTTTACGGCTGCGCTGCAACACACCAGCTTCGACGCGCTGGGTCCGTGGACCTTCAACAGTGCGATGACGACCGGGAACATACGGAACATGGCGACCGGCTTCGTGCAGTGGATGCGGGGCCGGAATGTTGCGGCGAACCGCGGCAAGACGACCCTGGCGGGACTTATCTGTATTTCATTCCTGGCAGGTGTCCTGCTGGGCGGCATGTACATGCGATGGCATATGCGCTACCAGCTTGCGCCGTGCGTGGCGCTGGTGGTGGCAGCGCTGCTGCTTACCTGGCGCGAGCGGGTGATGCTGTTGCGGAGCGACAGCCGGGTCGCGGAGGCGGAGCGCTAGGAACGGCGGATGTGTGCGGGCCGCAGAGTCGGTTCGTGAGGCGGCTATGGCTTCGGCTGCGGGTGAGGGTCTGAGGAGTAGGTGATGGCGGCGATGCGCCAGCCTTGCGCGCCCTTGACGAGCTGCCAGGTCTCACTGCCGTGATTCTCGTCCTTGCCGTCGATCAGGAAGACGAAGTCGAAGTAGACCGATGCGATGGTGCCATCGCTGTGAATCTGGATGTTGGAGTGTCGTGGGTCGAGGCTGGAGTGCGTGGTCGAGACGAAGGTCGCGAAGTCGCGGAAGTTCGACACGCGGACCTTGGCGACGTCCGGCTTGGCTGCCTTGGCGCGGGCGTATGCATCGTCCGTGAGGACGTTCAGCCAGGTGCTGCCGTCAGGAAGAAAGAGTGAGCGAATGCGCTCGCCATCGTGGCTGACGACGGCCTGGTGGAAGGCGTCCATCACATGCTGCACGTCGACGGTATCCGCAGCAGTGGCGGCTTGGGCCGTGTGCTGCGGGGCGGCGGCGGGCTGCTGTGCCACAGCGCTCTGCCAGGGGGACACTGCAAAGAAAACGAACGAAACGAATACACTCCAGCGAGAAGCAATCCGACTCATCAGAACGATCTCCTTATGTGCAGGCTAAACGGACTCTGGTCCGGCGGATTTCACCCGGCGGAGAATTGTGCGCGGCGTTGGCTAGGGATAGATACGGTTCAGGGTGCGGGCGAAGGGGATGGTCTCGCGGACGTGTTCGAGGCCGCAGATCCAGGTCCGTCCGTCGCCTGTCCGAATGTAGGAGCGGGCCGCGGTTCGCAAGAAATCTGTACATCTCCCGCCTCTGCCCGACATTTCTGGATTCCGGAGGGATCCACGTCGTAGCGAATTACGAGGTGGTGGTCGTCGATCCACTTAACAGAGTACTTGTCCGCGTAGTCATCCCCATCTCCGAAGTATTCATAGGCGAGATATTGCGTACAACAGCCATTTCCCTTAACGGTGACTCGGGTTGCTGCCGAATCGCGAAGTTCACTATGGCTGAGTAAGGCCGCCTTTGCGCCACTCGCAGATCTGAACTCGACACGTTCGTCATGTGAACCCAAGACGACAAAGATCGATAAAACTGCCGAGCAGATTACCAGTAGGCCGAGAAATGCCCACCCAAACCAACGAACCACGGTACGCTTCCAACTCTTCGACATCCGCGGAGCCCGGATGAGAAAACCAGCGAAAGCAAACAGAGCTGCCAGCACGATGAATGGGACGGCACCGCGCAACCAATCCATAAAGATCAGAAATGGCATTGACGCACCTTACCAACTCAGGAAGTCTACGCGTAGCACCTACGGATAGATACGGTTCAGGGTGCGGGCGAAGGGAATGGTCTCGCGGACGTGTTCGAGGCCGCAGATCCAGGCGACGGCACGCTCTACGCCCATGCCGAAGCCGGAGTGAGGCACGGAGCCATAGCGGCGCAGGTCCAGATACCACTGGAAGGCGTCGAGCGGCAGGTGGTGGTCCTCGATGCGCTGCTTGAGCAGATCGTAGGAGGCGATGCGCTGCGAGCCGCCGATGATCTCGCCGTAGCCTTCGGGCGCGAGCACGTCCACACAGAGGGCGTACTTCGGATCGTCCGGGTCGGGCTCCATGTAGAAGGCCTTCACGGCAGCGGGATAGCGATGCACCATGACTGGCCGGTCGAACTGCGAGGAGATGTAGGTCTCGTCGGGTGAGCCGAAGTCGTTGCCGTATTCAAAGGGATGCTCGAGCAGGCCCTTGGCATGGGCTTCGTTCAGCATGGCGGCGGCTTCGTCGTAGCGCAGCCGCGGGAAGGGCGCCTGGATGGTCTGGAGCCTGGTGATGTCGCGCTCCAGCACCTTCAGATCGGGCATGCGGCGCTCCAGCACGCGGGCGACGATGAAGCTGAGGAAGTTTTCTGCAAGCTGCATCAGGTCGTCGAGGTTGGCGTAGGCCAGCTCCGGCTCGACCATCCAGAACTCGGTGAGGTGGCGACGGGTCTTCGACTTCTCTGCACGGAAGGTGGGGCCGAAGCTGTAGACCTTGCCCAGCGCGAGCGCAGTGCTCTCAATGTAGAGCTGGCCGCTCTGGGTGAGGAAGGCTTCGTCGCCGAAGTACTCGACGGGAAAGAGCGTGGATGTGCCCTCGCAGGCGGCCGGCGTCAGCACGGGCGAGTCAGTGAGGGTGAAGCCATGGTCGTCCAGATAGTCGCGGCAGGCCTTGATGATCTCCGCGCGGATGCGCAGGATGGCGGACTGGCGCGGGGAGCGGATCCAGAGGTGGCGATGCTCCATAAGGAAGTCGACGCCGTGCTCTTTGGGGGTGATGGGGTAGGGCTGGTCTTCAGAAACGCGCTGCACGACCTGGACGTTCTCGACATCGAGCTCATAGCCGCCGGGGGCGCGCTCGTCGGCGCGGACGCGGCCGGTGACGATCACGCTCGACTCCTGGGTCAGGCTCCTGGTGGTCTCCCAGACTTCGGGCGTCACGGCATTCTTGGGCAGGATGCCCTGCACGGTGCCGGAGCCATCGCGAAAGATGGGGAAGAGCAGTTTGCCGGAGGCACGCATGTTGTAGAGCCAGGCGTGCAGGGTGACGGTCTGGCCTTGGTACTGCTTCAGGTTCGCGATGGTCGCGGGAGTGCTGGAGATGGTGCTGGCAGTGGTCGCTTCTGTCATGGCTGTGTAGGTCAGGGTACGTAACTCGCAGAGTGACTTTTATAGGCCGAACTTCTGAAACGTGGCTGCGGCGCGGGTGGCTATCGAGTCCTGCGTGTCGCCGAGATCGTGATGAATCTCAAGCAGCGCGGCAGGGGCGCCCGGCGCGCCTTTGAGCGCGGCCATGGCTGGCTCCCAGGCAATATTGCCATCGCCCGGCCACAGGTGCGTGTCGCGGTCGCCCTGGTTGTCATGGAGATGCGTGGAGCCGATGAGCGGTAGCAGGGCCTCCATGGTGGCATCGACCCCCTGCATGAGGTTGGCGTGGCCGATGTCGAAGCAGACGCCAGCGTTGCTGAAGTGACCGACGCGGAGGATCTCTGCCAGGTTGGCCGGCGTGGTGACCTCGTTCTGAATGTTCTCGAGCAGCAGCTTGACGCCGAGCGGGGCGGCGAAGGCCTTCAGGTGCTCGATGGCAGTCAGGGCGTACTCAAGAGCGTGGTCGTTCCATTCGGAGTCGCGATCTCCGATGTGCAGGACGAGGTAGCTGTAGGGCAGCGTCTCCGCGGCTTCGATGGCGCGCTTGATCTCGTCCATGCCGTCGATGCGGCGCGACTTCTCCGGGTGCAGGACATTGATGGCCGGCATGCCGCCGCGGCCCATGTCGCTGTCCGCGTAGATGGGCGCATGCATGGAGTGGGGCGCGACGGTGCTCGAGCGGAACCAGTCGGCGATCTCCTTGACATGCTGTCGGCTGGAGTAGTCGAAGTGCTGGCGGGCGCCGAAGATCTCAATCGCCTGGGCGCCGCCACGGGCGAGCGTGTCCAGCAGACCGGGGTGCAGGCGCTGGCGGAGGAAGATGTGGGTGGAGAGGGCTCGAAGCATGGTTGGGTGGGTCCACGGCTATTCTCTCATCCGGCCAGCCTTCAGGCCGGACGAAGGAGCTGCGGCTAATACGATGACAGTCACAGGAAGGGGAGGGCATCACGTAGCCGGCAGGACTCTGAGGAAGGTCATCCTGAGCCGAAGTGGAGTGCACTCCAGGCTGCCGACGCGTGTGGGTCCTCAATTTTCCTGCACCTGACGAAAAGACTTCAGCTTATCCATCCCGTCCGCGTATGCGCCACGTGGGATGAGGACTATGCCATTTCGCAGGAAAACGAGCGGGACTAGGTGCTGATTGACGCGAATCCAGGTGCTTGAGCTTTGATTCGTCGCATCGCTGGAGATCCTCAGTTCAGATGCCGGGATCGGTGTCTTTCCGTTGTTAGCTACAAAAACCCCTTCGTAGTTGAGCGTTCCGTCCATCTCAGTCAGCCTACATTTTATTGAGACCAGCGCCTGTGTCTGCCCAACACTCGATCCAGGTCCCACGCCTTGGTGCAGGAAGCCCGAGATGGCCAGCCCAAAGAAACACTGCGTTTGGGGATACATCATTTGGACGTGGTGGAGGAGTGTTCGACCAGACGTACGCTCCCGTAATGACGGCAGACGCAGCCGCGAGTAGCACTGCGGTGATAAGCAACGGCTTGGCCCAGCTTGCCATCTTGGCGCTACCTCTTCATCAATATCCGGCGGCTTTGCCGGAGTGGTGACGGTGATCCTGGCCGCCTTCGAGCGCTCCGGTCTGAGGGTTGACGGCGATGCACTCGCCATCGCTCCAGGAGCCCTCCTGGGTGACGGCGTAGCCTTCCGCAGAGAGCCGGGCGGCGACTGCAGCGGGGAAGCTCGCTTCGACAAAGAGTGTGTCCGGAAGGTACTGGTGGTGGAAGCGCGGCGCATCGACCGCCTGCTGGATGTTGAGGCCGCCTTCAGCGACGCTCAGGAAGATATTGAGCACGGTCGTGGTGATGCGCGGGCCGCCGGGCGAGCCGAGCACCATGGCGACTTTACCGTCGCGGAGCACGATGGTGGGCGTCATGGCGGAGAGCGGACGATGGCCAGGCGCAATGGCGTTGTTTGGACCCTGGATCAGGCCATAGAGGTTCGGCGCGCCCTGCTTGGAGGCGAAGTCATCCATCTCGTCATTGAGCAGGAAGCCGAGGCCGGTGGCAGTCACCTTGGACCCGAAGCCATTGTTCAGCGTGGTGGTGACGGCGACGGCGTTGCCTTGCGCGTCCATCACGGAGTAGTGGGTCGTGTCGGTCGACTTCGATGCTGTGCCGGTCGCGACAGGAGGAGGGGGAAGGAATCCAGCGGGGCGCTTCAGATCTTTGGACGGAGTGGGCTGGTCGAGCACGATCCCGGCGCGCCAGGCGTCGGCGTACTTCGGGCTGAGCAGCGCGGCCTGGGGCAGGGTGGCGTAGTCGGGGTCGCCGAGGTAGTCGGTGCGGTCCATGTAGGCGCGGCGCATGGCTTCTGTGATCAGCTGCACCTCCGGCGAAGTGCGATCGCCGAGCCGGGTCAGGTCGTAGGGCGCGAGGATGTTGAGGGTTTCAAGCAGGGCGATGCCGCCGGCCGAGGGTGGCGGCGCGCTGACGATCTGGTAACCGCGGTAGTTGCCTGTCACCGGCGTGCGCTCCTTGACGTGGTAGCCCGCGAGGTCGGCCGTGGTGAGGAGCCCGCCATGCGCCTGCATATCCGCGGCGAGTGCGTGGGCGATACGGCCGTGGTAAAAGTCACCCGGGTTGGCCGCGATGCGGGTGAGCGTGGCGGCCAGCTCCGGCTGGCGGAAGAGGTCGCCGGCCTGGTAGGAGCCGCTGCGCTGTGGATTGGTCGAGAAGACGCGCTTGGACTCGGCGAACTTCTCGAGGTCGGGATCGTGCAGCTCGGCCGCCTCTTCTTCCGAAAGCTTGAAGCCATCGCGGGCAAGCGCGATCGCGGGAGCGATGACGCGCTTCAGTCCCAACTTGCCGTACTTCTTCTCCGCATAGGCGAAGCCGGCGACCGAGCCCGGCACGGCGATCGATTTGTAACCCAGCGTGCTGGCGTCGGCGATGATGTTGCCCCTGGGATCGAGGTACATGTCGCGGGATGCAGCGGCGGGCGCGGTCTCGCGATAGTCGACGAAGCGGTCGCGGGGACCTTTCGACTTGGCGAGATGAACCAGCATGAAGCCGCCGCCACCCAGGTTGCCGGCGACGGGGTGGACGACAGCGAGCGCGAAGCCGACGGCGACGGCCGCATCGACGGCATTTCCGCCCTGCTTGAGTATGGCGACTCCCACGTCGGTGGCGTCGTGGTGGACGGAGACCACCATGGCATGCGGAGCGGTGACCGGCATCGCTGCGGGTGTAGCCTGCTGCGCCGCAGCCCCGACAAGCGTAGGGGAGACAAGCGCCGAGCCGAGGGCCAGGGTGAGTGCGAGGGGGCGGGCAGCCATTGCCCATGAGTGTAGCGCCTTGCTAGAAGCCGGAGACCTGTTTGCGGTTGAGCTCGCGCAGGGAGCGGATGGCGTCGCGGTCGATGGAGCGGAGGTGGAGGTCGCGCTGCGGGTTGGGCACTAAGCCTATCCACACGCCAGGGGCCGCTCAGTCTGAGCGGCCCCTTCATCATTATCGTCATCATCAGCACAGCTCAGCACAGAGTCATGCTGCGTGGACGTGAACGGTCAAGCTGACACCCTCCTGTTTTTGCAGCTCGGCAATCACGCCGAACAGATTGCTCGCAGATGGATTGCCCTTCGGTCCAAACATGCGCATCAGACTGGGTTTGCCTATCTTGGTCTGCTTTGCCAGCTCCTGGAAGCCGACCGTCGCGTTGATGTAATTGCGCATCATGGTGCGGAATGTGCTCATGTCGTCGGCAATGAGTGCGGTGACGGCTTCTTCAAGGAGCGCGCGGCGAAATTTCTGATCGCGTTGCGCGCGTGCACGCACGGTATCGCGGAAGTTTCTGGTTAGCGCCATTGCTCAGTCTCTCCTTACTTCTTTTACCTTCGTCTCAGCTGATTGCTTTTGTTTTCGCTTACGCATTTTGTAGTCTGCCCAGACCGCCTTCGCAGCCTCGATGTCCTTGCCCTGCCGCTTTTTGAACCCGCCGCCGAGCAGGATCACCAGTGTCTGGCCATCCTGGCCGAAGTAAATCCTGTAACCAGGCCCCCAATCGAGCTTGTATTCCGAGACCCCTCCCCGACCGATTCGACGTTTGAGAAATTACCGTGTGCCAACTTTTCGACAGCAACGACGACCTTGGCGGCCGCCGGCGCATGCAACTTGTCAAACCACCTGGCGAAAGGGCTTTGCCCCGCAGCGGTTTCGTACTCCTGGACGTCTACGGCCCTCCTTAAAGATACCATATATGGTATCTTTCGCAAGGCAAGATTCGGGGCACTGATCCCGAGTTTCGCCGGGTCTTCATGAGGCCGCTGAGATGCGGGGGGAGGACGCGCATTGCCCCTGAGTGTAGCGCCTTGCTAGAAGCCGGAGACCTGTTTGCGGTTGAGCTCGCGCAG
>CAXUMX010000096.1:0-1439 GCA_964252395.1 uncultured Acidobacteriaceae bacterium | reverse complement strand
CGGATGGCGTCGCGGTCGATGGAGCGGAGGTGGAGGTCGCGCTGCGGGTTGGGCAGCTCGATGCCCGCGCGCATGAAGGCAGAGAAGATGGCGAAGTTCAGATCGCTGCGCAGGACGGCCGGGAACTGTACCTTTCCGGTGGTCCAGACGCGCAGGACGAAGTCGATGGAGTTGTCGCCGAAGCCTTCAAGGATGACGGAGGGCTCAGGCGACTTGAGCACGTCGGGGTTCTCGCGCGCTACCCCGAGCAGGATGTCGCGGACATGCTCCGGCTCACTGCTGTAGCCGACGCCGACCGGGATGGCGATGCGGACCTGGCGGTCGTTGACGGTCCAGTTGGTGACGGTTTTGGTGATGAAGTCGGAGTTGGGAACGATGTAGATGATGTCGTCATTGGTGCGGACCCAGGTGCAGCGGGCGCGGATGTCGATGACATCGCCGGTGGTGCCGCCGATCTCGATGCGGTCGCCGATGCGGATGGGCTGCTCAAACAGCAGGATGAGGCCGGCGACGAAGTTGGCAACGGCGTTCTGCAGGCCGAGGCCGACGCCGAGGCCGAGCGCCCCGCCCACGACGACCAGGCTGTTGAGATTAAGCCCGATCGACTCCAGGCCGATGGCGACGCCGAAGGCGAAGACGAGATAGGAGACCACCCGGGCGATCGCGAACTGCTGGGAGGCCTGCAGCGGGGTGTGGGTGAGGATGCGTCGCTGCAGGAAGCGGAGCGCCAGGTGCGCGATGGTGCCCAGGCCGAAGAGGAACAGAATCACCTTGACCACGAAGGTGAGGGTGACGGGCGTCTTGCCCAGCAGGAAGAGCGGCAGGGTCAGAATGGCGTGGAGGTGGGCAGCAAAGCCGCCGACCAGCCGGCTATTCAGGCTGCCGAAGAGCGAGACCGCGAGCAGGCAGAGAAAGACAAAGGCCGCGAGGGCGATCCAGCGGCGGCGCACAGCCCGGGTCATGGTCACGAAGAGGGCTCCTAGGGTGCAGGGGCGGGGAGGCGCGCCTTGCACATGCATTGGATGCAGGGCGGCCCAGCCATTGCAGTACGCTGGTTTGTTCACGAGTTGTGCCGGACCATCCATCCCGCCAGGGTTGACGCCCGCCTTTGAGGAGCCTCGTTTCTCGCACGCCATGCCCGTCCGCCTGCTCTCCTTTTCGAAGATCAACCTGGGACTGGCGATCGGGCCCACGCGTCCGGACGGCTTCCATGCGCTGGCGACGGTGTACCAGACGATCGCCCTGGCCGATGTGGTGACGGTGGCGGCGCGGCCTGCCCGGGAGACGCGGCTGACGCTGAGCTCGAATGACGGCCGGGTGCCTACGGATGGCCGCAACACGGCGTGGAAGATGGCAGAGCGGGCACTGGCCGCGGCCGGGGTTACGGCCGAGGTGGCGATCCATATAGAGAAGCGGCTGCCGGTGCAGGGTGGACTGGG
>CAXUMX010000095.1:4432-10606 GCA_964252395.1 uncultured Acidobacteriaceae bacterium | reverse complement strand
CTCCGGCACAGTGCGGGGTGCCGGGGCTGCTGCTGCAGCTGGCCGACCGACAGCGGCGCCTCGCGGGCTGCTTGCTGTGCTGGCCGCAGTGCCGGGCAGCTGGCTCATCAACTGCTCAAGCGGGATCAGCCGCTGCAGATGGACCAGCTTCAGCAGCCCAAGCTCCAGGTGGAAGCGCGGCTCCTGGCGGTAGTTCAGCTCATCGAAGGTGCGCAGCATGGTCTGCAGGAAGCGGGTCAGGTCTTCCTCGCTGAACAGCATCGCCGTGCGCGCAGCACGGGCGCGCTCGTCGGCAGAGATCTGCAACAGCTCGCTCGACTCTCCGCCCAGCTTCGCCATCAGCGCATTGCGCAGGTAGCGGACCATCTGGCGAGCCAGTTGCGAGGGGCTGTTGCCCGCGTTCAGCAGGGTATCCATCTCGGTCATCACCGCGGCCGCATCGTTCTCGCCCACAGACTCGAGCAGGCGCTCGAACACCGAGTTCGGCACCGCACCCATCAACTCGCGAATCTGCGCAGCTTCGAGACGCGCGCGTCCTTCCGTGGCCACCGGTGCGCTGGCGATTGCCTGATCCATGATGGAGAGCGCATCGCGCATGGATCCGTCGCCGGCTTCGGCTAGCAGAGCCAGCGCGGCATCGTCTGCCTCCAGCTCTTCCTGCGCGGCGATCGAACGCAGCTGCCCCAGGATGTCCTCGAAGCGCACGGCGTGGAAGCTGTAGTGCTGGGAGCGGGAGCGGATGGTCTGTGGAATGTCCTCGGGCTGGGTGGTCGCCATCATGAACACGACGTGGCCCGGGGGCTCTTCCAGCGTCTTCAGTAGCGCGTTGAAGGCGGCATCGGTGATCTGGTGCGCTTCGTCCAGGATGTAGATCTTGTAGCGATCGCGCGCCGGGCGGTAACGGGCGGCATCGCGCAGCTCGCGTATCTCATCGATGCCGCGGTTGGTGGCGGCGTCGATCTCGATCACGTCGACCGCTGAGCCGGAGCGGATCTCGACGCAGGCGTCGCACACGCCGCAGGGCTCCGCGGTGGGGCGCTCCGGCGTGCCAATGGTGCGCTGGCAGTTCAACGCCATCGCCAGGATGCGAGCGATAGTGGTCTTGCCGATGCCGCGATGACCGCTGAAGATGTAGCCGTGGGCGATGCGCCCCTGCGTCAGCGCGTTCAGCAGGGTGCGGGTGACGTGCTCCTGCCCGATGACGTCGCGGAAGAATTGGGGCCGGTATTTGCGGGCGAGTACCTGGTAGGCCATGAGTCGGACGAGGCAGGCTCCGCCGGTTTGGGCGAATCGCAACCCCTAGTTCGGATTGTAGCCCGGGTACAACGGGCGGCGGCCCGTCCGCCATTGCCGCCGCTCCGGCAGGCCGTGCCCCTCGGTCATCTCGGCCCGAAGATCGAGAGCGCATGGCCATCCGGGTCGCGGAAGCTGGCTGCCCACGAATCCCCGGCAACCGCGTGCGGCTCCCGGTGGAACGTCACGCCTGCCTTGCGCAGGGCCTCGTAGGTGGCGTCAACGTGGTCCACGGCAAAGACTACCTCGGAGTCTCCGGGTGCACGTCCGACCTCCGTGCTGACTACCAGCGAGATGGGGCCAGCATCGAAGAAGGCCAGGTCATCGCCAGTTGTCCGCTGTTGCAGGCCGAGCTTACCGTGATAAAACTCCGACGCGGTGTGCAGGTCAGCGACGCCCAGCATCACGTAGCCGACGCGTGAGAGCAGCTGCGGTTTCATCGCGGCCCCACGCGGTGAGCCGTCGCTGATGGCGATTGAAGGCGGAACAACGACGAGGGCAAGAAGCACCAGTCCAAGCAGGTTTCTCATGCACCTGTTTCTATCTCTGGCGGCTGCTGGCCGGCTTCTTCAATCTTGCGAAATTGCGTCTTCCGAAATCGTGGCAGTAAGGAACGCGGGGATGCGCCGTAGTACCTGCGGAAGGCGCTGCTGAAGGACCCCAGGCTGGTGTAACCGACGGCGAGGCATACCTCCGTCACCGGCACTCCGGCGCGCAGCAGGCGGGCCGCGTACGCAAAGCGCAGATCCGTTACATAGCTGGCAGGGCTCTTGCCGAAAGCAGTGGTAAATGTTCGCTGGAAGTGGAAGGTAGACATTCCTGCTGCGCGTGCACACTCGGCAAGGGTGAGGGGGCCGAATGCCGCAGCGTGGAGAAACTCGCGGCCCCGGGCGACACGACGGAACAACTCATGCCGGGTGGCTGGCCGTGCCGACTCGATACGGGCCATCTGGCTGCGCATCACCGCGTAGTCCAGGAGCAGCTCCTCTGCGAGTCGGAGGAAGCCCTCTTCTTGGTCTATGCCGGAGCGGGTGGCGGTCTGCCGTATCCACTCCATCACGCGCGTGTTGCGCGGGTAGAAGCCGGAGAGAAAGGGCAGCGGCTCGGTCGGCCCTGCAGGGTCATCCAGCAGAGCTCGATCGGCAGCGGAGAGCACGCGTGCGGCTGACTCCACAAAGCACGGCGCGAAGAAGGCGACGCAGGTGGTGACCGGTTCGGCCGCCTCGATGTTCATGGAGTAAGGCTCTCCCTGGTTGAGGACCAGGTACGAAGACTCATCCACCCAGACGTTACGGCGATCTACCCGCCAGGCGACCCTGCCCTTGACCACCGTCTTGATGGAGAGTGGGCCAGGGTAATCCTGCACCGAATGCTGGCGCGCGCTTGCAACCAGGATGCAGTTTCGATCGCCGAGCGCGGCGGGCTCCGGATTCCAGCAGGCCGCTGGGATGCTGGGAGTACGGTCGCCGTAGCGGGAGGGAGTGCGGGTGGCCATCGCCACCTCCGATGCAGGATGGTTCAGGATTTACGCCGCTTGCCCTTGGCGGCACGCCGGGCTGCCCGCTCCCGCCGTGCAATCTCGTCCGGCGAGTACATCGTCTTACGGCAGCTTGCGGCACCGCAGTTACATACCGCTTCGCTCTCATCGCCGTCGTACAGGTTGTAGTCGTAGGTCAGTTCCTCGCCCGGAGCAATGTCGCGGATAGCCATGATCCACACCCGGTCGTTGATCTCGTCCGTCTCGCAGTTGGGATCGCAGGAGTGATTCAAGAACATCGCCGCGCCGTGTCCATCGATGACCGTTGAGCGGGCACCGACGCCGAAGAGGTAGGTGATGGGCGAGTCCTCGTAAAGCTTGTCCGCCAGCGCCTTCCGGATTCGCGGCCCGGTGTACTCAACGACGCGCGTACCCTTGCGCACAGCAGTGGTGGTGTAGCAGCCCGCCGCGTGAATTGCGGAGGAACGAATCATCAGGCCCATGCGGCACTCCAAGGGTTGCAGACTGCGAGACCCGCACCGGCTCCCGCTGAAACTTCTGAGGAGTATAGAACCTGGCGGACCTACCCGCGTCTAAGGGAGAAGGCTGCTCCGCGGTCGACAACCGGGAGGCAGACAGGATTACGCTAGAACGATGCAGGCAGGGTCTCGACAACACAGGCAAGCGCCGCAGGCAGGCCCGGCGAGGAGGGTGCGCCTGCTCGCTTGCGTGCTCGGATTCGGGTGGGCTCTGCTATTGCCAGCCTCCATCTACGCGCAGCAGGCCAGCCCGGAGACAGCGAAGACCAAGGATCATGCCGCCCCATCCAGCGGCAAGGCAGCCCCTGCGAAACCAGCGGCAGACGAGAATGCGTTTCCTGAAGACATCTCCCGCAGGGCCGCTGCGCAGGACCATTCGGCTGCGCCCCCCGCACAGGCTGCGACCCCGGCCGACGGACAGCAGACTGCCAAACCCGCCGCGGATGCGGACAACCCGTTCCCCGAGGACGTCTCACGGAAGGCAGCAGAGAAGGCTGCATCCGGAGATAGCTCCTCCAGCGCCGATAGCCCGGACTCGAGCAGTAGCAGCAGCTCCAGCTCCGCCAGCAGCGCGAATCCTGGTAGCCCCGACGCTGATGCGGATGTTCCGCCGGATGTTCCTGCGAATAGCGGCCGCAAGCGTCGGAAGAAGCCCAGCGACAAAGATATCCAGAGCGGCTCGCTGGCAGGAACAGGCCGAGCTGAGGAAGACGTTCGCATCGGCCGCTACTATCTCTCGCAGCATAACTACCAGGGTGCCTACGGACGTTTTCAGGAGGCGGCGCGGATGGATCCGGCCAATGTCGAGGCAATCTATGGGACAGCCGCCTCTGCCGAAGGGCTGCATAAGAGGGATGAGGCACTCGAGAACTACAAGCTGTACCTGCAGATCGCTCCGGACGGCGAGCATGCCAAGGCAGTCGAAAAGTCGCTGAAGGCACTCTCGCATTAAGTACAGCAACCTCCTCCCCTCTCTCCAATCCAAGGCGGGCTCCGGCCCGTATCCTGAAAGGCGATGCCTGCCTCAGTACTTAGGGCACTTTGAAAGCTTGGAGCTAACACAAAAGGGGAATCTATTTCGGCAAACCTGCCACCTTTTCGTAGTTGCTCTGACTGTCATCCAGCGGATATCGTGCGACCTGTATAGCCCGGCATAGTGTAGGGAAGGAACGCTTATGCATGCGGTTCTGAAATCCGTCTTCGATGATCTGGCTGCGGAGCTGAGCCACTTTGATGTGGTGTCGGCGAATGTGCACCCGCACGGGCAGCGTCACTGCTGGACGGTTCGTCAGGTAGTGGAGCACCTCGTCCTTTCCATGGACGCCACCTCGGCAGAGGTGGAGAAGCGTCTTACCAAGGGACGCGTGGCACACCACTCCATGCGCACCCGGACAGAGTGGATGCTGCAATTAATGATGCTCAGCGCGGGCCACATGCCCAGCGGAGTACCTGCGCCTGCCGATCAGGTGCCCGCAGAGGAAAACTCTGGAGCCGGCGTGCGGGATCTGGTCTCCCAACTGGAGTTGGCATTGGAGCAGATGGATGGATCCCTCGATCGTGCGCGGCAGCGCTTCGGGATGGAGCGCGTCGGCAGGCACTTCCTGCTGGGACCGCTCCGCGTGGATCAATGGCGGCGGTATCACGTGCTGCACATGAGGCAGCACCTGAAGCAGATCGTGGCCACCCGCACCGAGATTTCGACCGTACCGCAGCGGCACTCCGCCATGCTGCGCGCGTAGCAGATCTCGGCCACGGCACTTTCCCTCAGGGGAAAAAGTGCAGGTACCACTCGAGCGTCGGCAGCCCGAAGAAGACGCAATAGATTCCCGCGATCGAAAGAAACGTACCGAACGGAAGCGGTTGCCGGAACAGGCTGGCTACGCCCTGGTCTTTTCGCAGCGCGACCAGCACCATGCCGGCGAGCGCGCCTAAGAGTGCCGCCAGAAACAACGCAACCCCCATCTGCCGCGCACCCAGCCATGCGGCCATAGCGGCTGCCAGCTTCACGTCTCCCAGCCCCATACCGTCTTGGCGTCGCAGCAGCCAGTAGCACCATCGCAACGCCAGCAGCAGCAGCGCCGCACCTAAAGCAGAGATGGAAGCCCGCAGCGCCAGCATGGCTGCACTCTCCAGGCCATAGGCTGCTCCGTGAGCAGGGATAGCCAGCAGCCCGTCGCCTGCCCGGTAGAGAATGCCCAGTCCCAGCGTGGTCAGGGTCAGGCTGTCCGGCAGCCGGAGTGTTTCCACATCACAGGCTGCCATCGCGACCAGTAGTCCCAGAAACAATGAGCTAGCTACACCGTTCACATTCAGGCCGCTGCCGCGAATGGCGATCACGGTAAGTACCGCTACCGCTGCTTCGACCAGCGGATAGCGCCAGGAGATCGCACTATGGCAGTGCCGGCAGCGACCGCGTAGCAGCGCGAAGCTGAGCAGCGGAATGTTGTCCCAGGCACGTATCGGCGCTTGGCAATGCGGGCAGCGGGAGCGCGGCTGAACAATCGATTGATGCGCAGGCAGACGGCTGATGCAGACGTTCAGGAAGCTGCCGAAGGCCAGTCCCCCGAGCAGCGCGAAGATTGTGATGAGCGTGGTCATGCGTGCGGAAGCGGTCCTCGTTCGAACGTCGATGCGAGTATAGAGCCCTTTCCGGCCGGGACCGGTTCAAGCAGGGCCGGCCGGAAGCTACTCGCGAAATGTTCTAGAGTGGACATATGGACGAGCAGATCACCAGCGCGCCCGCTCGCGCTGCCGCCCTCTTCGCGGAGAGTGTTGCCATCATGGCACGGCTGCGCGGGCCAGACGGCTGCCCTTGGGATCGCGAGCAGAGCTTCGCCACCATCCGCAAGTACACGCTGGAAGAGC
>CAXUMX010000095.1:0-4422 GCA_964252395.1 uncultured Acidobacteriaceae bacterium | reverse complement strand
CTCGCCAATTTCGAGCCGCTGATCCGCAAGCGCACCTCTGACGTGCTGGACGCGATCGATCGCGAGCACTGGGCGGATGTAGCGGAGGAGCTCGGCGACCTGCTGCTGCAGGTGCTGTTCTACGCTCAGATGGGGGCGGAAGCCGGGCACTTCACCATCGCTGACGTGCTCGAGCATTTGAATCGCAAACTGGTACGGCGGCATCCCCACGTCTTTGGCGAACAGGCCAGCGCGGCAGCCGGGAACAAGGCAGTCGTGGACACCGGCGTTGCCAGGGAGGCAGCCGGTGTGGTGGCGAACTGGGAGGCGATCAAGCGGGCGGAGAAGCAGGCGGCGGCGAGCACAGAGGGCTCCGCGGCGCCATCTCTGCTTGACGCGGTGCCGCGCGGGTTCCCGGCGCTTCTCGAGGCGACCAAGCTCGGCGGCAAGGCCGCCAAAGTCGGCTTCGATTGGCCGGATCGCGCCGGACTGCTGGACAAGGTGATGGAAGAGGCGCGCGAGATCGAGGCCGAGGTGGGTGACCTTCTCTTTACAGTTGTGAACCTGGCGAGGCACCTCAAAGTTGACCCGGAGCTGGCGCTGAAGAGCAGCAACCGAAAATTCCGCACACGCTTTCGGGCGATGGAGCAGACCAGCGAAGCCGGCCTCGACCAGCAGACTCCGGACGAGCTGGAGCAGCTATGGCGTCTGGCCAAGCAGCAGGGGGCGTTGTCCGCCCGATGAGCGATAGTTCGAATCATCCCACAGCGGCGGCCCCGCAGCCAGCCGCGAAGAACTCGTCGGCTGTGGAGGCCCTGGAGGTTCGCTCCTGCCGCACGTTCGCCGAGCTGGACGCCTGTGTCGCCCTCCAAGGCGAGACCTGGGGCTGGGATGCGTTGGACATCATCCCCAGGCGCGCCTTTGTGGTGGCCCAGCGGATCGGTGGGCAGGCCATCGGCGCCTTTCTGCCGGACGGCACGCTGGCCGGCTTCGCCTTGGCGCTGCCGGGCGTCCGGGACGGACACCCTTACCTTCATTCGCATATGCTTGCAGTTCGGCCGGAATTTCGTAACCACGGGGTTGGCCGGAGGTTGAAACTGGCACAGCGGGAAGAGGCCCTTGGGCGCCGTATCCAATTCATGGAATGGACCTTCGACCCATTGGAGATCAAGAATTCGTTCTTCAATATCGAGCGGCTGGGCGCCATCGTCCGCTCTTATACACAGAACTTCTATGGTGTATCCTCTGCTCGAATACAGGGTGGGCGGCCAACGGACCGCCTCCACGCGGAATGGTGGCTGGATTCCGGGCGGGTATCCGCGGCGGTTGCAGGGAAGCCATTTTCCCGAGGTGCGGTCGAGATGCGCATCGAACTACCCCGCCAGGTCATGGAGTGGAAAGAATCCGAAGAGGGCGCCAGGCACGCAATGGCGCTGCAGCAGGCTAACCACGCTCGATTCGCAGAGGCGTTTGAACGCGGGCTGGCAGTGACAGGGTTCGCACGGGACACGGAAGGCAACGGATGGTTCGAGCTGAGCCGCTGGACTGAGCCGCAGTGGTCGTCGGGATCCTGAGTCCCGACTGCTGCTACCGACTCCAATGTCGTAAGCAAGACAAACGGATGAGCAGAGAGAGCGAATGAGAATTGATGCAGTCGTGTTGCGCGAGATTCGAATGCCGCTGGTGGAGCCGTTCGTCACCAGCTTCGGCTCAACCAAAGATCGCCGCGTGTTGCTGGCCGAGGTGCACGCTGAGGGTCTGGTGGGCTGGGGCGAGTGTGTAGCAGGGGAGCACCCCTACTTTTCTGAGGAGTCCATCGACACTGCCTGGGTTGTCCTGCTGCAGGAACTGGCGCCCACCCTGGCATCGTCAAGCCCGGAGCATGGCGGCGACTGTCCCAAGCTGTTTCGGCAGGTGCGTGGAAACCGCATGGCCAAGGCAGCGCTTGAGAACGCTATCTGGGACCTGGAGGCGCAGCTCGAAAAAGCGCCACTGCATGAGCTGCTGGGCGGCACGCAGAAGCGGATCGAGTGTGGTGTTTCGATCGGCATGCAGCCAACTCTGGAGCAGCAGTTGAACCGGGTGGAGCGCGAGATCGCTGCCGGGTACCAACGCATCAAGCTAAAGGTGCAGAAGGGCTGGGACGTGCAGGTGCTGGAGGCGGTGCGCGAGCGCTGGCCAAACATCATGCTGAGCGTCGACGCCAACTCCGCCTATCGCATGGCGGACTTCGACCACCTGATCGAGTTTGATCGGTTCGGCCTGTCCATGATCGAACAGCCACTGTGGGCCGATGACTTCTACTACCACTCCATGCTGCAGCGCCGGCTGGAGACGGCCATCTGCCTGGATGAATCGATCCGCAACCGGCGGGATGCACTTGCTTCGATCGAGATGGAATCCTGCCGCGTGATCAACGTGAAAAACGGCCGTGTGGGCGGCTTCTCTGAGGCGATTGCGGTGCACAACGTCGCCATGGAGCGGGGCATCCCGGTGTGGTGCGGCGGCATGCTGGAAACTGGCATTGGCCGCTCCCACAACATCGCGCTGGCATCGCTGCCCGGCTTCACTCTACCCGGAGATGTCTCGGCGTCTGCACGCTACTGGGCGGAGGACATCATTGAGCCCGCCGTGACCGTCTCTGCCAAAGGGGAGATCGAGGTTCCCATGACGGAAGGTCGCGGTTTTGCAGTGAAGCAGGGTCTGATCGACAAGCTGACCGTACGCCGCGAAGAAGTACGCGCGCTGCAAACGGTGGCGTAACCCCTTTCTCCCGGCAAAGAGACCTGCTTACCAGTGCACGCGAGCGCCATCTAACCATAGAGCGTTCGCGTGCCGGGATCCTTCGCGCGCGAATTGCGGAAAGCGAGAGGACCAATGACCCCGCAAGAGAGCAAGATGCTGGCAGACCTGATGGCGCGCGTCGATAGCACGCGGCTGGAGGAGAAGGACCCCGAGGCAGCCCAGCAGGTGGAGCAGTGGGTTGCGCGCAGTCGCGACGCGGCCTACATCCTGGCGCAAACGGTACTGGTGCAGACCTATGCGCTGGAGCAGGCCAGGGCGCAGATTCAGACGCTGCAGCAGCAGCTGCAGAATCAGCATCAGCCGCCCAAGGCGACCAGCTTTCTGGGCAACCTGTTCGGACATAAGGAACCGGAGCCGGAGCGCCCGCTGCCGCCGTCCCGTCCCGCTGCGCCCGCAAACCCGCAGCCGGGCTATGCGCAGGGGTATACCAACGTGCCGCAGTATCCGCCGCAGCCGGGCTATGCCGCGCCCCAGTACGGCGCGTCTCCCTTGGCCGGAGCGGGCGGATCCAGCTTTCTGCGCTCTGCCGCAACCACTGCCGCTGGCGTCGCCGCGGGTGCGCTGGCATTTGAAGGCATCGAGTCGCTGATGCATGGCTTTGGTCACGCTGCCGGCTTTGGCGGTGGCGGCGGCTTCGCTGGCGGACTGGGCGACTATGGTGGCCGGCCCGAGGAGACGGTCATCAACAACTACTACGACACGCCCGCCCCCGGTCTAGACAGTGCAGGTGAAATCCAGCAGTTTGCGCATGAGGGCGACGCTGGTCTGAGCACGCAACAGGACCTTGCAGACGACGTCAACATCGGCGACGACTCGCAGCTTGCCGCCGACACAGATCTGCCGAACATTGATGATGGTGCTGACAGCTATCAGGACGCATCGCTTGATAGCGGCGCCTTCGACGACGGCGGTGGAGACGACTTTGGCGGCGACGATCTGAATTCGTAATACATCTCATAGCAATTCGAGAGCAGTCAGCACAGGGTGCCGTCCTCAGGTCGGCACCCTGTGCTTTTCTGGAGCACGCCGCCGCGCAACCTCGGCAGACCAGATGCTTTACACTCGCGCCATGAAGATTCGGCTCACTCTGGCTGCTCTCATGCTGCTTGCCACCGGCATTGTGCAGGCGCAATCTCCGGCCGCCTCCCGCCCCGTGCTGCTGGAGCCTGAACAGGTGTGGACAGCGGGCGCCCCCGCGCACCCTGGCTGGGTGGTGCTGGTGCGAGGCAAGCGCATTGAGGCCGTCGGTCCACGTGCCAGCGTCCCCGTTCCCGCCGATGCTGAGCGTATCGCGCTGCCCGGCATGACTCTTCTGCCCGGATTGATGGATCTGCACTCCCACCTGCTGCTGCACCCGTACAACGAAGTGCTGTGGGATGACCAAGTGCTCAAGGAGCCGCCCGCGTATCGCACCGTGGTCGCGACCCGGCATGCGCAGGATACGTTGATGGCCGGCTTCACGACGCTGCGCGATCTGGGTACGGAGGGTGCAGGCTTCGCCGATGTAGGACTGAAGCGCGCGATCGATGAAGGAGTGGTGCCTGGGCCGCGGCTGTGGGTGGTGACACGCGCGATTGTGGCTACCGGTGCGTATGGGCCGGCGGTCCGCAACTACCGCCCGGATGTGGAGCTGCCGCA
>CAXUMX010000094.1:0-10615 GCA_964252395.1 uncultured Acidobacteriaceae bacterium | reverse complement strand
CGGAGAGCCACGCTAACTTTCTGTCCTGCTCTCCGCGGTTGCGCCAGTCCCACCCGCACCGAGTGAAGCAGGGCGCACGGCGACGGCCGCGGCCGGCGCAGGTTTGCTTCCCGGCCGGCCGAAGCGGTTGAGCACGATGACGCCGCCGACCGCGATCAAGCCGCCGGTGAGCGCCAGGGGTGACGGTACCTCATGCAGCCACAGGTAGGAGATGCCGACGGTGACCAGAGGAATCACGTAAAGCATGCTGGCGGTCTGGCTGAGTGTGAACTGGCGCAGCGCCATCGCCCAGAACAGATAGCCCAGTACTGCCGGTCCTACGCCAAGGAAGATGGTGGCGGCGAGGGCCGCGCGCGCCTGCGGCTGTGCAGCCACGTGGAGCGCGCCGGGCAGGAAGGGCGTAAGCAGGAGCGCGCCACTGGCCATGAGGCAGGCGGTGACTGCGGGTGCTCCATAGGTGCGCAGCAGCGGCTTTTGCAGCAGGCCCATGATGGCTGCGGAGAAGGCTGCGCCGACGATGAGCAGCGCGCCGCGCCCGTAGTGAACGCCCGCTACGCCGCCGCTGCTGAGGGCGATGAGGGCGACTCCACTGAAGCTAATGGCCGATCCCAGCCAGCCGATAGGACGCAGCCGCTCCTTGAGGAAGAGCGCGGCCAGCAGCGCTGCGAAGACGGGCATGCAGTTGATGAGGAAGCTGGCGACCCCGGCGGAGACGGACAGCTCTCCGGTATTGAGCAGCAGGTTGTAGACCGCGATGCCGAGCGCGCCGGCGATGCAGATGCGCACCAGGGCCATGCCGCGCGGCAGCCGCGGGCGCGCAAACGCGAGGTAGATGGCGAAGACTACCGTAGCGACGAAGAAGCGCAAGGCTGCCAACTGCCCGGGAGTGAAGGCGCGCAGTCCGACACGGATGGCCGGGTAGGCGGAGGCCCAGAGGGCGACGCTGGCGGCGGCGGCCAGCAGGGCGGCAAACGTGGAGCGGCGGGGAGTCATGCGTACAGTGTGCGGCTTCGGCGGAGCGCAAGCACTCCGATTCTTGCGTTGACAGCAGCCATTCAGCGAGTGGAAGCGTGCTGCTCAATCAACTGCCGGTAGAGCTCGATGGTTTGCTGCGCGATGCTGGACCAGGCGAAGTGGCGCTCTACGCGCTGGCGGCCGGCCTCGCCCATGCGCCGGCAGGCGGCGGGGTCGCCGAGCAGCAGGTTCAGCTTGTCGGCCAGGTCGCGCGCAAAGCGATCGGGATTGCGCGGGAAGCTCGTGACCGGGTCCTGCTCAAACGGGACGAGGTAGCCGGTCTCTCCGTCGACGACCACTTCCAGAATGCCGCCGGTGGCGCTGGCGACCACGGGGGCGCGGCAGGCCATGGCTTCGAGGTTGATGATGCCGAAGGGCTCGTACACCGATGGGCAGCAGAAGACCTGCGCGTGCGAGTAGAGCTGGATGGTCTCGGCGCGGGTTACCATCTTTTCGATCCAGACGATGTGCGGGTTGTAGGCGCGTGCCTCGTCCACCTTGGCGCGCATCTCGGCGGCGATCTCCGGCGTATCGGGAGCGCCGGCGCAGAGGACGATCTGCGTCTCCGGCGGAAGGTAGCGGATGGCGTCGACCAGGTGGGTCACGCCCTTCTGCCGCGTGATGCGGCCAACGAAGAGAACGTAGCGGCGGCCGGGATCGACGCCGTACTGAACGAGCGCGGTGGTATCGCTGGTGCGCTGATACTCGTCCAGGTCGATGCCGTTGTAGATGACGTGCACGCGCTCCGGCGGCACATCGTAGGCGCGCATTACGTCGGCCTTTGTGCCCTGCGAGACGGCGACGATGGCATCCGCATCGAGGATCGCGGTGCGCTCCATCCACGAGCTCATGGCGTAGCCGGATCCCAGTTGCTCTGACTTCCAGGCGCGCAGCGGCTCGAGCGAGTGGGTGGTGAGCACGAAGGGAATGTTGTAGAGCTTCTTCGCGAGGAAGCCGGCCATGGAGACGTACCAGGTGTGCGTGTGGACGACGTCGATCGACTCCAGCGCCTTGACCTGGGTCAGGTTCAGGCTCAGCGCTTCGAGTGCGCCCTTGAACTTGCCTGTGGCGCCCTCGGTGATCTCTGCCCAGGGCTCCGCGCCGCGCACATGCAGGTGGCCGGCGTCGGCATGCTGCGTTCCCCAGCAGTGCACTTCGACGTCGATCGAGCGCGCCAGCTCACGACTGAGATAGTCGACGTGAACCCCGGCGCCACCGTAGATGTTCGGCGGAAACTCACGGGTGAAGAGGGCAGCGCGCATGGGAACACCTCATCGTGCGAAGCGGCGAAGTTGATTTCGCGTAGCCGCGTCAGGATAAAGCATTCTTTACCGCGGGTGGAATCGGCGGTCAGGCTTCGGCGGAGTTGGCGGCAGACGCAGGTCGGGCATGCAGGCCTGCCGTGGCGGCGTGGCGAGCCAGGGCGCGTGCCTCTGCACGGCGCAGCCGCAGCCCCAGTGTGGCCATGCGATGACAGCGCAGGCAGAGCGTGCGCAGATTGGTGAGGTCGCATTCGCCCCCACCCTCTACGACGGGCAGGATGTGGTCGGCCTCCCACAGGGCGCGGCCGGTGTAGCGGGGCAGGTCCCAGAAGTTGAGCAAGCGCAGCCGCGTGGCGCCACGGGAGCGCTTCAGGATGCCGTGCGCGGCGAGCGTGTCGATGCGGCAGCTACGGCACACGCCGCGATCCCGCAGCAGCACCTGCTGGCGCAGGTAGCCGGGGTCGGAGCGGAGCCGCCATTCGTGCACGCAATCGTCGGAGCAGAAGGTGCGCCGGCCCTTCGGCACCTCCAGCGCACACCAGCGGCAGAGGCAGCGGCCGCCGGCACCGCGCGGCAGCGTGGCGCGTACAGCACGTCCTCCAGGCATGGTGCGACGAGTGCTCATCCCTACTCTGTATAGCGGCGGCAACGAATGAGGGCAACGAGCGGGAATCACGTTTGCTACGTAACGCGGAGCGTTACATGCGCGTGGCGGATTGGGCCTGCACCAGAGCGGAGAGCAGCCGGTCCAGCTCTGGCGGGTTGACGTCCCTAACGAACCTAACGAACAATCAATGCCGGAAGCACAGATTTCGCCGATTTTGCACTTTGTGCAGAAAGCGCTTGAGCCTATTCATTACATTGGGAGAGCTGCGCAGTCGACAACTGAAGGTGTGAACGCTGCACGGCGTAAAACCATTCCATCACTGGTTGCAATGCAATTTCTGCGTCTTGCTGCTCGCGCCGTACTTCAGGCGAAGCCCCCTCTAGGGAGTCGGAAGCCGAACCCCCATGCCATGCCGCATAACCTGCAATCTGCGCCTTCCCGTCCCTCCAGATCTTGACGGTAGTGCCGCGCCGGAGAGTGACGGTCGCCCCGTTCATAAGAGGCCAACTAAATTGGGGCAACTGAGCTATGGCGGGCATGTCTATTGAGCTTTGGAGCTGACTTTGCTGAATATCCGTCAATACCCCCTCATAGACCTTGGTTGTCGCCTTTATTTCATCAAAGCGCTGAGTCCTGGTCTCAAAATGAAAGCGTCGAGATTTGTACACGACAATACAGCTGCTCGATGTCGACGCAGGAGAACTGATGAGTTGCGATTGTTCGATGCGAATTGTCGGAGTATCCGTCTCCCTCCCATCAGCTACGGGCACACACGCTAAGCTGACGGCAGCCACGATGTTCAATAGATATTTGGCGATCATCCCCGGCACCCCCGCTCCAAGCTCATTGCATGCATCCAGCTGGAATTCTGGTCACGGTATTCGCTCTGCCAAACACCTCCAGCCATTGAAGTACGCTGATGGTGCCACGAAAGGACAGAATGTCAAGTAAAACGTAACCCGGAACGAAGAAAATACGACGGAACGGAACGGAGCGTTACATGCGCGTCGCGGATTGGGCCTGCACCAGAGCGGAGAGCAGCCGGTCCAGCTCTGGCGGGTTGACGTTGCTGACCGCCACGATGCGGAGGTCCGCTGTGGTTGCGGAGCGGATGGAGAAGCCGGAGCGGTCGCCGGGAAGAACGGCGATGGTAGGACCGGAGGTGTGCTGCGTCAGGAAGACGGAGACCTGATGCCGGCCGATGGCGAACAGCAACAGAGCCGCGGGCTGGCCATCGAGGTAGGTGAGGTCGCCACCCTTCAGCGTCATGTTTGCGGGCAGCGGGTCGGGCAGGTTGAAGCTGAAAGGCAGCTTGCCCTGGAACCACGGCTTCACGGTGTGACGATCCGACGAGAGGACCTGCGGCGTCGCATCCGCGGAGAGTGTGGCCAGGTGCTGGTCCAGCAGCTCTGCAGAGAGTGTGCTGGCCTGGTGGAACTGCCGCCAGCCGATGAGCGCGAGTGCGAACAGAAGGGTAGCCGCGAGTGCCGCCCACGCGGTGCGGCGGAACGGAATCACGCGAGCGCGCGACGGCTGCGCGGATGGAAGCTGCACGGTGAGGCGGGCCAGCGTTTCCGGCGAAGGTGCAAAGCGCTGGCCGGCGCGGGCGGTCGCTGCCTTGAGCTGCGCGGCAGAGAAAGCACGCAGCACGCAGGACTGGCACTGGGCGAGATGCTGCTGGACCGCCTCGGCGTCGGCGGTGGACAACTCACCATCCACCAGAGCGCTGAGGCGGTCGGGGTCGAGGTGTTCGGGGCTGAGATGGTGCGGATTTGCAAACTGAGGATCGTGCGTCATGCCGACCTCCCGAACTGCGGTTGCAGCAACCTGCGCAGCGATGCGCGTGCGCGCGAGATACGCGACATCACGGTGCCGATGGGCACATCGAGGACTTGTGCGATCTCCTTGTACTTGAGGCCTTCCACATCGCAGAGCAGTAGCGCCTCACGCAAGGGCGGCGGCAGCTGGTCCAGCGCGCGATAGAGTGCCGCGTCATCATCGAGCCGGATCAGCATGTCTTCCGGCGTGGGGCTGACATCTGCTGCTTCCACCAGCTCCGGCTGGTCTTCGAAGTAGACAGTGCGTGTGGCGGCGATGCCCGTGCGGGAGGTTAAGAACGTGTTGCGGATGATGCGGAACATCCAGGCGCGGAAGTTGGTACCGGGGTCAAAGGAACTAAAGGCGCGAAGGGCCTTCGAGAGGCTCTCCTGCACCAGATCTTCGGCCTCGGCCGGATCGCGCGTGAGCCAGAAGGCGTGCCCGTAGAGCCTGGCCAGCAGCGGCAGCGCGAGTTGTTCAAAGCTCGATGCTGAAGGTGTCGATGCCATTGCGCGGCTGCTCTTTGTAGATATCCGGGCACTCGAGTCCCCGGAGCTCGCCGGGAGCCTCATCGCTGTGGTCGGAATCATGTCTACGGTACTTGAAATGTTCATCGCATGCCGGAAGAACTGCTGACACTGTTCTGCGTCTGCGCGCTTCCTGCGCCTTAGTTCCCTAACTGAGTTATCGCCGAGTTATTCCCGCGCCCTGTCACTTTTCGCGGCTGGGAATAATGCCGGCGCGCGCCAGTTCCAAGCGTGTACGAGGACTTACTCGGCAAGGGGAGATGGTGCTATGAAGCGGTTGAAACAAGATGAGATTGTGCCGGAGGGACCGGCCGCGACGGCGGGAGACGGCATTGACCGGCGCAATTTTCTGGGGTGCATGGCGTGGGCAGGTACCGGCCTGCTGTGGACTATGGCCGGCGGCGTCCCTGCAGCGAAGCTGCTGGCAGCGGGGACGAAGGCGGGCGGTACTGCTGCTGCTTCTGGGCACGTAGAGGATTTCTCCTTCCTGCAGATCAGTGACAGTCACATTGGCTTCAACAAGGGTGCCAATCCGGATGTGACCGGCACGCTGCAGAAGGCAATTGCGCGCATCAATCTGGTGCCTGCGGGTGCGAAGGCGCCGGACTTCATGATTCACACCGGCGACATCACGCAGAACTCCAAGCCGGCGGAGTTCGATACGGCGGCGCAGGTGATCAACGGGGCGAAGGTCTCCGATGTCTTCTACGTTCCTGGCGAGCACGACTACTCGATCGATGATGGCGCTGCGTACAAACAGCGGCTGGGCAAAGGAACACAGGGCAGCGGGTGGTACAGCCTGAACCACAAAGGCGTTCACTTTGTGGGCCTAAATAACTGCGTGCAGGTAGACGCGATGGGCAACCTGGGTGCGGAGCAGCTGGCGTGGCTGAAGGCGGACCTGGCGGGCCTGAGCGCGTCGACGCCCATCGTGGTCTTTGCCCACATCCCGCTCTGGATGGTGTATGAGAAGTGGGGCTGGGGCACGAAGGATGGTGAGCAGGCGCTGGCGCTGCTGAAGCGCTTCGGCTCCGTGACAGTGCTGAACGGCCACATTCACCAGGTAACGCAGAAGGTGGAAGGCAATGTGCACTTCCACACGGCGATGGCAACGGCCTTTCCGCAACCGGCACCGGGAGCCGCGCCGAATCCGGGGCCGATGGTGGTGCCTGCGGGAAGACTGAGCAGCGTGCTCGGCGTGACGAACGTGAAGGTAGTACGCGGCAGCAGCCATCTGGCCGTGGTGGATCACACACTGGCGGAGGGAGCGTGAAGCCCGCGATGGTGGCAGGAGCATTCTCCGGAGTGCTCCTGATGGGGCTGGCGTTTGCTCATCCCTTCGGCGATCCGCGTACAGCAACGCCGAAGGGGCGGGACACGCTGCTGGTGAACGCCGGCATGCCCGCAGAGACGCGGCGAGTGCTGATCCAGAAGTGTGCGGATTGCCACTCCAACGAGACACGCTGGCCGGCGTATGCGCGGGTGGCACCGGGATCCTGGCTGGTAGAGCGCGACATCGTCGAGGCACGCAGGCGGATGAACCTGTCCGAGTGGGAGCACATGACGGGCGATGCGCGCACGGTGGCGGTGGGGCGGATTCTGTATGAAGCCAGGAGCGGAGAGATGCCGCCGATCCAGTATCGCCTGCTGCACTGGAATGCAGGACTGACCGCGGGCGATGTGGAGAGCCTGTTGCTGCTTGCAGGCACCAGCGAAGCGGCGGAGGTGCCGGTGCCCGAGACAAGCGCTGCTGCAGCGAGTGCGGGCGATGCGGTGCGGGGCAAGCTGGTGTTTGAAAACCGTTGCACTGGCTGCCATGCGATGGAGGGCGATCGAGAGGGGCCGAGGATGAGCGGCGTGTTCGGACGCAAGGCGGGCAGCGTGCCGCACTACGACTACTCCGCCGGCCTGAAGAATGCCGGAGTCACCTGGGATGAGGCGGCGCTGGAGCGGTGGCTGCGCGATCCGGAGGCGATGGTGCCGGATACCAAGATGGACTTTCGCGTTCCCAAGGCCCAGGAGCGCTCAGATCTCATCGCCTATCTGAAGCACTCGTCCGCAGCAAACTAGAGATAGAGCCGCACGCCCGCAGAGGGGCGGTGGCTATCGGCGTTTACGGCGCGAAGCGGCTCAGGCGATGGTGATGCCGTGGCTCTCTGCCTGGGCAAAGACGGAGAGCAGGTTGGTGAGCTTCAGCAGGTTGCGCAACTGTTTGCCGAGGTGCAGCAGCTGCAGTTCGCACTGCTGCTGCCGGGCATGGACGTAGAGGCGCACTAGCACGCCGAGTCCCATGCTATCCACGTAGGTGATGTCTGCCAGATCCAGAACCAGCTTCTTGGTTGCAGGAATGAGCGACTTCCCTTCCTCATAGAGCTCTTGCGCTGTGCCCGCGACCAGGCGGCCGTGACACTTCAAGGTGGTGGTATCGCCGTCACGCTCGGTCTCGAAGCTGAAGGGTTTCTCGACGTTTTCTGGCATGTGGGTCGCTCCTGCGTGCTGCCCAAGAAGATCACGAACGTGGGGACGGCAGCGTTGTCGCACAGCGAGCTTCGGTCGCGACATCTCCGAAGTGGACGGCGCGAACATTGGAGAGGCGGCTGGGGATCTGCCTGCCCGGCTTATTTGTGCGTCTGTTCTATCTCGGCGGCGGTGCCGGCGCCGATGACCGCTAACTCGGGTGTCTCCGGGATGGCTTCGAGGGTGTAGCTCTGCAGCGGGCTCATCTTCACCATGTCCCACAGATACTGCTTGAGCAACGGCAGCTCCAGAAAACCGATGTTGAGGCCGGTGAAGTAGAAGCGTCCCGGGCCCTCCAGGTGGATGGAGGTTGCGGTGGCGGCAGCGAGCGCGCGGTGCCAGCGCTTCACGAAGTCGCCGCAGCGCTGGTCGCCGCTCTTGGCGTTGGCGAAGATCTCTTCCGGCTCCATGTCCAGGAAGCGCAGGCGCATGGCGCGATGGCCCATGATGCCTTCCAGGTGACCGACGCCGCCGCAGCCGCAGAAGGTCTCCTTGGGGTCAAGCGTGACGATGCTGTGGCCGCCTTCGAAGGGTCCGTCTGCGTCCGGATAGCGGCCGAAGCCGATGCCGTTGCCGAGGGTCCAGATGCGGACCACCTTGTCGAGCTGGTTGCGGGTGGCGGCGAGGCCGGCGGCGGTGGCGTCTGCATCGTTGAAGAGGCTGATGGGCGCCTTGATGCCGCGCTCATGCAGGATGGCTTCAACCTTCTGGCTGATCTTTGCGCCCTTGAGCTGGGCCAGGTTGGGTGAGTCTTCGACGACGCCGTTGCGCACGATGCCAGGCATGGCGATGCCGATGGCGGTGAGCGGACCGCTCGATGGCTTCAGCGCGACGATCATGTCGCAGATGACGTCGCAGAGCTCGCCGGTGGGCAGCTCAATCAGGCCATGGTGTTCGTCGGGATCCTCGGGATAGCGGCGCAACTGTCCGACAAGCTGATGATCTTCGATCAGCCCGGCGGTGATATCTGCGGTGAGTACGACGCTGATGCTTTTGCCCATGGGGTCCGGTCCTTAGTTGCCGTCGGCGCCGAAGCGGCCCAGGCGATTGATGCCGTTGTAGGCGGCGGTCTTGTAGGCCTCCGCCAGCGTGGGATAGTTAAACACCGTGTCGATGAAGTAGTCGAGGGTGCCACCGAGCGCCATGACTGCCTGGCCGATGTGCAACAGCTCACTGGCGCCTTCGCCGATGATGTGCACGCCGAGCAGGTGGCGGGTCTCGCGATGAAAGACGATCTTGAGCCGGCCGGTAGTATCGCCGCGTATCTGGCCGCGGGCGATCTCGCGGTAGTAGGCCACGCCTACCTCATAGGGCACGTCTTCGTCGGTCAGCTGCTCCTCGGTCTTGCCGATGAAGGAGATCTCCGGAATGGTGTAGATGCCGTACGGATAGTAGCTGGGGTTTGACTGCACGGCGTTGTCATTGAAGGCGCGGGCGACGGCGATGCGCCCCTGCTCCATGGAGACGGAGGCGAGCGACGGGAAGCCAATGACGTCGCCGACAGCGAAGATGTTCGAGGTCTTGGTGCGGTAGTCCTTGTCAACCGGGATGCGCCCGCGGGAGTCGGCTTCGATGCCGGCGGCGGCCAGGTTGAGCGCCTCCACGTTGCCGGAGCGGCCGACGGCGTAGAGCAGCGCATCGCCCTGGATGCGCTTCTTGCTCTCCAGGTGCGCGACGACGCCGCCCTCGGGCAGCTCCTCGACGCTGTCCACCTCTTCGCCCAGCCGCATGGTGACGCGGCTGTCGCGCAGGTGGTAGCTGAGCGATTCGATGATCTCCTGATCGGCGAACTCGAGCAGGCGGGGCCGTTTCTCGATCATGGTGACGCGCACGCCGAGCGCGGCGAACATCGAGGTGTATTCGACACCGATGACGCCGCCGCCGACCACGATGAGGGTCTTGGGGAGGACGGGCAGGTTCAGCACCTGATCACTGTTGACGATGTTGCGGCCGTTGACTGGCACCTTGGGCGAGTAAGCGGGTGCGGTCCCGGTGGCGATGATGACGTTCTGCGTCTCGTAGACCTGCGAGCTGCCGTCATCGGTGACACGGATGTGGGTGGGGTCTTCAAAGCTGCCGGTGCCGCTGAGCACGTCGACGCCATTGCGGGAGAGCTGGGCCTCAGTGACATCGATCTCGGTCTTGATCACGTGCTGCACGCGAAAGGCGAGATCGGCCATGGTGATCCGCTCCTTCACGCGATAGTTCATGCCGTAGATGGAGCGGTAGTTGTATCCGGAGAGGTGCAGCACAGCTTCGCGCATGGTCTTGGAGGGGATGGTGCCGGTGTTGATGCAGGCGCCTCCCACGGAGCGCATGCGCTCCACCACTGCTACCTTTTTGCCGTGCTTGGTGGCGTAGATGGCGCCACGCTGCCCTGCCGGACCTGAACCGAGGATGATGATGTCGTAGTTAGGCATGCTCTGCCCAAGGGTACCGAAATGCGTGAGAGCGCGGGAAGAAAAGCTGTGCAGTGGCCTGCATGGGCGGGTGCGCAAGAGGCGGCGCCGCGAGAGAGCATATAGACTCGCGCCATGCGCCTGTATGCAATTACGGACCGTCGCCTGCTGCCAGGTGACCATCAGCCGGGCCGGCTGACTCCAGAAGAACGCGACGGATTGATGCACCTGGCAGCGGCGTGGACTGCCGCAGGGGTCGAGTTTGTGCAGCTGCGGGAGAAGGATCTGCGGGCGCCGGAGCTGACCGAGTTGGCACGCGGCATCAAGGCGGCGCTGGGCGAACGGGCGCGCCTGCTGGTGAATGCCGGCTCACCGGACGCGGCCGAGGTGGTGCGGGCCGTGGGTGCGGCGGGACTGCACCTGCCGGGGCGGTGGCGGGCCGACCAGGTGGGATGGGCGCGTGTGACAGGG
>CAXUMX010000093.1:0-10662 GCA_964252395.1 uncultured Acidobacteriaceae bacterium | reverse complement strand
TCTGTTCCTTCGCGGTGTACGCGGGCCTTGCCTATCTCCAGCGTGAAGTCCTCGGTGGGCAGCTCTTCCTTCACCCGCCGGTACAGGTACTTGTGCTCAAAGAACAGGACCGGATTATTGTCGCGAATCGCCGACTTGATCAGCCCCTTCGCATCCCGCGCCGTCGCCGGGCAGATCACCTTCAGCCCCGGCGTGTGCACGTAGAACATTTCCGGATTCTGCGAGTGGTACGGGCCGCCGCTCACCCCGCCGCCCGAGGGTCCACGCAGGACCAGGGGTGCCGGCGCACCCCAGCGGTAGTTGCTCTTCGCAAGAATCTGCACAATCTGGGAGTGGGCGGAGCTGATGAAGTCCATGAACTGGAACTCGCCCACCGGACGCAGTCCGGTCAGCGACGCGCCATAGGCTGCGCTCGCAATCGCCATCTCGGAGATGGGCGTATCCACTACCCGCTCCGTGCCGAAGCGCTGTACGAAGCCTTCTGTTACCTTGAAGGCGCCGCCGTACACGCCTACGTCCTCGCCAATGACGAAGACGCTCGGGTCGCGCTCCATCTCTTCCCACAATCCCTGCCGAATCGCCTCTAAGTACGTAACTGCTGCCATGCCGTCTCTGTCCTCGCGTCGCCCGTCTGCCCGGGGCCCTGCAATGCCCGCCCCATCGCTGCTTCTGAACAGGGGCGTCCTACTTGTAGTGAGTGGTCGCGCTTGACTCTGCCAGCTTGGCGCTGGCATTCGCGTTCTGTACCCGGACCTCGCCGTACTTCAGCGGAATCGCCGTCGCGTTGTCGAAGTACACATCCGTTCCCGCGTCTGCCGGGTCCGGCATCGGTGAGGCCTCGGCGATGGCGCGCTCCTCGTCCATCAGCTTGTCCACATCCGCCTGGATCTTCTTCGACTCTTCCGCCGTCAGCCAGCCGCACTCGATCAGATACCGCTCCATGCGCTCGATCGGGTCCCGGCGCTTCCAGTACTCCCGCACTCCGGCCGGTACATACACCGCGGCGTCGTGCATGGCGTGCCCCTTCATGCGCATCAGCTTGGCCTCGATCAGCGAGGCGCCCTCACCGCGATACGCGCGCTGCACGGCTTCGTAGGTTGCGTCGTATACCTGGTTCGCGTCGGTGCCGTCCACAATGACGCCGGGCACGCCGTACCCTAGTGAGCGGTCCGCCAGGTCCTTACAGGCAAACTGCAGCTCCACCGGCGTCGAGTAGGCCCACAGGTTGTGCTCCACCATCAGCACCACGCCCAGCCGCTGCACCGCTGCAAAGTTGAAGCCCTCATAGGTCGGCCCGGTCGACTGTCCGCCGTCGCCGATATACGCCAGGCAGGCAATGTTCTTGCCCTGGATGCGGGCGCCCAGCGCCACCCCGGCACACACACTGATCGAATCGCCCAGGTGGGAGATGGGCGCAATCACATTCAGCTTGCGCGCATCGCCGTAGTGCGACCCGCTCTCACGACCGCGCGTCGGCGAACCCGCCTTCGCCATGTACTGCATCATGGTGTCGCGCGGCTTGAAGCCCTTGACGATCATCGAGCCCTGATTGCGGATCATCGGACCCAGCCAGTCGTCCTCGCCCAGCGCATACGCCGACGCGACAGAGCAGGCCTCCTGCCCCTGGCTCAGGTAAAGCCCGCCGATCACCTTGCTCTGCTTGTACATCCGCTCCAGCGAGTCCTCCATCTTCCGGTTGGTAATCATCAGCCGGAAGATATCGAGCGACTGCTCGCGGTTCAGATACTTCGAGGGGCGCAGCGGCGGTGCCGGCGCGGTCGTCTCCCCTACGAGCTTGTAGTGGTATGTCCCGTCCACCCACTCGCCCTCGACATGGAAGGGCAACTGCTCCAGGCGATAGTCGGGAATGCCGTTCGGATTCTTTGTGGGGGGCGGGAGAGGCGACGGCTTCGTGCCGTTCGACGTCTTTACACCATTGGTAGAGCCCGGTGCGGACTCCACTGCGTTCACTTCAGTTTTTCTACTCGCCATCGACAGCGGTCCTGGTCGGTCGGTACCGAACTGCCCATTTTATGCCAAAAGGAAAGATGGGGTATTCGGCGCGGTTACAACTCTCGTGCCACACCATCACTCGATCTGGCTTTTACGGCGAGGTCTGGGGGATGGGCGCGTTCTCATAGAGGCGGTGTGCGCGCGCGTACTCTGCCACGGCGGGATCGAGCACACGCTGGGGTATGCCGGCGGTGTGGTCGGCAAGGGCGCGGCGCAACTCGGTTGCGGAGACCTCATAGTGCAGCCCGGGCAGCAGCCAGAGTTGACCGTGTCTCGGCTCGGGGCCAATGTCCTGCTGGATGGGGACTCTGACGCACGTGCCGCTACCTTCGGCAGGCATGGTGCGGATGCCATCCGGCAGCAAGGGAGTCAGCGTCTCCAGCGCGACGCCGGGGCGGGCGGCGATGATCCATTGCGCGAGGAACAGAGCGTCGGCGGCGCGGTGCCAGTGGCGAAGGGTCAGTAGCGAGTCGGCGCCGATGAGGCAGTAGAGTGCGTCGTCGGCGTGCAATGACTGGCGCAGCTGAAGCAGAGTGTCATAGGTGTAGTTGGGGGCGCCGGTGGTGATGGGCGCGTCGATGGCGCTGGGCTGGAGCCTGGGCTGACTGCCGCAGGCGAGCTGCACCATCGCCATCCGGTCCGGGTAGGGCGACTGCGGGCGATCGCGCTTGAGCGGTTGGCGGCCGACCGGGGCCATCAGCACGCGGTCAAGTGCGAGCCGTTCGATGGCTGCGAGGGCGATGCCAAGGTGTCCGCAGTGCGGCGGATCAAAGCTTCCGCCGAAGAGGGCGAGGCGCATGCTCCGATGCTAGAGCATCTCTTCTGCTTTGCGGAGCCGGCTCTGCCCGCAAGCGGCATACACGGGTTTTCGATGAGCCAGAACGCGGGGCTGTTCTGATTGGTGAGGGCATATGGGGCGCGGGTCTCATTCACGCGAGGTGTCCCGGTTCGGAGTTCGCGGGATAAAGAGTACCCGCAGTCATTTGGATGCCGATGGCTATCCACGGACTGCTGACTTCAGGCATAGTCACAGGCCCTTTCGAGCGTTCCGCATAATAAGAGGATGTCACTCGCTGCAATTGCTCTTGGGGCCAACCTGCCTTCGCGCGTGGGCGAGCCGGCGGCGACGTTGGCGGCCGCGGTGGAGGAGCTTGGCGCGTATGGCAAGGTGATTGCGCGATCGAGCCTGTACCGCACGGCGCCGGTCGGCCTTGCGCAGCAGCCGGACTTCCTGAACGGTGCGGTGATCCTGGAGACGCCGCTGCCGCCGCGAGAGCTGCTGGAGGCACTGCTGACGATTGAACGTGGCTTTGGGCGGGAGCGCAGCCAGCAGCCGCCGAAGGGCCCGCGCACACTGGATCTGGATCTGCTGCTGTTCGATGCGCTGGTGCTGGACGAGCCTGTGCTAACGCTGCCGCATCCGGCGATGCACCAGCGGCGCTTCGTGCTGGAGCCGCTGGCGGAGCTGGTGCCGGACTGGCAGCATCCGGTGCTCCATCGCTCTGTCGGGGCACTGCTGGAGGCGCTGCCGCTGGATACTGGCGCGGTGACTAGAATCAGTCAGTGAGCCTGAATCTGAGTCTGAACTTTTCTGTACTGGCCAGTGCGGGCGACGGCCGGCGCGCAGTGCTGGACCTGCCGCACCAAGTGGTGCAGACGCCGGTCTTCATGCCGGTGGGCACGGTCGGCACGGTGAAGGCAGTGCCGCAGCACCTGCTGGAGCAACTGGGCGCGGAGATCATCCTGGGCAACACGTACCACCTGTATCTGCGGCCCGGGCATGAACTGGTAGAGCGCATGGGCGGCCTGCACCGCTTTATCAGCTGGCCGCGTGCGATGCTGACCGACTCGGGCGGTTTCCAGGTCTTCAGCCTGAACGAACTGCGCAAGGTGAGCGAGGAGGGGGTGCGTTTTCGCTCGCACCTGGACGGCTCCTCGCACATGTTTTCACCAGAGCGCTCGATCGCGATCCAGATTGCGCTGGGCGCGGACATCCTGATGGTGTTCGACGAGTGCACGGAGTACCCGGCAGACCGCGAGCGGGCGCGGCGCTCACTGGATCTGACGCTCGAGTGGGCGCGGCGCAGCAAAGCGTACTTCGAAGAGCATAAGCACGAGGTGCCGTGGCTGGCCGGAGAGGGGACGCGAGAGTTTGGCGGCCGGACGCAATCGTTGTTCGGCATTGTGCAGGGCGGCATGTATCCAGAGTTGCGGCGGGAATCGGCCGAGCGGCTGGTGGAGATGGACTTTCCCGGCTACGCCATCGGCGGGCTGAGCGTGGGCGAGCCGCGCGAGCTGACACGGGAGATTATCGCGAGCACACTACCGCTGCTGCCCGCGGACAAGCCGCGCTATGTGATGGGCGTGGGCTACCCGGACGAGATTGTGGAGTATGCGGCGATGGGCGTGGACATGATGGACTGCGTGCTGCCGACGCGCGCGGCGCGCCACGGGCTGCTGTTCACCTCAGAGGGCCGGCTGAACATCAAGAATCGGCAGTTTGCGGAGGATCAAGGGCCGCCGGACCTGGCCTGCGGATGCATGGTGTGCAGCCGCTACACGCGGGCCTACCTGCGGCACCTGATGGTGGCGCAGGAGCCGCTGTCCGCGGTGTTGAACACGCTGCACAATCTGGCGTTCTATCTGGACACGATGGCTAGAGTGCGGGAGTCGCTGGGCCGCGGTGTGGCACCGGAGCCGGCTACGGCTACGACGGTGGAGCCATGAGGCACACGCTGCCGGTTGAAGAGATGGGTTACTCTCGCTGATAACTCCAGAAGAAGAAGGGCCATGTGTGAGTGGGACTCTGCGTAGATTGGCATCGCCGGCGTTACGAATCGCGGCAAGGACACCGGCAGGCAGGCGGCTGATCCAGTATGGCGGCCGCGTGTGGGGCAGGTCGCCACAGTTTCAAGACCTGTACTCACGCGAGATGCCGACGGACGCGACGCCGTTCAGCATATTCAAGGATGCGTGGAGCTCGGCGGTTCCGGGATTTGAGACCGGGAAGGCGGAGCTGTTCGATGACTTCCGCATCCGGTGGCTCGAGGAGAAGTACGGCAGCTTCAACGGCAAGCGCGTGCTTGAGCTAGGGCCGCTGGAAGGCGGCCATACCACCATGATGGAGCATGCGGGAGCCACGGTGACGGCGATTGAGGCCAGCCAGCGCGGATTTCTGAAGTGCCTTGTGGTCAAGAACGCGCTCCACCTGCAGTCCGAGTTTCTGTATGGAGACTTCCGGCCGTACCTGGAGGCGGCGAGTCCGCTCAGTTTCGATTTCGTGCTGGCGGTGGGCGTGCTGTACCACATGCTGGAGCCGCTGAAGCTGCTGCACGATATTGCGCGGGTAACGAATAGTTTTGGATTGTGGACGCATTATTACGATCCGGCGATCTGCAGGGACGACCTGCGCTTCAATGCGACCCCGGTTCGGCAGACCGTGGGCGATGTCTCTGCCGATGCGTACGAGCAGCATTATCTTTCGTCGATGCGCTCGAAGCAGTTTATTGGCGGGACGGAGCCGACCAGCCGCTGGATGACCCGTCAGGGCCTGATCGCCTCGATCCGGGCGCTGGGGTTTGAGGTCACGCTGGGGGATGAGAACCTGAAGCACCAGAACGGGCCGTGCATCCTGCTGCTGGCGCGGCGGCTCTGAGTGCCCAGGGCCTTAAAGACTAAACTAACCAGACTTAGTTTAGACTGGCAGCATGCGGATCGTGAATATTCATGAGGCGAAGACTCACTTGTCGCGGCTGATCGAGCTGGCCGCGCAGGGTGAGTCGTTCGTGATTGCGAAGGCCGGCCGACCGATGGTGAAGGTGACGCGGATCGATGCGCCTGAGGCGACGGAGAAGAAGAGATTCGGGTTTCTGAAGGGGGAGATTGCGGTGCCCGATGACTTCGACACGATGGGGGCGCGCGAGATCCGGTCGCTGTTCGGCGGCAAGGGATGAGGCTGCTGATCGACACGCACCTGCTGCTGTGGGCGGCGGAGGGGTCGAAGAAGCTGCCGCGAGCGGCGCGTTCGCGGATGGCAAATGTCGAGAATGAGCTCGTCTTCAGCGTCGCCAGTCTGTGGGAGATCGCGATCAAGCGCAGCCTGGGCCGGGCGGACTTCCGGGTGGACGTCCAGCGGGCGCGGCGCGTTCTGCTCGAGAATGACTATATGGAGCTCGCAGTAACCGGGGCACATGCGACGGCGGTGGACGCGCTGCCGCCCATCCACAAAGATCCCTTCGATCGCATGCTGGTTGCGCAGGCGATCACGGAGCGCATACCACTGCTGACCTCGGATGCTACCCTGGCGCGGTATGGGGACGTCGTCATCGCGGTGTAGCGGCTCGGCTTCCGGGCGGGGCCGTCTCTCTTGACACGAGGGGCCTCCTGCCGGGATGCTTGTTGCTTAGGTATACTGTTATTTGTGTGTCCTGTGCCTTAGCCGCTATGGCGATGCATGGGTGCTGGCGGGATGGGCTGGTCCTTGGGGAGGTGCGCTGGTCTCTGGTGCGCTCGCTTTGAAGGGCTTCCCGGCTGCCTGGCTAGATTCCGCTCTTCCCCTGTGCTCCCGCACTGAAGCTGCAGCCACTGCGCCAGCCTCCAGAACCGGCGGTGCGGGTGGAGAGCATCGACGGAAGAAGGAACTCTGTGTTTGCTCACCTTGCTGTCTATGTCGGCGCCTTTCCCCAGGGATATACGGCCTTTCTGCCCGCGATCCTGATGGTTGGCGTCTTCTACCTGATGCTGTTCCGGCCGAACCAGAAGAAGCAGAAGCAGTGGGCGCAGATGCTGGACAGCCTGAAGATCGGCGACAGGATCACGACGACGGGCGGCATGCGCGGCACCATTGTGGCGCTGCGCGACGATGCCATCCAGATCAAGCTGCCGCCGGACGGGGTGAAGGTGGAGATCGTCAAGTCTGCCATCGCGGCTGTGACCACCAACGAGCCCGAGGCAGCCAAGTAGATCGTCCGCAGGGGCAGGCTGGCGCTGCCGCCGGATCTCCCCGAATCAAGTTCAGTTCCGAGTTGTTCAGTCCCGAGTCGTCGAGTTTATTCCCATGCGTAAGAATCTGACTGGCAAAGCCATCCTGATCGTCGCCCTCCTGCTGGTGTTCTGCTACGGCATCGTCGGTATTCCCCACGGCCTGAGCGGCCAGGCATGGCGTGACGCCCTGTCGAACCGCATCAAGCTGGGCCTGGACCTGAGCGGCGGCACCCACCTGGTGCTGCAGGTGCAGGTGGAAGAGGCGGTGGCTGCGGAGACGGACAACGCGCAGGCGCGGCTGCAGAGCGATCTGCAGCAGGCCGGCATCACGGTGGGCTCGGTGCTGAAGCCGAACCCGAACGATCAGCCGCAGACGATCCAGATCCAGGGCGCACCGGCGGACAAGTCAAGCGACCTGCGCAACCTGCTGGACACCAAGTACAGCCAGCAGTACGCGATCAGCGCCGGCGCCGAGGGCAGCTACACCCTGACGCTGAAGCAACAGCAGCAGCAGGATATTGAAAAGCGCGCCCTGCAGCAGGCGATTGAGACGATCCGGACGCGCATCGACACGCTGGGCGTGAGCGAACCCACGATCCAGGAGTACGGGCTGGGCAAGAACCAGATCCTGGTCGAGCTGCCGGGTGTCGATGACCCGGGCCGCGTGCGCGACATTATTCAATCGACGGCCCGGTTGGAGATCCATGAAGTGACCGGCGGCCCATTTGCCACGCAGGAGGCGGCACTGCAGGCGAACAACGGGCAGATTCCGCCGGACCAGAAGCTGATGGAGTATGGCGGCACCGATCCGCGCGAGGCGGGCCAGTATTACCTGATCCAGCGGCTGGCGGTGGTCTCTGGCTCGGACTTCCGCGATGCGGAGCCAGGCCTGGATGAAAACCAGCGGCCGCAGGCGACCTTTGTCCTGACCCGTGCGGCGGGCGACCGCTTCTACCAGTTCACCAGCTCGAGCATCGGCAAGCAGCTGGGCGTGGTGCTGGATAATCGGGTGCAGGAGGTCGCGACGATTCAGCAGGCGATCCGCGACACCGGGCGCATCTCCGGGCTGGGCAAGGAGAAGGCGCAGAACCTGTCACTGATGCTGCGTACCGGCGCCCTGCCTGCGTCGATCCGCTATCTGGAGGAGCGCACGGTGGGACCGTCGCTGGGCGCGGATTCGATCCGCAAGGGTGTGATGGCGTCGATCGTCGGCATGCTCGCCGTGATGGCCTTCATGCTGTTTTACTACCGCGGCGCGGGCATCAATGCAGACCTGGCGTTGTTCCTGAACCTGGTGATCCTGCTCGGGTTCATGGGCTTTACCGGCTCCACGCTGACGCTACCGGGCATTGCCGGAGTCATCCTGACGATTGGTATGGGGGTGGACTCGAACGTGCTGATCTTCGAGCGTATCCGGGAAGAGATGCGCGCGGGCAAGTCTGCCGCGGCGTCGGTCGACCAGGGCTTCGAGCACGCCTGGACGACCATCATCGATACGCACGTGACCACGATCGTGTCGGCGGCGATTCTGTTCCTGTTCGGCACCGGGCCGGTGCGCGGCTTTGCCGTGACGCTGACCTTCGGACTGCTGGCTAACCTGTTCACCGCGGTGTTTGTGTCCCGCACCATCTTCGACGGCATTTTGAATCGCAAGCAGCGCGGAGAGGCGCTCTCTATATGAAGAACTCTGATTTGTCACAGTCTGATTCGGGGCAGCAGGGCATCACGCCGGCGGCGGCTATGCGCGGCATCGGCATGGGTTTGTTTGCGGGCGCGCTGTTTGTCTGTGCGGCGCTGGTGCTTGAGACCACCATCATTCGAGATTTTCGCAAGTAAGCGCGGCGCGCCTACGACGGAGTTCACGTGGAACTGTTTCGTGATGTACAGATCGACTGGCTGGGGAAGAAGTGGTACTTCCTCGGCTTCTCTCTTGTTTTCAGCGTGGCGGGCGTGCTCTCAATCCTGTTCTGGCACGGCATTCCGCGCGGCGTGGACTTCAAGGGCGGCACGCTGGTGTACGTCAAGTTCGACCAGACACCTTCGACGGATCGCATCCGGCGGGCGGTGGACGGCGCGGGCATTCACGACAGCCGCATCCAGGCCTTCGGCCCTGCTTCAAACCACCAGGTGATCGTCTCACTGCCGGAGAAGCAGACGCAGGAGACCAACCTGGAGGCAGGCCGCACCACGATCGTGAAGGCACTGGAGGAGCACTACAGCGCGGCCGGGGCGACGAGCGCGGGCAAGCTGGACCTGGACAACGTTGGTCGCGGAACACTGACCGACTTCCTGACCGAGAAGGATCCGGAGCACCTGGTGACTGCGGGGGGCGCTACCGATACGGCGCGGGCGAAGTATGCACAGCAGGCCGCCACCATCCTGGACTACCGGGACAAGCAGCATGGAGGCCTGGTCGACAGCTATGCGGAGCTGAAGGGCATCGCCGACCCGGCAGTCGTCTCCGCATTGGAGCAAGGCACCTATCTCTCCGGCTTCACGGTGATCAACGTAGAGGTGGTGGGGCCGCAGGTAGGGCAGCAGCTGCGCAAGCAGGCACTGCTGGCTACGCTCTACTCACTGCTGGGCATGCTGATCTACCTGTGGGTGCGCTTTGAGCTGATCTACGGCGTGGCCGCGGTAGTGGCGGTGTTCCACGACACGCTGATTACGATCGGCGCCTTCTCGCTGACCAACCAGGAGCTCACGCTGACGGTGATCGCCGCCATCCTGACCCTGGTCGGCTACTCGATGAACGACACCATCGTGGTGTTCGATCGCATCCGGGAGAACCTGCGGCTGAGCCGGCGTGAGCCGCTGGCCGACGTGGTAAACCGCAGCATCAACCAGACGCTAAGCCGGACGGTGCTCACCTCCGGGCTGACCTTCCTGACGGTGTTGTCGCTCTACTTCTTCGGAGGCGAGGTGCTGCGTGGCTTCTCCTTCGCCCTGGTGATCGGCATCCTGATCGGCACGTATTCCTCGATTGCGGTGGCGGCGCCGATGCTGGTGGCGTGGCAGCAGTGGCGCGCGGGGCATGGCCGGGCGGCCGCGCTGCCGGCGGGCAAGCGGGTGCGGGTCTAAGTTGCAGGCTGCACCTGACCCGGCCTGCATTGCTGCGGGTTCCTAGGGCAGGTGTGGCCAGTGGTTCGCAGCGCTGTGCCGCAGGCGGGAAGTTGGTGTGCGGGGGACCACCCGCGCGTCGGGGCCGGCATCTTTGGGAGCAGTGGGCCCAGCAGTTGCCGGAGCACTTGAAAAACTGCCGTGAAAGATTTAGTGAATTTTCTGGGAACATTGCCTGGCACCTGCGGTGTCTATAGCAAGGAAGTCGCAGACCTCTCGCTCCGCTGCCCTTGGGCGGTCCTCAGTCTGGAAGGTTGTTAGCTGTCGCGGTCGGGTTCGACCGCCGGCATCGTGTCCAGGCAGACCGGTTTGGGTGAGCGGGGTTTGGCGTCTAGCACGTCTGTTCCGAGGTACGGCCATGTTTGAAGATTCCCTGATGGAATCAGGCGGCAAGATCAAGACGAAGAGCAAATGGTTTTCCATTCTCGCCTTCGTGGTCAACAGCTCTATCCTTATCGGCCTGATCCTGTGGCCGCTGCTGCACCCTGAGGCACTCCCCAAGCAGATGATGGCGACGCTGCTGACAGCACCTCCACCGCCCCCGCC
>CAXUMX010000092.1:1151-10675 GCA_964252395.1 uncultured Acidobacteriaceae bacterium | reverse complement strand
CATGTGTTAGGCACGCCGCCAGCGTTGATTCTGAGCCAGGATCAAACTCTCGTTTGAAACTGATTCCGTAACCGCTCAGGACGGAGGTCCGAGCGAGTTACGCACTCCCCGAGGCTCGAAGGTCTCGGGGAGATTTACCTTGTGAGAATGATCAAGCCTATTCCTGCTTGTCTCTCACGACTGGCATGTTCAACCTGATTGTCAAAGATCCTCGCTGCACCTACCTAGGCAGGCCGCTTCGGATCGGGATCTACGACTGTGTCGTCGCAGGCCCTCGAACTTGCGCGCTGACGGCTCCCTCGCACTTGAGCGCAGAGTAGAACCGTTTTTCGCGCACTTGCCAATACTATCTTTGGATTTGCCGCCCGTCAACAGGATTGTTTTCTGCTGTTTCGGGCGCTGCTGAATCCGTTGTAGCACTTGCTTAGCTCCTAAGGAGCGTAGGGCGCGCAGCACAAAACTGTGAAAGATCGTAGCTCCGTATCGCTCTCAAGCGGGGAGAGGCCATCATGGCCGCCAGTGGGCTTCGCCCAGCTGTCTACTGCTCAGGAATGTTCGGTAGTCGGGCCTGATCGCAAACGTCCGATTCAGTCTGCCCGGGTGACCAACATACTGCAGTTCCGTACTCTTCGCCGTTGCCGGCCTTCCAGAACCCAGCTTCCTAGCAACTTCTTCTTCAGTGTAGCAAACCTTGGCGGACACGACAACCTCAGAGCCGCTCAGCTTCACTTCACTCACTTGCAACAATTCGGATACTACCTGCCCGGGCGTCCGCCCGCAACCCCTCCACTGTTGAAAATCTCTTCGCTCTGTTGAAATCGAGCGGCTCAACAGAATTAACTCACCACGCTGGCCTGCGAAACAGGCTACTGAGACACTTTCAGAGTTCGGAGCATGCGCTCAAAGGTTGGTCGCAGTGCGTCGAAATCAGCCTGCGGCGCCACAAACACCACGTAGCGCAGCGAGGTCGCGCCCGGCTCCGGTAAGGCCACCAGCCAATCACGTTCCATCCCTCCGCCCGCCCCTCCGGTATTGGTCGCCTCTACAGATCGCCCGTGCACCTGGTTCACCACCACGTCCTCTACCCGCTGCGGCTTCAGTTGCGGATTCTGCTGCTGAATCTGGGTCAGCAACTGCTGCGTCTCCGACGCAATATCGCCAGCCTGTGCCGGCTGGAAGCGGTCTGCCAACATCCCATAGCCCACTGCATTCTGGGCGTTGACGCCTCCCGGCGGGGCGATCAGCGCTCCTGCTCCCGAACTGGCGCCTCTCCAGTTCCCGGGATAGCTGATGCTGAAGCCGTCCCCGTTCAACGTCTGCCAGTCCCCCTGCGGAGTCCATTCCGCCACGCTCAACCGGCCCACAGCGGCCCCGGCTCCACTACCCGCGCCCTGGACCTGCTGCCCGGACCCACCCCGCTTCCAGCTGCCTGCCGCTACCTCTTTCGCCGTGTACGCGTGCATGCTGTCCGCGGTCTTCTTGATGCGGGTGAACTCTGCGCTGGTCTTCACATAGTTCGTGCGCGGCGGCAGGCTCTCGATCTCGTCATTGACATAGCCGACGCGGTTGCCGGGATTGGGATGATCGCTCAGGAACTGCGACCCGCCCGCGCCGTACTTGCCCTGAATGATCTCGAAGAACTGCGGCATCGCGCGGGGATCGTATCCGGCGTCGTAGAGGATGTCGGTGCCCATCAGGTCGGCCTGGCGCTCGCTCTCGCGGGAGTTGCGCAGGAAAGAGAGCCCGGCTCCCAATCCGATTCCCTGGCCTACGACTGAGCCCGCGGCACCGGGCAGCAGCACGCCGGCTGCTATCTGCCCGATGCCTGCCAGCAGGCTGGGCGTGCGCTCCTTGGTGATATTGCAAGTCGAGTGCCGCTGGGCCACGTGCGAGATCTCATGCGCCATCACCCCAGCCAGTTGCGCCTCGGTCTCCGCCGCCTGAATCGTCCCCAGGTTCACGAACACTGATCCGCCAGGCAATGCGAAGGCATTGATGTCGGCCACGTTTACCACGTGGAAGTTGTACGGCCACTTGTAGCCCGGCGCATACTGCGCCAGCTTCCTGCCCAGCTGCTGCACATACTGACTTACCGGGTCGGAGTCCGGCAGCACCGGCATCTGCTGATACACCTGCTTGGCTGCCTTCGCGCCCTCCGTCTCCTCCTGCTGCTCGGTGTAGGCGTTCTTGCAGGGACGCGGGTCAAACCGCGCCATCGCCGGCAACGGCGCCAGCAACACCGCGAGAACCACTGCCCCCCCCACCCACCGTCGCGCTTGCCCTGCTGACCTCATTCGTTTCCCTGCTCTCTTTGCTTCTTTGGTCGTTCTCGCCCGCCCGCCGCTGCTTACCCGCACTGCTGATCACCTCAGATGAGCCGCGTCCGCCTCAGGAGCTCCTTCACTGCCGCGCAATCACACCCAGATCCATCAACCCATTCACAAAAAACTGCACTGCCAGGGCCACCAGCAGCAGCCCCATGATGCGAACCAGGATGCGAATGCCGGTATCGCCCATCACCCGCCGAATCCGATCCGCCCCTACCAGCACCCAGTAACTGGCCCACGCTGTGATGCCAATCGACGCCAGAATGGCCGCCCACTCCCACCACAGGCGAGCCTGGCCGACCAGCACCATCACGCTCGAAATCGCGCCCGGCCCGCTGAGCATGGGAATCCCCAGCGGCACAATGCCCGCATCGTCCTTGGCTGTGGCCTCCTCCGCCTCCCCGCTCGACTCCTGCGTGGGTGAGCGCTTCGCCTCCAGCATGTCAATGCCGATCAGCAGCAGGATCAGCCCGCCGGCAATCTCAAAGGCCGGGAGCGAGATACCGAACATCCTGAAGATCGCCCTGCCGATCAGGGCGAAGGTCGTCAGCACGATCAGGCAGGTGAGCGCGCCGCGTCGCGCGGTGCGCCGCCGCCGGGCCTCATCCGCTCCCGCTGTGATCGCAATGAAGGTGCCGATCGCTGCGAATGGATCGACCAGGAAAAAGATCGACGAGATCGCCAGAAGCGAGAAGCGCACGTAGGTTGAATCCCGCAGGCCATGCAGCGCGGTGGTGGCCGGTCCGAAGAGCATCGCCAGGCGTTCCCCCTTCTCTGCGCGTCGTATCTGCTCCGAATGCCTGACCTTAGCACGGTGCCGTGTGCCCGACGAGCGCCTCCGGCTGCAGCCCGCACCGCTGTCCACATCCGGACATCCGCGCACAGGAGCGGACATCCAGACCCTTGCTGGAACGAGCAGAAAGCTCAGCAACCATGCTGCGTTGCCGCAGATCGCTGCCGGTCCGGCCGCGTGCGTCTTGGCGCATCGCGTGCTTCTGTGTTGCTGTTAGCCGGAGGCTTCACTTGTCCACCCTCGCTCAGGATGTTCGTCACGCTCTGCGGCAGCTTCGCCGCGCTCCCGGATTCTCCGCTCTCGCCGTGCTGACCCTGGCCCTGGCCATCGGCGCGAATACGGCAATGTTCACCGTTGCGGAAGATGTCCTGCTGCGCCCCTTGCCGTACCCGGGTGCGGACCGCCTGGTCGCCATCAACGCAGACCGGCCAGGGACGGCGCGTACTGCTACCTCCTGGCTCAACTACCGCGATGTCCGCGACCAGGCCACCCACAGCTTCACTCAGGTCGGAGTCTATGCCGAGGACGTTGCTGTCGTGCAGAGCGGCGACAGCTCGGTCTCCGTAAGCGCACCCCTGCTGAGCCCGGCTCTTTTGTCGATGCTTGGCGCCAGCCCGATGCTGGGCCGCACCTTCACCGCCCAGGAGGGCGAACCGAACGGGCCATCGGTCGCGCTGCTGTCCGAAGGCATGTGGCGCGAGACCTTCCACGCCGATCCCGCCATCCTAGGCCGTGTCGTCCGGGTCAATGCGCAACCCCGCACTGTGGTTGGAGTCATGCCGCAGAGCTTCCGCTTTCCCGAGTCCGTTGGCCCGGACATCCGCAAGGGCATCTGGCTCCCCCTGCAGCCCAGCGTGCTCATGCGAACCAGCCGCGGCTATGACTTTGAATACATCCTCGGCCAGCTGCGTCCCGGCGTCAGCCTGGCCCAGGCACAATCTGAGCTGACCCGAACAGCGCAGAGCATCGACCGGGCCAATCCTAAAGGCGCCTCCATGCTCTTCTTGACAGCCACACCATACCTGCAGACCATCACCGGCCAGGTGCGGCCGGTCTTCCTTGGATTGATCTCTGCCCTGGCTCTGGTGCTGCTCATCGCCTGCGCCAACGTTGCCAATCTGTTGATCGCCCGCTGCCTGGGCCGGCAGCAGGAGTTCGCCGTGCGTGCCGCCCTCGGGGCTCCGCGCTCCCGGCTCATCCGCCAGATGCTGGTGGAGGGCAGCGCACTCTCCCTGCTTGGCTGCAGCCTGGGCATCGCGCTGGCCTGGGTACTGCTCCGCATGTTGCGCTCGCTACCAGACGGCGCCATCCCCCGCGCAGAGAACATCACGCTGGACTGGTCCGTGATCCTGATCCTGACTGCGGTCGCCACCCTCTCCGCATTGCTCTCCTCCATCCTGCCCGCCCTGCTGGTCGCACGAACCGATCCCCAGCGCGCCCTGCAGAGCGCCTCGCGCGGCCTGGGATCGCGCGGCGTCTCGAGCCGGCTCACCCGGACCCTGGTCATCGGCGAAGTCGCCGTCTCCACCCTTCTGCTGGTCGCCACTGGCCTGCTCTTTCATACGCTGTGGAACCTGGAGCACACCGCGCTTGGCTTTACCACCACCAACATCACAGCCTTCTCTGCCGTGCCCCCGGACGCAACCGGCTTTGCAAATATGGCCGTCTCCGCGGACACCGAACACGCTCCTGCATCCGTCGCCACCAGCATCTACGCACCGGTGCTCGATCGACTCCGCCAGGCTCCTGGTGTCACCTCCGCAGCACTGGCCAGCGCCCCGCCCCTCTCTGGCATCGACATGCACACCAGCCTTCGCATCGTCGGCGAGCCGCACGACAACGCCCATGCTTACAACACCCGCATGACCGCCGTCACCCCGGAATACGCGCGCCTGCTGGGCACCCCGGTGCTCCGCGGACGCATGATCGCAGACAGCGACACCATGACTGCTCCCCCCGTCGCGGTCGTCAACCAGGCGCTGGCGCAGCTTATCTTTGGCGCCCGCGATCCGCTCGGCCATCAGATGGATCTGGGCGGCAAGGACACCGGCATGCTGAAGCCCTACACCATCGTTGGCGTGCTGGCCGATCAGAAAGACTCGGCCGTCAATCAGCCGGCCGGCCCACTGCTGTTGCTGCCCTATCAGCAGATCCCCACTACCTCGCTCTACTACCCCGCGCTGCTCAAGACCGTCGTCAACTTCCTGGTGAAGACCAGCGGCAACGTGCCGGTGGCGCCCATGGTTCGCTCCATCTTCCATGAGGTGGCCCCGCAGTACGCCCTCGGCGACTTTCAGACCCTGCAGGAGTCTGTAGACAAGAGCAACTTCGCCAACCGCCTCGGGCTCTACATCACCGGCGCCTTCGCCGGCCTTGCCGGGCTGATGGTGCTGACCGGGCTGTACGGAGTGCTGGCGCAACTGGTGAGCTACCGGCGGCGCGAGATCGGCATCCGCCTGGCCCTGGGCGCGCCACGTGCCTCGGTGCTGCAGATGATCCTGCGCCAGGGCGCGATCATGGTCACGGCCGGTCTGGTCGTCGGCGGCGCACTCTCGCTCGCCATGGGCCGCGTGCTGCACGGCTTCCTCTACGGTGTCGCTGCCTCCGACGCGTGGACCTACCTGGGCGTGCTGCTCAGTCTCGCCTTCATCGGCGGCGCAGCCTCGCTGCTGCCTGCCCTGCGCGCCTCGCACATCCCGCCGGTGGAGTCACTGCGCGACGAGTAAGCCATGCACCCAAACGGAGACGCGGATAACTCATCGCCATCCGCGTCTTCGTCTTCGACCGCCGTCCAGCGAAACACCGGTCGGCCCTAGCGCCCGTAGCCGTCCCTGCCCCGCGGCGAAACCAGATCGCCGGTCGAGTAGTAGTAGTCGTTGTACTGCGGGGTGGTCAGGATCGCATCCGCGCCGGTCCCGCTCAGCACCGCTGCACCCTCCCGGTCCAGTTCGAAGGTAGGCGCGGTGTTGGTTGGCGTAAACGGTACGGCCACTTCGTTGTAGCCGTCGTGCAGATACAGCGTCTCGACACCGTTGCCCGCATTCACCTTCAGCTGCGCAGGCTCCTTCAGGAAGGCCGAGATATACACCTCATCCGCCAGCGGACCGTACACCGTGCCGATGGTGGGCTGGCCAGTGGTCGCATCCGTGTTCTTCGATTGAGTGCGATACGCCCAGTAGATGGCATCCTGATGCACTCGGGGCTGGTGCCCCGTCTTGTACCACTGGATGTAGTACTTCAGCTGGTCCGTGGCGCCCACATGCGTATGCCAGAAGCCGGTCGTAAACAGCGGCACGCCCGGATCGAAGAGAAAGTTCGCAAACTGATACTTGTTCGGGTCGTCGATCGGGCTGACATACGTGCCCTCGACGAAATCATTCCAGGTGATGATCTCAATCATGTTGGGATGGCTGACATAGATCGCATCCAGCCACAGCTTCCGCATTCCCTCATAGCCGCTGTACTCGTAGTAGCGGTTCGCATTCGCGCCCCAGAACTGAATCGTCACCGGCGCCATGTACTGCTTGCCCGCACTGTGCAGCACCTGCGCATAATCGTTGCTGGACGGAATCTGATCGGGCTCCGTCCCCTGCCCTGGAACCCCGGCGATCCCCCAGTAGAACGCTCCATCCACGATGTTCTGGTATTGGCTCAGGCCCTGCTGAATCGCGGGTGTGCTCGGCGTCTCGCCGCCCCAGAAGAACGCAGGGATGAAGAACACCGGCAGCGGTGCGCTCGAAGCAACACCGGACGCCGTTGAGAGTGCGTTGGTGTTGTTGTAGGTGCTCGGATTGGTGCCAGTGGTCAGGTCGGTCTTCACCTGCTGCCAGAAGCCCGCACCCAGCGCCTCGCCCGCAAAGGTAGAGAGCACGTACCTGCCGTCGCGCTTGTAGTAGAGACTCTGGTACCGCGGATTGTTTGCGAACCGGCGAATCATGTCTTCGACATCGACCGCCGCGTTACCGCAGCACATGTCCGCGGAGAAGAACAGCTTGAACCCGGAGTTCAGCCGGTAGGCAGCCTCGAATATCTCAGAGGAGTAGCGGACGTAGTAATCCTGGTTGGTCCAGCCGCCTGCGTTCAGCGCGAAGCCGTCGATACCAGCCGCCTGCGCCTGCTGAATCTCCTTCTCGTAGGCGGCTATCTTCAACTCGCCGCTAGGATCGTCAGATTGGTAGTCCTGGTTGGTGACCAGGTAGTGCGCAAATACTTCGCGGGCTCCATGATTCCGTTCCCAGCTCTGTCCGTGGTCCTGACCTCGGTCCTGTCCGCGGTCATCGTCCTGCGCGTTCATGGGTCCTGCACTCAACAGCATCGCCACAGTCGCTGAGAGCGCTGCGAGGGGAAGAGATGCCTTGCTCCACATACGTGTTCTCCTGAAGTGATCCGGCGGTCCTTGCGCGCGCGGGTTGGCTCTCCTACGGATGCGTTGGCCGCTCACACCCGGAGCAAGAGCGCGCCCTTTATACGCATCCGTGCAAACCGCTGTAAAGAGCCCTCCAGGCAACAAACAATCGATTGCCAAGGAGCCGCGACAGGGCACGCCAGCCTTCCGCATCTAACACCGTTACGAATCAAAGGGTTGCCCACATGGCCGCTTGCTGTAATCCTTCTGGGTATGCCCCACGATTTTGAAATCGGCAATGTCGCCGTCGGCCGCGGACAGCTCTTCCTGATCGCCGGCCCCTGTGTCATCGAAAGCGAACAGCACGCGCGCTCCATGGCAGAAGCCATCCAGCGCATCACCAGCGACCTCGCGCTGCCCTTCATCTTCAAGGCCTCCTACGACAAAGCCAACCGCACCTCCGTGTCCAGCTTTCGCGGTCCCGGCCTCAAAGAAGGCACGCGCATTCTGCGGCGCATCGCTGAAGACACCCATCTGCCGGTGCTCACCGATGTCCACGAGGCGGCGGACTGTGCCGCAGTGGCGGAGGCCTGCGACGTCCTGCAGATCCCGGCATTTCTCTGCCGCCAGACCGATCTGCTGGTCGCCGCCGGCAACACCGGCCGCGCCATCAACGTGAAGAAGGGTCAGTTCGTGGCGCCGGGCGACATGCGGCACGCTGTGGAGAAGATCGCCTCGACCGGCAACACGCGCGTCTCGCTGACGGAGCGAGGCGCCAGCTTCGGATATCACAACCTGGTCGTCGACATGCGCTCACTTCCCATCATGCGTGCGCTCGCGCCCGTGGTCTTCGATGGCACACACTCCGTTCAGACGCCCTCCGCCGCCAACGGCGTCTCTGGCGGTCAGCCCGAGTTCATCCCCGTGCTCGCCCGCGCCGCAGTGGCAGCCGGCGTGGACGGTATCTTCCTTGAGGTGCATGACGACCCGGCGCATGCGCAGTCGGACGGAGCGAATGCGCTGCCCCTGGACCGCCTTCGTCCGCTGCTTGAAGACCTCATGGCCATTCATGCCGCCCTGGCGCCCAAGTCGTCACTTAAGTAGCGGCGCCTCCTGTGACTTAGCATCGCTGCGAGCCACTTGATCGATGTAACTGGGTATCGTCGCTCAAGAACTTGCCGCAGCAAAAGTCGCGCGGATTTGTCATGCAGCACTTGCCGAAGGCATTCGATTGCATCAGAATGAGCACGCTCTTCGTGCCATGCGTAGAACGTGTCTCTATGCGCGCAGGCTCGATCACCATCGGCCCCTCCCCCGATAACCCTAGAGGTGGAGCATGCCTGCGTTCTTTCCCGGAAACATCTGCTTTCGTAACCGTCACTGCTTTGGTCATGGCTCGCAAACATCCGGTCACGCCTTCGGGCCTCGCCACACTCCCGCCTACCTGCTGGTCCTGATTCTGACTTCACTGCTGCTCAGTGCTCCCGGCCTGTTTGCGCAGGACGTCACGACCTGGCACTACGACAATGCGCGCTCCGGCGTCCAGCCGAATGAGACGGTGCTCACGCCGGCCAACGTCAACCCGACGCAATTCGGCAAGTTGTTCAGCCTGCCAGTAAACGGCGACATCTATGCCCAGCCGCTCTACCTGCACCAGTTTCCGATGAGCGACGGTCAACTGCACAATGTGCTGCTCGTGGCGACCGCAGAGGATTACGTCTACGCGTTCGACGCAGACGGAAAAAATCCTGCGCAGGGCTATCTCTGGCGCAAGCAGCTGGTCGGCACCGGTGAGACCTGGGTGAGCTACACCGATGAGCAGAGCGACTACGACATCTACCCCAACATCGGCATCATCTCCACTCCCGTAGCGGATCGAACCAGCGGCATCCTCTACGTGCTCTCGCGCTCCAAGACCACAAGCGGAACCATTCAGTTCTTTCAGCGCCTGCATGCCTTGAACATCGCTGACGGGACAGAGAAGCTGAACGGGCCGACCACCATCAAGGCAACGGTGAAGGGTCTGGGCGACGGTGGCACCAGCATCACCTTCAACCCC
>CAXUMX010000092.1:0-1141 GCA_964252395.1 uncultured Acidobacteriaceae bacterium | reverse complement strand
ATCCACAACCAGCGCGCTGCGCTGCTGCTTGCGCCCACGCCAGCTGCGGGCAGCGGCCGTTCCATCATCCTGGCCTGGGCGTCGCACGGTGACAACGGCACCTACCATGGCTGGGTCATGGCCTATGACGCGGCCAACATCGCAGTGCAGAATGGCGCGTGGGTGGACACGCCCAATGGCAGAGAAGGCGGCATCTGGATGTCCGGCGGCGGCCCCTCGTCCGATGGCGCCGGCAACATCTTTATCGCCTCCGGCAATGGAACCTTCGACGCGAACACCGGCGGATCGGACTACAGCAATACGGCCTTCCGCATGACAGTCGGCAGCACAGGAATCAGCCTGGCGGATTACTTCACGCCGGCGGACGAGAGCACGTTGAACAACGCTGACCTGGACATGGGGACTGGCGCGGTCATGCTGCTGCCCACGCAGAACGGCGCTCTGCCCCACCTCGCCATGACCACGGACAAGACCGGGACCATCTACCTGCTCAACCGCGATCACCTGGGCGGCTTCACTACTCCAAACAACAGTTCTGTGCAGAGCTTCAGTGGCGGCGGCAATAAAAATCGCAGCAGCTTCGCCTTCTTCAACAACCTGGTCTATGCCGGGCTCGCCGGATCTCCGCTCCAAGCCTGGGCCTTCGATCCGCAGACGGAGCTCTTCAACACCACGCCGCAGTCAAAGTCTGCTGCCATCTACGGCTGCAACTGCAACGGCTCCGGAACCGTCCCCAGCGTCTCGGCGAATGGCACCAGCAACGGTATCGTATGGAGCCTCGACTACAGCGGCTTCTATCACACACCAGCGCTGCTGCACGCCTACGATGGCAGCAACCTCGGCAATCGCATCTACTCGAGCACGCAGGCAGCCAACAACCGCGATGCTGCAGCCGTTGCCGTGAAATTTACGACTCCCACGGTGGCGAATGCACATGTCTACGTCGGCGGCCGCAATGCCGTCACCGTCTACGGACTGCTCAGCACCAATGCCCCGCTCACCGCTGCGCCTGCCTTCTCTCCGGCTGGCGGAAGCTACAGCAGCGCCCAGACCGTCACCCTGACCGACAGCACGCCGAATGCCTCCATCTACTACACCACCGATGGCACCCCGGCCAGCACCGGCTCCACGCTCTACACCG
>CAXUMX010000091.1:0-10680 GCA_964252395.1 uncultured Acidobacteriaceae bacterium | reverse complement strand
GCTTCGATGTGTAACTGTCCCGCACCGGCTACCAGGAACTCATTGGTTTGCGGATCGCGATAGAAGCGGAGCATGCGATCCTCCTCCATCAGCCGGTGGAGGGCGGGTGCCAGCTTGTCCTCGTCCGCGCGGGACTTCGGTTCAATGGCGTAGGTCATCGCCGGCTCAGGCACGGCGACGCTGTCAATCAGTACAGCCTTTCCTTTCGCACCCAGAGTATCGCCGGTCTGGGTGACACGGAGCTTGGCCACCGCGCCCAGGTCGCCGGCGTGCAGTTCGCTTACTTCCACCAGCTTGCGCCCTTGCATGATGGCCACGTGACTCAGTCGCTCGGTTTCGCCCCGCCCGTAGTTTTCCAATGCGGTGTCGTTATGCACGGAGCCGCTGATGACTTTGAAAAAGGAGATACGACCGGCGAAGGGATCGACCATCGTCTTGTAGACAAAGAGCGTGGCGGGTTCTGCATCATCCACACGACGCATCACGACGCTGTGCTCGCCTCCGGCGCCATTTGAGGCGTGCAGCGCGGGCGGCCGCACCGGCAGTGCAGGCCGCTCTGCTGGACATGGCGCGTACAGCTTGAGGAAGTCGAGCAGATGGTCGGTGCCGATGTTGCGTAAGGCGCTCGCATACAGAACAGGGAAGATCCGATCCTCGCGAATTGCCTCGTGAAGCGCGGCGATCAGGTGGTGCTCAGGGATGGTGCCGATGGCGAAGAACTCCTCCATCAGCTCATCCTTGCCTTCGGCTACCAGTTCAATTAGAGCTTCGTGTGCGGCCTTCGCATCGTTTTCCAGCCCGTGTGGAACGGGCCCAACGGTGCCGCGGCCATCGCCGTCAGGCGTGTAGAAGTAGGCCTTCATGGTGACCAGATCGATGACGCCGTGGAACCCGTGCTGATCAACAATGGGCAGCTCAACCGGAATCACCTGCCTGCCCCATCGCTGACGCATGATCTCGAGCATCTCCATCCGGCGCACGCGCGAGTCGGCCTTGGGATGGTCAACCTGGTTGATGACTAGAACGCGGGGCAGATTCAACTCCGCAGCGAAGTTCCATACCCGCTCTGTGATCGACTCAATCCCCGTCTGAGCGTTGACGACGACGACGGCTGTCTCTGCAGGCAGCATGGCGGCGCGCGCCTCATGCGCGAACATGTGGAAGCCCGGGGTGTCCAACAGATTGATCTTGATGCCCGCCCACTCTGCGAACGCAACTGCGTTGGCCATGGTCATGCCGCGTGCAATCTCTTCCTCGTCGTATGCGGTTACGGACCCGCCATCGTCGAAGCGGGCGGAGGCGGCCGGCATCTTCGCGGCCTTTAGGATGGCTGATACGAGGGAAGTCTTACCGCAGTGGGCATGACCGACGAAGGCTACATTGCGTAGCTCGTTTCCGGCGTAGGTCTTCATTCGAGAACTCCGCGCATGGGAATGACGGCCTTCGCAGCACTCCGACCAGGCGGTTCTGCCGGGCAGGTCGTTTCAGACCCGACATTCTAGACCCGGCAGCGCTGCGATGCCTACGGCGAGCTTTCATCGCCTGCGAATTGCCCGCGGCGGCCTGGTCGAGGCACTCTGTTGCGGTGAGAGGAGGCGAGCAATGATACCGAGAGTGTGGCACGGATATACCCGGCCGGAGCATGCGGATGCTTACGAGGCCATGCTGAAGCCGGAGCTGCTGCCCGGCGTTGGAAAGCTGCCCGGGTACAGGGGCAGCTACCTGCTGCGCAGAGAGGCCGGTGGTGAAGTCGAATTCATCACTGTGATGCTCTGGGACACCATCGAGGCCATTCAGGCAGTCGCCGGGCCGGACTACGAGAGGGCGGTCGTGCCAGAGGTTCGCCGGAAGTACCTGTCCAGGTACGACAGCAAGTCGTTGCACTACGGGGTTGCCGCTACGCATGCCTTGCCCGGGCTGACGTAAGCGGTCCAGCGTACGACGGCTGGGACGGGCCGCCGGGTGCCTCGACGAAGGCCACAGGTGTAAGCTGACGGCGTGTCACGAGAATCCGCCGATGCGCGCGTGCTGTCAATCGATGGGCGAGATGTCCGCATCACCCATCCGGACAAGCTGTATTTCTCCCGTCAGGTGCAGCTTACGAAGCTTCAACTGGTGGAGTACTACCTCGCCGTCGCGGCCGGAGCGCTCTCCGGCATTCAGGACCGGCCCATCGTACTGAAGCGGTTTGTAAACGGTGCTGAGGGTGAGGCCTTCTACCAGAAGCGCGCGCCGGGCGAGCGGCCATCCTGGCTGCGCACGGTCACACTCTCGTTTCCATCCGGGCGCAGTGCGGAAGAGGTAGTCGTGGACGATGCCGCAGGGCTGGCCTGGATCGTCAATCTGGGCTGCATCGAGCTGCACCCGCATCCGGTGCGCTCCGCCGACTTGGACCATCCAGATGAGTTGCGTATCGACCTTGATCCGGGCCCTGGGGTGGCATGGAAGGATGTGCAGCAGGTCTCGCTAGGAGTGAAGGAGCTGCTAGAGGAGGTTGGCCTGACCGGCTGGCCGAAGACCAGCGGCTCGCGCGGGATGCATGTGCTGGTGCGGATTGAGCAGCGGTGGGCCTTCACGGAGGTGCGGCGTGCTGCGCTGGCCCTCTCTCGCGAAGTGGAGCGGCGATTACCCGCACTTGCCAGCTCGAAGTGGTGGAAGGAGGAGCGCCACGGCGTCTTCCTCGATTACAACCAAAATGCGAAGGACCGCACGACGGCTTCCGCTTATTCCGTCCGTCCACTGCCCGATGCGCGTGTCTCGGCTCCGCTGGCGTGGAGCGAAGTGTCCGATTGCGACCCTGCTGACTTCACCGTATTGACCATGCCCGCCCGCTTCGCCCAGCATGGCGACCCCCACCTTGCCATGGAGACTCATCGTGGATCCCTGGACGCGCTGCTGGAATTGGCAGCACGGGATGAAGCAGCGGGGCTGGCCGACGCACCCTGGCCGCCTCACTTCCGCAAGATGGAGGGTGAAGCGCCGCGCGTGTCTGCATCGCGCGCAAAATCCGTTACAAAGGCTACGACAGCCAAGAAGGCGCCTGCTCGAACTCCACGCAAGCGCATGCCGCTGCTGGTGATCGCGAACTCGCGCAGCGAGGAGCAGGCCTTGGCCGGGTTGGAGCGGTGGAAGCAGCGGCACTCTGCCGCCGCTGCGTGCCTGGCTATCGACGATGTGCTGGTAGACAGGATGCGCGGCCGATCGTCCACTTGGACGAGGATCCGCGTGAATCTACGGCACGTACCGGAAGAGATGCGTCCGGCGCAAGAGACACCGGATCCGGATGACAACCCGACGCGGGGCTGAGCGTCAGCGGCCGTGCGCGAAGATTTCTTGCAGCTCGTGAGGTGGCACGACTTCCAGCTGCGCATAGGTGCATTCCTGCGGCTGCTTGTCTGGCCTCCAGCGGCGGAAGTGGGCCATGTGTCGGAAGCGCGGTCCCTGCATGTGTTCATACGCTACTTCCAGGACCAGCTCGGGTCGCAATGGCTGCCAGCTTAGATCCTTGCCCTGGCTCCATCGGCTTTTCCCGCCCGGCATGCGTTGCTCCGCGCCTGCTGCATCATCCGCCCAGCCGGCCCATGGATGATTGCCCAGCGCATTCTCCCGGTAGGGCTTGAGGAAGTCGAGCAGTTCGCGACGTTTGGCTGCGGTGAAGCTGGCGCAAACGCCGACATGCTGCAGCGCTCCCGCGCTGTCGTAGAGGCCCAGCAGCAGGGAACCGACGGCGGTGTGCTCACCCTCCTTGTACCAGCGGAATCCGGCGACAACGCAGTCACAATCGCGCTCATGCTTCAGCTTGAACATGACACGTTTCCCTGGCTCGTAAGGGCCGTCGGCCGGCTTCATCATCACGCCATCCAGACCTGCGCCCTCGAAGCGACGGAACCACTCCGAAGCTACCGTTCGATCCTCAGTAGCCGGGGTCAGGTGAAGCGGGGGTGCCGCGTCTGCCAGCAGTTTGCGCAGTCGTTGATGCCGGCGTTGAAACGGCTGCTCCCGCAGGTCGGTGTTGCCTTCGCACAGCAGGTCGAAGAAGACGAAGGATGCAGGCGTCTGCTGTGCCAGCAGCTTCACCCGGGAGGCTGCCGGATGAACGCGCAGTTGCAGCGCGTCGAAGTCCAGCGTTCCGTTGCGCGCGATGACGATCTCTCCGTCCAGGACGCATTGTTGTGGAAGCTGCTTTGAGAGCGGATCGATCAGCTCCGGGAAGTAGCGGTTCAGAGACTTGCCTTCGCGGCTCTGGATAAAGATTTCGTCGCCGTCGCGGAAGACCAGAGAACGAAAGCCGTCCCACTTAGGCTCAAAAATCCAGGTCTGTGAGCCCGGCGGTGGCAGCTCTTCGATGCGCTTGGCCAGCATCGGCAAAACTGGCGGGTTAACGGGCAGGTGCACGGGCGAACCTCAGCGGGGAAATGGCGTCATTAGATGACTTGTTTGAACTCGAGGAGATGGAGCGCTGCCGGCCATCACTGATTTACCCCGCTGGCCAGAAAGCCTCCATCCACCGTGAGCACCTGGCCGGTGACAAAGGAGGCTGCGTCGGAGGCTAGATAGACGGCTGCGCCCACCAACTCCTGCGTTTTGCCAAAGCGAGCCATCGGCGTCCGCGCCAGCAGTTCTTTGCCGCGCGGTGTGCTGTCCAGCAGCTCGGCGTTAAGTGCGGTGCGGAAGACGCCCGGGGCGATCGCATTGACCAGCACGCCCTGTCGGGACCACTCCACCGCGAGCGATCGCGTGAGCGAAACCACCGCGGCCTTGCTGGCTGCGTACGCGGCCACCTCCTTCAGCGCTACGAAGGAGTTCAGCGAGGCTATGTTGATAATGCGCCCATACCCACGCTCCAGCATCGGACCCCCGAAGACCTGGCAGGCCCGGAGTGTGCCGGTCAGGTTCGTGTCCAGTATCTGCTGCCACTCTTTTTCAGGAAAGGTGAGGGTCGGCGCGCGCGCGATTCTGCCGGCGCAGTTGACGAGAATGTCCACGCGGCCAAACTGCTGAAGCATCTCGGTACATAGATGCTGAAGCGTGGCACGATCCGCCACGTCTGCAGGGATGCGCGCGGTGCGCCGCCCAAGTGCCTCGATCTGCGCTGCTGTTTCGTCGATCTGCTCCACGCGGCGCGCGGACGCGACCACATCCGCGCCGGCTGCTGCCAGGCCGAGCGAAATAGCCTGGCCGATACCGGATGTGCCACCAATCACTACGGCCACGCGTCCATCAAGCCTGCCGAACTGCTGTGTGTTGGATCCGTCGGGGCGGGTTGCTGCCGGCTTCGACATCAATTCTGGGCCTTTCCGTTGCTGCGGTTCCACTGGTTTTGACCAGTGCAAGTCATCTTACTGTCTGGCGAAGCTCGATAGTTCCGGCAGTGGCGCTGGCCCGGCAAGAGCACGGCGTAGCGCGGCTGGCATAATGTTTGGAGCTGCTTATTCAGAGCGTACGGGGGATGGATGGCGCTCTACTACGGCAAGGGTTCAGAGGTCTGCGAGCTCAGTGCCGGGGAGATGCTCGAAGCACTCGAGCGGACTCTGGGACAGCTTCAGCAGACGCGCCGCGTACTGATTGTGCCTCCGGATGCATCCCGCCTGCACTCCCGTGCCGGAGACCTAACACAGCTTGCACATCGGCTGCTGGGAGACCGGCTTCGTGCCGTGCTGCCGGCATTAGGCACACATACGCCGATGAGTGAAGCGGCGATCGCACGCATGTTCGGCAACATGCCGCGCGGTCTGTTTCGCGTCCACGATTGGCGCAATGACACGGTGACGCTTGGCGAGGTACCGGCCGAGTATGTGCGCGAACAGTCAGAGGGGAAGCTGGATTACGCATGGCCGGCGCAGGTCAACCGCATCATTACTGGCGGCGAGGGTGATCCGTTCGACTTAATCCTTTCCATCGGACAGGTGGTGCCGCACGAAGTCGTGGGCATGGCGAACTACAACAAGAACATCCTGGTGGGCACCGGTGGGGTTGAAGGCATCGATCGCAGCCACTACCTGGGCGCAGTCTACGGGATGGAGCGCATCATGGGCCGCGCCGACACGCCGGTCCGCCGCGTCTTGAACTACGCGGCAGACAAGTTTCTTGCTGGACTTCCGATCATCTACGTGCTTACGGTCGTGGGGCGAAATGGAGGCGGAGAGCTGGTACTGCGCGGGCTCTTTATCGGGGACGATATCGAGTGCTTTGAATCTGCCTCCGCATTGGCAGCGAAGGTGAACTTCGAGCTGGTCGACCGCGAGATTCGCAAGGCGGTGGTGTATCTGGACCCGCACGAGTTTCACAGCACATGGCTGGGAAACAAGGCCGTGTACCGGACACGCATGGCGCTGGCCGATGATGCCGAGCTGATAGTGTTGGCCCCGGGCGTAGCTGAGTTCGGGGAAGATGCCGGCATCGACCGGCTCATCCGCAAGTACGGCTATCGGGGGACTCCAGCAACCCTCGACGCAGTCAGCCGGCATTCCGATCTGGCTGCAAATCTAAGCGCGGCTGCGCATCTGATACACGGCTCGACCGAGGGCCGGTTTCGCATTACTTATTGTCCCGGCGGCCTGACCCGGCAGGAGGTGGAGTCGGTGGGGTATGCCTATGCTGACTTCGCGACCATGACGGAGCGCTATACGCCCGCGGACCTGATCGATGGCTGGAATCAAGTTGGCGGAGAGGAAGTCTTCTTCATCTCAAGCCCGGGGCTTGGGCTATGGGCCCATCCCAGGCGGCTGCAGAGTGCGTTGTGAGCGTCAACGAGCCGGGTAGACGCTGCGGGCCTGCTCGTCCGGCACCTTCTCCCACGTGCACACGTATACCTCAGTCTCGGGATGTGCAGTGATCGCAAAGCCTGCGCTTCGCAACATCGCCTCTACGCCGGCGCGATTGGGAATCCACCAGTTCGTCGGGTCACCGCAGTAGGAGTGCTCAACAAACTGCATGCGCGGATATCCGGGATTGTCGAAGATGGCCGTCTGCTCGAATCCGTAGTTCGGCGCGACTTCTGCGACTGAATCTGACCCGCGCTGCATGGATTGAAACAGCAGCATGTCGCGCGAAACATGCTCGTGAATCAGGTCCAGCGCGAGCAGAGGATGTCGCAGATGGTAGAGCACGCCCATGAAGATGACCAGGTCGAACTTTTCGCGGAGCTCGGCAATCTTCCAAACAGACATACGCTGGAAGTCGATCTCCAGCTTCAGCACCCTGGCCGCAAACTGTGCCTGGCGCAGGTACGATTCATCCCAGTCGATGCCGACGACGCGGTCGGCCCCCCTCCGCTTCATCTCGAAGGAGTAGAAGCCGGCATTGCAGCCGATGTCCAGCACCGTCATGCCGCGCATGTCGCAAGGTAGGGCATTTTGGAAGCCCTGCCACTTGACCTGGGGATAATCGCCCAGAAAGTGATCTGGAGCGGTTGGAATGCCTTGCAGCCGGAGATTGTGGAACCACGGTCCAAGCTCTGCGATGTTCTGACGGACTACTGATTCGCTGCAGCCGGCCTCAGGCGATTCGAGCGATGTCTGCATCGTGCAGTTCTCCCCCAGCGGAATGACCGACATTTGTCGGGACGGAAGTATGTGGCTGCGGCCTCTGCAAAGGCGCCGATCCATCCCCTCTTTCGTTTAGCAAGCCCATGGCTTCACGGTAGCCGTGCAGTGTGCCGACATCCACATAGGACTCGCCCGCCAGCACTGCCTTGGCCGTGCCGCCTGCTGCCAGATAAGCATTCACCAGCGTGCCGATGTACTCATCGCCGCGCTCCGGCTGCCTCCACAACGCGTGTAGCTCATGCAGCAAGCATCCGGGCATCTTAAAGGCTCCCCAAACCCAATTGCTGCGCGCATTGCGTGACTTCACGTCGATCGCGGTCACCTCTCCGTCGGCTCGCGTGACCACCGCATCGAAGAATTCCGGGTGCTCTACCGGGAACAGAAGGAACGAAAGGCAGTCGTCGGGGAGCTTCGCCAGAGCGTCCGACGGGAACCACAGCGTGTCGGGCAGGCCCACCAGCACCTGCGAGTCAGGCGAGATGACAGGAAGTGCGTGGAAGATTGCATCGCATAAACCGCCCGGCTTCGGCTGCACCGTGTAGACGATCTCCGCGCCCGCTACGCCGGAGGCGTAGTACTCGAGTATGTCCGACTTGCCCGGCGAGATGACGAAGCAAAGCTTGTTGGCGCCGCCTGCGACCATGCGCTCCATGATGTACTCGCTGACAGCACGCGGTCGCTCGGTCTCACCTTCGATGCGACTACCAACCGGCAGAAGCTCCTTTGAGAACGCGAGCGGTTGGATGCGGCTCCCCACTCCGGCTGCCGGGATAATGCCCCACACATCTCGTCGTGCTTTCCTCGAACTCCTGATCTGCGCGGGCGCGCCGGCTTCAATCACGCGTGACTCGGCGACGGGCTGCTTTAGCTGCTCCATCAGCGCCTCCAGCTGGGCGGCGCGTCGTGCCGAGGTGTGTTCGGCAAGAGTGCGCTCACGCGCAGCCTTCGCGATGGCGCTCAGCTCCTCGTCGGAGCGGTCCATCGCATTTAGCACATCCTGCGCGCATTTCACGGGGAGCACCTCGGAGCCGGGCGTGAAGAACTGATCAAGCCCCTGCCAGGTATCGGTGAGTAGCGGGACGCCGCAGGCCGCCGCCTCAAACAGGCGTCCGGACGGGCAGTAGCCGAACGAAGCCATCGCCTGCCGGGTGATATTCAGTGTTGCTCTTGAGGAGCAGAAGAATGCCGGATGCAGATCCGGAGGCACGTGACGCATGAAGTGGAGGTTGGCCGTCCAGGGAAAGTCCGCTGGATACTGCGCGCCGCCAATCAGGAATCGCTGCTCTGGACGTTGCCGTGCCGGCTCAATGAAGAACTGAAGCAGGCTGGCCTGCCTGTCTGCCGCATAGGTCCCGAGGTAAGAAAGCTCGCAGCGAAGTTCAGGCACCGGCGGGACAGGGAAGTGCGCATGAGCATCGACACTGCCGTACAGCGGCGCAACACAGCGGGCGCCCAGGCGACGCTGCAGTTGGGAGAGGGCATCGCCGCCGGTATAGCTAAGCACCAGATCGAAGTCCTTTAGCCCGTAACTGGGCAGGTACTCTATCTGTTCACCTGCTTCGAGCGCCCGCAAGGTCACCGGCGTATCCAGGTCGTAGAACGCACGCACGCCGGCTCGCGAGTGAAGCACCAGGTCACTCGCCCTGGGCCCGTCGGGACAATAGCTGGTGACCATGGCCAGATCTGCCGAGTCAAGATGCTCACGAGCACTCCGCGACACGTTTGCCATTGCGTCGTAAAGGATGAGTTCTCCACCGGGAAGCGTGAGCAGATCACGCGTGGAAGCGTAATACTCCACGTCTCGTTCGAAGAACACGACGTTGTGCCCGCGCTCTGCCAGCGCGGAGCAGAGCGCGCGCCACAGCGTTGCGTGGCCATTTCCCCACGAAGAACTGATCGTGAGCCCGAAGACGACGATCTTCATTCGTTGCCCACCTTGCTCTGTGTGCCTGTGGCCGCGCGCAACATGGCTCCGCGCCCGCTAGCTGGTCCTACTGGATTGCTCAGGCAGCGCTCCGCTTTTTGCTGCTGCTCTTAGAGGCTGTGCTGCTCTTGGATGAGGGCTTGGCCCCACTCTTCGATGGAGACTTCGACGAAGACTTGGCACCGGTCTTGCTCCCGCTTTTCACGGCCGACTTGCTCCCGTGGCTGCGGCTTTCGCCACTCTCCGGATGAACCAATTTGTTGAAGTTGCTCTTCCGTCCGTCCGCCGTGCGCTCCTGGTAGACGAGCTCCGGATTGTTCTCGTCGAACTTGCGGAGAAAGTCGTCCCAGGAGATCTCCTGCAGCCGGTCGTCGTTCTTCTGTTTTGCCTTGGGAAATTGAAAGCGGAGAATGCCGGGTTCACCGTTCGCTTTGGTGCTTGCCACCTCAGACGGAATCGCTCCGTGCGACTCTGCCCACTTGCGTATTTCGTCATGATCCCGGGTGGTTTTGGAGAGTGCCATGTGCGCAACCTCGTTAGAAACACATTTGCAATGCCTGTCCAAATGGATAGCGGCGGGAGCAGCTCTGGTTGTATGCAAGTAGAAGCAAGACTTGAGAGATATGCGACAGACGGCATATGAGCTGCTGTCCGATCTGAAACAGCACAAAAGCTCGCACCCTGACTCGCGGAACGCGGCGGTCGAAAACGTCATCCCACCTAACACCGCGAGGAACCAAGACGTCTGCATTCATTATGGCTACTGACGCGTCACCCGTTCTGCCCGAAGCAAACATGCTCAGCATGGCCCGAAGTCTGCTGGAGCAGCGCCAGCTTCCAGCCGCTATCGCGGCGTTCGATCGAGCTGAGAGCGAGCGTGCCGAGCCTGGCGATTGCTGCGCCGGACGCTGGGAGGCGCACATGCTGGGCGGTGACTTTGCGGCTGCGTGGCGGGAGAGCGACCGCATTCGTCGGCTCGGTCTGCCCGATCCGCACCGCGTCTGGAATGGGGAGAATCTGGCCGGCAAACGAGTGATACTCCGATGCCTGCACGGCTTTGGGGATGCGGTGCAGCACTTCCGCTACCTGCCGCTCCTGCGCCAGCTCGCTCCACACCTGACTGTGGAGGTTCCACCCAGATTGCTCGAGCTTGCGCAGCACGTCGCAGCAGCCGACCGGGTCATTGCCTGGGGGCGGGATGACGGGGGG
>CAXUMX010000090.1:5963-10899 GCA_964252395.1 uncultured Acidobacteriaceae bacterium | reverse complement strand
CGGCCTCGTCGACGGCTGGTTCGCGCCGCGGCTCGATGCCGCCGAGCGCAGCGGCGTGCTCCGCGTCCAGCGCCTCCACCTGCGCAGCAGAGGCATCGATTTGCGTGCTGAGGGCAGCGATCTCCTGCTCCAGCGCCGCCCGGCCTGCGTCCATCTGATGCAGGCGGCTGGCGAGCACCACGCGTAGACGGCCGCGTAACTCGTCCCGTACCGCGGCGTAGCGCTCGGCCTTCGCAGCCTGGCGCTTCAGCGAGTTCATCTGCCGCGTAACCTCTTCGAAGATGTCGTTCACGCGGGCCAGATTCTGCTTGGCCTGCTCCAGTCGGAGCTCTGCGAGCCGCTTCTTGGTTTTGAAGCGGGTGATGCCGGCCGCCTCCTCGATGATGGCCCGGCGGTCGTGCGGCTTCGAGCTCAGCAGCTGCCCGATCCGCTCCTGCTCGATGATCGCGTAGCTCTCCGGACCTAGACCGGTGCCCATGAAGATGTCCTGAATATCCCGCAGGCGACACAGCTTGCCGTTGAGCAGATACTCGCTCTCGCCGGAGCGAAACAGGCGACGGGTGATGATGATTTCGCCAGCACGCGCCGGGGTGCGTTGGAACTTGCGGCGGCGGATCTTCAGGACCACCGCCCCATCGGCTCCATGCTCGGCCTCAGCCGGCTCCGCCGCTTCGATATCCGATGGATCGACGCCTTCAACCACGGGGCCGGGCTGCGCCTCGGCGATAATTTCTTCCGTTTCCGTCGCCCGCGCCTGACGCCGGCTCTCCTCATCCCAATCGGCTGCACTGGCTGCGGAGTGATCGGGTGCAGTTGCGTCGTCGAGCCGCTCATCGGGCAGCTCATCGGCGAGCGGCCCCTCGCCGTAGGCCTCCGGGTCGATCAATGTCAGCGAGACCTCGGCCATGCCGAGGGCCTTACGCTCTCGCGTGCCCGCGAAGATCACATCCTCCATCTTGGTGCCGCGCAGACTGCGTGCCGACTGCTCGCCGAGTACCCAGCTCACTGCGTCGAGGATGTTCGATTTGCCGCACCCATTCGGCCCCACCACCGCGGCCATGCCCTGGCCCGGCAGCAGCACCTCAGTGCGGTCGCAAAAGGACTTGAAGCCGAGTATCTGGATCTTCTTCAGCTTGAGCATTCGGGGGCAGCCTTTCGCAAACAGGCGAGCGGCCAACTTGGCCGTCCGCCTTCCTATTTCACTGGATCACAGTCCTGAACCGAATGGTAGCGGGGGAAGGGGAGCGATTCAACATGGATACCCCTACCTGTTGTGGATAAGGCGGCTCAAATTCCACATCTGGGGAGAGGTTGTCATTGCAGAAGACTCTGGGCGTCATCTCGGCGATATGTTGCCAAGCACCGACCACTGCTTCGTCCCCTGCATGGTCGATCAGTCGCGTAGCTGACAGTGTTGCACGCTTCTGTGATTGCGCAGGCGACAGAACCGGCAATGGAGCGCGGCAGTGCATCGTACCAGTGACAGTCCGCACCACACGATGCGACTGGCGACTGCAAGAAGACTCCTTCGGGCGAGGTCCACTTCAGCATGGTTCGTAACAAGCGCCTCTTCCTGTGGGCTCTTTACGCTTTGGCTACAGTGCAGTTTGTGTGGTGCTATCTGTGGCTGGTCCGCCCGTATGTGCAGACGGTGTGGTACGAGCACGGCGAAGAGCGGATGCCTTTCCAGGGCCGACTCATGATGATCGCGCCCATGCTGTGGGCGCACACGAATGCGCCGCTGCTCTGGGTGTCGGAGTGGCTGTCACGCTACATCTACTGGTTTCCTCGGGTGGTCTCGCCGGAGGTTCTGGTGCAGGGCGTCATCTACGTTGTGTGTATCGCGATCTCGGGCTGGGTGGCCACGCGTATCTATGTGGCCTCCTCAGAGCGTGGACTGCTGACCCCGCTCATCTATCCGCTGGTGCTGGTGCTGTGCGTGGGCACGTATGTCCTGCACACCATCCAGAACTTCCGCTTCATCTACGACCTGCCCAGCCTGGCGTTCTTCTCAGCCGCCATGTACGTGCTCTACTTTCGCAAGAGCGTGGCCTGGTTCGTCCTGATATTCCTGGTCTCAACCATCAATCGTGAGACGTCACTGCTGCTGCTGGGCTTCTTCCTGCTGGACCGGGCCGTGGTGAAGGGCCGTGTGCAGTGGTCTCGACTGCTGAGCTGGTCCAGTCTGCGAGTGGTGCTGCCGCTGAGTGTCTACTGGGTCGCATGGCAGCTGATCGTGCGGCACATGTACGCGCACAACCGCTCCGAGTTCTACTCCCGCATGCCCCTCAACATCACCTTCTTCGTGCTGCCGCAGGCGTGGCCACAGTTGCTGGGCGGTTGCTGCTACCTGCTGCCCATCGTCGTCATCTTCCGTAAGGATCTGCGGGATGCCCGGCTTCGGGCGTGGCTCTGGGTGCTGCCGGCCTGGTTCGGCTTCATGTTTGTCTACGGCATCCTGATTGAGACCCGAATCTTCGGCGAGTTGATACCCTACGTCGCCGTGGCCGGGGCGCTGATGGCGGAGAGTGCACTGGCGCGACGCCTGCATGAGTCACCCACGCCGGCAGCGCTGCCCCAGCCGGAGCAGTTGAGTGAGGCAGCCTAGAAACGCGCCCGCCTAAGGCTTCTGTGTCGGTCGCATCTTGACTTCACTGATGAACGATTGCGGCGGCTGCGTTACCAGCAGGGCGACCACTTCGGCTACGTCCGCAGGCTGCAGCATCTTGCCGCGGTCTTTGCCGCTGCCGCCAAATCCGGTGTTTACCGATCCCGGCGCAACCACGGAGACCCGGATGTTGTGCTCCCTCAGCTCCTCCGCAACCGAGTAGCTGAGCCCGTTCAAACCCCACTTTGAAGCCGCATACGCCGCGCCCCTGGGCAGCGGGCCCTGGCCGGCAAGCGAGGAGATGTTGACGATGACGCCTCCGCCCCGCGCCACCATGCCCGGTACTACCGCCTTCATCAGCAGGAATGGTGCTCGGATGTTGGTGGCCATCACGGCATCAAAGTCCGCGACAGACATCTCATGCAGCGGCTTGCCCATGTTGCCGATCCCGGCGGCGTTCACCAGGATGTCGCAGCTCTGCCTGGGCTCAAGCTGCGTATTGAGTGGGGCGACTGCTGCTTCGTCCGTCAGATCGCAGGCAATTGCCCTTGCCGTCCCACCAGAGGCGAGGATCTCTGCTGCCGCAGAGTCGAGCGCTTTCCGGTCACGCCCCAGCAGAAGCATCTGCGCGCCCATCGCCGCCAGCCGCAGCGCGATGGCACGGCCGATGCCGCGGGAGGCGCCGGTGACCAGCGCGACCTTGCCCTCAAGCGGAGCGACTGTGGTGGTGGAAGTTGGCGTCATCCGGCAAGCCTCCTGAAGGGTGAGCTGCGAGCACCGATACGCTCGTGCAATGCATTCGATGATAGGGCCTAAAGGATGCAGGCAAACGCGCGCCTTGGCCGCGCATCTCTCTCCCTGTCTGTACGCGACTGTGAGGTCTGCAAGATACGTTGCTTGCGCCATGACTGGCGGGTTCATATAATCCACCCACATTGCCTTGCAGTTGCCTTCCCGGGACAGGTGGATCGACGTGCTGCTCTTTCTTGAGGAGTTGCCGTGAGGGCCTGCAGACACGCACCCTGCAGGCAAGGGTTTAGACGAAGACATACATCGCCGCACTTTTCTTAGGAGCACTTGAATGAAGAAGGTCGCCTTAGCTTCTCTGCTGGCCATTGCAACAATCACGCTCGCGAGTCCGCAGTTCGCCCTGGCTCAGGCTCAACCCGCGGCTCAGGCCGGCGGCGGATCCCAGATCACCATCAAGGATCCCGCCGAGTACAACGACTACTCGAATGCGATCAGCCAGTCCTCTCCCGCAGCGAAGGCCTCCGCCATCGAAGCCTTCCTCACCAAGTATCCCAACTCCGTGGTGAAGAACGACATGCTGGAGCAGCTGATGGCTGCATACCAGGCGGCGAACAACCCGGACAAGACGGTAGACGCCGCCAGCCGGCTGCTGGCCGTCGACCCCACTAATCTGCGGGCGCTGGCCATCACCGTCTACATCAAGAAGGCGCAAGCGGCAGCGAAGACGACTCCCGCCGAGCAGCAGCCGCTGCTGGACGATGCAGCCGCAAGCGCGCAGAAGGGTTTGACCGCTCCCAAGCCGGCGAACCTCTCGGATGCCGACTACCAGAAGCTGAAGGCGGCAGTTACGCCCATCTTCTATAGTGCAATTGCCTTGGACGATCAGGCGAAGAAGGACTACCCCGGCTCTATCGACAACTTCAAAAAGGAGCTGCAGGCTACCGATGCAGCGCAGACCCAGTCCGGCCCGGCGCTGAACGACACCTACCTGCTGGGTCAGGCCTACGCACAGCAGACCCCGCCGGATCTGAAGAATGCAGTCTGGTTCCTGGCTCGCGCTGCCGCCTATGCGCCGCCCGCGGCGAAGGACCAGATCCAGAAGGCTGCGGAGTACTACTACAAGAAGTACCACGGCAGCATGGACGGATTTGACCAGGTGCAGCAGCAGGTGACGCAGTCTGTTCTGCCGCCAGACAGCTACAACCCAACCCCTGCACCGCCGCCGCCGTCGCCTGCCGATCAGGCCTCCCAGGTGGTATCCAGCACACCCGACTTGAAGACGTTGAACCTGAACGACAAGGAGTTCATCCTCTTCAATGGCAAGCCGGAAGACGCGGACAAGATGTGGGCTGTGATGAAGGGGCAGACTTACGAGATTCCGGGTAAGGTCGTTGCCGGCAGTGCTGACTCCGTGCAGCTTGCCGTCGGTGACGATGCCAAGGCCTCGAACACTGCCGACTTCACCATCAACATGAAGACCCCGCTGACCACCCCGCCGGCAATCGGCACCATGGTGACCTACATCGCTACCTTTGACGCCTATACGCAGAACCCGAAGATGATCACCCTCATCAACGG
>CAXUMX010000090.1:0-5949 GCA_964252395.1 uncultured Acidobacteriaceae bacterium | reverse complement strand
CGCGGCGCCGCACCGCCGGGCGCAGTAGCAGGAAGCAAACGTGCAGTGAGAGGGGCGGCTTCGGCCGCCCCTCTGCTGTTTTGCGCATCTCGGCCGCGGTGCGCGGCCCACCGCGCAACCGTTAGCCCTGCATGGTAGATTGACCTTGCCATGCACACTCTCCCAGGCAGGCGGGCCTTTGCTTTGCTCCTGCTGCCGGCGCTCGCAGTCGGCGCCTCGCGGTGCGCGCAACAAACAGATTCGAAGCTCGCTTCGGATGAGGCGGAGTACGCTGCGTTGAGCACGCACACCTATACGCTACCGGTGCTGGACGCAGGCGCCATGCATGCCGCTGATCGGGAGTTGCTGCAGCGCAGGGAGGCCGACGTCAGCCGTGCCGCCGCCTTCTACGGCTTCGACATCAGCGACAGTCACTGGAGCTACCGCCAGGTTGTCTGCAACACCTTGCCCGATCACCTGATTCTGAGCTTTGAAAGCGATAGCCCGGAGCACGGCGCCTCGCGCTTCGTGGCGGTGTTGCCGCCCGGGGACGGCAAGGTGCAGGTGGTCACCGCTTACGCTCACGGGCTGTTGCCCTTTCACGCGGCGTGGGAGAAGAGCACGGCGTACGCAGCCTTCAACCGCATGACCGAGGCCGACCGCGGCGAGCATCGCCTGGGCCCGGACTCGCACTGGCTGAACCTGGGCATGTGCTTCGCCGCGCTTACCGGGCATGTGCCGCAGGTGGCGGAGCCGGTGAACGATGTCGCCGCATCGGAAGCGCTGCTGAAGCGCAATGGCAGTACGCCAATCATCCTGATCGAGCCCACTGGCAATGCGGTCGTCAACTTCACCGATATCTCCGAGACGGAGACGGTCTCGAACTGGAGCCTGAGCTTCGATCCCAAAGGACGGCTGGTCAAGGCGCATCTGGATGCGGCCAAGCCGGCCCGGATTCGTACGGTGCCCATGTCCCCGATCATTCCCTCCATCAAGCCCGAGTAGGCCACGGCCGGCGCCGTGCGGCCTCTGGGCCGGTATACTTAGGGGTTGCCCTCACCCGCTATGTCATTGCTCTGGTTGCGAGTTGCGGCTGTCTTGTACGCCCTTGCGGGTGCGGCGGCCTTTCCTGCTGTGCTATACGGACAGCCCCGGTGGCAGCGTATCTCTCTTCCCACGGCAGTGGCCGGCTTCTTCTTTCACCTGGTTGCAGTTGTGGAACTGATGGTGGCCGCGCATCACCTAGTTCCTCTTGGCTGGCAGGAGGTGCAGGCGACACTGGCGCTGCTGATAGTGCTCGCCTACCTGCTGGTGTACGCCTTCTACCGCGCAGCCGCCTTTGGCATCTTTGCGTTGCCGCTGGCGCTGGTCGTGCTGCTGGCGCCCGCCCTGGGCGCCGATCATGGCTCATTTACTACGCCGGAGATGCGCTCCGGCTGGCTGATTCTGCATGTCTGCGCTTTGTTGGCCGCCTACACGGCGCTGCTGTTCAGCTTGATCGCGAGCTTTCTCTACCTGGCGCAGGAGCGCCGGCTCAAGAGCAAGGAGGGTCTCGGCTTCCTGGACTGGCTGCCTCCGCTTGAGACCATGGACCGCATCGCCTACCTCAGTCTGCTGCTTGGCTTCCCCTGCATGACACTGGGTCTGCTGGCCGGTTCGCTGATCGCGCAGCAGACGGTAGGCGCTGCATACTTCCTTGATCCTAAGGTGCTGCTCTCCTTCGGCATGTGGGGGCTTTACGTGCTCATGCTGTTCGTACGGCGCAGCACCGGGCTACGCGGGCGTCGTGCCATCTATCTGTCCAGCATCGCTTTTCTGGTGGTGCTCAGCGTGTGGGCGGCTAACCAGTTCAGCTCCGTGCACAGGTTCCCCGTCCCATGACCATTCGTGTGCTGGGCGTAAACCATCGCAGCGCGCCGATCGAGCTGCGGGAACGGCTAGCCATTGCGCCGGAGGCGCTGGCTGAGGCCACACGTCTGCTGCTGAGTATCCCCGGCGTGCAGGAGGGCATGATCGTGTCCACCTGCAATCGCGTGGAACTGGTGACGGCGCATGGCGAGAGTGCGCCCGACGTCCTGGAGTTCCTGCGCCGCTACTTCTCTGTGGACCGCGACCTGCTGCGTCCGCACCTGTATCAGTTCGAAGACCGCGATGCCGTCCGGCATCTGTTCCGCGTCGCCTCCAGCCTGGACTCAATGGTGGTGGGCGAACCGCAGATCTTGGGCCAGGTGAAGGCGTCGTACACCGTCGCACGCTCAGTCGGCGCCGTCCAGGGCTCACTGGAGCGGCTGCTGCAGACCACCTTCACCGTTGCGAAGCGGGTGCGCACCGAGACCCAGATCGGCACGACGGCAGTGTCCATCGCCTCCGTCGCTGTCGATCTGGCGCGGAAGATCTTCGGCTCACTTGAGGGCAAGACGGTCCTGCTGGTGGGGGCAGGCAAGATGAGCGAGCTTGCCGCGCGGCACCTGATCCAGCAGGGAGCCGGCTCGATCCTGATTGCAAACCGGACCTTCGAGCGCGCCCTAAATCTCGCGCAGACATTTGGAGGGCATCCGATACGATTCGAAGATCTGTACGGGGTGGCGGATCAGGCCGACATCCTCATTACCTCCACCGGTTCTGCCCAACCGCTCTTCCGCCGTGAGCACGCGCAGCAGTTTCTTCACCGCCGCCGAAGCCGGCCCATTTTCTTCATCGATATTGCCGTGCCGCGCGACGTTGCGCCCGAGGTGAACAAGCTGGAGGGAGCCTTCGTCTACGACATCGACGATCTGCAGTCGGTGGCTGCCTCGCACATGATCGAGCGGAGCCGCGAGGCCGCCCAGGCCGAGGCGATTGTCGGTGCGGAGGTGGAGCGCTACGCCATCGGGCAGCAGACGCTGCACGTTGTCCCGGCTATTGTGTCACTGCAGCAGACGCTCGAGGAGCTTCGCCAGGCGGAGCTGCGGCGTATGCAGGGCAAGCTTCAGACGCTGTCGGCGGAGCAGCGCGCCGCGGTGGAGGCGCTGACCCGCGGCATGATGAACAAGGTGCTGCATCAGCCGGTACAGGCGATGAAGGCGGCTGCGCGTGAAGGGAATCTTTCGCTGGTCGAAGCGGCCCAGCAGTTGTTTGCGCTTCGATTGCCGGATGAGGCTCCGGATGCTGTGCCGGCGACCGAACCAGCCGATGCGCTGGAGGGGAGCCGACGTTGATTCGCATTGGCTCGCGCGGCTCCCAGTTGGCGCTGTGGCAGTCGAATCACATTGCTGGCCTGCTGCGTCAGCAGGGGCACGAGGTTGCGATCTCGACCATCCAGACCACTGGCGATCGAATGCAGGGCGTGCCGTTCGCGCGTGTCGGTTCGAAGGGTATGTTTACCAAAGAGATTGAAGAGGCGCTGCTCGACGGCTCTATCGATCTTGCGGTCCACAGTCTGAAGGATCTGCCCACGGAGCTGGACCCCTCCTTCGTCATCGCAGCGGTGACGGAGCGCGTAGATCCCCGGGATGTGTTCGTATCCGTTCGATTCAACAGCATGGAGGATCTGCCGCGGGGTGCGAGGGTGGGGACCAGCAGCCTGCGGCGACAGTCGCAGCTACGGGCGCGATGGCCGCATCTGGACTACGTAGAGTTCCGCGGGAATGTGGATACACGGTTGCGCAAGCTGCAGGAGGGCCAGGTAGACGCGGCTGTGCTGGCCGCTGCCGGAGTTGACCGCCTCAACCGAGTGGAGTGGGTACGGGAGCGCTTCGCGCCAGACGTCCTGTGCCCGGCTCCGGGGCAGGGCGCGCTGGCCATCGAGTGCCGCGCCTCCGACGCTGCCACCCGAGCTGTCCTGAGCACGCTAGAGCATGCGGAGAGCCGCTTCGCCGTCACCGCGGAGCGTGCTGCGCTGGCCGCTCTGGGCGGCGGGTGCCAGGTTCCCATCGGCGTCTATTGCTACCGCAGTGGCGACGTATACCTCATCAGCGGCTGCGTCTCCTCGCCCAACGGCAGAGTCGTTCTGCGTGCGCAGCACATGTGCCGCGTGCTAGCCGGTGATGCGGCGGCCTTCGGACTCGAGCTGGCGGACGCGCTGTTGCGTCAGGGCGCACTACAGCTGCTGGCCCAGCAGAGCACCCCGGCGTGAGCGCTGGACCGCTGAGTGGCCGGCGCATCGTCGTGACACGGGCGCAGAGGCAGAGCGGAGGCCTGCGGGAGAAGCTGGAGCAGCAGGGCGCCGAAGTGCTGTTGTTGCCTACCATCGAGACAGTGCCACCGGAATCTTTCGCGCCGCTTGATGCAGCGCTCAATACAGCGGCCACCTTCGATTGGCTGGTCCTGACCAGCGCCAATGGCGTGCGCATCTTGGGTGAGCGGCTGGAACAACTCGGGCTCGCCGTAGAGCTCTTCCGTAACTCAAAGACTGCGGTGGTCGGGCCGTCGACGGCGGAGGCAGCCCGGTCCCTGGGACTCGAGGTCGACCTGATGCCGGAGCGCTTTGTGGGTGAGGCGCTGGCTGACGCGCTTGCTCCGCAGGTGAGCGGCAAGCGAGTGTTGTTGGTGCGTGCCGCGGTCTCGCGGGATGTGGTTCCAGTGACGCTGCGCGCGGCTGGAGCGGAGGTGACCATCGCCGATGCGTACCGCACCGTCGTGCCGGCGGATGCTGCTGAGCGAGCCCGCACAATCTTCGCTAGCACGCAGTCAGCCGATGCAGTGGTATTCACCAGCGGGTCCTCGGTCACGAATCTGCTGGATGTCTTGCGGAGTGCCAAGCTCGCGCTGCCTGCTGAAGTAGCCTGCATCTCCATCGGACCGGTCACGTCCGCGGCGTTGCGCGAGGCCGGGCTGTCAGTCACAGCAGAGGCGGACTCCGCCACGCTTGATGGCGTGGTCGCTGCAACGGTGCGGCTGCTTTCGGCTTAGTGACTGGACCAGGTCTTCTCGCTCGAGTCGCATTGTGACTCGATCGAGCAGTCCAGGCAGCGCGGCTTGCGTGCCACGCAGACGGCGCGTCCGTGCAGGATCAGCTCATGGCTGAAGTCAATCCATCGCTCCTGGGGAATCACTTTGACCAGGTCCTGCTCGACCTTCTTTGGCTCGGTGTTCAGTGTCAGTTCCAGACGGCGAGAGAGGCGCAGCACATGCGTGTCCACAACGATGCCCTCTGCGATCCCGTACGCGACGCCGAGCACAACATTGCCGGTCTTGCGCGCAACCCCGGGCAGAGTCAGCAGCTCCTCCATGGAGCGCGGCACCTCACCGCCGAAGCGGGCGACGACTTCCTTCGCTGCGCCGGAGATGGACTTCGCCTTATTGCGAAAGAAGCCGGTGGTGCGGATCAGCTCTTCGAGGTCGGAGAGTGATGCGGTTGCCATGTCCTTCGGAGTGGGAAAGCGGCGGAACAGCTCCGGCGTGACCATATTCACGCGTGCGTCGGTGCACTGAGCGGAGAGTATGGTTGCAACCAGCAGTTCCCAGGGGCTGGAGTGGAGCAGGGCACAGGTTGCTCCCGGGTACGCAGCGCGCAACCCGGCAAGGATTGCCGCCACGCGCTCCGGCGCAGTCTTCACCTGCGGCTTGCGCGGCTTCTTCTGAACCGGCTTCTTAACGACTGCGTCGTTTGCCGGCACCTTGCCCCGCACAGCCTTCTTTGCTGCCCTCTGCAGCGGCCGCTTCGTTGCTGTCTGCTTGGTCGCTGCGGGCATTTGCGCTCAGCCGAGGCGGTCCAGCATTGCCTCCGGGGTGAGCCGGATGCAACTGTAAATTGGCGTGTCCTTAAGCGTGTACGCGCTGATCTCGGTCTCCCGCAGCTGCTGCACCAAATCCAGAAAGTCCTCAGGGTAGTTGCTCTCGAACGCCACCACGAACTCCTGATCATCGATCCCGAAGGAGTAAGTCGTGTTCAGCTTGACCCTGGGATACAGGTGTCCGACCCGGATGTGTTCGTTCATCAGCCGCTGCCGCTCTTCAATGGGCAGCAGATACCAGGAGCGCGTCTTCCAG
>CAXUMX010000089.1:0-11066 GCA_964252395.1 uncultured Acidobacteriaceae bacterium | reverse complement strand
CCTGGGCGCGGAGTTGGTGTTTTGGGTAAAGGCCCGCACGGGCGGACGCGCGTCCTAACCGTCGCGGGCCGCCCCAGCGGCTCCGCTAAACTGGTGATCCACCGCAAAACACCTCGTACAGAAAGAAGATCGAGAGCCTACCCGCATGCACCGTTGGTCCCAGTCGTTCATCCCTACGCTTCGTGAAGCGCCCTCTGACGCCGAAGTCGCCAGTCACAAACTCCTGCTCCGCTCCGGCTACGTCCGGCAGCTTGGCGCCGGGCTCTACTCTTATCTGTTCCTGGGGCAGCGCTCGCTCAACAAGATCATCGCGATCGTGCGCGAGGAGATGGACCGCATCGGCCAGGAGTTCTTCCTTCCCGCTCTGCTGCCGCGCGACATTCTGGAGGAGAGCGGCCGCTGGACTATCTTCGGCGACAACCTCTTCCGGCTGAAGGATCGCAAAGGCGCAGACCTGTGCCTGGGCATGACGCATGAAGAGATCATGACCGGTATCGCACGCAACGAGCTGCGCAGCTACAAGCATCTGCCGCAGATCTGGTATCAGATCCAGACCAAGTTTCGCGACGAGCCGCGTCCCAAATCGGGCCTGTTGCGCGTGCGCCAGTTCACCATGAAGGACGCCTACTCCTTCGACATCGACGACGCAGGACTGGATGAGAGCTACCGCAAACACGACCAGACTTACCGCGCCATCTTCCGACGCTGCGGGCTGTCCTTCGTGGCGGTGGAGGCCGACTCCGGAGCGATGGGTGGGTCGCAGTCGCAGGAGTTCATGGTCTACACCGATGCAGGCGAGGACCTGATCGCCTCCTGCCCCAAATGCGACTACGCCGCGAATATCGAGAAGGCCACCTCGAAGCTCGCACCCGTTGAGAACCTGCCGCCAACGGGCGACGTAAGCCCCGAGTTGGTGGCCACTCCCGACCAGCGGACCATCGACGAGGTAGGCGCGTTCCTGAAGCTGGCGCCCGTGCACCAGATCAAGACCATGGCTTATATGGGCCGACGCGCGGGGGCCAAGCAGGAGACGCCGCTGGTTGTGCTGCTGCGCGGGGACCATAGCCTGAACGAAGCCAAGCTGGCCGGGACCGGGTACGGCGACCTGCGCCCCATGACGCCGGAGGAGATCGAGCGTGTGTTCGGCGCGCCGGCTGGCTTCCTCGGCCCGGTCGGCCTGTCGAACGTAGACAACGACGGTGGCAAGAACGCGGCCGCCACCGTCGTCATTCTGGACGAAGCCTTGCGCGGCCGGAGCAATCTGGTCGCAGGCGCGAACAGTACCGGCTATCACCTGCGCAACGTGACTCTCGGCCGCGACTTCACTCCGAGTGTCATCACGGACGTGCGCACTGCTGCGGAGGGGGAGGGATGCCCCCGGTGCGGAGCTCCACTGAAGGTGGCGAAGGCAGTTGAGATCGGCCACATCTTCAAGCTCGGCTATCGCTACTCGGATGCGATGGGGGCCCGTGTGCTCGACCCCAATGGCAAGGAGGTCGCGCCGATTATGGGCTCCTACGGCATCGGCATCGAGCGCATCCTGACCTCAGCCATCGAACAGTCGAATGACGCGAATGGGTTCTGGCTGCCGGCCTCGATCGCGCCCTTCCAGGTAGTCGTCACAATCACCAACATCGGGGAAGCCGCGTTGATGGCGGCAGGGCAGCAGGTGGCGGGAGAGCTGGAAGCGGCCGGCTTGGACGTGCTCCTCGATGACCGCGACGAGCGTGCCGGGGTCAAGTTCAAGGACGCCGACCTGATCGGGATCCCGTATCGCATCAACGTCGGGAAGAAAGTGTCGGAGGGCCAGGTGGAGTTGATCAGCCGGGCTACCGCTGCAGACCGCAGCGCCAGCCGGGACGTTCCTGTGGCCGAGGTCGCTGCGGCTGTGCGCTCCGCCATCGCCGAGTCGGCTCTACAGAGGTAACTGGCGCGGCTCACACGCTCCTGCCCGGTGCCATGCGACACGCCGGGCGGGTAGCTGGGCAGGTATCATGGTGCTAAGCGGTTTCGTACTCTTTTCCGCTGCGATCACTCTCCCGTACCCGGCCTCCCCCGCGTCCAAGTCGGTGAAAGAGTGTCGCAGCTTCTGAAGGCGCCGGGGTTCCCGGTCTGCCGCAGCCTGTGCCGCCAAGGAAGTCAACCAGCACCGTGGCCCTGACCCTCAAGATCGCCCGCCCCCGCACCGGCGCACGCCCCCTCTGGCAGACCGTGCTGGCCGTTGTCGCCATCGTGATTACCTCCGTGTTGCTGCTGCTGGGAATCACCTTCAGCTATTACTCGGCCAAGTACAAGCAGGTGGTGGATGAGCGACTGGCCAGGCCGCTGTTCAACCAGACGCCACGCATCTATGCGGCGCCGCGCGAGGTCCGCACCGGCCAGAAGCTGAGCGCCCGCTCCATTGCGCTGAGTCTGCGAACGGCGGGCTATACCGACTCCAACGCGGCCAGTGCGTCGCGTCTGGGCACTTATGTCGTGCGAGGCGAGAGCATCTCGATCCATCCCGGGCCGGAGTCGTATCACTCGCAGGAAGGCGCCACGATCGCTACGCGCGATGGCGTGGTCACTGGAGTTACCGGCGACGACGGGCAGCAGCTCTCGGCCTATGAGCTGGAGCCGCAGCTGATCACCAGCCTGTCCGAGGGCGCGAATCGGGTGAAGCGCCGCCTGATCACCTACAACGAACTGCCGCCGGCGCTGGTGCAGGCAGTCACCTCAATCGAAGACCGCCGCTTCTTCTCCCACGGCGGCGTGGACTACTACTCACTCATCGGCTGGGCCTATCACGACCTGGTCGGCGATCGCCGCTATCGCGGTGGCGCGTCCACGCTCACCATGCAACTCTCCCGCGGCATCTTCCTGTCTCCGGAGCGGCACCTGAAGCGCAAGCTGATCGAGATTGCCATCACCTTCCAGCTGGAGCATCGCTTTACCAAGCAGCAGATCTTCGAGATGTACGCGAACCAGATCCCGCTGGGGCAGCAAGGCTCCTTCGGCATCTACGGCTTTGGCGAGGCGGCGCAGGCATACTTCGGGAAGGACGTCCGGCAGTTGGACGTCGCCGAGTGCGCACTGCTGGCGGGGATGATCCAGCAGCCCAGTGCGCTCAATCCCTATCGCCGGGCCAAGCGCGCGATTGCTCGCCGCAACGTCGTGCTAGGGGCAATGGAAGAGACCGGTGCGCTGACACCCGCGCAGGCCGATGCGGCCAAGCAGGAGCCGCTGCGGCTTGCCCCCGGCACCGTGGACGGTGGACTGGCTCCGTACTTCGTGGACATCGTGCATGAGCAGCTGGTGCGCAGCTACGGCGAGGCGCAGTACAGCTCGCAGGGGCTGCGGGTCTACAGCTCGCTCGATCCGGAGCTGCAGGCAGCCGCGAATGACGCGGTGGCAGAGGGCATGAAGACGGTAGATGCGCTGGTCGAAAAGCGCCGTGCCAAGTCCAAGAACCCGGATGCCATTGCCAGCCCGCAGGTGGCGCTGGTCGCGCTGAACCCGCACACCGGCCAGGTGCTCGCACTGGTAGGCGGGCGCAACTATGGCACCTCGCAGCTGAACCACGCGGTTGCGCATCGGCCTACCGGATCGATCTTCAAACCATTCGTCTACGCGGCGGCGTTCAACTCGTCGCTGGCCGGTACGCAGTTGACCACGCCCGCAGCAGCCGTGGATACCGCGGTTGAGACCGGCAGCACAGGCGGCCAGGACGGCGTTACGCCGCCTCCGCCAGATCCTGGCCTGCACACCGGTGTATTCACGCAGGTGACGCTGCTGAACAACGACCCCACCACTTTCGAAGGTGGCTACGCGCCGCGAAACTACGGCCACCATGGACTGGGTGAGGTGACAGCCCGCTACGCCCTGCAGTATTCACTCAACAATGCGACTGTCGAGCTGGCGCAGATGGTCGGCTACGGCAACGTGGCGTCGCTGGCGCGCGATGCCGGCATTCACTCCGCACAGGGGACGCCCGCGGTAGCACTGGGGGCGTACGACGCTACTCCGGTCGATATGGCCGGCGCCTACACCACCTTTGCAAATAGCGGCACGCGCATCGTGCCTTGGGAGATCGCCTCGGTCCGTGCGGCTAACGGAGATCCTCTGAGCGATCACCAGCCGGACACAAAGCCCATTCTCGATCCGCGGGTGGCCTACCTGACCACGAACATGCTGCAGAACGTGATGAACGCCGGCACTGCGGCGGGCGTGCGCGCCCGCGGCTTCCTGGCCCCGGCCGCAGCCAAGACCGGCACCTCACGCGACGCCTGGTACGCCGGGTACACCTCGAACCTGATCTGCGTCATCTGGGTCGGCAACGACGACTATTCCGACATCAAGCTCGAGGGTGCGCAGGCCGCGGCGCCCATCTGGGCGGAGTTCATGAAGCGGGCCATCAACCTGCCGCAGTACTCCGATACGCGCGACTTCTCCGTCCCGCAGGGCGTCAGCCTGGTGAAGCTGGACAAGAGCACTAACCTGCTGGCAGACGCCACCTGCCCCCAGGACTACTACGCTGCCTTCCTGGACGGCACAGCACCCACTAACACCTGCTCCCATCCCGTTGACGAGAAGCGCAACTTCTTCCAGAAGATCTTCGGGCTGGGTGGAGACAAGCCGCAGAATCTGCCGCCGCCGAGCACTCCGGCCATCGCCGGTCCGGTGGTGCAACAGCAGCCCGGAGCCCCGCAGAACGCGGCCAATAATCCGCCCCAGGAGCAGGACAAGCCCAAGAAGCGTGGCTTCTTCGGGCGCCTTTTTGGCGGCGGCAAGGACAAGCAGAAGGACCAACAGAGCCCGCAGTAGCCTGCTAGTCTAAGGGATTCGGGTGGGATTTGCTTGCTATTCGTCTCCTCCGGTGGCATACTTGCTTCAGTCAGGAGGACGTTATGGCTGCCATCACGATGCCTCGCCCGGATCTGGCGCCGCACCGGGAGTCGCTTCGGCTGCCCATGCCGGCCATCGTGCAGGAGTTGGTCGCGATCCTGGGCAGAAAGCTGACTGCCTACATCGGCAATGTGAAGGACGTTCGCGCGGTCGACCGCTGGATTGCAGGCGGTGAACTCTACGGAGACGCCGAGCCGCGCCTCCGCTTCGCCTTCCAGGTAGCCCGCACCTTGCATGCCCAGGACGCTCCTGCCGTCGTCCAGGCCTGGTTCACCGGCGTAAATCCGGAGCTGGGCGACCGCGTACCGCTGCGGCTGATCCGCGAAGGCGATCTGCACCTGGTCGCCCCAGAGATCCTGCGCGCAGCCCGCGCCTTTATCGCCGGAGGCTGACCTGTGCTGGAGGTCGAACTCCCCCGCGCTCCTATCTACCGCATCGGGCGGGCTCCCAATCCCTGGAGCGCTCCGGACTGGGCTCGTGCCCACAGCGACGGCACCTTCGGCAATCGCTTTGACGATCCGCAGGCCTACTATCGCGTGGTCTACGGCTCAAGTCAGCGCCTGGGCTGCTTCCTCGAGACACTTGGGCGATTTCGGCCGGACCTGACACTGCTGGCCGAGCTTGACGCAATCGAAGGTCCCGACGACTTTACGCCGTTGGCCACCCTGCCCCGCAGCTGGTTGCAGGGACGCATGATCAGCAGCGCCCAGGCAGAGGGCCGGTATGCAGACATCTACGCCGCGGGATGGATCGCCCATCTACGCAGAGAGTTGGCTGCTGCTGCGCTGGCGTTCGGGATAGCAGACATCGACGCGTCGACACTCGAGCGAAGATCACCCCGCCAGCTTACCCAGCAGGCCTCTCTGGTGGTCTACCGGGAGGGCTTCGATGGCGTGTACTACCGCTCGCGCTACGGCCACTCAATCCAGAACTGGGCGTTGTTTGAGCCGTTCATGCTGACCCCGGCTGCTCCGGTGGGGATCCAGCCGGACGATGCGGATCTGCAGACCGCCCTACGTCTGCATGGAATCGCGCTCGAAGCTTCGCCCACCCCGGCGCGCTTGGTTCCCGACTAGCTGCAGCCCACGCGTCCGCGGCGGATCTCTCCCGACCAGCCTTCCACCTTCTGCATTTCGGCCGACTCTGGCTGGCACTGCGGACACCAGTAGGTGGATCGCGCACCCGGGCCCTGCTTGCGCATCAGGATCGTAGTCCCGCAGCGGCGGCATTCCTTGCCGCGCCGCCCATAGACCCACAGACGCGCGCCGGGATCTGCAGCTCCCGTGGTGCGCCGCGCTCCGGTGTAGGTCACGATGCCGTCTTCTACTCCATCCCGAACATTCGCCTCAAGGAAGCGGCGAGACCGCTCCAGAATGCAATCTACCTCCACTCGCGTCAGCGATCGCACAAGGCGGAATGGATGGACACCGCAGGCGAAACAGATCTCGCTCTTGAAGACGTTTCCGATGCCGGCCATCACGCGCTGGTTCAGCAGCACATTCGCGATCTCTTCGTCGCCCCGTGCCAGCAGCCGCGCGGCTGCGTCCTCCGCGTCGAAGCTCTGCCCCAGCAGATCCGGTCCCAGCGCAGGCACCGCGCTGCTGCGCGCCAGCGTGCGCTCGGTGTAGAACTTCGCCACCGGCACGTTGAACGCAACTGCTTCGAACTCCGCCGTCGCGATCACCGCACGCATTTCACGGCGACCGCGCCGCCAGCGTTCTCCGGTGCGGTAGATGTGCCAGGAGCCGGACATCAGCATGTGGGTGACCAGAATCAGGTCACCGGAAAAGTGCACCAGCAGCCACTTACCGCGCGACTCCACCTTCTCCACTGTCCGGCCCGCCACCGGCGTGTTGTCGTCTACGCTGGCCAGCGGCGCAAGCACCGTCTCGAAGCGCTTCACCTGCCTGCCCTCCAGCGCTTTCGAGAGCGCCCGGGCAGAGCGAAAGATCGTATCTCCCTCCGGCACCTATTGCACCTCCTGCGAAGGAGTGGTCTCCGGTGCCGCGATCTCCGGGGTCTCTCTCGCCCAGGCCGGCAGCAGCGCGCGGCGTACGTTGAAGCCCATGGGCGCGGCCTGGAACCCGGCGTCCTGCAGAAACCGGGCCAGGAAGTGCTGCCCTACGGGCTGGCCATTCACCTGCGCGATCAGCAGGCCGGCGCTGCGGTCCAGTTCGCGCTGCCGCATCTCCTCCTCCGCGTTCTGCACCAGGAACTGTGACAGATCCCGTGCCGCCTGCGAACGCTCCGGCTCTTCGGCCGGCAGAAAGACCTGCAGATGCGGATTCCCGCGGCGCAGATAGGCGAGCAGTTCACCATTGCGCAGCACTACGCTGGCTCCGACACTGCGGGTCAGCGAGCGCGGCTGATTCTCCGGCGTTTGGCTCGCCAGCACCTGGCTCGAGGAATTTGGCGCGTCCTCCGCAGGCTGCGCCTCTGCCGCGCCCGGCCAGCGGAGGGTGGCCCCGTAGGGATTCGCGGGGTCGGTCGCTGCCAGCATCACCATCTCCGGCTTTTCCATCTGCATCTGCTGGCGCAGGGAGCGCAACAGATCCACGGCTGCTGGCAGGGCAAACTGGGTCGCACCCAGTCCGGCCACGAAGTAGCCGCGGCGCACACGGCCGCTCTCCTCCATTACCTTCAGCACATCGTAGACCGCGCTGAAGCCTCCAGGCAGGTTCTCCTGCGCGACGCTCTCACGCGTCAGCACGCCATAGCGCGTCAGCAGTTGATTGGCGACGGCGTGGCTCCAGTTGGTGGCCGCTGCGGCGTCTGCGGGGTCCGCCGGGGGCACCAGTGTCCAGCGCCCCTGCGCACTGGGAGGTGTAGTCCTGCGCGAGCGGAAAGACGCCGCCTGCGCCCCGCCGGAGTGGGCGCGCTTCGGCTGCCGGCCGGCCGGGCGCGCTGTATACGCGCGCAGTGCATGGAAGGTGTCGTTGGTGACGACGCCGCGCCATACGAGCGTCCACAGCGCATCCAGCGTCTCACCCGGGTAGCCTCCACCCACGGCCTCGTGCAGCTGCGCGAAGAACATCGCGCCACCGCGGGCAAGCTGCTCCAGGACAGCCTGCTCCTTCGCCGTGGGCTCAACCGCTGCCAATGCGTTCTGCCGCACCGGCGGCAGCAGTGTGCGCAAACGGTCTGCAAGATAGAGGGCGATGCGCCCGTCGTGCTCGCCCAGCGGGTCGCGCCCGACCCCCACCACCTCACCCGCGGCAATCAGGGTGTCCAGTTGTCCGGGAGCGTAGTTCGTCAGCCGCGCGGGCAGGATGCTGGTCTCAACCAGCGACGCCGGTAGCGGGGCACCCTGCAGGTTCTCGATGGTGTCCAGCAGTGAATCCAGGCCGCGTCTGCGCTGCAGCACGCCCTGCCAGTGGGTGTTCAAGCGGGCCAGCATCTGCTGCTCTACCGGTTCGATCTCTTTTCGCAACCGTGCCAGTGACTTTCTGCGGATCAGCCGCAGCACCTCCGCGTCGCACCACTCACGATGGACGCCACCGGGACGGAAGCCGCCCTCGACGACCCGTCCCTCGAGCAGCAGCGTGCGCAGCGCGGACTCAACTACCGCGCCATCGAGTCCAAAGCGCTTGGCCACCTCGCCGCAGGTAAACGGCCCATGCGTGCGCCCGTACCGCCGTACCAGCTCCAGCACCGGCTGCGCCACCGGCGTCAACAAGGCGCCGGGTAGCCCAGGCGGCAGCGGCACGCCCAATGCGTCGCGATAGCGCGCAGCATCCTCGACGGCGATCAGACGCTTCTCGCCGGCTACCTTGATCTCCAGCAAGCGCTTGGCCCGAAGCAGCCGCTCGGTGTGGATGGCTACGTCCGGAGCAGCAAGGCGGCGCAGCAGCTCGGCTCGGTTCAGATCGCCCAGTCGCAGCAACAAATCGTGGATGCCATCCGCGCCGCGCGCCTTCAGATTGTCGAGCAGCGCCTGCAGCTGGTCTTCCACCTCCGCGATGGCATCCGCGTCCAGCAGCTCTCGCAGATCCGCATCGCCCAGCAGCTCTCGCAGCTGCTCCTGGTCAATGGAGAGCGCCTGCGCGCGACGCTCCGCCAGTGGGGCGTCGCCGTCGTAGATGTAGTTCGCTACGTAGCTGAACAGCAGTGAGGCCGCGAATGGCGATGGCGTCTTCGAGTCCGCAACATGCACGCGCGTGGTGCGAGCCACCACGGAGCGCAGCACTTCAAGAAATGCAGGCATGTCGAAGACGTCACGCACGCACTCGCGGTACGCCTCCAGCAGCATGGGAAAGGCGGGGTAACGCGCCGCCACCGTCAGCAGATCGTAGGCACGCTTGCGTTGCGCCCACAGTGGTGCGCGGCCGGTTGCGCGACGCCGTGGCAACAGGAGAGCGCGGGCAGCGCTCTCCCGGAATTTGGCGGCAAACAAGGCCGTTGAGCCGAGCTGACGCAAGACAAGGTCGGAGGCCTCCGCCGGATCGAGCAGGATCGTGTCCGCATCCGGCGCCGCGTCAGTTTCCGGAAAGCGCAGCACGAAGCCATCGTCTGCCCACATCGTCTCCACGTCCGGACCACCTGCCGCGCGCAGTCGCGCGCTGATGGCCATAGCCCACGGCGCATGCACGCGGCTACCGAAGGGGGTCAATACGCAGACCCGCCAGTCCCCCAGTTCATCGCGTACGCGCTCAATCACGATGGTGCGGTCATCCGGCACTGCCGTGGTCGCCAGCTCCTGATCGGCCAGGTAGCGCAGCAGGTTCTCGCCGGCAAGCGGGTCCAGGTCGTGCTCGCGCGTCAGCCGGGCTAACGCGGCATTGTGCGGCATCTCGCGCAGCTCGCGCACCAGCGCGCCGATGCGACGTCCGAACTCTAGCGGCCGGCCGGCTGCGTCGCCGTGCCAGAACGGCATCTTGCCCGGCTCACCGGGCGCGGGCGAAACCAGCACGCGATCATGCGTGATTTCATCGATGCGCCAGGTGGTGGCGCCCAGGATGAAGGTGTCGCCAGTGCGGCTCTCGAAGATCATCTCTTCATCCAGCTCGCCCACGCGCACCGGGCGCGCCTCCGTGCCAGAGAGGAAGACGCCGTACAGTCCGCGATCCGGGATGGTGCCGCCGTTCAGGATGGCGAGCATCTTCGAGCCGTCGCGCGGCGTGAGCAGGTTGCTGACGCGGTCCCATGTGATGCGTGGCCGGAGATCGCCGAACTCGTCCGAGGGATACCGGCCGGCCAGCAGATCCAGCACGCCTTCAAAGGCAGCGCGGCTCAACTCGGCAAAAGGAGCAGCACTGCGCACGATGGTGAACAGATCTTCCACCGTGATCTCGGCGGGTACCGGCGGCTCCTTACGCGAGCGGGGTGTTCGCGTCACCCGCGGTGGCTGCGCTACCGTCGCGACCATCTGCTGCGCCAGTACATCCAGCGGATTGCGCAGATAGCGCGTCGACTCCACCTGCCCCTCGTGCATGGCCTTGGTCACTGCCGCGCACGCGACCAGATCCGCGCGGTACTTGGGGAAGATCACGCCTTCACTGGCTGCGCCTACCTGATGGCCAGCGCGGCCGATGCGCTGCATACCGCTGGCAACGGAAGGAGGCGCCTCGATCTGGATGACCAGATCGACCGCACCCATGTCGATGCCCAACTCCAGGGAAGAGGTGCAGACCAGCGCTCGGATCTTGCCCGCCTTCAGCAGCTCTTCAATCTCCGAGCGCTGCGATGCAGCCAAAGATCCGTGGTGGGCGCGCGCGACCGTCTCCGCCGGCAGCCCCGCGGCTGCCGCCTCTGCGGCCGCCAGTTCGTTGATAGCCCCGGCGAGCCGCTCGGCCACTCGGCGGCTGTTCACGAAGATGAGCGTGGAGGTGCGCTCGCGCACGATTTCAAGCAGTCGCGGATGGATGGCGCTCCAGATAGACGTGCGCTTCGGCCCTTGCGATGCCGCGCCGCTGGGCAGCTCTTCTTGTAGGCCCAGCTTGGCCATGTCTTCCACCGGCACCTCGATGCGCAGGTTCAGCCGCTTCGGCTCGCTCGCGTTCACTATCGTGACGGGGCGGAAGCGGACGGCGCGCTCCTCCCGCGCCGCCATCGCCTCCGTGGTCTCGTCGCGGGTGAAGCCGGCCTCCATCTCAGCCTCCAGCTCCATCGCCGGCGCGGCCTCGCGCGCGCGGCGCGGAACCTGCACTGCGGATCCGACCCCGCCCCCCAGGAAGTTCGCCCCC
>CAXUMX010000088.1:0-11108 GCA_964252395.1 uncultured Acidobacteriaceae bacterium | reverse complement strand
CTCTTTGGCCTCTTGAACCACGTTCGCGGCGAACCCGGCTGCCAGACAGAGACTGAGCGCGTGATCCTGGAAGGTCTCTGACGTAGATCGTGCAATCAGGACAAACGGGGCGCCAGCCAGCTCAGCGAGTTCGACCTGCCGCCGGAATCGAGTCGCTGGCAGCGCAATCAGCATCTCTTCGCGCAGCACCACTCGGCTCTCCAGGTGGGGGTTGGAGACGGGCATGCGGACAAAGCCGAGGTCCAGGCTTCCGTCCAGCACACCTTGCACCTGTGCCCGGCTGCCCATGTCCTGCATCTCGAGGGAGGTGTTCGGATGCGTCTTCCGAAAGGAGATGACCGCCTTCGGCAGCAGATCGCCGAGAGTGGCGATGCCGAAGCCGATCCGGAGGCGCACCAGGCTGCCTTGCACAGCCTCGCGGGCGAAGACCTCAAGCGCCGCCACTTCCATCAGAAGCGTGTTTGATCGCTCCCGCAGGGCGTGGCCGGCAGGAGTCAATTGCACGTGGCCCGTAGTCCGATCGAACAGGCGTCCGCCGAAGTTCGCTTCCAACCGCTGGATCTGCTTGGTAAGCGCGGGCTGCGAGAGGTGCACACGGCGAGCGGCGCGACCGAAGTGGAGCTCTTCTGCCAGCACGACGAAGGCTCGCAGGCCGTCAACGTCGAAGCTCATGGATAACCTCGCCACGAAGACTAGCAGACGCGGCGAGGTGCAGAGAGCACCCGTGATCAGGACAGCGAGGTGGATAGGTTGTGCCTGAGCTACGACAGCGCAGGCAGGAGGAGCGAGCAATCGTCCTCCATGCCTGCGCCGCACAATCCACTTTCGTTCGCTCGGGGAACTACCTGGACCGCGCCGGCTTCGCAGAGGCTACGTTCCAATTCGCGTCCCCTGAGTAGACCGCGGTGATGGTGTTCGCTCCCTGCGCTAACGTCGGAGCGATCGTAGCCAGAATCACTCCGCCGTTGCCATAGTTCACCGCTTGCGGCGGTCCCAGCGGGGTTGCAGCCGAGCCGTTGACGCTGACGTAGAACTGGACCGTTCCCGTCGGCGCTGCAGTTAGCTAACGCACTGCTGAGCACGGCAGTGATGCTGGTTTGCGACCCCGCCTTGACCTGGGCGGACCTCGCAGTTAACGCCAGGGCTGGCTTCGCCTTCGCCACCCGGATACTAATGACCCGGCTGCTGCTCCCGGTGAAGGTTGCATCGCCGTTATAGGTGGCATACACAGCCTCGACTCCAGCCGTGCTCCACGGGATGAATGTGGACAGGTGCCCACCGACCGCTCCCGACCACTCCACATCGAGGATCGCCTCCTCGTCATCGCCGGGGATCACGCCAGGATCCGTCGTGGCATAAATCACGGTTGGATCGTTAAAGGGCAGGTGGAAGATGGTGCGGAAGGACTCCACGTCGGAGAGGCTGATATCGGATCTGCCCACGATTGCGATATCGACTCCTTTGCCGTCATTGCCTCCCTTCAACAGCGGAGAGGTGTTGTAGATCGTCGCGAAGTCTCCCGGAGCGAGAAATACCCGCTCAGGAGAACCCGGGCTGGTGAAGTCCGGTGACGCAGCCAGGCGGCTGTCGGTCGGGCATACCACTGTGTTCCCTGGGGAGTGGGATCTGCTGCAGGCACGCTTGCCAGCTTGCCTGTCTCATCCCGCACAACGCTCCGGAGACGGGAGTGCTGAGCCGGCTTCTCGAAGCTGTTGAGACTGACCGGACCGGAGGTCACCCCTGCCAGCGCGTCCGGGACGGAGAGAGGTGTTGCGTTTGCGAAGTGGTTTTTGCCGCTCTGGGTGTAATTGTGGATCTCAGTTCCAAAGGCGTGTTCCACCTGTGCTGCAGTTCCGGAGAAGCGAATCCACCGCTTTCCCTCTGCAACCTCTCCGACCTCTAGACCATTCGAGATGAGCCAGTCCTTGACCTTGCGCAGATCTGCATCGCTGGCGCTGAAGCGCGAGGCAAACTCTGCCGGAGTCAGCCAGTGATGGTAGTTGGGCGAGTCTGCGTTCTCGACGTCCTCCAGATAGGCCGCGAGCGCCGCCTGTTGGGCCGCCGTCGGCTTCACGCGTAGCAATACGTCACGCATCTGCATCGATCCGGCAGCGCGACCGCGCTCGATTGAGCCGTGCACCGGTGCAGGGACACTGTTCTTGAAGACATGGCGGACGGAAGGGTCCACAGGCTGCGTGATCTGCGGTGTGCTCTGCGCCAGGACAGAACAGGCGCCTACCCCGGTCGTCGCAACCAGCAGGCAAGAGTGCGTTGAAACCAACCAGCCTCCATCATGTATGTCCTCCCAGAAAGTGAAACAGTCCTCACCTGGCGGCCGTCAGCGAATGCCATAGACAGCAGCGACCCGCTCCAGCAACTGGTCTCTGTCTTCCGGGGGAGGGCTGCAGTCGGGAGTTTGCCAACCCGCTAGTCTCGGCGAAGACGGCCGCCTGTGAACGCGCAGTTCACATCGTGAGGATGGCTGAGCCTACCAAAGCAGCCCGCGAATCGGCCCCATATACAAAGAGTAGAGTTGAGATTACTCTTTCGAGTAAGCAAGATCGCGCGAGACATCAGCTGACAAAGCCAGCCTTGTTCAAAGCGTGAGCAACCCAAGCTGCAGCGCAATGACGACTGCCTGCGTGCGATCGGTAGCTCGCAGCTTCTGCAGAATGCTCTTCACGTGCATCTTCACCGTGTCTTCCGTAACAAACAGGAGCTGACCCGCCTCTTTGTTGCTCTTGCCCTTGGAGATGAGCGTCAGCACTTCGATCTCACGATCGCTCAGCTTCCGTGAGCTCATGTAACTGATCAGTCGTTCACTCACATCCGCGGAGACGGCACGGCCTCCGGCTGCGACGCGGCGCAGCTGCTCGGCAAGCGCGCTCCCGTCGATACCCTTCAGCAGATACCCGCAAGCACCCGCCTGGATAGCCTCGTAGATGGAGGCTTCGCCTTGTGCGGAAGTCAACAGAACGACACAAGCCTTCGGATCGATGGCGATCAACGCGCGCAGCACATCGATGCCGCTGCGGTCGGGCAGACGCAGGTCCATCAGGACGACATCCGGCCGGTCGGCCTGAAACATCTCCATCGCCTGCTGCCCGTTTGCAGCCAGCCCGGTGACCTTGATGTTGTGCCGGGCAAAGATGCCCGCCAATCCCTCGCGCACCATGGGGTGATCGTCGACAATCAGCACCTTCAGTGCATCTGATCCCGGATCTGTCGTTCGCGTCTCAGTCATGTGTCTCTTCCCGCTCCAGCGTCGCAATCGCCTGCGCCCTGGTTATAAACCTCTGCTTCCATGAGCCTGCACGCAGCAAGCGGGTGCGCAACTTATGCGTGGGCACCTCGACGACAACGCACGTTCCACACCCGACGGCGCTCTCCACTCGCAGACGGGCGCCAATCCGTTGAGCGTGTGCCTGCATCCCGGACAGGCCAAAGTGTCCCGGGCGGCCCTGGAGGCGTATGCCCTCCGTCATGCCTGCGCCATCGTCGCACACACTGACAGAGAGCGCGGCCGGCTCGGAGCGCAACCGGACCCTCACCAGCCTTGCATTCGCATGGCGAAACGCATTTGCTACGGCCTCCCGGCAGATGCGGTAGAGTTCATCCCGCAGGAAGGGGTGAAGCTCCGGTGGCTGCCCTTCCGCCATCAAGTCGTAGCGAGGCAACGGCCCCAGGCGAAACTCTCCTTCGATTGCGCGCAGCAGGTCAAGTAGCGTCTCGCCCGGCCCCGCCATCGCATGCAGGTTTGACACGATATCGCGGCTGCGGGCGATCATCTCTCCGATGCGGTGGGTCAGCAGCCGCAGGGACGCCTGCGCCTGTATGGGGTCTTCCTCGTACTGTAACCCGACCAGTTCCAATTGCAATGCGGTGCCGGTCAGGTCCTGCACGAAGGTGTCATGGATCTGCGCCGCGATGCGCTCCCGCTCCGCCGACCGCTCCTGGAATCTCAGATTCAGTCGTTCTGTCCTTTGCAGGGTACGCTGCCGCGTGATGGCGGCCACCACCGCGGCGACCAGCACGATCATCAGCAGATAAAAACTGCGAGTCTGCCAGAAGAACGGGCGCAGCCGGATTGCTATGCCGTCTGACACGGGCCCTCCCTCCCCCGTGCGACCGATCGCCTGCACCTGGAAGGTATAGGTACCGGGCGGCAGACCCATGTAGGCGACTTCACGCAAGGTGCCACCCTCTATCCACCCGCTATCCCAGCCGATGAGGCGATACCGAAAGCGCATCCGGTCCGCGGCCACAAAGCTGGGAGCCGTGAAGGAAAACAACAGCCGGTGTCGGCCTGGCTCGACCGTAGTCGACTGGATCGGCAGCCGCTGTTCATCAACGGTCAGCTCGTCGATGACCGCCTTCGCAACCATGGGAGCGGGTTCGCGATCATTGACGACTGCTGGGCCGGCGCCGGTGGCAAACCAGATCCGTCCGTCGCGGCCGCGCGTGCTGAGCACCTGCGCGATGGGAAGCACCTGCCCGCTTCGGAGCCCGTCCTCCTCACTAAACAGTTCCGGCGCAACTCTGGCGCGATGCCCGCTGATTAGTTCCCGCAGCTGCGCAGCCGCAACGCGGCAGATACCCTGCGCGGTGGCGGCCCACAGATTTCCCTGACTATCTTCCTGCAATGCAAGAACGATTCCATGGAGTGGCGGGTTGTCATCGCTGTCGTCCTGCTGTCGGATCGCCCAGGTCTTTTCACCGCGCTGATACAGGATGCCGCTGGAGGTGCCAAGGAAGATGCCTCCGTCACGTGCTAGCGCAATCGCATGCACCGGGGCATGCACTCCCGCTTGCCTGCTCCAGCGCACGCCATCCCAGTGGAAGGCTCCGGTCTTCGCGCCGGCCCATAGATCATTGCCAGTCCCAGGAGCGAGCGCCCAGACGACTTCATCCGTCAGTCCATCCGCTGCTCCGAAGCAGGTCTGGATTCCCTGCTGCAGACGGCAGACACCTTTTTGCAAAACGCTGTACCACAGGCTGCCGTCCTGCGTGCGCACCGGCGAAGTCACATAGCCGGGGGGCACAGCTGACATCTTGCTATAGCGAGTGCGGTTCTTCTGTGAACTCGCAAACAGACCGTAGTCCGCAACGGCCACCAGCGGCGCACCTTCACCCTCGGCAAAGCCGCGCACCTGGCCCGGCTTAAGCCCCGCGCCAACTCCCAAGCGCTGCCACCGTTGTCCGTCAAAGCGCACGATGCCGGACTGCAGCGTGCCCGCCCAGATTGCACCCTCCCGGTCGCTGAAGATCGCATCGTACTGCGCTCGCCCCCCGGGAAGACCATCAGCCTCGGTATACGAGGTGAAGAGACCCTGGTGCAGCCGCTGCAGACCAGAGATCGTGCCGATCCACATATCTCCATCGCGATCCTCGAACAGGACCCGCGCATCGTTGCTGGCCAGCCCCTGCTGTAGGTTCAACGATTCCAGTCGTCCATTGGAATATCGCGTTATGCCCTGCAGGCCGCCACTTGCCATCCAAAGCCGGCCGCGGCGATCGACCAGCATGCGCACGAAGTCTCCTGGTCCGTGGTTTGGCTCAAGCACAAAGTGGCCGCGCCCCTGATCAAAGAAGAAGAGCTGGTGCCCGTCGCCCGCATAGATCGCGCCGCCCGGAGCGGTGTACAACAACTGTGTCGACCGCAGAGGATAACGCGCCGTCACGCCTGACTCCGACACACTCCAGACCGTTGCGTCGTCCGCAATCCAGAGACTGCCCGCGCGATCCTGCGTAAAGGCCCTGATCGCCCGCGCGCCCAGCGGCAGTGCGACTGCGTGTGCTCCATTGGTGCGCACCCGCAGCAGACCGCGAGTGGTTCGTAGCCAGACACCATCGCCGTCCGCGGCGCTGAGCAGTTGCTCCACGGTGGTATCGGCCAAGCCCTCTAGCGCTACCTTGTGGAATCCCGATGCGTCGCGACGGAACAAGCCCGCGGGAGTCGCTATCCAGAGCGCTCCGTTCCGATCCACCTGCAAGCCGGCAATGCGGGATCCCAGTTCAGCCGGTTCGCCAGGTTCCTTGCTGCGGAAGTGCAGTCCGTCGAAGCGTGTGAGCCCACCATAGGTGCCCACCCAAAGGAATCCATCGTCTGTCTGCTGGATACACGTAATGAAGTTCTGCGGAAGGCCCGGCTCGGTGGTCCACGTGCGTAGCACTTCGTGACGCAGGTCCGGCATATCCGGCCCCTCACTCACGGCGCCAATCGGCAGAGCCATCAACGCAGCGACCAGCAGGCCCATGCGAACTGTCTTCATCAATCCCGGATCTGCCCTGTCCTCGGCTAAGCGTTGGCCCGTGCCGATGCTCTGCGTGCTTGCTCAGCCATCAGGACCATCAGATTACACCGAACTTTCAACTGGAGTAGCATTCGGTCCTATGCCCGCCAATGCTGCTCCGCTGCCGGTGCTGTCGGTCGATATCGACCCCAAGGCCAACCCTGTCGTGGTGCGGTGTCAGGGAAAGCTCATTGCCGGGGTCGGCGACGTTCTCTACAACCAGATCAAGCCTCTGCTTGCAGATCACAAGCGCATCATCCTCGATCTCACCGACCTGACGCGCATGGACAGCATGGGCCTTGGCACGCTGGCTCGCATTTACGTCTCTTCCCGCTCCGCCGGCTGCTCACTGGAGTTGATGAACCTTAGCAAGCAGATCCGTCTGCTACTCGGGACTGCGCACATGCTCAATGCCTTCACCATCGTGGGCGAGCACGGCATCAAGTTACATTGAATCGCCGGGCGTTTGAATAACCGACTGTGACCACGCGCTCGGAGTCGAACCGCCTGCGGGGCGGGTCGGGCAACCGGTCGATCAATCCCAACTGGAAAGCCGCGACAGGGAGCAGGGACACCAGCGCCGCCCCTGCCGCCACTGCAATCGATCGGTCGCTCACCTTCTTCTCCGTTGAGGGGCAGATGGAGCTCTGCACGCCCCCATTCGTTAAGTAGCCACAGCCGACGCATCGGTTGCGTCAGCTCTCATCCGATCCCGGTGTTACCCTGAAGGCGGTCCAAACACCTGCACGGCGCAGGACGTATCTCCACAACGCGCGATCTCCATGCATCTCATGAACCGCACGCAACCGAACGGGTCTGAGCCTGTGGCGACTCAACCGGCGACCGGGTAGAATGTGCAGCGAGCAGTGAAGAGACACAGCGAGCTAGATCGCAGTTAACTCAACTGCTTAGCACCACGCGAAAGTGGCGAAATTGGCAGACGCACCAGACTTAGGATCTGGCGGGGAAACCCGTGGGGGTTCGAGTCCCCCCTTTCGCACCAACCATCCTGCACCACATCCGACAGCACTAGAGGCATAGCAGAGAGCACACGTATGGCAGACAACCAGACTATGAATAACCAACCCCGGATCAACATGACCGAAGCCGCCGACTATCGCGACGGCTACGCCAACAGCGTGCAGGTGCGCGCCAGCGTCTGGGACTTCTTTCTCTCCTTCGGCACCGCGCACCAGGACTCCGCCGACCAGGTCACCATCCGCGGCTTTCAGGGCATCTACCTCAGCCCGCAGCAGGCGAAGGCTCTCTTCAACGTTCTCGGCCAGAACCTGGCGCAGTACGAGCAGGCCTTCGGTGCCATCTCACTGGAGCCGGTAGGGGCCGCACAACAGCAGCGTCCGCTCAACTAACACCCGCCTCACCTCAGGCAACCAACATCATCTCGACGAGTTTGGGAGCGCACTCCGATCGTCTTCCTTCATCGATGGCGTGCCGGCGTAGAGAGAGACCAGCCCTTCCCCCTGTGGCTGGTCTTTCCTCTTCTCTTTGTCGCGCTCTACCTCTCGCACTTCGCGCTGCTCCGTCTGCCCTACTACTGGGATGAAGCGGGCTACTACATCCCGGCAGCTTACGATCTGTTCCGCACCGGCTCGCTCATTCCCAGCAGCACGTTGTCGAACGCACATCCTCCGCTGCCCTCTATCTATCTTGCGCTTTGGTGGAAGCTTGCCGGCTTCGCTCCCTTCACCACGCGCCTGGCGATGCTGATCGTCGCCACAGTCGCGCTGTTGGCTGTCTACCGGCTCGCCGAACGCGTCACGGGACACATCAGCATCGCCGTTGCAACCACGCTGTTAACCGCGCTCTACCCGGTGTGGTTTGCGCAGAGCACGCTGGCGCATGCAGATTTGTTTGCCGCTGCTGCTACATTGTGGGCCCTGATTGCCTACCTGCCCGGCGGCAGACGGACCAGGCCGCTGCCGACCGTGTTCTGGTTCGCATCGGCCACCCTCTCGAAAGAGACCGCTGCCTTCACAGTGGCCGCGCTCATCGCGCATGAGATCTGGCATGCCCTCCGCGATAACGTAGAGCGCAGAGCATGTCTCCGCAACGCCGCCCTGCTCGCATCTTCGCTGCTTCCGCTATGCGGGTGGTACCTCTACCACTGGCGGCGCACCGGCTTCGTCTTCGGCAATCCGGAGTACCTGCGCTACAACGCCGGAGCGACCATGGCCCCTCTGCGCATCCTGCTCGCCCTGGCGCACCGCGTCCTGCACCTGACGGCACACATGAATCTGTTTGTCCCGGTCCTGTGCGCCTGCGCTTCGCTGCTGCTGGTGCCGCGCGCACTGCGCGATGGCAGCATCCGGCCGGGTCCGCGCCGGGAATATACGGTGCCGCTGCTCTGGGTCTTGCTCGCCAATCTACTCTGCTTCTCCCTGCTGGGTGGTGCTCTGCTCACGCGCTATCTGCTGCCTATGTATCCGCTCGTCCTGCTCGCCTGTGTGGCTGCATACTGGCGGCGTGTGCCGGGGTGGGGCAGCATGGTGGCACTGGCCGCCTTTGCCTTTATGCTTGGACTGTTTATCAACCCGCCCTATCGCTTTGCGCCTGAGGACAACCTCAGCTACCGCGACTCTATCCTCCTGGACCAGCAGGCTATCCATCAGGCAGTTACCCGCTACCCGGGCGGCACCGTGCTGACTGCGTGGCCCGTCGCGGACGAGTTGACTAAACCCGAGTTGGGGTACATGCGGCGCCCTTTCCGAGTGGTGGCCATCGACAACTTCTCTCTGCCGGAGGTGCAGCGGGCCGCCGCTCTGCCCGACTACGACGTGGCTATCGTCTTCTCGACCAAGTACGATCCCCCGCACCTGGCGCTCAGTCTGGGCCCGACGAACGAAGCCCTGGACCGCCGCTACTTCGGCTTCCACAGCGACCTCTCCGCCGACGCAATCGCACACCTGCTGGGAGGGAAAGTAATCTGGCAGGGCGATCGTAAAGGACAGTGGGCAGCCGTGCTGCACTTTGATCGCCCCCAGGAGGCATTGCTTCGCTAGCCTTTTGCGGCAACCCGAAAGCACTGCAGTCATGTGGCGCCCTTCTGCCCGCGCACTATAATCGCTGCTGCGTGAGGCTACCCAGTCAGTTGCGCTGCTATCGAGTCACGGGGCCAACATCCTGTGTCCTTGCTGTGCTCGCGGCGTTCGCTCTGACGTGTAGCTGCGCCTTCGCCCAGCCTGCGGCGCAGAACGCCGCTCCTCAGACCTCCCTCGCCCAGACTGCCACACCCGCGCCGGCCGATTCTCAAACGCCGGCCCCAAAGGCCAATCCGCGCCTGCTGATGGTGCTGCCGTTTGACAATCGCACCGGCAAGCCCAGCCTGGATTGGATCGGCGAGGCAGTTTCAGAGATCTTCAACCAGCGCCTGGGCTCGGCTGGCTTCCAGGTCATCAGCCGCGGTGATCGCCAGTATGCGCTGGAGCACCTTGGCCTTCCCCAGAACTTCGAGCCTTCACGCGCGACCGCGATCCGGGTGGCGCAGACACTGGACGCGGACAACATCATCGTTGGCTCGTACACGCTTGACGGCACCACACTCCATGTCTCGGCACAGATGCTGGATGTGAACGCGCTGCGCCTTGACCCAGCAATCAAGCAGGATGGCGCGCTGAACCAGATGCTGGACGTGCTTGACATCCTGGCATGGCGCATCGCACGTACCCTCGATCCAAGGTTTCCTGTCCCGCAGAACAGCTTCGTTGCAGCGGGGGCGAACCTGCACCTGGATGGCTTCGAAAATTATGTCCGCGGCATCCTCGAACAGGAGCCGGCAGAGCGGCAGCGGCACCTGAAGATCGCGGTCGCGGAGAATCCTTCCTACTCACCTGGTTGGCTCGCACTCGGCATGACAGAGTTTGGTGAGCAGCACTTCGATGCGGCAGCGTCCGCGCTGGGGCACCTGCGGAAGACCGACCGCGCCGCGCTGGAGGCCGAGTTCTACCGCGGCCTCGCATTCTTCTACACCGGCCACTACGATCAGGCCGAAGAGGCATTTGCATTCGTCGCCGGCCAGCTGCCGCTTCCCGAGGTGGTCAACAACCAGGGCGTCGCGACAGCCCGCCGCGGCCATGATGGCGGCGCGCTCTTCCAGCAAGCCATCGCCGCTGACCCGCGCGACCCTGATTACCAGTTCAATCTGGCCATCGCCCTTGCCCGGCGCGGAGACACCAGCAACGCACTGGCTGCGCTGGATCAAGCCCTCAAGCTGCACCCGCAGGACTCAGAGGCTATCAGCCTGCAAACGCAGCTTCGGCAGCCGCCAGGTTCCGCACCTCCGGCTACCCCGGACTCCACGCCCGCCGCCAGGAGGGCCCTGCCGCTGGAACGTATCAAGCGCAGTTACACCGACGCATCCTTTCGCCAGGCTGCCTCAGAGATAGAGGCGATGGAGGCGCAGCGAATCGCATCTCTCCCTCCCGCGCAACAGGCGGTGGCACTCAGCAAAGAGGGCAAGGCTTATCTGAATCGTGGCCTACTGCTTGAGGCAGAGCGCGAGTACCAGCTGGCGCTCGCGGCCAGTGCCGGCGACGCCGACGCGCACGCCGGTCTGGCCGAGGTGCGCCGCCGCAACGGCGATGACGCCCAGGCGCGCGCAGAAGCCCAGACCTCGATTAAATTGCAGCCCAGCGCCGCCGCATGGCTCACCCTGGCCCGCCTGGATCGCACCGCGCATCAGCTCACCGCGGCTCGCGAAGACGTCACCCGCGCCCTGCAACTGGAGCCCTCGAACAGCGACGCACGTGCACTGCAGCAGTCGCTGAACCCGCCGCCGGCGGCCCCCCCCCCCCCCCC
>CAXUMX010000087.1:11170-11417 GCA_964252395.1 uncultured Acidobacteriaceae bacterium | reverse complement strand
CAGATGCTCCGGGCGGGTGGGCACCTCGCGCCACGCCAGCAGCCTGCAGCGCTGCCCACGGAGCGCGGCTTCGATCTGCTGCTGCGCTGGTGCGGGATCCTGGTCCGCGGGGAAGAAGCATACCCCGATGGCCAGTGCGCGATCTTCGGGGAGGGCGAGGCCGGCGGCGGAGAGCAGGTAATCGCGCGGAATCTGCGTCATGACGCCAACGCCGTCGCTGCTCTTCCCGTCAGCAGCGACGGCGCCG
>CAXUMX010000087.1:1478-11160 GCA_964252395.1 uncultured Acidobacteriaceae bacterium | reverse complement strand
AGTATCAGGCGAGAGGGCTCATTCGAGACGCGTGCGACAAAGCCCACCCCGCAGGAGTCATGATGGAAGCGTGAGTCGAGCAGTGAGGGAGCAGCGGGGAGGGAAGTCGCACCGGAGGGCGCGCAGGGGCTGTCAGGGCCAGCGGAGTGACAGTGTGTATCGGCATTCGCAGGGTGCCGGTGGTTCGCCATAGTTCACTATATGCCGATTTGCTGGCATTGACCGCAGAAGAGTTACGAGAATCGGGGGAGAGCCGTTCCGTGAGCCTCGTCCGTGAGGCGAGAGTTCGGTGCGGGTGGAGCAAGCTTCAGGTTACAGATCGCAGCATTCTGCCGGAGCCCAGCAAATGAACTTTACAAGCCGGTCAGCCACTCCAAGGTAGCCTTCTCGACCGCGATCCGGCGATCGTCGAACTCGTGATCGGTGTCGAAGGTCAACTCGACGACGCGCTTGTCTCCAGCGGACCGCAGCGCGGCTGCCAGTGCGGCGTTGCCTGGTTTGAATGGATCGCTCGCTTCCAACACCAGCACCGGGAGGCTGCGCAACTGGGGAACGTAGCTGAGGACATCCCAATCCTTCTCATGCTCCCGCACCTCCGCGACGAAAGCGTCTGGGGTGCTCCCTGCTACTGGAGCAGTCGTCGCAATCAAGGTCTTCGCCATCTTCAGGTCGTCGGGTGTCTTGACGGTGCGGATGTATCCACCGAAATCAACTGCACTCATTACGCCAACACCACGCAGCTCTGCTACGTGCCTGGCGGCTGCGTTCAACGCAAGGAAGCCTCCCATGCTGTGTCCGAGGATCACCAGATGATGCGAGTCGATGCCGAACCTCTGATCATTTTGCGCGTTGTGCAAATAAGCCAGCGCCGCATCCGTGTCTTCAATCGCATGCGAAACGGAGAATGTGCCAGGCGATCCCCACAGGCCGCGATAGTGAAACACCATCACGTTCCACCCTGCCCGCCGCATCGCCTGTGCAAGGTCGCGGCTGTCCTCATATCCAGGAAAGCCATGCAGCAGGAGAACCGTAGAATGCACGCCTGCCCCGGAAGCCAAGTAGAGAAGACCGCTCAGATGTGAGCCGTCTTTCGCGGTCACGACTACTTCCTCAAGCCGCGCGGGATGCACAGGGTCCGGCGCAGGGTCTTGCGCGATTGCAGCTTGTACTGCCTCTTCCCTGGCAGTCGGGCTCATTGAAAGCTGGGCTGATGCTGCCAACAAGCAAGAAGACAGGAGGCAGGAAAATACAGAGGCCCGGTAGCATTTCATAGCTGCATACTACATGAGCACTCAGAGCAAACCTCCCCATCCTAAAGCAGGGATGACTGGGCAACTGCGGTGCAGCATACTGGAAGGACATATGCTGCCCTTGCTTTGGAAGCCGGAGAGCTGGCGCGCGCGCCTGGAGGAGTTAGAGGCGCGCAGCGGAGACCTAAAGGAAGTTCCCCTGCGGCGGGATGTGCGCTCGCTTGGCATGTTGCTGGGCGAAGTGCTGCGGGAGCAGGCAGGCGAACGCCTCTTCCACCTGGAGGAAGAGCTGCGCCAGCTTTCGATCGAGCGCCGCGAGGCGGCAGCGGCGGGCGACGTGTCCCGGGCGAATCCACTGCTGGAGCAGCAGATGAGCAGGATCCACGAACTGGATCTGCCGGATGCGTACCAGCTAGCGCGGGCCTTCGCTTATTACTTTGAGCTGATCAACCTGGCGGAGACCAACCACCGCAAGCGGCGCCGCACCTCCATGCAGATGAGCGAGGAAGACGCGGTGCAGCGCGGCTCCTTCCGGGGGACCCTGCGTGCGATGCGCATGGCCGGCATGGATCGGGCCGAGGCGCTGGCTGCTCTGGAGCAGGTGCACATCACACCGGTCTTTACCGCCCATCCGACAGAGGTGGCGCGGCGGTCCGTGCTGTACAAGCGCAGACGGCTGAGCCGGCTGCTTGAGGAGCTCGACCGCATTCCGCTGCCCGATGATGAACTGAGCAGACTGCAGGATGCAGTTGCGGCAGAGATCACGGCACTGTGGCAGACCGACGAAGTGCGGGCGCGGCGGCCGCTGGTCAGCGATGAGGTGAAGATGGGACTGGACTACTACTACGCCTCCATCTTCGCGACCGTGCCTGCCTTGTACACAGAGCTGGCTGCTGCCTTCACGGCCGAGTACGGCGAGCCGATCAATCCGCTGGAGCTGCCGGCGATGCTCAGCTTCGGTTCCTGGATAGGCGGCGATCGTGACGGCAACCCATTTGTCACATCGGAGGTGACAGAAGAGTCCGTAGCGGCGGCACGGCAGCACATCCGGGACTTTTACCGCGCCCAGGTCCAGTCGCTTTTCGACCTGCTGACAAGCTCCGTACAGCAGGTGGACATCAGCCCCGCGCTGAGCAGACGGCTGGAGAGCTACCAGGCAGCGTGGTCGTCCACCGCAAAGAGCGCGGATCGATATGCACTGGAGCAGTACCGGCGGTTTCTCCGCTGCGTCGAAGACCGTCTCGGAAGGGACGGTGAGACGCGTGGTGCACTGGAGCCGTATCCGGATGCGGACGCATTCCGGGACGATCTGCTGCTGCTGCGTGCCAGCCTGATGGAGAACCGTGGCAGCCGGATCGCGCAGGAGCTACTCGATCCGCTGCTGCTGCAGCTGCGCACCTTCGGACTGCACCTGCAGACGCTGGACGTGCGGCAGCATGCGGTGAGGCACAGGTTGACAGTGGATCAGGTGGCGGCCGCGGCGGGCTGCTCCTCCGCAGAGGGTCGCCCGGCGGAACCCCTGGCACCGGAGTGCCAGGACGTGCTGGACACCTTCCGCACGATTGCGAAGCTGCAGCAGGGCAATTCGCGCGGGACGATTCGCCAGTACGTGATCAGCGGCGCTGCCTCGGCTGAGGATGTGCTGCGGGTGGTGGGGCTGGCTCGCATCGCCGGCGTGCAGGTGGAGGGCGGCGGCGGACTGCATGGGCTGATGCCGGTGCCGCTGTTCGAATCAATCGAAGACTTGCAGCGGGCGCCGGAGATCTGCCGCACGCTGTGGACCTCTGTCGCGTACCGCGGCCTGCTGGAGTCCTGGGGCAACACGCAGGAGCTGATGCTGGGCTACTCCGACTCCAACAAGGACGGGGGCATGCTGACCAGCACCTGGGAGATCTACTGCGCGCATCGTGCGCTGCACGAAGTGGCAGCCGAATGCGGTGTGCATCTGCGGCTGTTTCACGGGCGCGGCGGCACGGTGGGCCGAGGCGGCGGACCAACCCACCGGGCCATCTATGCGCAGCCGTTCGGCAGCTTCACAGGTGAGTTGCGGATTACAGAGCAGGGTGAAGTGCTGAGCTTCAAGTACGCAGATGTCGTGCTGGCCGAGCGCAACCTGGAGTTGATGCTGGCTGCGGCACTCGACGCGCTGGCGCGGCCGAATGACCGGTTGCGTGACGGGCGGCCCAGCGGGCGCATGCTGCCGGAGTGGGGCGAGGCAGTCAGCGCGCTCTCCGCGGACAGCTTCGCCTTCTACCGCACGCATGTGGTCGAGGACCCGGAGGTGATGGAGTACTTCGAGCAGGCCACGCCGGTGGCGGAGCTGGAACACGTGCGGATCGGCTCGCGCCCGTCGCGGCGCAGTGGCCGGCGCACGCTCGCCGACCTTCGCGCCATCCCCTGGGTCTTTGGCTGGACGCAGAGCCGGCATCATCTGCCTGCCTGGTTTGGCGTCGGACATGCGCTCTCTCGATTCGCCAAGCAGGACCTGCCCCTGCTACGCGCCATGATGGCGGGCTTTCCTCTATTCATCGATTTGATTCGCAACGTCGAGGTGGCGCTGGCGAAGTCCGACTTCGGGATCGCGCATCTTTACAGCACGCTGGTGGAGGATGACGGTTTGCGGGAGCGCGTCTTCCGCACTTTGCGTGACGAGTTCGAGCGGACCACCGAGGCTGTACTGCTGGTCACCGAGCAGAAGGATCTACTGGAGTCGAATCCGGTGCTTGCGCGCTCGATCCGCCTGCGCAATCCCTATGTCGATCCGATGAGCCTGATCCAGGTCGATCTGTTGCGGCGCAAGCGCAACGGCGAAGACTCGGACGCGCTGAACCGCGCCCTGGGCGCGACGATCAACGGTATCTCAGCGGGTCTGCGCAACACGGGTTGAGCGGCTGGTTGCCATCTACGGAATGGCGGTGAAGATGAGGAAGTAGTCCTGTCCGTCCGCCTTCGTGAAGTCGTACTTGCCGCTGATACGAAAGCCAGCCTCTGCCATCTCCTTGATCAGAATCGAAGAGTTCAGGCCGTGGTCGGTGCCGTTGCCATTGCGGTCGATGACGCCGACCCGGGCGCCGGGACGGAGTGCCGGCTTCAAGTTGCGCAGCAGGTCCAGCGGACGGGCGATCTCGTGATAGCTCTTCAGCATGAGCACGGCGTCGATGCTGGCCGGGGGCAGCTTCGGATCATCGGCGCTGCCCAGGACGGCCCGGATATCGAATAGGTGTTCCCGCTGCGCACGCTGCTCGATATAGGAGATCGCCTCCGGGTTGATATCTTCCGCATAGACCTTGCCTCCCGGTGCGACCCGCCTCGCCGCCCGGACCGTGAACCAGCCGGAGCCGGCGCCGATATCGGCCACGGACTTTCCTGGCTCGACCCCAAGCAGCGACATCACCCGGTCGATCTGGAGCCGCTGATCGCGCCCGGGAGATTCGAAGATGGACAGGTCGCCGGTATAAGGGGTGCTGGCGGGCCGCTGGGTAGCGGTCGTTTGCGCGTGGGGCGAACCGAAGCAGCCGAGTAGGCACACGGCAAGGATCAGCAGCAGGCCGGGTTGAAGGGTGCGCGTGCGGACGTGTGGCGGGGCGGAGGGCATAGCTCCAGCTTGGGCCGCGAGCCGCCTGGTTGACAAGTGGACCGGTACGAGCCCGTTCCGCCGGATGATAAGCGAGACCCGCTACAGAGTCTCTGACCGGAGCTGGGCGCGGCCGGCGGGGTTGCGCGCAATCACGACAGCAGAGGGGACGGGCTTGCCGGCCTGCTCTGCGCGCGTGCGCTTGGCGGCCTGCAGCGCACGGTCTGCTGCCTCAAAGACCGCTTCGCCTGTATCCCCGTCGCGGGGAAAGCAGCCGGTGCCGACACTGATGGTGACGCGATGCGGATCCTCCTCGAGCACCAGCAGGGCGGCCTCCCGTACGGCGGCGCGCAGGTCACGAACCCGCGCCTCGGCGATGGCTGGAGAGAGGCCGGGGAAGAAGAGCGCAAACTCATCCGCACCCAGGCGGGCCAGCAGGTCGCCTTCTCGAACGGTGAGGCGGAACTGATCGGCTACGCCACGAAGCAGGCGGTTGGCGTCGATCAGGCCAGCAGTGCGATTCAGCTCACCAAACTGGTCCAGGTCGCAGATGACGAGCACAGCTGTATGCCCGGAGATGTCGCAACGTGTGAGCTCGGCGGTGAAGCGGGAGAAGAAGTACTCCGGCGCAAGCAGGCCGGTCAGCAGATCCTGCTCGACATGTTCACCGGCAAGCTGGTCCGCACGCGTGCCGACGCTGAGCGGCGGTGGGGCGACTTCGAGCGGAGCTTCCGGCTCGGCCGGGACTGAAGACTCAACAGCGGCTTCGACTGGCATAGAGAGCAGCGCTGGTTCCGCAAGTTCCTTAACGGGCGTGGGGGAGGGAAGTGCGGAAGACAGATCGACGGGCAGCCCCTGCTGCGGCCAGTGGAAGACGGCGCCCCAGTCCGGAGCAGCGCTGTAGGTCAGCGGTGCGGACCAGTAGATGACAGCACAGGCTGCCGTGATGGTCGCCATCGCCAGCAGGCTGAGGAGTGTGGGCCATCCCATGGCGCTGGCGGCGACGGCCAGGGCTGCCCCTGCCAATGGAAGCAGTGCGAAGAGCGTGCGCGAGAATGGCGTTCTTGGCATAGGGCAGAGGCGCAAGCTGCTGCGCGTACTGGGCGGGGGCGCCAGTTCTTCCTGAGCATAGCCCTACGCCGCCAGATCCGGTGGTCACGGAGGGTGCGCGCGACTACAACTTTCTCGCCAGACAGGAACAGGCATTCCGGCCGATGGTTGCATCGATGATGCCCACTGTATCCTCGATTGGGTGATGATTCGCGGTATCGGGCAATGGGCCCTGTGTGTGCTGGCAGGGTTGCCGGCATTGGCGGCAGGCGGCCTCCTCCATGACCCTTCAGTCGGATCGGCGGCGTCTGCTGCGGTCCCCCTAAAGGGATCCGCGGACTACGCACATGTGGCTCGCATCCTGCAGTCGCAATGCGCCAGCTGCCACAATCCGCAGGGTGGCGCGCCGTTCAACCTGCTGACCTACGAAGACGCGAAACAGTGGGGCGGGCAGATTCTGGATGTGACCCAGAGCCGCTACATGCCTCCATGGCTGCCAGCGCCGGGTAAGGGCGACTTTGCCGGAGCCAGACGCCTGACGGACGCAGAACTGGATACGCTGCGCACCTGGGTGGGCGCGGGGATGCCGGGTGGCCCTGCCTCGCCCGATGCCCCTCCACCTGCGGCCGGGGGCGAGTGGTCCCTGGGCAAGCCGGATGCGGTGCTGCAGCTGGAGCAGCCGGTGAAATTACGGGGAAACGGGCCGGATACGTTCGTGCAGCTAGTCTTGCCCGCCGGAGTGCATGAGAGCCGCACCGTGCGTGCTGTCGAGATCCGGCCGAGCGACCCCCAGGCGCTGCGCGGCGCGGTGATCAGCTTCGATACGAACGGCTCTCGGACAGCGCAGCACGATCCGCAAAACGCTGCTACCACGCATGACGCGACCATGGAGCCGCCCGAGCCCAGCGCGTTGGACAGCAGCGGGCTGGTCTTCTGGCAATCTGGATCGCCGGCACTGAAGCCGCGGCCCGGCCAGCTATGGGAGCTGAGCCCTGCAGGGACGCTGATACTGACGGCGCACTTGAAGACGACCGGACGCAAACAGGACGTGCAGATCCAAGTTGGCCTCTACTTCAACCCGGCGAGTGCCCCGGCGGCTTCGAAGGCAAGTGCGCTGGTGCTGCGGCTGAATCACCAGGGCGCGATCGAACTGGCGGCGACCAACGCAAACACCCGGCTCGAGGACAGCTACACGCTGCCCCAAGCGGCCCAGCTGACGGCCATCTACCCGCGGGCACACTTCCTGGCGCGCAGTGTGGACGCCTACGCGACGCTGCCCGGGGGCGGGCAGGTGCCGCTGCTCTCCATCCCCAAGTGGGATGTGGATTGGCTGGAGGTCTACTGCTATCGCAAGCCGGTGAGTCTGCCGGCGGGATCGGTGGTGCATTGGAGTTATGTGTACGACAACTCCGCCGGGAACCCACACAATCCGAGCGATCCACCAGAGACCGCGCACGCCGGCAATGGACCTAAGGATGAGGTGAACGCGCTGATGCTGGAGCTGCTGCCACCAACGGGAGCCGATGCCGTCGCATGGCGGAAGGCGATGACCGACCAAGGAGCGCAGCAGGCTGCTAAGTGACCTTGGCCTCGAGCTCCGCCCAGCGCGCGTACGCCTTATCGAGCTCTGCCTGCGCAGCGTCCAGCTCTCGCATTGCCTGCTGCAGCCGCGCCGCATCGGTGGCAATGGCGGGATCTTCCACCAGCGCATGCGCCTTCTGCCAGGCCTCGTCTGCAGAGGCCACGCGCTGCTCTATCCCTTCGTATTCGCGAGCTTCCAGATAGGACAGCTTGCGCCGCGAGCTGCCGTTGGCCGCTGCCGGAGCAGCCGTGGATGCGGCCGGACGCGCGGCCTGCGTCCTGTCACGCTCCTGCTGGTCGCGCCAGTTCTCCCATTGAGAGTAGTCGGCAAACTGCCCGGCACCGCCGGCCCCATCCAGTCCGAGCACGACGGTGGAGACGCGGTCCAGCAGGTAGCGATCGTGCGTGACCAGCACCAGCGCTCCGCGAAACTCCAGCAGACTCTCTTCCAGTATCTCGAGAGTAGGGATATCAAGATCGTTGGTCGGCTCATCCAGCAGCAGAAGGTCTGCCGGCTCCAGCATCAGCCGTGCGATGAGCACGCGCGCGCGCTCGCCGCCGGACAGGTTCGCGACCGGCTGGTTCAGCTGCTCTCCAGTGAACAGAAATCGCGAAGCCCAGGATGCGACGTGCACTACGCGATCCTGGTAGATCACCGAATCGCTGTCCGGCGCCAGGGCTCGACGCAGTGTCAGTGACGTATCAAGCGCGCGGTTCTGGTCGAAGTAGACGATGCGCAGCTGCCGTGCCCGCTCGATGGCGCCGCCGGTGGGCTCGATCTCGCCCCGCAGCAGTCGCAGCAGTGTGGTCTTGCCGCTGCCGTTGGGGCCCACAAGCCCGACGCGCGTCCCCGCCGTTATAGGAAACGTGAGATTGCGAAAAAGCGTGCGCCCGTTGATGGTGTAGCTGAGGTCGTCCAGCACGACGACACGCTTGGTTTCTCGCCCACTCTCAGAGAAGTCAATCGAGGCGCTTGATGTACGGTTGCGGGCAGAGACGTCTGCTAGCTCTGCGATCAGGGAGTTGGCATTATCGATGCGCGCCTTGGCCTTGGTTGCGCGTGCCTTGGGACCGCGCCGCAGCCACTCAATCTCCGTGCGGACACGATTCTCGAGCGACTCCTGCCGTCGCTGCTGTGCCTCGAGAAAAGCCTCCTTCTCTTCAAGAAAGCGGCTGTAATTGCCGCGCGCACGCAGGATCCCGTCCGGGTAGGCGGGGTTGATCTCGGCGATCTCGAGCGCGACGGCCTCAAGAAAGTAGCGATCGTGACTGATCACCACTGAGGCGAAGCTTGCACTGGTCAGCAGGCCTTCCAGCCACTCAATGCCGCCCAGGTCCAAGTGGTTCGTGGGCTCGTCCAGCAGCAGGATATCGGGGGCTGTGGCCAAGGCCTGCGCGATGCCCAGCCGCTTGCGCCAGCCGCCGGACAGAGCGACCGCCTCTGTGGTGAAGTCCACGAAACCGGCGCGGCCCAGGGTCTCCCGGATGTTGCGGTCCCACTCGGCTGCGGGCACCTGCGCGTCGCGCATAGCGCCTTCCATGACTGACCATACTGTCTCGCCTGCCTTGTACTCGGAGACCTGCGCGACGTAGGCGATGCGGGTGCGCTTGCGCGCTGCCAGCTCACCGGCATCGGGCTCAATCTCCCCGGCAAGAATCTTCAGCAGTGTGGATTTGCCTGCGCCATTCGGGCCGATGAGACCGATGCGCGCACCCTCGTCGATAGTGAAGGAGAGGTCGCGAAAGAGCGGGCGCGGGCCGAAGGCCTTGGTTAGATTCTGTGCGTTGAGTAAGGGAGGCATCCATCTCTAGAGTAATGCAGAGGTGGATGCGCCCCTCTCGCTATCAGCCTAGCGCGCTGTTGCCGTGGTCGCGGACAGGTACTCCTGATACGGCCCCTTGAAGTCTTCGATCTCGTTTCCGTCGAAGTGCCAGATGCGGGTGGCGACCTCATCGATCAGATCGTGATCGTGGGTGACCAGCAGCACTGTGCCCTCGAACTTCTGCAGCGCAATGTTGAGGGCGTTGATCGACTCCAGGTCAAGGTGATTGGTCGGCTCGTCGAAGGCCAGCACATTCGGCTTCTGCATCATCAGGCGGCAGAAGATCAACCGTGCTGCCTCGCCGCCGGAGAGCGCGTCGGTCGGCTTCAGCCCTTCTTCGCCGCGGAAGAGCATCTGGCCGAGGATGCCGCGGATGTCTTCCTTGGTGGCCTGCGGGTCGAAGT
>CAXUMX010000087.1:0-1462 GCA_964252395.1 uncultured Acidobacteriaceae bacterium | reverse complement strand
ACCGTAGTGCCTTTGTCGATGATGCCGGAGACGTCCTGGGGGAAGTAGCCTACCTGCGCCTCATGGCCCCACTTGACACTGCCCGCGTCGACGCGGAAGTCCTTCTCCACCAGATCGGGCAGCCCGGAGAGCAACGACTTGAGCAGCGTGGTCTTGCCCAAGCCGTTACGGCCCATAAGGCAGATCTTTTCGCCGCGCATGACCTGGGTGGTGAAGCCCTTTACCACCTGCTGATCGTCGTAGCCCTTGGTCAGGCCTTCTGTCTCAAGCAGGTGCTTGCCCGACGGGCGCACCATGTCAAAGCGGATGAAGGGGCGCGCAATGTTTGAGCGTGCCAGCTCGGTGGTCTGCAGCCGCTCGACTTCCTTCTTGCGCGAGGTCACCTGGCTGGAGCGGGTGCCGGCAGAGAAGCGCGCGATGAACTCGTTCAGCTGCGCAATCTTCTTCTCGCGCTGCTCGTTCTGCGACTCCAGCCGGGAGCGTATCTGCGTCTTCGCCACGACCATGTCGTCGTAGCCGCCGGTGTAGGTGATGATGGTCTGATAGTCGATGTCAGCGATGTGGGTGCAGACGCTGTTCAAAAAGTGGCGATCGTGCGAGATGGTGATCAGGGTTCCTTCGAAGTGTTCTAGAAAGTCCTGCAGCCAGTGGATGGAGTCGAGATCCAGGTAGTTCGTCGGCTCATCAAGCAGCAGCGCCTGGGGCTTACCGAACAGCGCCTGCGCCAATAGCACGCGGACCTTCTGGCCGCCCTGCAACTCGCCCATCTTGCGCTCATGGATCTCATCGGGGATGTCAAGGCCTTGCAGCAGGATCGCGGCGTCGCTCTCTGCGGTGTAGCCGTCCTCTTCACCCACGATGCCTTCGAGCTCGCCCAGGCGCATGCCGTCTGCGTCGGACATCTCAGGCTTGGAGTAGATCGTCTCGCGCTCCTCGAGTGCCGCCCACAGGCCCTTGTTGCCCATGATCACGGTGTCGATGACGCGATACGCGTCAAAGGCGTACTGGTCCTGGCGCAGGACGGAGACCTTGCGCGGGCGCACAACCGTGCCCTTCTGGGGATCCAGGTCGCCGGCCAAGACCTTCATAAAGGTCGACTTGCCCGCCCCGTTGGGACCGGTCAGGCCGTAGCGGCGGCCAGGAATGAAGTTGGTGGATACATCTTCAAACAGAATCTTTGCGCCATAGCGCATGCTCACATTGCTTACGGAAATCATCGTGTTCTCTCAGCTTTTATTGTCGCAGAAGATGCGAGTCGTGCGCTGAGATGGACTCGGTCTGCGCTGCTTTAGTCGAGTGATTCAAACAGAGCAGGGACATCGACGGAGATGGAGGTCCCCGGAACCGCAAGCCTGCTGCTCAGCTTCCACATGGAGAGGTGGCCGCCATGGCAGTCATACCCAGCTTTGGCGAGCGGGTCGATCACCCAGACGCTACGGACCCCCATCGCCAGGTAATCAGC
>CAXUMX010000086.1:0-11461 GCA_964252395.1 uncultured Acidobacteriaceae bacterium | reverse complement strand
GCCCAGGCCCTCGCGAAGTTGCAGCAGCAAGCACCCATCGCCACCTACACCCCCGCCCAGCTCGAACAGGTAAACCAGACAGTTGCAAATAAGGTCGCGAACGTAGCCCCACCCTTCGACCAGGCAAAAGTGCAACCCGGCGCGTCACCTATCTGGGTGAAGGTCAAGGACGCGTGCCAGTGATGAGACAGATGGTGATACAAGTGGCGCCTTACTTCTTTCGTGGTCTTTGCAATTAGCCTTATAGGGCATACTATATGCCGCGAAAGGATACGCGGGCGAGATTGCGATTGCGAGTACGTTTGGGCTTCCTTCCGGACGCCTCACTACGGAATAACCTATGGGAATTAACAGTAAAGCGCTAACCCAGCACGAAATCAGAGATGCAATTCACACCTTTGTGAGACTGGATTCCGATGAGGTACGTGCGGTAAACAGCGCTCCGTTCCAACGGCTCCGAAATATCCATCAGCTCGCACTAACGAGCTTGGTCTATCCTGGCGCAACTCATAAGAGGTTTGAGCACTGTCTTGGAGTAATGGAACTAGCTGGAAGAATCTATGACTCAGTGACCAACCCGGACAATGTCCAAGATGAGATGCGCTATTTGGTCCCAAGAATAGGAAACTTCGATTATGCCTATTGGCGGCGAGTCTTGAGAATGGCGGCGCTTTGTCACGATCTCGGGCACCTTCCTTTCTCGCACGCCGCGGAGGGCTTGCTGCCAAAAGGATGCAGTCATGAGCTCATAAGCAAAGACATCATTGAGAGCTCAACGATGGCGACTGTCTGGAATGCATTAAAGATAAAGAAGGAGGACGTCTCGAAGATTGCGGTAGGGGCGAAGTATTCAGTAGTCCCACTCACAGACTGGGAATCAATTCTGTCAGAGATAATAATTGGAGATAGCTTTGGTGCAGACAGAATTGATTACTTATTGCGTGATTCCCACCACGTAGGTGTTGCCTATGGGCGATTTGACCATTACCGGTTGATTGACACCATGCGTATCTTGCCGAAGGGGGATTTCGGGCCGGCTATTAGCGCCACGGAAGGATTGCAGGAGCCCCAATCTGACCGCGAAGTCTTGTTGAAGTCCCGGCGAGAAGGTTCAAAGGAGCCGACGCTGGGAATTGAATCAGGAGGGCTGCAGTCCGCCGAAGGATTATTATGGGCGCGCTATTTCATGTGGAGCCAGGTTTACACACATCATGTAAGACGTGTGTACGATGAGCATCTCAAGGATTTTTTCTCGGCCTGGCTTCCGAATGGGCTATTTAGCGCGGATCCGAACGAGCACATAAAGATGACGGACAACGAAGTTCTAGCTGAGCTCCAAATCGCCAGCCAGAACACGGCGCACCCCGGCCACGAAGCGGCCAAGTGCATCATCAGTCGAGAGCACTTTAGAATGGTCTACGAAGAGAACCCGAATGACCGCCGCCAGAATCTGGAAGCCTTCAACTTGATTCACGAAGGCCTGATTGAGAAGTTCGGGGCGCCGCTGGTAAAGTGCGCAACGCTACAGCAGAAAACTGAGGGCAAGCATTTCCCGATTCTGTCAAGTTCTGGCGAGTTGGAGAGTTCGATAAACAGGTCAGAGACGTTGGCCAAATTGCCAGCCGTATCTTCAGCGTATGTTTACGTAAGCCCTGAGGTTCGCGAAGAGGCAAAAAGCTGGATTTCTGCAGAGAAGAGCAATATACTCGCAAGAGTGAGGCAAACAAAAGGCGAAGATGATGAAAACACTGGACAAGGCAAGCGTCATACTCAGCCTCAGCGTAAAGCTAAAGGAGTGCGGAAGCTGGACCGGAGAAACGCACGTTCAGAAGGCGGCATATTTCCTCCAAACTCTTCTAGAGGTGCCTCTTGACTTCAATTTCATCCTCTACAAGCATGGCCCGTTTTCTTTCGATCTACGAGAATTTCTGACAGGAATGGAAGCCAAAGATTTCATCCGATGGCAGGCTCAGTATCCGTATGGTCCATCTATGGCGGTAGGAAGCCTGGGGGACACTTTGCTCAAGCAGTTCAGCTCCGTCAGTAGCCAATACTGCAATCAAATTTGCTTTGTGGCCTTACATCTGGCACGAAAGAACGTGGCGGAACTCGAAAGGCTGGCGACAGCTCTGTATGTCACCAAAGAGGGAGGAGAGAAGAACGGGCGAGCGTCAAGAGTCCAGCAACTCAAGCCTCATCTTTCCTCTGAGGACATAAAGCAGTCCCTCGCTGATGTTGACAGGATGATCATCGCCGCTTCGAGCGAGCGAGTACGGTAACGTCTTACGTCCCCTTGCCGATTCACCCCACCCAATTCGCTATACTAGAAACAGACCAACGCCCAAACAGGGAACAGGAACGAGAAAAGCCACGGCCCACGCCGTGGCTTTTCTCATGCGAGTTGATCGCTTCCGCACCGGCCCGTACCTCGGACCGCCGCGAAACCGCCAGCTAAGTCCTTTGTTTGGATATTTTTAGCCGTAAGGTGCATAGGAATGAACAAGATCCACACCGCAGCCCCCGTCAGGGGGCTTTTTCGCCTCCCTAAGTCTTCTGTTTTCTTATTTTTACCCGTAAGTTCTTTGCAATCTTATTTTTGCCTCTCGGCAAAGTAGGTAACTCTATGATTCCACGCATGTTACTCCAGGCCCTCCAGGCACTGCCGGGGGGGAGGGGTCCCCGGCCCCGGAAAGCTGCCATGTACAAAGAATGTCGCCACATCCTGCCCAACGGAAACCGCTGCCGCTCGGCCGCCCTCGCCGGCTCTCACTGGTGCTACTTCCACTCGCGACTCCATCAGCAGGAAGATCGCCGCAGAGCAGGGCTCCGCGCCGCCGACGGCCGCTTCCGCACCCCCACCGAAGCAGACCGCGCCCAGGCCGCGCCGGAAGAGCAGACCATCGACCGCGGCATCTACCCCGTCGGCAGCCGGCAAGCGGCCTCCGCCCCTCAACCTGAACCTGATCCCGGGCCAATCTGTCTCCCCACCATCGAGGACAACGCCTCCATCCAGCTCGCGCTCATTGAGATCCTGCACGCCCTCGCCGACAACCGGCTCGACACCAAACGCGCCGGCCTCCTCCTCTACGGCCTCCAGGTCGCCTCCCAGAACGTCAAGCACCTCGGCAGCCGCCAGCTTGAGGTTCGCTCCCTCACCTACGCCGAGAACGGCGCCGCCCTCTCACCCGAGGAGCATGGCTACGACCTCGAAGACAACCCGGACACCCGCTACGAAGACGACGATGAAGAGGATGAGGAGGCATAGCGCCACCCACCAACAGCAAGGGCAGCCCCGAAGGACTGCCCCATATGCCCCTCATCACTCAGGTCTAGTGGTGGGCGCCGCCGCCCATGTGGCCGCCGCTGCCGTTCGAGATGCCGCTGTGCCCGCCGTTCACTCCGCCGATGCCGCGAGCCCCGGAGAATCCACCCGTCGACCCGCCGCTCGGATGCACACCCGCGCCGCCCGTCGCCTGCGTCGGATCGAGCGTGCCCAGGCCCCGCGCCGACATCTCTGCACTGCTCAGTGCCGTCGGCGAGTAGCCCGCCCGCGTCGCCGATCCTGCACCGGCCAGGGCTGCACTGCTCGCCGCCGGAACTGTATACGCCGGCCGCACCGCCACCCCGTGCGCACTCGCCTCATGCGACATCTTGCCCAGATTGTTGAAGACGCCCCGTGGCACGCCCAGCCCCGCTGAGCCGCTGCGGAACTCGAACTTGCCCGGCTCCGCCAGGCGCGAGGTCACCACCGCCGTCTCATGCACCGGCACCACCGTCGACCCGCTCAGCGGGATCGGCTTCAGCGGCGGCCGCCGCGTAATCGGCACCCGCGCGCCCACTACCGGCAGCGAGCCGTTGTCCAGGGCCGTCCAGCTGCTCGGGTTCGGCTGCCACCCCCACCCGCTGTTCGACGGGCAGAAGGCCCAGCTCCCGCTGTGGTACGGGGTCCAGCCCCACGGATACGCCGACACGAAGGAGTACCCCACCCCCGGGTAGTACGCCCACGCGCCATTCCCGTACGGGTTGAAATTCGCGCCCGCCAGATACGGGTACCACATGGTCCCGCACCCGCCCACACTGGCAAAGTTGCCGTAGTAGCTCAAGTCGCTCAGCCCGTACGCGTACGGTGAGGAGCCGGTGAAGGACTTCGCTACCGGACGGTTGTGGTAGTCCACAGACTGCTCGTCCCACCCGTCGAACTCGCCCGTCACCCGGTCGCTCGCCACCAGCGTCGGCGCAGCCTGGTCTGCCGGATCGAACAGCAGGCCCTTCTTCTTGCCCACCGTGGTGGTGCGCGCTGCATCGGTCACTTGCACACTGCCGTCCATCACGCCCAGCCGCGGACGCGGCGGACTCAGGTCCAGCAGAAGGTGGGTCGCCGGCGCCAGCGTCAGTGACTTGTCGGCGAAGCTCAGGGCGAAGTTGTTGCCGTGGTTCTTCTGCAGGCTGACGTAGACCGCGCCCTTCAGTACCCGGACGGTGGTGATGCGTGCGCCGTCCGCGCCAGTCTTCAGCACCGGGAACTCCACCAGGCTGTTGGGGGTCACGCGCAGTGTGCTGTTGTCCTCAAACTCCACCTCGGCCAGCCCCATGCCGGTCTGGAGTCGGCCCCCCTGCACGATGGGGAAGTTGGCAAACGCTGCCTCAAAGCCGTGCTCGGTCTTGCGATCCAGCTTGACCTCGCCCTTGGTCTCGCTCAGGCGAACGATGCGGACCCCGGATTCGCCGGCAGCCAGGGTGGCTGTCTGCACATCGGCGGTGGGCGCCGCCGCGGGCTGCTGCGAAGGTTGGGCGCACAGCACTGCAGTCAGCAGCGGCAGTGCGAGACAGGAACTGGTCAGAGTGAGCGACGTCCGGACGATATGCACGAAGGGCCTCCCGCGCGTTAACGGCAGAACAGCGGAAACCGGACGTACATGGCCCCGCCGGGGCACCGGCTGCGGCCCCCTGATCATAGTCCCGCCGGCTTCGGCCGGGGAAAGGAAATCGGCGACATTCCATGGGACAAAGAAGCAGCCCGGGAAGTCGCCGATCGGTGGGTGCGCCCGCTAGTGGGTCACGCCTGCTTAGAGCTGCGAGGCGTGCGCCGCCATCGCGTGCGGTGATTCGCTCAGATGGTGCTCCCGCTGCACCTGCTCGATGCACTCTTCAAGGATGTCGAGTGCGATGTCGGCCTCCTCCGGGTGAACGACGAGTGGGGGCGCCAGCCGCAGCGAAGTCTCTCCGCAGCCCAGCGTCAGCAGCCCGCGCTCGAAGGCCAGGTCGACGATGCGATCGCGCATCACCGGCGCCATCTCGCGCGTGGTCTGGTCCTTGACGAACTCGATGCCGATCATCAGGCCGCGCCCGCGCACGTCGCCTACGACGGCATGCTTCGCTGGCCACTCGCGCAGTCGTGCCAGCATGCTTTCGCCAACCTTGGCAGCGTTGGCGATGCCTTCACGCTCCAGCACATCCATGGTGGCGAGCGCGGCTGCAATCGCCACCGGGTTGCCGCCGAAGGTGGACGCATGCGAGCCCGGCTTCCAGTCCATCAGCTCTGCGCGCGTCATGCAGATGCCCAGCGGCATGCCGGAGGCGATGCCCTTGGCCATGCAGACCATGTCGGGTTCCACCCCGGTGTGCTCAATCGCCCACCACTTCCCGGTGCGGCCGGCACCGGACTGCACCTCATCGGCCACCAGCAGAATGCCGTGACGATCGCAGATGCGGCGCAGCTCCTGCATGAAGATCGCCGGAGCAACGACGTAGCCGCCTTCGCCCTGGATGGGCTCGACGAAGATGGCAGCCACTTCCTCAGGAGCGAGTGTGGTCTTGAACAGCTTCTCCTCGATGTAGCGCGCGCACCCCAGGGCAAACGCCTCCTCCGCCTGCGGACCACCGGAGCAGCCGCGATAGGCATAGGGGTAGCGCACATGCGTGACGCCGGGAACCAGTGGTGCGAAGCGCCGCCGCTGCTGCGGCTTCGACGCGGTCAACGAGAGCGCGCCCATGGTGCGCCCGTGGAAGGCTCCGAAGAACGCGATCACGTTCTGCCTGCCGGTGTGGTAGCGCGCCAGCTTCAGTGCGCATTCGACTGCCTCCGCGCCAGAGTTGCCGTAGTAGAAGCGGTGCGGTCCGGGCATGGGCGCGACGGCGGAGAGCCGCTCTGCAAGCTGGATCAGCGCCTCGTAGTAGAAGTCTGTGCCGGAGATGTGGATCAGCTCAGCCGCCTGATCCTGGATGGCCTTCACCACCTCGGGATGGCAGTGCCCGGTCGAGGTCACGGCGATGCCGGCGGCGAAGTCCAGAAACTCGTTCCCGTCCACGTCTTCCACTCGCGTGCCGCGGCCGCGCTTGGCCACCATCGGGTAGCTGCGGGTGTAGGACGGGGACATCCAGCGATCGTCAGCTTCGACGATGGCGCGTGCCTTGGGCCCGGGCAGGGGCGTGACGATCCGGGGAGCGAAGGAAGACTGAGACCGGCTGCTGCGGGGCAGGATGGTGGTCGACATGATGAGACTCCTCCTCTGGTGTGAGGCGGTGATGTTCTATCTGCGGAGATGTGGGTGCGCCGCAGGTGGCGACCCGATGGATAGCCCGGGAGGACGGGCCTGTTAGTCGCCGGCGAAGAGCCGCGGCCGCGTGGCAGAGGGCAGCATCTGCGGCATCACTCCCAGGGAGTGGCGCGGAGACTGCGGTGCGGATTGGCAGATGTTCATCATCTCTGCGGGTTGCCCGGAGCATAGCACGAGCACATGAACCTGCGGTAGGGAGCGTCACTTGCAGGACAGAGGATTGCCAGCAAACACCCTGCATTGTGTCGGATAAACGACAGATCCGCACGTTCTCGTTACGATAATTTCGCATCAGACGGATCAATGGATGGGCCCTGTTTAGCACTCTCCTCGGCCTCTGCTCCTGCCAGAAGAGTTGCCAATCCGGCCTATCTCACTTCGTTCAAGGTGGAAGATTTGTGAACCTTCTTTTGGGGACCATCCCGCCCGAAGAGCAGCGCAGGCTGGCTCCGTTTCTGGAGCCCGTGCAACTAGAGATGAAGGAGCCCCTGGTAGAGCCCGGCGAAGAACCTCGGTATATCTACTTCCCCGATGGCTGCGTCGCCTCCAGCGTCTACGCCATGCGGAACGGGGATGCGGTCGAGACCGCGGTGATCGGACGCGAAGGCTTCATCGGCATTCACGTCTGGTTGCAACGATCGCTGTCGGTAACGCGGACATTCATCCAGGTGCCGGGCCCCGCACGGCGCATGCGCACAGAGGTCTTTCAGACTGAGGTCGTCGAGGCCAGGTCGCCCTTGCATGAGCTGATGGCCGCCTATGTCAGCGCGTACTTGTCGTTCACTGCGATCACCGCCGCCTGCAATCGCATCCACCGCATCGAGGAGCGGCTCTGCCGCTGGCTGAAGATCGTGCACAATCGGGTGCAGGGCGATGTCTTCCCGGTGCGGCATGAGTTCATGGCTTACATGCTTGGCGTTCATCGCCCCAGCGTCTCCATCGCGGCCAGCATGCTGCGCGAAGCCGGCCTCATCCGCTATGAGTATGGGCGGCTGACCGTGCTGAACCCGAGAGGACTTGAGGAGGGTGCCTGCGAGTGCTACTTCGCAATGGAACGTGAGTTTGAGCGCATGTATGGACGTGAGCTCCGCAGGGAGAGTCACGTGCTGGTCAGCGTCAATGGACAGAGGAGCATGTCCGCCTAGCAAATCCTGCCAGGATTAATGGCGCGTTTACTTCCGCTTCCAGCGGACACCGTCTTTGCTGTCTTCAAGCAGGATGCCTTTAGCCGCCAGGTCGTTACGAATTGCGTCGGCCTGAGCAAAGTTCCGCGCGCGTTTGGCTGCCGCGCGCTCGGCGATGCGGGCCTCTATCGCGCTGTCGGTCAGATCCAGACTCGCTTCAAGCTGCGCGATAGCCTCGCTCAGCTTGCCTTCCTGTCGCGCCCAGGCCACGGCCTCGCGTGCGATGTGCGCATCGTGATCCTCAAGTACGTTGAAGACCTGATCGAAGCTTGAGAGCACCTTCAGGATGGGCGCAACATTCTGCTGTTTCAGGCGCCCCTGGTCGGCTTCTGTATTCGCGTAACGCACCAGGTCGAAGATCGCGGCACGTGCCTCGGCTGTGTTCAGGTCATTCGCCAGCGCTGAGGTGAAGCCCTGCGTGGCCAGATCTGTCCTGCTCAGCAGCGCGGTGTCCACGCCCTCCTGCCAGGGGCCATGTGCGATGCGATCGCGGAAGGTGCGCAGCCGCTCCACGGCAGAGGTGGACTCAGCTAGTCCGTCGAAGGTGAAGTTGAGCTGGTGCCGATAGGGCACTGAGAGCAGCAGGAAGCGAATGGCGGAGGCCTTGTAGCCGCGCAGCAGCAGATCGCGCAGCGTGAAGAAGTTTCCTTCCGACTTCGACATCTTGCGCCCTTCCACCAGCAGAAAGCGCACATGCATCCAGTGCCGCGCGAAGGGCTGGCCCGTGGCGCATTCAGACTGCGCAATCTCGTTCTCGTGGTGCGGAAACATCAGGTCTTCGCCGCCCGCGTGCAGGTCCAGCGTGTTCCCCAGATACTTCATCGCCATCGCGGAGCACTCAATGTGCCAGCCGGGGCGGCCGCGGCCGAGCTCCGTCTCCCACGCGTGCTCGCCCGGCTTCGCTGCCTTCCACATGGCGAAGTCGCTGGCAGAGTCCTTTTCGTACTCGTCAACATCGACGCGCGCACCGGCGGTGTTGCCGGTCAGGTCCTTCTTCGAGAGCTTCCCATACTCCGGGTCGCCGTGGATGCGAAAGTACCAGGAGCCATCTTCGGTGCGATAGGCCAGGCCGCGCTCCTCCAGCTTGCGGATCAGCGCCACCATCTCCGGGATGTTGTCGGTCGCATGCGGCATCTGCCGCGGCTCCAGGCAGCCCAGGGCGCGCAGGTCTTCGAGGAAGGCCTGCTCATAGCGCGGCGTGTACGCGGCGATCTCGACGCCCGCCGCCGCCGCATTGCGGATGATCTTGTCATCCACATCCGTGATGTTCATCACGTGCTCGACGTAGACCCCCTGCTGCTCCAGAAAGCGGCGCAGCAGGTCCACGTGGACGAAGGTACGAAAGTTGCCGATGTGGCCGTAGTCGTACACAGTGGGGCCGCAGGCATACAGCGTCAGTGTCTTGCCGTCGGCGGGAGTCAGTGGTTCGATCTGGGTGCTGAGAGTGTTGAAGAGTTGAAGGGTCATGCTTCGGTCATCTTGCGGTAGTGCGTTCTTTCCGGGATCGCAGCGGAGTCTCCTTGAATTCTACGGGACGGTGCTACTGCCGGCTAAAGCGGCGCGGTGTTCCGTGCGCCCAGAGCCAGACCAGCAGTGGCCGACAGATCCGCTGCTGCAAAGTCTCCGGCAACAAGTTTCGGCCACGCAGCTGCGGCAATCATGGCTGCATTGTCGGTCGAGAGTGCGAGCGCCGGGAAGGCAACCGGCAGCCCGCGTTGCTGTGCCTCAGCGGTAAAACGCGCGCGAAGTTCGCGGTTGGCAGCGACACCACCGGAGACCAGCAGCCCATGCGCACCATAGTGCTCTGCGGCAGCAAAGGTCTTACGTTTCAGGTCCTCGACGACTGCGCGTTGGAACGATGCGATCAGATTCAGCGTTGTGCGATCGCACAGCGGCAGCGCGTCAGCAGGCCTTGCGACAGCCGAGAGGTGTCGACGGCGGGCCGCAATGGACTCAGCCATTCCGTGCGTTTCGATGTAACGCAGAACCGCGGTCTTTATGCCGCTGAAGCTGAACAAAAAGCGTCGCTCCTCACTCCGGCCGTCGGCCTGGCGATGGGCCTTCTGCTTGACCTGCGCAAACGCGAAGGGCACAGCCTGCGGATCGCCGTTGGCGGCCAGCGCGTCGATCCAGGGGCCGCCGGGGTAGCCCAGTCCGAGCAGCTTGCCCACCTTGTCGAAGGCCTCGCCGGCCGCGTCGTCGACGGTGTGGCCAACGTTGCGATAGCACCAGGCGCCGTCCGCCTGCTCGGCAAGGTAGAGGTGGGTGTGGCCCCCGGACACCACCAGCGCGAGCAAGGGAGCGCCTTCCCCACGGCTTACGGCAAAGGCGTTGTCGTGCGCGTGCTCCAGCAGTACAGCGTGGATGTGCCCTTCCAGATGGTTCACCGCTATCAGCGGCTTATCCAGAGCGAAGGCGAGCGCCTTGGCATAGCCGATGCCCACCAGCAGTGCGCCCGCCAGGCCTGGGCCTTCGGTGACGGCGATGGCGTCGATGTGCTGGAGCGCGAAGCCCGGTTCACCTAGCGCCTCACCTGCCTCGCGTAACGCCGCATTCACGACAGGGACGATGGCGCGGAGGTGCTCGCGCGATGCCAGCTCCGGCACTACACCGCCGTAGCGGGAGTGGATCGCGATCTGGGAGGCAACGACGTTGGACAGAGTGCGCGCACCGCGCTCCACAACTGCCGCTGCAGTCTCATCGCAGGAGCTTTCGATGCCCAGAATACGGCCGCGCCCTGACTGTGCTGTATCCGCCATCACCATCCTCCATACTAGTGGAGTGGAGAGGATAGACAGCGAGGGGCTGCTGGCCGCGGCGGCCATTGTGCATCGCCTGCAGGCCGCCGGGCACACCGCCTACCTGGTGGGAGGGTGCGTCCGTGACCTGCTGCTGGGCCTGGCCCCGAAGGACTTCGACGTAGCCACCAGCGCGCGTCCCGAGGCTGTGCTGGCGTTGTACGAGCGCGCCTTTGGTGTGGGCGCGCACTTCGGCGTCGTGCTGGTTCCCACAGGCGTCGACGACGGGGAGATTGTCACCGAGGTCGCGACGTATCGCTCGGACGGCGTGTATACCGATGGGCGCCGCCCGGACGCGGTCATGTACACCGAGGACCCCCGCCAGGATGTGCTGCGCCGCGACTTCACCATCAACGGCATGCTGCTGGACGTGGACCGCTATTTCTCCGGGGGGGAGCCGGCCGAGGCAGTTCTGGACTGGGTAGGTGGCCGGGCGGATCTGGAAGCGCGGGTCGTGCGCGCGATCGGCGATCCGCTGCGCCGCTTCACGGAAGATAAGCTGCGCATGCTTCGTGCCGTGCGTTTCGCCGCACGCTTCGAGTTCACCATCGAATCCGCCACCATTGGCGCGGCGCGCACGCTGGCTCCGGCGATCGTCCAGGTCAGCCGGGAGCGCGTGCGTGACGAGCTGACCCGCATGCTGACCGAGGGCCACGCAGCCACCGCATTCCGGCTGCTGGAGGCGACCGGTCTGCTCGTGCAGGTGCTGCCGGAGGTGGCAGCTATGCGCGGCGTGGAGCAGCCGCCGGACTGGCACCCGGAAGGCGATGTGTGGGTGCACACGCTGCTGCTGCTAGAGAAGCTGCCTGCGGGCTGCTCCCCTACGCTGGCGTGGGCGGCGCTGCTGCACGATGTGGGCAAGCCGCCTACTTTCACTTGCACGGATCGCATCCGCTTCTATGGCCATGCCGAAGTGGGCACG
>CAXUMX010000085.1:0-11531 GCA_964252395.1 uncultured Acidobacteriaceae bacterium | reverse complement strand
GGTCTGCCAGCAACTCGCGTTCCTTCAGGTGAAGGTGGATGCCGCAGAGAACCGCAAGCACGCAGCTGTCGTCTCCAGCTCGCACAGTGCAGTGGCCGTTCGCGTGATTGCAGCCGATGAGGACGGTCAGATTGCCGCCCACGTTCAGACCATGTCGCACGCCGCAAGCGCGCGCTAGGCCGCCAGCCGATTCGCCAGCGCCAGATCCTGCCGCAGGAAGCTACGCAGTTGCTCCGCACCCGCTGCGTCCACGGCACGCAGCACCGCGGAAGGATGCACAGTGGCGATCACCTGCTCCGCCCAGGGTGATGCCACTACCGTTCCGCGCTGCTTCATCAATGCGAACTTCGCACCCAGCAGAGACTTCGCCGCTGTCGCCCCAAGCGCCACCACGACACGCGGCTTCACTGCCGCCAGCTCTGCCAGCAGCCAGGGGCGGCATGCTGTCACCTCTGAAAGACGGGGCGACTGGTGCAACCGGCGCTTGCCCCGGTCGATGAATTTGAAGTGTTTCACCGCATTGGTGACGTAGACCTGCTTGCGCTCGATCTCCAACTCCTCAAGAAGCTGGTTGAGCACGCGTCCCGCGGGTCCTACGAACGGCGACCCCTGGCGATCCTCTTCGTCGCCCGGCTGCTCACCGACCAGCATCAGCCGCGCGTGCGCCCCGCCTGCGCCGGGCACGGCCTGCGTCGCGTGCAGGTAGAGGTCGCAGCCATGGCAACGCGGCAGGCTGGACACGATCGCGGGCAGCGTCTTCTCTTCTGGAACGTAAGGCTCGGCAGAATCTTTGGTCTGTGTCTTCATCATCGTCTCCACACGGCTGCCAGCCTGTGTCAAAAGTTGCGGCAGCACAGCAATCTCCGGCAGGTTCTGCCAGTAGCGCACCGGCATCTCTGCGCGCATGGCGCGCGGGTTGATGCGCGCCGGGTTGAAGATGGACGCGTAATAGGTGCGCCACATGCCTTCTAGCTCGTCCTCCTTTGGCGCGGCCTCGCGCGGTACGCCCGGCCCCCACACCAGTGAACGCGCCTCCGTATCCCAGGCGACGGAGCGCTGCGGGGTCAGGATGCTCCACTGCATCTGAGGAAAGCGCTCCTCGAAGAACGGAGCAGCCAACTCGAGGATGTCGTGGTCGGGGCGATACCACGCGATGTAGTGTTCGCCCTGCTGCTCATCGTGTATGGAGCGGAAGCGGACGAACGCATGCATTTTGTGCAGGTCGCGCTGCACCTGTCGCTCCAGCCGCCGCAGCGCAGCGACATCGTCGTCTGTCTCCACATGCAGCAACTCGCGGCTCTGCTGCAGCCGCCATAGCAGCCTGTAGAGCAGTTGCCAGCGGGACGGATCTGTGTGACAAGCCGCCAGCTTTGCCGAGCCGACAAACGCGCGCGGAGCCACCATGGCTCCCGGCGCCACCGGGCGCATCGGCTGCTCGTCTGCAAAGGCGAGCGCCAGCGCGGCAGGCGCTGTGGTGTCGACGATCTCCACCTGCTCCGGCGAGACACCCTCCGTCAGCAGGCTGCGTGCCGTCTCGCGCCACGCGTTAAAGGATGGCTCGATGGTGATCCGGCGCATTGGCTAGAGCTCTCCGGTCGCCGCGCTGGCTGCCGAGGCAAACAGTTCGAGCTGCGGCGATGGCGCAATCGCTTCACTGAGTCGCGGTGAGTCAAGCAGGTGCGCCTGCGGTGAATGATCCGTCGTGGTTACAAATTCGCTGGCCTGGCGCACGCGTACATTTAGCTTGCGCAGATCCTGCAGCGACAGCGGGTGATAGCGGCGGATCGAGAGGATCCGCTGGACGTTGCGGTACCCGATGCCCGGCACGCGGAGTAATGCCTCACGCGGCGCTTTGTTGACGTCGACCGGATAGAACTCCCGATGATCCAGCGCCCACGTCAGTTTGGGGTCTTGGGTCAGGTCCAAATTCGGCGCTTTCTGGGTCGTCAGCTCCTCCGCCTCAAACCCGTAGTAGCGCATCAACCAGTCCGCCTGGTACAGCCGATGCTCCCGAATCAGCGGCGCCGGTTGCAGCGGCAGCCGGCCGTCAGCCTTCGGATAGGGACTGAAGCCCGAGTAGTAAATCCGCCGGAGTTTGTAGCGACTGTAAAGATGGCTTGCCGTGTCGAGGATCTGCTGGTCCGTGCTCGGCGTTGCGCCCACGACCATCTGCGTACTCTGCCCCGCTGGCGCAAACCGAGGAACAGCCACACTGCTCTTTCGGTCCTCCTCCGCCTCAGCTTTACGGTCAAAAATCTGCTGCATCGCTGACTTGATGACGTCTGCCTTCTTGTCCGGCGCCAGCTGCACCAGGTCCTGCTGTGTCGGGAGCTCAATATTTGCGCTCAGACGGTCTGCGTGGCGCCCGGCCGCGTCGAGCAGTGCCTGCGAAGCACCAGGGATCGCCTTCAAATGAATGTAGCCGCCAAAGCCATGATCCTCTCGCAAGGAGCGCGCGACCTCCACCATCTGCTCCATGGTGTAATCAGGAGTCTGGATGACTCCGGAGCTCAGGAATAGCCCCTCGATATAGTTCCGCTTGTAGAAATCGAGCGTGAGGTTGACTACCTCCTGCGGTGTGAAGCGAGCGCGCTCTATATCGCTTGAGACGCGATTCACGCAGAAGGCACAGTCATAGTTACAGTAGTTGGTCAGCAGCAGCTTCAGCAGAGAGACGCAGCGGCCGTCAGGCGTGTAGCTGTGGCAGATGCCACTCCCGTCGCTATGGCCGATTCCCTTGCCTGTCCCGGCGCGCTTCGCGCCCGAACTGGCGCAGCTGGCGTCGTACTTGGCGGCATCGGCCAGGATCTCGAGTTTGCGCTGGATCTGCACTTCTCTTGGTGGATGCGGTCCCGGGAACGTGCGGGCCGGACCGAAGGCACACCCGCTTGTGCGAGATCGAATCAATAGCGAACAAAAAGAGAATACAGGATGCGGCTGCGCCCGTGGCAGGCGTCCGTAAGATTGGCTTTGTCTGGTCAAGAGGCTGCCTGTACGGCAGCCCTCCTCGACCTTAGTCTATGAGCCGGGCTTTGCCGATGGGCTTTCGGACTGCTTCTCCTGCCCGGCCTTGTTCGTCTGGTCCGTTGCCGGCTTCGTCTGTGGGCTACTTGGCTTCGGTGATGCGCCATTGCTCTGCGCCTGGGGTCGGGCAGTGGGCTTCTGCGTCTTGCGTGAACGTGCGCCGCGAGAGCCATCTGCACTATGCGGCCCTCGCCCTTTGTGACGGGACCCCCTGCGCCCTGCCGGCTTCTGCGTGTTGAGCTGCACTCCGAGCGAAGTCCCCGTTGACGCCCCAGGCGAGTTCGCCGGCCTCCTCACCGCCGCGGCCTGGGCCTGCCGCTGCAGCATCAGGTCCAGGCGATATCCAGCAGCTTTGGCCGCCTTGACGGCATTTTCCACCGCAGCAGCACTCTGCTGGGCCGCCTCCTTCTGCCCACGCGGACCAACGGCTACCAGTGCGGGCAGCTGCAACCACCACAACAGCTCTTCCTGACTCTCCTGATTGAAGTAGCGGACAGCACGCGCCGTGTGAGTTCCGGTGAGCCACTGAACGTCCGGATCCCCCCACTCTGCCGCGGTCAGGTCCAAAGCCAGCGGCTTCTTTCGCGCCAGCAGGATGCGCACGCGCGCGGCGGCGCGCCAACCCTCCTGCTCACCCACGCCCAGGTCATGGAAGATGCGCGCCAACGCCTGCCGGAGACGCAGCTTGTCGAAGACCGCGATGCCCGGCAGATGCAGTCCGCTGATCAGCGTCCATGCGAGTACGGGCGCCCATACCGCCACAGCGACCGCTCCGGGAGAGTCGCTGGGGAGCACTTTGCGTGCTGCCTCCGGCCAGCCTTTCGGAAAGAACGCTTCGTAACGCGGCAGGGCGAGCGCGGCTACCAGCAGCCCGTTCGCATTAGCGGGGGAAGGCTGAGCAGCTGCCGGCTCGCGGCGTTCGAGTACGCCGGCTTGCGCCGCCGGCTCGCGATGCTCCGGCAGCAGGTGCTGCGCGATACTGCGGAACCGGCTGCCACGCTCCAGAAAAGGAGCGACCGCCTCCACCAGGCTGGCCTCGCGCTTGCGCACGGCTACAGCAGAGTCAGCCGTCTGCTCCGCCACATGAATGATCGCGCTCAGAATATGTGGATCGAGCGCCGCGCGCAGTGCCTCGTGCAATGGCTGAAGCTTCAGCTGGTCGAGTGCCTCTTCCAGGTTGGGTACACCCTCGCCCGCGAGCAGGTCGTGCAGCCGGTCCCACGGCTTCTCCGCGGTAGCGCGCAGCTCGCGCCAGTCCAGGAACACGTGGTACTTGTACGCGCGCAGATGGAAGGAGAAGCCGCGCTGGTATATGTCGGAGGCACGGCGCAGATACTCCAGGCCATTGCTAACATCGCGAAACGCGAGCAGTGTCTGGTCGTCCGTGGGCAGGCCTAAACCGTCCTGCAGGCTGCGCTGGCGCAGCCCACCATTCTCCTTGTCCACGTAGCCGACTGAGTGGTGCAGCGTACCGCTCGTCTCTCCATAGCGATTGTGGTAGAGAATGAGGGCCCGCTCGCCACCCCGGCTGTTTGAGTACGCGTAGACGTTTTCGTCCACGGTGCCGTCTTCCTTCCAAAAGTCGTACAGCAGAAAGGCGTCGCTTTCCGCGAAGAGCCAACGGCGATGCAGCAGCGGAGCAATCTCACGCTCATGCCGTTCCACCAGCCATGAATTCGGGGTCTCGTCGTAGCGCGGCCTCTGGTACTCCATGCCGTATTTTTCGGTGAAGCCTTCCACCTGGCCGTGCCCAAACATGGGCAGGCCGGGCAGCGTGGCCATCAATGTTGCAACCCCGAAGCACTTATCTCCGGTGCCGAACTGATCGATGGCGGTGCGTTCATCCGGATTGCTCATGAAGTTGACATAGCGCTTCAAAATGCCCGGATCGAACTCCATCGTCTGCTTCAGCAGCCCGCGGTAGTGCGCGTTGTCTTCGTCGCGCAGCAGGTTCATAAAGGCGCTGTTGTAGACACGATGCATGCCGAGCGTACGCACGAAGTAACCTTCCATCATCCAGAAGGCTTCGGCCAGCAGCAGGGTCCCGGGCACCTCCACAGCCACTCGATCCACCACCTCGCGCCAGAACTCGACCGGGATGCGGGCGTCGAACTCCGGTGTGGGCATGCTGTACTCCGCGCGTGACGGGATGGCACCACCAGCGCCCGGCGCAGGAAACCACAACCGCTGGATATGACGCTTGGCCAGCGTCATGGCAGCGTCGAAGCGGATGATTGGGAACAGCCGCGCCACCTGCAGAATGGTCTGGATCACCTGCTCCCGCACCGCGGGATTCAGGTAGTCCAGTTGCGCGGTGTCATTCCATGGGAAGCTGGTGCCATCGTTGCCGTGATAGACGTAGCGGGTGTCGCCGGTCCATTTGTCGCGACGGCGGAAGACCACGGCAGCGTCGGTCTGCTCGTAGTAGTGATCTTCGATCTTGATCTCGACTCGCCCGTCGCCCGAGAGATCTGGACCGTCAAACCGATAGGCAGGATAGGGCGAATCGCTGCGGGAGAGGAACCACTCCGGGTGTTCGATAACCCAGGTCGAATCGATGCCCATGTGATTCGGCACCATGTCGCTGGCCAGTCGCACGCCATGCTGCGCTGCGCGTTCCCGCAGCGCCTGGTAGGCGCCGTATCCGCCGAGATCCTCGGCAATCTGATAGTCGTACAGAGAGTAAGCGGACGCGACCGCGTCCTCCTTCCCACACAGCCGCTTGATGGTGCGGGAGGCGCGGCTGCGCTCCCACAGGCCGATCAGCCATAACGCGTTCATCCCGCGGCTGGCCAGGGTGGCCAGCTCCTCGCCGGGAATCTGGTCCAGCCGCGTAATCGACTGCTGGTACTGCTTGCTAAGCTGTGCGAGCCACACGTAGGTGCTCTTCGCGATCATCACCGTGCTGGGCATCCACTCCTGGTCAGGACTGAAATGCTCATACTCGTGCTGCATCACAGCGAAATCCGGCAGATCGACCCGTCCCCCAAAATCCCCTGTACCTCCGCGCCGCCCACGTAGACGGCGCGCTTCGGCCATCTCGTCGGCAGGATGGAAGCGCATCCAGATAGCGATGTCCTCTTCCTTGAGCACATCGATGGCAAGCAGCAGGCGACGCAGCGCAGCACCGCCGACCACCTTGCTCCACTTGTCGCGGATGAAGGCAAGCTGCCCGCTGAGGGATTCGGGCGAGGCGAGCGCCGGGGCACGCAGCATGTCGATCAAGTTCAGCGCGTCTTCGCCGACCGGCGGCATGGTAGCGAAAAAATCATGCAGTCCGCCGGTCACGCCGGGGTAGGCGGTCTGCTGCGCCAGCGGCTTCTCGTCGAAGAGCTCCAGGAAGGGGCTAAAGGCGGGGTTGGCATTCGCCAGCCAGAGCATCATCAGTTCTTCAAACGCCACCTCCCGGTGAGATATGCCGTCTGTCTCGCCGGCCAGCCACTCGGCAGCACTCTGCTGCCCGCGGTAGATCCACGATCCTGGAAATTGCTCGACAAAACGCTGCAGCAAATCCTGCACCCTCTGTGCGCCCAACTGCGCGGTGAAGTGAACCAGCGCCTCTGCGACCATCTTTGGCGCGATGTTCCGTCGATAGTGGTCAACCAGCAGATGACTTGCTTCGTCAATAAGCCCCATGGCGAACAGCGCGCCGGGATTGACCGTCCGCTCCGGGTGGCGATCGGCTTCGCGCACCTGGTTCATGCTGTTCGCCAGCTCACGGCTCGCCTTCAGATCGGCGAAGATGACGTTTCCGGAGAAGGAAAATAGCTGCTTCTCAGCGCCATAGCGGTCGCGGGCTTCGCGCGAGATGTGGAATTCCATCGAAATCATCGGTTCCTACTCTTTCCTTCTTCCCGCGTTGCGGAGGCCCGGCGCAGGAGCGGGCCCCGCGCTGAAAACTACTGTGGTCACTTTTGCTGACTACTACCAGTACAGATGAGCGCAATGCCGGAACAGTCACTCCGAAGCCACAGCGGCGCCAGAGCCGCCCTCGCGCTGCCATTCCACTCTATAGGGAAGCGAAAGTCGAATTCCGGGGAGAGGGCAGAGCTGCAAGGGATATGCCCGTGCCGCTGCGGCCGGGGAGATGCGCAGTCAGGGGATCAGGGCTTGGCGGGCGCCAGGGAGTGCACAAAGATCACCGCATGATCGTCCGTATAGACCGCATGCCAGCCTGGCAGCAGCGGGAGGACGCGCTCCATGGGGGAGCCGCGCTCCAGCAGGCAGATGTCTATGTCGTACTTGCGCAGCAGCTTCTGTGGATCATCCTGCAGCGTAGCCCACTTGCCGAACTCGGAGAGCACGCCGGTCCACTCGAACACGTCGCCACGCCCGTCCACAAAGACGGGGTACTCCGGCGCCGCCCAGATCAGGTAGCCGCCAAAAGCATAGTCGTTGACGAGATGACCGGCCAGGCGGTGACTCTTCATGTAATCAACGGCCGCCACCGGGTTAGCCGCGGAGACCTGCGCGGCCAGGTTGCTGCCGTTTGGAAATCCCATGACGATCGCGATCGCCGCCAGCGCCATGAAGACCGCGTTGGGAAGAACTCGGTCCCGCGCGAAGTCATACCTGTCCCAGAAGTCCGACAGCATGCGGCATAGAGCCGGTGCCGCAAGAATGCCAAAGACAAACAACATTCGCTGATGGCCTGCTGCCAGCCAGAACGCCAGGGCGACCAGCAGCAGTTCGTCAAGGTGCAGCTCGGCCCGTCGCGTTACCGCCATCAGCAGGATGGCAGTCGCGACCAGGAGCATGGCAAGGCCCCGCGTACTGTTCATAGGCAGGGGCTGCCACTCGGAGACAGAACTGATCGCAAGAGGCAGGTCCACCATGGTCCGTATGGGATACAGCACAGCGGTCAATCCGGTAGGGTTCAAGAGGAGCGCCAGCGCGGAGAGCGGCAGCATGAGCGCGAGGGTGCGCCGTGCATCCATGGTCCAGGGGATCGCCACCAGCGATCCGATCCGGAAGTGACAGTAAGCACTGAGCAGCAAGACCCCCGCCACGATGATGCCCAAGAAGAAGGAGCCGTGGCAGTTGACCCAGAGTGCAAACAGGGGCGGCAGCAGGTACAGCCATCGTGCGCTGCGCGTACGGCCCAGGTGGAGAAGGATCAGTTCCACAATCAGGAGCACATAGCCCAGCATCTGCGGACGGATTGCGAGCCCGATGGTTGCGAAGAACCACGTCACCATCGTGCCAAGGAAGGCTACCTTGGCATTGTCGGAGTAGACCGAGCAGAGCACGTAGCTGCCGATCAGAAGGGCCGAGCCCGTGATGCATAACCAGAGCATCAGGCCGCTATACCCTCCAAAGACGTAAGCAGCGTAGATCGATAACTGGGCCAGCCATTCGTGCGGAGTCCAGGCGTGATGATGAGTGGTCCAGGAGAAGACGTCGGTAGTCGGCACCCGGTGCGTCGTCCAGACAATCCTGCCTGTAGCCAGGTGCCACCAGAGATCCGGATCCGAGAAGCGGGAGCGCACGGTAAGGACCAGAAGCGCAGCCAGCATGCTCATGATCATCGCGGGGAAGGAAAAGATCCTGCGAAGCAACCCTACAGAGAAGGATGCCTCGACCCGTCTTGCTGTGACGACAGCTGCGGCCGAGCCGGTGATCACGCCATCCCTATTTCCTGTGCCTCCATGCGGACCATCGGCTCCGGGTCTGCGATGCGGATCAGCCGGTGCAGGTAAGCCCGGGAGATATGCAGGCTGCGTGCGGCGAGTGTCTTGTTCCCGTTGTTGTCACGCACTGCGTTTACTGCCAGCCGGACCTTGTAGTCGCGCAACTGCCGCTCGAAGGAGCCAGCAGGGTGAAAATCATCGATGCTGAGGACGCCCTCCTCCTGGATCACCGGAGGCAGATCTTCCACACGGATAGCGCGGTCGCCTGCCAAGATCAGCGCTCGCTGGATTACATTCTCCAGCTCACGGACATTCCCCGGCCATGCGTAGCTCTCGAGCGCACTCAGCGCCTCCGGCTCCAGCTCCGCGATCGACCGCTGGTACATCTCCGCGTACTGGTCCAGGAAATACTGTGCCAGCCGTGCGATGTCTTCCGGGTGCTCCTGCAGAGAGGGCGCCTCGATCGCCATGACGTTGATGCGGTAGTAGAGATCCTGGCGAAACTTCCCCTCGGCGACCATCCCGGCCAAGTCCTGGTGCGTGGCGAAGACGACTCGCGCGCGCAGCGGGATCAGCCGGTTGCTGCCTAGACGGCTGAACTCGCGCTGCTGCAGAACGCGCAGCAGCTTTACTTGGGTGGACAGGCTCAGCTCCCCGATTTCGTCCAGGAAGAGCGTTCCATCTGCGGCCTGCTCGAGATAGCCTTCGCGGCTGCCCACGGTTCCGGTAAACGCGCCCTTCTCATGCCCGAAAAGCTCGGCCTCGATCAGCGTCTCCGGAATGGCTCCGCAGGAGACCGCCACGAACGGCTTGCCGGACCGCTGCCCCGTGTTGTGAATGGCTCGCGCGATCAGCTCCTTGCCGGTTCCGCTTTCGCCTGTCACCAGAACCGATGCGTTCAGGTCTGCTACGCGGCGTATCAGGTCATACACCTTGAGCATCTGCGGGCTGGACCCGATGAGGCGGTCGCAACTGCGCACTGCCTCCAGGCGCTCCTGCGCAGACTGCAGCTGCCGCTTCAGCGAGTAGCTCTCCTGCGCGCGGCGCAGCGTCGTCTTCAGGTCGCGGATAGAGGGCGGCTTGCGACAGTAGCCGAACGCACCCTGGCGCACCAGATCCACCGCAGTTGCGCGCTGCGCGTCTTCTGCCATCACGACCAGAGGCAGTTCGGCAGCGATCAGCATCTTTGCCAGCTCTAGCCGTTGCCTGCGCATCTCTGGCGCAGAGTCAAGGTCGAGCAACGCCACATCCGAATCTTCAGCGGACTTCGCCGGCAAGACGCCGGTTGTAACAGAGGCTTGCCTCACTTCGAACAGGCTGCCCAAAGCAGAAGAGAGTACGGGTTGAAGCGTACGGTCGTCCGAGTACAACGCGATACAAATCATAGGAAGGTGATCCTTCTTCTTATGGCTGAAGCTCTCCAGCCAGACAGATTGCGGGAAATCCCGGGCCCGCTACTTGGCCCTTTTTGAAAAAGACAGAGGCCCGCACAGCAAAGTGCGTTGCAAGAAGTACACGGAATGCATTGAAGTAGTGGCGTAGTGATAGCTGACAGATCGATCCAAAGTCGAGAGATCTTTAATCATCTCTAGTAATCACCTCGGAGTGACGGGTCATTTCTGGTGAGCCTGGGAGATAGTTTTTACACTGTGCGCTCCTATCTTGCGCGATCCCATCCCGGCTAAGTGGTATCTGGCGTGCTCCCATGGGTGCATGCTCTCCCGGGATCGGCTGGAACCGCTGCTGTTTGCAACCGCTGTCGCGACAAGCCGTTTCGCCTTCCGCAGCCACTACCTCTATGACATTGATTCGGTGAACTTTGGCCTCGGCCTCTTGCGGTTCGATCCACACACACACCAGCCCCATCCGCCCGGCTATTTCCTGTATATCGAGATAGGAAGAGCGGTGAACGCGCTGGTGCACGATCCCAATTTGGCACTGGTGCTGATCAGCATGGCGGCCAGCTGTGCCATTGTGGTCCTGATCTATCGGTTATCACTGGAATGGTTCGGCCGGGATGAGGCGCGCGCCGCCGCCGGCCTGTTTCTCGTCTCGCCCCTGGCCTGGTTTCATGGAACAGTCGCCCTCGCATATGCCGTCGAGGCATGCTTCTCCGCGCTGCTAGGTCTGCTGTGCTGGCGGATGGTCTCGGGCCACTCGCGCTTGGCAGTGCCCACGGCCGCGGTTCTGGGCTTTGCGGCTGGCGTGCGACCTTCCTCGCTCCTGCTTCTGGGCCCGCTGTTTTTCTACTCCCTCTACCGGGTCCTGATACGCCAGCAGGTCGCCAGCATCGGCACCCTGCTCGCGTCGCTGGCCGCATGGTCCCTGCCTATGATGTGGGCCAGCGGAGGCGCTCGCGCCTACTTCGAGGCGTTGTTCTCGCTGTGGCATCGGGTGCCCGCGCGCGATACTGTCTTCAACTCCTCGCCTGTGACCTCGATTGCACGGGGCTTCACGATTCTGTTGATCTATCTGCTCGCGTTTGGAGTGGCCTCTCTGCTACCGCTGGTGGCGCGTCGCTTCCCGGAGCTCGCCGACCGCCCAAAGCTGCGTTTCACCGGGGTCTGGATCGCGCCCGGACTTTGCTTCTTTACGTTTATCTTCCTCAAATTTGTGAACAGCGGTTATCTGCTGCTGCTGATGCCGCCGGCTTGCCTCTGGCTTGGCGCCTGGGCAGCTGCGCTCTTCCGCGCCAGCCGCCAGGCCACGGCAATCAAGCTGGCGCTCGTCTGCGTGGCAGCAGCGGCGAATATCTCGATCTATCTCGTATCGCCGTTTTACTGCTCGTACCGCTCGGTACGTCGCTTTGAAGGACAGCTTTCAGGGGTGCTGCGGGAGCTGCCGCAGGCAGCCGATGCACGCACAACCCTGCTGGTC
>CAXUMX010000084.1:0-12041 GCA_964252395.1 uncultured Acidobacteriaceae bacterium | reverse complement strand
GTGGGAGGCACAGGTGGAGGTGACGGAGCTCCCGTATATCTTCAGAACTCTGATCTCCGAACTGCCGCTCGGCACCCGGTACATTCGGCTGCCGAGGCGCCGGGCCGGGGAGTCGACAGCTCGGACGAGATGCACCGACCGGCCCCGAGTGGGGATCGTCTGGGCGGCGGGAGAATGGAATCCTTCGCGGACCATCCCATTGCCGCTGTGGGCGGACGTGCTTGCACGCGCAGACTTCGAGTTCTGGAATTTGCAGGGTGGTGAGGCTCGCGCGGAGTGGCGAAACCTCAACGGCGAGCATCTGATCGCGGCGGACGAATGTGAGGACGGCATTTTGCCCCTGGCGCAGACCATCGCCGAGCTGGACCTGGTCATTACAGTGGACAGCCTCGCTGCGCACCTGGCCGGCGCGCTGGGAAAGCCGGCGTGGGTTCTGCTGCAACATGCGGCAGACTGGCGCTGGATGGTGGGGCGGTCCGACAGCCCCTGGTACCCGTCACTGCGCCTGCTTCGCCAGCCGGAACCGGGCGACTGGAGGAGCGTGATGATCGAGGCAGGAGAGAGGCTTGAGACATGGAAGCGACAGAGAGTGGCGGCATGACGAGCCAGGCACGGCCCATGCCGCACCCCACTACGGCCTGGGATAACTACGACGCCTATCTGTTCGACGTAGATGGGACCCTGCTGCATTGCGAAGACGCGGTGCACTACTTCGCTTTTTGCGCTGCACTTACGGAGCTTGCTGGCCGCCCCGTCAACCTGGATGGAGTGGTGGCTCACGGCAACACCGACATCGGCATCGTGCGGGACGCCCTCTGCCTGGCGGGTGTTCCGGAGTCTTCGTGGCGCTCGCGCCTTCCGGACCTGCGGGAGTGGATGGCAGACTTCGTCGAAGAACGCCGGACCCAGATTTGCGCGCGTGCCCTTCCGGGAGCAGCTGCTGTTCTTCAGCACCTGGCCGCCCGCGGCGCGCTGGTTGGCGTGGCAACGGGAAACCTGGAGCGGATCGGAAAGCTGAAACTCTCCTCCTGCGGCCTGCTGGATCACTTCGCCTTTGGAGGGTACAGCGATGCGTTCGAATACAGGCGTGATGTGGTCGCGGCCGCTCTGGAGCAGGCGCGAGCGCGGCGTCCGGGGGCACGCGTATGCCTGGTCGGGGATACGCCGCAGGATGTGCAGGCGGCCCGCCACAACGGTGTCGATGTGATCGCGGTGGCGACCGGTATCTACAGCTTCGAGGAGCTCGCTTCCACCAGCCCTGACTGCTGCGTGAACTCGCTGGAGGAGCTGCTCGACGAATCTGCCGGCTGATGGCAAGCCTCAACGACCTGCTCAAACTGCTGCGCCCGATGCGTTGCCGTGTGATGAGCCAGAATGCGCTCGCGCGCACGGCAGCCTAGCATCATCCGTTCCTGCTCACCAAGATTGGTTAGGATGTCAGCAACTTCGTACTCATCCGCCGGAAGCAGGATCTCGCTGCCCGGCGTCAGAAACTCCTGCAGCCCGGACCAGTCGTCCGACAGGATGGCCGCGCCGCAGGCAGAGGCCTCAAACAGCCGAACAGATGGCGAGAAGCCGGCGACAACCATGTCGTGTCGAGTCAGGTTCAGCGTGAATCGCGAAGAGGAGTAGAAGGCAGGGTGATCCGGCGGATGCACGTGGATCATGCGGCGAACGTTCGGCTGCCACTGAACTTCTTGGGGGTACTGCGGTCCGGCTACCAGGAAGCCCGCGTTCGGCAGCAATGCGGCTGTTCCATTCAGGAGCTGCATCAGCTTCGGCTGGCGATCGGCCGCATAGGTGCCCAGATAACTGAGGGCGCACCTGTATTGTTCGCGCGCTGGGATGGGCCGGTAGGTATCAGGATTGACCGAGCAGTAGAAGGGCACCGCTCGCTGCACCCCAAAGTCGTGCTCCAGCTGCTGGAGCGCCGGTCCGCCGGTGAAGCTTAGATAGGCAGCGTAGTGTGGCAGCATCTGCCTGTTGAGATAATCCGGATCAGTGCCGGAACGCAACTGCGCCAGCGTGATGGGAGTGTCGATATCGTAAAAGAGCAATGGACCGAAGCCTGCACTGAGCAGCTCCAGGGTTGCGCGCTTAGCGTCCGGGAAGTAGGAGCCAATGACAACCGCGTCTGCATCTGAACTCAGATTTATAAGAGCGCGTCCATGTTCGTTCCAGTCTTTGTAAAAGTGCACCTGGCAAAAAGGTGGTTCCGGCAGGTCGCGGTTATTGCGGTACCAGTCAACGTCCTTCTCCACGAAGTCGATGACATGGCCCTGGGCAGCAAGCGCCTGGATCAGGGCGCGGTAGGTGGTCGCGTGACCATTGCCCCAGGACGAAGTAATCGTCAGACCATAGAAGACTATTTTCATGCGCTCTTCCTGGGCCGCTCTCTTTCGACTGCGGCGGGGTTCGCAGCCTTTCGCTCCAGACCCGCGAGCATGGCGCGCTCCGCCTCTGCCGCGCGAGCTGCGTACGTATGGTTGCGCAGGGCACGCGCGTGAAATGCTGCGCCGATCGCCTTGCGCGAGCTTTGATCATGCCTGTGCAAATTGTCCGCCACGTCCTTGGCGCTGCGGACTACCAAGATCTCCTTGCCTGGCTCGAAGCAGTCATCGATTCCCGGCCAGTCGTCACACAGCAGGCAGGTTCCTGCTCCGGCTACTTCAAAGACGCGAGTAGGCGGGGAGAAGCCTGAGCTGGCCATAGAGGCGCGATTGATATTGAGCACCATGCCGGCCGAGCAGTTGATGACGTTATGCTGAGCCGTCGGTACATGGCCGATCCACCGCACGTTGGGCGGCAGTGGCTTATCTGCCCAACCCTCTCCTCCCAGAAGAAAGCTCTTATCGGGCGCAAGCTGAGCCGCTTGAAGGAAGAGCTCATCCACGCGCGCCTCGCGGTCCGGCAGGCGATTTCCAAGGAAAGCGAGATCGCAGGCGTAAGCCGAGTCGGGCGCTACTGGATGGTGCGTCTCGGGATCAAGGCCGTTGTAGATGCTGCAGTATGCCTGAGCGCCGAGCGCCAGATAGGCTTCGCGTATAGACGGGCCGCCTCCGTAGGTGAAGATGGCGTCGAACATAGGAATGCACCGTCGGAACGGCGTATCCAGACTCTGCTGCGCGCTGGCTATTGTCGCTGGGGCATCCACGTCCCAGAAGATCACCAGACAGTTGCGCGTAAGCTCAACCACCTTGCGCTCCAGCAGTGCGTCGTCGACGCCAATGCCACTGTGCTTCACGATCACGTCGGCGGATGCCGCAATCTCCAGCATGCTCTCGATGCCGTCTCCCGGCGCATACACGAGTGACTCGACATAGGAGAAGTCTCCAGCGTCCCGGTGCTCCTGGCGTCCGAAGGCGTTTGGCTCTGCAAAGGTGATCCGATGCCCCAGGCGCGCCAGGTACTTATAGCAGCCGCGGTAGTAGGTGGCAGCGCCGTTCCAATACGACGACACGATGCTTGAGCCAAAGACGAAAATATTCAAGCGACCACTTCCTCGCAGATAGATGTGAGTTGGGCTGCGCGATGCATGCAGGTGTGCCGCGCCAGAACTGTCTCTAGCCCACGTGCTGCCTGGTCTGCCGCTGCATCCGGATTCTTCACCAGAAAGGAGATGGCTTCAGCCATCCCCGCACCCTCTTGGACCATTCTGAAATCACCCTTTCGGAATAGCTGCTCCACATCCCGCCACGGCGCTGAGACCAGTGGAATGCCGCATGCAAGCGCTTCGAACACCCGAATCGTCGGGATGCCTCGCATGGCGCTGACGTATTGCTGCCGAGGTATGTGCAGCGTGACGCGCGCGACGGCATAGGCCTTGACCGCGTCCAGGTTGGGCAAGTACCCGCAGTATGGAATACGCGCGTGCTGCAGAGCTTCGATCCCCTCCCGCGGGTAGCGCACACCGTACACGCGGTAGCGCAGATGGGGAAGTAGCCTGGCAGGCCGCAGCAGGAACTCGTGTATCTCTTTGCTGCGCTCCCCATCGCCCCAGTTTCCGATCCAGACTACGTCCGAAGCCTTGCCTGCGTCGGCTTTCGGGTAGAAGACGGAAGTGTCCGCGGCCTCGTGAAGCGTCCACACAGACGAGATGTCGAACTGCTCCCGGTAGATCCTGCTCAGGGCCTCGCCGAACGCCAATACCCCATCGAACTCCTGGATCCCAAGCGCAGCGATCTGCTGCGCTGCAGACGTGGCGCGATGATGCGTATCGTGAAACAAGATGCGGTAGCCACACTTTTCTCGTAATGAGAGCAAGCGCTTCACCAGTGCCGGCTCATTCCATTCGTGGACGATCACAATGTGTCGATCGCGCAACGCTGCTTCCCATCGCTGCTCACTGTCGGCAGCAGTCGCGGGGTAGGGAGTCACCCGCAGGTCCCGATAGCTGCTGCCAAAGTCCTGCAGCGCTGCCGGGCCGCGCTCCTCTGTCTGCAGATGGGTGATGGACCAGCCCTGCTCCGGCTCAAAGATCTCAACATCGTGACCCAGTCTTCCCATCGCGCGTAGTAGCCCACGCAGGAAGTGTGCATTCCCATTATTCCAATCCGAACGCACGGAATGTGCGAAGTAGGCGATGCGGAAGGTGCTAGGCATAGGCGTGCCTTCCGCGGCCTTGCACTGCCGCCGCGATCACTGCAAGGTAGCGATCCACCATACGCTTGCCTGAATACAGGCGAGCCCGTGCGTACGAGTGAGCCTGCGCGTGCGCAAGCATGTCCGGAGAATCGCGCAGCATCTGCAGGAGCATCGTCAGGGATGCTGCGTCATTGAAGTAGAGCGCGCCCCCTGCCCAGACCTCCCGGAGAGAGGGGATATCGTTTGCCAGTACCGCGCAGCCGCAAAGAGCGGCTTCGAGCGGAGCCAGCCCAAAGGGCTCATAACGTGAGCAGCAGAGATAGACAGCACTCGCTCGGAATGCGGTAAACAGCGCCTCTTCCCCGACTCTGCCCAGGTAGGTGGCGGAGCCAGAAAGTGTCCCGGGATTCAAGTTCGAGTCTCCAGCGATTAACAGCGGCATTGGTAGGGTTTGCATGCTCAACAGCTGCAGATTCTTCGCCTCGTCCCACATGCGTCCGGCAGTGATGGCCTGCAGCTTCCGCTCTGGTGCGTTTGGGCAGTTAGGGATGGAGCGGCCATTTGCGATGACGTGGGTCTCGGTCGGCAAACGGAAGTTGCCGCGCAGCGCTTCGAGCATCCACTTCGTAGGCGCAACGAGGGCGTCTGCGCCGAGGAGGCCAGCCGTGACCAACTCTCCATATCGGTCAAGCCAGGCTGACGGCCGCAAACCCTCCGGCCGACATACCTGTGCCCAGCTAAGTACGTCGCTGTGCGCTACGATGACTGTCGGCAAGCCGAGCGGAACACATCCGTAGCAGTACTGGCTGCTGAGCAGAAGATCCGGGGAGTAGTTCTTTGCAACCTGCTGTAGCAGGGTGGCTCCGTCGGCATAGGCCGACTCGTTGTTCTGCATCCACTCGAGTGGAATCTCTGTAGCGACATACAGAAAGTCTCTGTGCTCTCGCTCCATGGCATAACACCAGGCTTGCTGGTCTGAGGTGGGCTTCCGGCCGAAGCTGACCAGCGCCACGGAAGAGCCGCGACGAAGCAGGCCGGCGGCAAGTTCCCTGGTGAAGGTCCAGACCCCTCCGACTGTGTCCGTGGTCAAGAGCAGGCGCATGCCGGGCCGCTTTCAAGATCGCGGAGAGAGGCTGGTTGCTGATCCTGGATGTCACTATATCCATGCTCCGCGAAGAGTCGGAGATAATGCGCGTGCGCCCGCTCCCACGCCTCTTCATCTGGCTGTGCACCGAATGTCTGTACATATTCCGGGCTACCAGGAAATGGGAACATCGGGACCGGCTCGCTCACCCACACGCCGTGCGACTTCAGGTGCGCCTGCCACGCGGCGATCAACTGCGGGTTGTCTTCAGGAGTCTTGATGAGGTTTGCCTGCACCCAGGGGATCCTGCCTCGCGCGTAGATCAGCAACTCCGTAATGCGGTCCGTGTCGATCCTGCAATTCTTGTTCATCTGCTCGCGGCCTTCTGCGGTCACCGACTCGATTCCGCATTCGAAGGAGACGCAATGTGCGCGGCCCAGTAGGTCGAGACTCTCTTCGTTCCACAGATCAATACGCGACTGGAAGCCAATGGAGACAGGGCGACTCGCGATCTGTTCCAGCAGTTGGTGCACCTGCTTGCCGACGCCGAAGATCTCGTCGATGAAGTAGATGTAGTCGACGCCACGGCTGATCAGCTGATCGATCTCCTCTAGTACGGCACCGCAATCCCGTTCCCGGTACTTGTTGCGGAACAGGGTCTTGTTGCAAAAGCTGCAGGAGTGGGGGCAGCCTCGTGCAAACTCCACCTCCGCGCCGAGCTTCAAATGATCGGCGGCGTTCCCAGCAAAGATGTGGTGCTTGTGCTGGTGCCGCTCGACCGGGTAGCCGGAGTAATCAAGCGCGGCGATGGATCGCATTTCAGTGACGCCCAGTCCAGGAGCAGCGCGGTAGGTGCCCGTGGCATCGCGCCAGCAACAGCCTGCGATCATCTCCCACGGCTCGGAAGCCAGTTGGGCCAGGGTCTGGTCAGGCTCCCCTCGCAGCACCACATCTGCATTCAGCTTTTCAAGTGTGGTGCGTGGCGTAACGGATCCGTGCGGGCCAATCGCGACGACCGTGGAAGCCCGGCTGAGTGCCGCAATCCAGTGCTTCGGAACACGCAGCTCGGGTTGAGGACAACGCCAGAAAAGGTAAGAAGGCGCAGTCGGTATTACGAGGAAGTCCTCGTCGAAGTCGTTCAGTCGGAGCGCGACTTGCTCCGGAGAGAGCTCCTCCATAAAGGCATCCACCAGTAGCACCTGGTGTCCGGCCCGTTGCAGCATCTGCAACGCAGACAAGAGCTCCAGCGGAAAGTGCGGCTCCGTGCAACCGAAGTAGGTTGAGCCCTGGAAGTTCCATGCGGGGTTGACCAGCGCGTACTTCATGCCACCTCCTGAGCCAGAGGTTCGGGGGTGCTGCGCAGGCGCTCTGTATGCCCTTCAATAATGTTGCGGTTGGTGCGCCAGAACTCATGAATTGACCGGATCGTATCGCTGATGGATCGCTTTGCACGCCAGCCTGTGTCGTGCTCCAGCTTCGTCGTGTCCGCAATATAGAGTGGCTGATCTCCCGGCCGAGTTCGCTGGTAGCGCAGCTGCGGCGTCATTCCGGTTTCGCGTTCGATGGCGCGGATCACCTCAACGACGGACACTGTTCGTTCAAGGCCGCCACCCAGGTTGTAGATCTGTCCGCGAGTGCGCGCGATCGACTTTCGTGCTGCTTGCATGGCTTCAACCAAATCATGCACGTGCAGCACATCGCGCACCTGGAATCCATCTCCGTATACGGTGATAGGACGACCTGCCAGGGTGGAGTACAGGAAGTGTGCAACCCAACCCTGATCTTCATTACCGAACTGTCGCGGCCCCGCAATGCATGACATGCGAAACACTACTGTCGGCAGGTTATAGATGCGGGCATAGTCACGCACATACTGGTCGGCCGCGCCTTTGGAACATCCATAGGGCGAATGGAAATCGAGTGGAGCGGACTCATCCACTCCGCGAAATGCAGGGTCCTGCGCACGATACCGCGTCCCATCGATCACAGTAGGCACGGAGCGTAGCGAGCCATAGACCTTGTTCGTCGATGTGAAGAGCACGAACGGACGACGCGCGGAACTGCGCACCGCCTCCAGGACATGGAATGTTCCAAGCGCGTTCACCATGAAGTCGCGCGTCGGGTCGTCGACCGAAGTGGTGACGGCCACCTGGGCAGCCAGATGGTAGACCTCGTCCACATCGCGTACAGCTTCGCGCACGGCCTGCGCATTGCGCACGTCCCCGCGGATCACCTGCAGACGAGATCCGGCGTACCTGGATTGCAGCCATTCGATGTTAGAGCCGACACCAGCGCGAGATAAATCATCGAAGATCCTGACACAGTGCTCTCCGCCAGCGCGGAGACAATCGGCAAGATTCGACCCGATAAAACCGGCTCCTCCAACTATCAGTGCCGTGCGAAGCGTGCCGCTTTTCATCTAGCTGTCCTTTCTGCTTTGAGGTGCGCGAGGTTGCAATCTCCGGTTCGTACAGGTCTGCGGAGCTATGTTTCATGCTGTCAGGCCGAACGTGGTGAGCTCCTGCAACATGCTCTCCGCCTTGTCCTCCGCCTCTTGTTTGCTGAGCCAGGTTGCCAATTCTTCGAAACCCTCTTCATGGCTGACTTTTGGCTCGTAGCCCAAAAGATTACGGGCGCGCGTGATATCGGCATAACAGTGCCGTATGTCCCCGGCGCGATACTTGCGCGTGATAACTGGCTCCACTTGCTTGCCCAGGGCGCGCGACAGCAGCTGTGCGACGCTGCGAATCGAGACAGGTTGACCACTGCCGATGTTCATCACGTGGCCGTCCGAAGCGGGCTTGTCTATCGCCAGCATGCAGGCCTGCACGATGTCGTGAACGCTGACGAAGTCACGCATCTGCTCGCCGTCTTCAAAGACCAGCGGCGGCTGTCCATTCAGCATCCGCGAGGCAAAGATTGCGGCCACTCCTGTGTATGGATTCGAGAGAGCCTGGCGCGTGCCATAAATGTTGAAAAAGCGCAACGCTGTTACGGGCAGGCCGTAAGTCCGTCCATAGATCAGGCACAACTCCTCCTGGTCCCGCTTGGACAAGGCATAGACCGAGTTCGTCTCCGAAGGCTTATCTTCGTTAGTGGCCGTGGGTGCTAACACACCTCCACATAGTTCGCAGTGCAACTCCCATTGGCCTGCTTTCAACTGAGATGTCGGCCTGACCGGCGGGGCCGCGGCCGCGCCACACTCGCGGCAGATGTATCGCCCTTCTCCGTAGATAGACATCGACGAGGCAACTACCAGCTTCTGCGGCGCTGCTTTAGTATCGAGCAGCGCCTGCAGCAGCAGGGCCGTCCCTTGTGTGTTGACGCTCATATAGCGGCCGATCTCATACATCGACTGACCGACACCCACGGTGGCTGCGAAGTGGTAGATGACGTCGATACCCTCAATTGCCTTCCGGACAGTACGGGCATCGCGTATATCTCCTACCAGCAGCTCCACCTCAGGAGAGAGATAGCTGGGCCGTCCTGAGGCATGGACCTGCGGAGTTAAGTCATCAAGAGCGCGTACATGATGGCCTGCTTGCAGAAGGCCATCTGCCAGATGTGATCCTACAAATCCTGCGCCGCCGGTAATGAGTATCTGCTTCGTCATATGCTGCCCACCTCGACTGGAGACCCGCTGTAAGAGGCACGTGAGAGTTGTGCTGCATACCGGTCTACTGCCCATGCCGCAAACGCCGCGAAGTCCTCAGGCTGTCTCGGCGGGCTTGTGTGATGCTCCTCCACACCCAGGTGGGCTGGCGTAAAGCAAAGAGTCAACGCGACCTCGAACGGGTCCAGTGCTGCCATCTGGCGGTCGAACCATTCGACAGCATTCGGCCGGAATGAATCGGCCCAACTCAGCCCAGTGCGAATCTGGCGAACGCCGTGCGCTCTCATCCAGTCCACTGCCTGGTGAAGCCGATGATCTTCGAAGTGGAACCACTGACACAGTCCCGCGGATCCGTCCGTAGGGAAGAGCGATGCCGCCTGCTTCGGTGTTCCATTTTCGTTCAGCAGCCCGAGATAGTAATGGCGGTAGTAAGACGATCCCTCCGCCTCCTTATGCCGCGTCTCAGCCGGCCAGGTAGCTGGCAGGTCGAACAAGCTGTACCAGTGAATCCGCTCTGCTGCGCTTCTCCGGAGCAACTCCAGAGTCCGCTCAAGTCCGAACGCCTGAACCTCTTCCGCGCCGAATGAAGATGCGCCAACTTCTGTAACCCAGACCGGCTTCTGCGCCACATCGAATGCTTCGGCAACTTTGCTGGGCCAGTCCTTCACCTGCCAGTGGTTCCAATCCAATGGAAACCCGTGAACGCCTACCGCGTCCACGCAGTCGAGTGTTCCGTGTGAACGCATCAGACGAAGAAAATCGCAATCGCATGCGGAGACCCCGCCCAGAACTATCGGCAATTTGGGATTGACCCGGCGAATCTCTGCGGCTGCAAGCTGTGTCATCTGGCTGAAGCGTTGCCAGCCAGGATCAAGATAAAAGTTCCAGTGAGATAGGTTATTGGGCTCGTTCCAGAGCACCACAGCTTCAACCATTCATAGGCCTCTGCGTTCTGTCCATTGCCGCGACCAGAGTCTCCTCCAAGGTTCCATGACTGCGACTATTGCTAAAGAATGTAAGCTCGGCGACCACCTTCTCTCGGAAGGTACAAAGAAGATTCAGGTTGCTTTGTATCTGCTGCCATCGGTGCAGGAAAAAGAAAAGGATCGTCGAGCACAGCGAATATGTATCTCGGCAGCAGAAAATTTGGCTGATTGCTTCGCCTGAACTGTCTTGCGGCAGACAATTCCCTGCTGCTGCCGACGAATGAGCGGCCGCCGGCGGAAGTTCGCGGTAATCACGAGCTCTCAGATTGTGCCGCCGAAAGCCGGCGCGTGCGGTCCGCTAAGCCGTCTTCGCAACCTTTCCCGGCAGCAGAGTCGCGGGCAGCGTCTCCGGCGCTGTCGTGCGGATGGGTCCAATGGCAGTAGCTACCTCGAAGTAGGTTCCGCGAATGCCGGCCGGCGCGGCGGCGCCTTTCGGCTCAACACAGTTGTCACAGCGTCCGCATGGCTCGCCCTCCGGTTCGCCGAAGTGTGCACGCAGCAACTGCTTCCGGCACCGGGCCGATTCGGCGTACTGCATCATGTCGTCGATCCTCTCTTTATCGGCCCGCCGTCGATCCTGGTACCCGGCCATCAGCCGCTCCAGCTCTGCGTCGCTCTCCACCATCTGTGTGGATGCGAAGCCATGCCGCATGCGGCGGACAAGGCCCGCTTCCCGCAGCATGTTCAGGATGGCGGCGGATCTGCGTTTGCCGACTCCGGCCTTCTGTGCGATCCCATCCACTGTCGCCGGTGTTGACGCAGCCTGGAGCACGCTTCGGCACTCCGCAACGGATGGGTAGCGTCCCGTCAGAAAGAAGCTCTGGATGCGGCGGTCTTCGAGGCGGAACAGCAGGACAGCACGGGCAGGTTCACCGTCGCGTCCCGCCCGCCCTGCCTCCTGATAGTAGGTCTCAAGCGAGTCGGGGAACTCAAAGTGATAAACGAAATGTATGTTCGGCTTGTCAATGCCCAACCCGAAGGCCTTCGTAGCAACCAGTACCTTGAACTCATCTGCCATGAAGGCAGCCTGAACGGCCTGGCGTTCTTTCGCTCGCATGCGCCCGTGGTACATGCCCGCAGCAACCCCGCGATCCTTGAGGAACTCCGTCACCTCGGACGCGCTGCGCACGCTGGCGGTATACACGATTCCCGTCCCCGACTCGCGACCTAACAGCTCCAGCAGGCGGAGCTGCTTCGCCTCGGAGTTGACGGTGTTCGATACACGAAACTCCAGGTTGGGCCGTTCAGTGCCCGTATTGATAATGACCGGGTCTCTTGCGCCGAGGCTACCGAGGATGTCTTTGACCACGCTATCCGAGGCGGTTGCGGTCAAGGCGACGATTGGCGGATCTCCCAGCTGTTGCCGGGCATATCGAAGCCCGAGGTACGCTGGTCGAAAGTCATGGCCCCACTGCGAGATGCAGTGGGCTTCGTCGACCGCGAGCAGGCTGACGCCCTTTGTACGGAGCTGCTCAAGAAAGTCTGCATTCTCCAGCCGCTCTGGCGTGACGTAAAGCAGTTGCGGGACGCCTGCCCGGATAAGGTCGCGCACTTCAGATTGCTCGCCCGCGGTCAGCGTGGAGTCGACCTTCTCTACAGCGATCCGCGCGTCCTCAGCCTTGTTCTGCTGATCCTGCATGAGTGCAATCAGAGGAGAGACGACCAGAACCGGCTTGGGTAGGAACAGGGCAGGGAGCTGGTAGCAGAGCGTCTTCCCGGCTCCGGTCGGCATCAGCGCGATGACGTCGCGGCCTTCGAAGATGGCCTCTAACGC
>CAXUMX010000083.1:0-12147 GCA_964252395.1 uncultured Acidobacteriaceae bacterium | reverse complement strand
GCGCGGCTACTGATTGCCCGCCGCGTTGGCTACCTGTGCACCTGTGCCGTGGCGGTGCTCGCATGACAGTTCACTTCATTGGCGCAGGCCCAGGTGCGGCGGATCTCCTTACTCTGCGCGGCCGCGATCTGATCCACGCCTCGCCGATTTGCCTCTATGCGGGCTCGCTGGTACCGCAGGGAGTCCTCGCGCATGCGGGAGCAGGCGCACGCCTGATCGACTCCGCGGAGATGAGTCTGGACGAGATCATCGACGTCATGGCGCAGGCGCATCGGGAGGGACTGGACGTTGCGCGCATCCACTCCGGCGACCTTTCCATCTGGAGCACGATGGCGGAGCAGACGCGCCGGCTCTCCGCGCTCGGCATCCCGTTCGATATGACACCCGGTGTTCCTGCATTCGCCGCTGTGGCCGCTGCTCTGCAGCAGGAGCTGACACTCCCGGGAGTGGCGCAGACGCTGATTCTGACGCGAACCGCGACTCGCTCCACGGCAATGCCGGAGGGAGAGGACCTCGCCTCGTTGGGACGCACCGGAGCGACGATGGCGATCCACCTCTCCATCGCAAATGCCAGCAAGGTAGCGCACGAGCTTACCCCGCACTACGGTGCGGACTGTCCCGTTGTGGTGGTCCATCGAGCCACCTGGCCGGATCAGGTGATTCTGCAGTGCGTGCTCGGGACTCTTGAGCAGAGTGTTCGCGAGGCGGGGATTACGGCGAACGCTCTGATCCTGGTTGGGCGTTCGCTTCGCCAGCCTGGCTTTGGTGAGAGCTACTTGTACTCGAGTACGCGGGAGAGGGAGGCCAACGCCAGCCGTGAGTGAGCTCATGCGCCAACTCGCTGCCGGGTCCACCCCGAACCATTCTGCTGCCGCGGTGGCGGGTGCGCCTCGCGTCCTGATTCTGGGCGGCACCGGCGAGGCACGACAGTTGGCGGCACTGCTGGCAGAGCGCCCCGACGTGATCGCGATCTCGTCTCTGGCTGGCCGCACCACGCAGCCGACGCTTCCAGAAGGGCTGGTCCGCATCGGCGGCTTCGGCGGGGTTGAGGGGCTGGTGAACTATCTCCGCGCAGAACAGATAGCGGCCGTGCTCGACGCCACGCACCCCTTCGCGACGCAGATCAGTGCGCACGCTGAGCTGGCCTGCCGGAGGGTTGGTGTTCCACTGGTTGCGCTGGTACGACCTCCCTGGACCAGGGCGGCGGACGACCTCTGGCATGAAGTTCCAAACCTGCAGGCTGCTGCCGCGTTTGTAGAGAGCACGCGGCGCAAAATCTTCCTGTCGATCGGAAGACAGGAGCTTCGAGTCTTTGCTGGCGGTGCGCGGTCTTCCTACGTCATTCGCGCGATCGAGCCACCACCCGTGCCTCTTCCGCTGCATCACACGCTGATTCTGAGCCGCGGGCCGTTCACGCTGGAGCAAGAGTTGATGCTGCTGCGTGACCACGAGATAGATGTCATCGTTTCGAAGCACAGCGGCGGCTCTGCCACCTATCCCAAGATCGTCGCAGCGCGACACCTACGCATCCCGGTGGTGATGGTGATGCAGCCCCGGAAGCACAGCTTACCCACAGTCAGCTCGGTTGCAGAAGCACTCGCAGAGCTAGACCGTCAGCTCGAGACACTCTCCGCGTCGGCCATGAGCCAAAGGCAGGTTTGCTGATGAGGAAGCTCTTCGTTATCGGCATCGGCGCTGGTCATCCAGACCACGTCACGGTGCAGGCGGTGAACGCGATGAACGCGGTAGACGCATTCTTTTTCGCTGACAAAGGTGAGGCGAAGCGGGACCTGGTGCTCGCGCGGCGAGAGATCTGCCGCAGGCACATCCGCGTTGAGAACTACAGAGTGGTCGAAATTGCGGATCCGGTCCGCGACCCGGAGATCGCGTCGTACGAGGCGCGCGTGCAGCAGTGGCATGAACAACGCGTTTTGCTCTATGAGCAGGCGATCTGCACGGAGTTACGCGACGGCGAGAAGGGCGCCTTTCTGGTTTGGGGCGATCCGATGCTGTATGACAGCACTCTGCGGATTCTGGACCGCATCCTGTCTCGCGGGCAAGTCAGCTTCGAGTACGAAGTGATCCCCGGCATCACCAGCATTCAGGCTTTGACTGCGGCGCACAGGATACCTCTCAACGGGATCGGCGAGTCCGTATTGATCACCACGGGTCGACGGCTGGAGGAGAGCCAGTTTGAGCATGCTGAAGGTATTGCCGTGCTGCTCGATGCGGAGTGCTCGTTCAGCCGGCTCTCCCCGGCCCGTGCGGAGATCTTTTGGGGAGCGTACATCGGGACCGAACAGGAGATCCTGCTCTCCGGCGCGCTTGATGAGGTAGGCACGGAGATACAGGAGGCCCGCGCAGATGCACGCACGCGCCACGGCTGGATGATGGATTGCTACCTGCTGCGGCGCGCGCAGCCCGCTACGCAGGTGCAGGTAAGGCGATCGGAAAGCAGCAATGTCATCCGTCAGCCAGAGGAGGGCAGGCGGTGATGGCCGACTCGTTGCGCGTTGCCATCTGCGGCTCCGCGAGTGTGGGTAAGACGACGCTTGCCCGCGCGCTGGCTACGGAGCTGCGATTGCCCTGCATCGACGAGGAGATGCGGGCCTACCTTGAGTCGGGCAGCACAAGGCTTTCTGAGCTTCCTCTCTCAGAGCTCGAATCTGTTCTGCTACGGATGTGGCATCTGCGCGAGCAGACGGAGCGATCGCTGCCCTCGTTTGTCGCGGACAACAGTGCGCTCGACTTTGCTGCGTACGCACTCTACTACGGCTGCCTCAGCCCACGAAGTCACGACGCACTGCTCACTGAAGCGGCGCACTCTGCCGCACAGTACGACGCGGTCTTCCTGCTGCCCTGGGGAGCTTTGCCGTACGAGCAGGACGGCGTGCGGCCTGCCGACCCGTATCTGCAGCTTCGCTATCAGCTTCTGCTTGAGGGTCTGCTGCGACGTCACATCGAACCCAGCAAGCTACACCTGATACCGGAGACATTGACGCACCTGGATGGACGCGTTGCATGGGTGACGGAGAAGCTGTCCTCTCAGGCAGTCAGCAGACCTGCTGCCGCTGCCGGAACTGTGTACCTCGTCGGAGCCGGGCCAGGTGATCCGCGCCTGCTGACCCTGCGGGCTGCAGAGCTACTGTGGCATGCAGATGTTGTTGCGTATGACCTGCTGATCTCCCCGGAGTTGTTAGCGAGAATCCCGGCGAGGGCTGAGTTGCTGGCAGTCGGGCGGCGCGATGGCATGGGGCCCACACACTACCGGCTGCACCCCGCTGTGCTGGAAAGGGCGAAGGCGGGCAAGACTGTCGTGCGGTTGAAGTCAGGAGACCCTCTGCTCTTCGGCCGCGGCAGTGAAGAGGCAGAAGAGCTGCTGGCTGCCGGGATCCCATTTGAGATCGTGCCTGGGATCACGGCTGCTTTGGGTGCGGCCTCGTACGCAGGCATACCCCTGACGCATCGGGGCGACGCAGCACAGGTGTTGATCGCCGCCGGCCATGAGCCCGACAAGAGCACGAGCAACGGCAGCCTGGAACCGGAGCAGCAAACCGTCGTGCTTTACATGGCAGCGCGGCGGCTGGCCGCCAATCTGAAGCGCCTGCAGGCGGACGGCTACTCTGCGGAGACGCCCGCTGCTCTGGTGATGAGCGCGACCACATCCCGCCAGCGCGTCATCTCCGGCACACTGGCCACGCTTGCAGAGCAGGTTCCCGCATTGCATCCAGAGGTCCCGGCGATCTTGTTCGTAGGGCGAGTGGTGGCGCGGCGCAGCCATGTCTCCTGGTTCGATAGGACCGACGAGCCTGCAATCATCGATCACCAGGTGCACAACAGCACGCTCGACACTCTCGCATCGGAGCTCATGCGATGAGAGACGTCATTACCATCCCCCGCCTGATGATCGCCGGCGTCTCCAGCGGCAGCGGAAAGACGACAGCGATGGTGGCGCTCTGTCGGGCACTCACACGCCGCGGGCTCCGCGTTGCGGTCTTCAAGACCGGCCCGGACTATCTGGACCCCACGTACCATGCACGGGCAGCCAACTCACGGAGCCACAACCTGGACGCATGGATGATGGGCCAGGAGTCGTTGCTGGCAACCTTCGCAGCAGCAACGGTGGGTGCAGACATCGCGGTGATCGAAGGCGTAATGGGCCTGTTCGATGGCGTGGGCCCAACATCGGAAGAGGGCTCCAGCGCACAGGTGGGTAAGTGGCTCGGCGCGCCGCTTGTGCTGGTCGTCGATGCTTCAGGCATGGCCCGCACACTGGCGGCGGTGGTGCTCGGCTGCACTGCCTTTGACCCTGCCCTCGCCGTCGCGGGTGTCCTCTGCAACCGCGTCGGATCGCGCGGGCACCTTGATCTGCTGCGCTCTGCCCTGCCCACGCCCGCGTGTGTGGGTGGCCTGCCGCGAGAGCCGTTGCTCAGCTTTCCGGAGCGGCACCTGGGACTGCGCACAGCGGAGGACAGCGACGAGGCTGACGCGCGGATGAATGCCTGGGCTGACCGCATGGAAGCCTGGTGTGATGTTGAGCAGATCCTGGCTATTGCCAATGCAGCACCTGCGGTGCCGCTGCTCACAGTGCGTATAGAGGCGGCCGTGTCGCCGGTTGCGCAGTGCCGCATCGCTTACGCAAACGACGAGGCATTCCACTTTTACTACGAAGACAATCTCCAGCGGCTGCGGGCGTGCGGAGCGGAGTTAGTCCCCTTCTCTCCGATCCACGATGCCGGCCTGCCGAAGGTAGATGGGCTTTACTTGGGCGGCGGGTATCCGGAGGTGCATGCGGAGGCGCTCGCCGCAAATCAGTCCATGCTTCAATCCATTCGGAGCTTTGCTGAAGACGGTGGCCCGGTGTACGCGGAGTGTGGGGGGCTGATGTATCTGTGCTCCCGCATCCATACCGACACTGGCTGCTACAGGATGGTCGACCTGATCCCCGGAGAGGCTGTCATGCGGAATCGCTTGCAGGCGCTCGGCTATGTGGAGGTCACCACCACGGTGCCGACCATACTGGGTCCTGCCGGTCTGCGCTATCGCGGACATCAGTTTCGCTACTCCGAGTTACGCGAACTTCCACCATCAACAGACCTCGCCTTTGCGATCGAACGCCGCAGGTCGGGCGCTGTCGAAACAGAGGGCTATTGCTTCGGACGGAACGTCCTCGCTTCGTATGTGCATGGCCACTGGGCTTCAAATCCCGCTGTGCCCCAGCATTTTGTCAACGCATGCGCAGCCTACTCCACCTCGCGGACGCACAGGTTCGCAGCTCAAGCCGCTACATCGGGAGACGATTGATGAGTGCATCCCTGCTGGTCAGCGCAGCGCTTGGCGTGCGCCACGGAACCGATCCGGACCACCTTGCCGCAATTGACGGGCTCACGCGCATTCGGCCCCGGTGGAGCAACGGCATCTTCTTCGCGCTGGGTCACGGCATCATCGTCATCCTGCTTTCCGTTGGCATTGGGCACGTGATCGCGGGCCATCTTGCCTTCCTTGGACCGTGGACGTTGATTCTTCTGGGAGCTCTGAACCTCTACCGCGTCCTGCGCCGCAACCCTCCGGCTAAACCGGTTCAGCGCGTCCTGATTGCGCAACCATTCCTGTTGGGAATGGTGCTGGCGGCCGGTTTCGAGACGGCCTCTCAGCTCTCTGCGCTTATTCTTGCCGGCCAGACGAACGCCTGGCTGGTAGGCGCGTGCTTCTCGGGTGGCATGGTTCTGGTCGATGGCATCGATGGATACCTGGCGGCCTCAACGCAGCGCCTCGCCATCACCGGGGCCACGCGCGCGCTGCAGGCCTCTCGTCTGCTCGGGCTGCTGGTAGTTCTGTTTTCGTTTGGACTTGGTGGAGCGGAGCTGGCGGGGCAGAATCTGGACCGGTTCGCGCTTCCGCTGGGGCTATTGCTGTTTGCGATCGTGATTGCGATTCGCGTGTGGGCGCGCACCCCACTGCCCAAGCCAGCCACGGCCACGGTCTGACCAGGCCCACGCTCGACCACCCTGTGCCGCAAAGCAGAGCAGTGCGTGAAGGAGTCTAAAAGATGTCCACTCATCGTCAGCGTGTCATCCGGGCCGACGGCCGCGCCTTCAACATCGTGCAGCATCGCGCTCACCTCAGCTACTGCTCCACCGGCTGCTGCTGTGGCATCACGGAGCGCGGTTACGCTGCAGTTCCGGACGCTGTCTACAAAGAGGAGTGGCTGAGACGGAAGATTCGGGCGGACGTACATCTGACGCGCTCTGGCTGCCTGGGCCCCTGCGCTCTGGCCAATGTGACTAGTCTCGTCTTCGACGGCAAGAGCGTCTGGTTCCACTCGGTCAACAGCGAATGGCAGGTCCGGCAGATCTTCGACTATATCGAGGCCATGCTGAAGGCGGATCGATTCCTGCAGCCGCCGGCAGAGCTGAGTGAGTACGTCTTCAACTACTACGACTGGGATGTTCGTCCGTCACTGCCCCAAACCAGCCATCCGCAAGCGCCGGCTCCTGCGGATGGCTCCATCCTGCTGCTGTCGCATGCCGATACGGACCTTCTGACATTGATGAAAGCGTCGGAGATGCTGCCACCAGGATTGAAGGCGAGCGCTTTCTCTCTAAACGCGCTACGGAATGAAGAGCAGATGGATGTGCTCATCTCGGGTGACATGAGTCGGGCGCGCGTGATCATCCTGCGATGTCATGGACCCCTAAGCTGCATTCCCGGGATGGAGCGGCTGAAGGCTGCGTGCCTGGCACGAGGCCAGTCGCTGGTGCTGGTAAGCGGCTGCGGAGAGAACACCTCCGAGTTCCAGCAGGCCATTCACGTTCCCGCTGACGTTATGCAGAGTGCCGCGGAATATCTCGCGTTCGGCGGTGCGAACAACCTGGCGGAGCTGCTGCGCTTCCTCTCCGATCGCCTTATGCTGACCGGCTTCGGCTATGCTGCGCCGACGGCCATGCCAGAGCACGGCATCTACCTTCCCGATCTCGATCTGGCGACGATCGAAGATTGGGAGAGGCAGGCGGATCCGGAGAAGCCAACAGTTGCGGTCCTCTTCTACCGCGCGCACTCCGTCAGCGGGAACACGGGCTTTGTGGATGCGATGCGGGATGCGCTTGAGAGTAAGGGACTGAATGCGCTCTGCATCTACACCTCGAGCCTGAAGGCGATCGAGAGTGGGCGTCCCGCTGCCTTCCAGTGGGTGGAAGGCAGAGCGGATGTGATGATCTCCACACTCTCCTTCGCGCTGGGGGAGGTCAATACCGGCTCTGTGACGCTGCCGGGCCGATCGGCAAATCCCTTCGAGCGCCTTGATATCCCCGTGCTGCAGGCAATCGCCAGCGGTATGCCGCGCGGCGCATGGGAGGGATCCCGTCGCGGGCTGAGCGCGCTCGAGACGGCAGTGAATGTCGCGATCCCGGAGTTCGACGGGCGCATCATTACCGTGCCGTTCTCCTTCAAGGAGCGCGCAGGCACGGGCGATCAGGCGCTCTATGTCGCCCACCGGGATCGTGCAGAGCGAGTGGCCGGGATCGCTGCGCGCCTTGCCAGGTTGCGACGAACAGCAAACCCGGACCGGCGAATCGCGTTCGTCCTGACCAACTCTGCCTCCAAGGCATCGCAGGTGGGGGGCGCGGTCGGCCTCGATTCCGCGGCTAGTCTGCTGACGACGCTTCAGGCGATGCGGGCGCGAAGGTACAGCATCCCGTCACTCCCGGATACGCCGGACCAGCTAATGCATCGCCTGCTTGCACGCGGCACCTACGACGAGCGCTATCCACTCGACCCGGCGCTGGCCATGCGATTCTCACGCGCGGACTACCGCAATGTCTTCGCGTCCTTTCCGGATCGCGCCAACCGCCGCATGCAGGACTTCTGGGGACAGCCACAGGACCGCGGCAGCAGCATCCGCCCGGAAAAGAAGACGGACAAGAAGCTGCTGCCCACCATCGGCGGAAAGGTGATCTCGATTGAGCAGTACGAGCCTTGGGGAGACGAGCATAACTATCTGTTTGCCGCCCTGCCGCTCGGGAACACGCTGATCGCACTGCAACCCCCGCGCGGTTACGGCGTTGATCCCGATGCGATTTATCACACGCCCGATCTGCCGCCGACCCACCACTATGGGGCCTTCTATCGGTGGCTGGCGACGCCCCGGGCAGAGGGTGGGTGGGAGGCCGACGCGATCGTTCACATGGGCAAGCACGGCACGCTTGAGTGGCTTCCCGGCAAGAGCATCGGACTCTCAGGCGAGTGCTATCCCGACCTGCTGCTCGGAGATATGCCGCTCGTCTACCCATTCATCATCAACGATCCGGGCGAGGGCAGCCAGTCGAAGCGGCGCGGTCATGCGGTGATTGTCGACCATCTGACTCCGCCCATGACGTCCGCTGAAACCTATGGATCCCTGGCCGAGCTGAATCAACTGGTCAATGAGTACTACGCAGTCGAGACGCTCGATCCGAAGAAGATCCCGCACATTCAACAGCAGATATGGAAGCTGGTCGAAGCGACAAACCTGAAGGCAGATCTCGACCTGAAGTCGATGCTGACCCGCGAGCGCGGCGACCACACCCACGAGTGGGATGACGCGCTGACGCCGGAGGGCATTCCCACGACTCTCGCCTCGATGAACGGTAATGAGGTCGCGCACCTTATTGAAGATCTGGACGGATATCTTTGCGAGCTCGGGATGGCCCAGATCCGGGACGGCCTTCACGTTCTTGGGCAGGTGCCGCCACTGCCGGAGATGCTTCGCTCGCTCACGCGCCTTTCCAACCTGACAACCCCGAGCCTGCCGGCGAGCATCGCGCTTGCCCTCGGTTTCAACTCTGCCGCGTTGCGCGACAAGCCGGGCACACGTCTTCCGCAACAGCGGCAGTTGCTTAACCAACCGTGCTACACCTTTGCTGACGTCCTGGAAGTGATCGACCGGGCGGCGCTCGACCTCTTCACCATGCTCGAGAGTCTGGGCTTCCGCGCGGACGCGATTGTCGAGGTACAGCGAGCCGTGCTCGGCCTCGAATCGGAGGACATCGCAAAAGTGCTTCACTTCGCGTGCGTCGAGCTTGTCCCCAAGCTCGAGCAGTCGCCCGACGAGATCGAGCATCTGCTGGACGCGCTGGAGGGCAAGTACATTCCAGCCGGCCCGGCTGGCGCGCCGACGCGAGGCATGGCACACATTCTGCCAACTGGCCGCAACTTCTATGCGGTCGACCCGCGCGCGCTGCCCTCCCAGGCTGCGTGGCGGGTCGGGCAGCAGCTGGCGCGTCAGGCCATCGAGCGCTTCCGCAAAGAGGAGGGCCGATACCCGGAGATGATGGGTCTGAGCGTGTGGGGGACTTCACAGATGCGGACGCATGGTGATGACCTGGCCGAGGCCTTCGCGTTGCTTGGAGTAGAACCGGTCTGGAATGCGCAATCCCGGCGCGTGGAGTCAGTTGCGGTCACCCCGCTGGCCCAGTTGGGGCGGCCGCGCGTCGATGTGACGCTGCGCATCAGCGGCTTTTTTCGCGACGCCTTCCCCCATCTAATTGACCTGTTCGACGAGGCGGTTGCGCTGGTGGTGGCACTGGACGAGCCACTGGATCAGAACTATCCCCGCAAGCACTACCTCGCGGACCTGGAGCAAGGCCGATCTCTGCCGCCGCACGAGGCAGAGGCTCAGGCGCGGTATCGCATCTTCGGTTCGAAGCCGGGGTCATACGGGGCCGGCATCCTGCCTCTGATCGAGACTGGGAACTGGCAAGACGATCACGACTTTGGGCGAGCTTTCCTATCCTGGGGCGGCTACGCGTACGGCAAAGGAGTGGATGGCGTGGATGCGCAACCCGTCTTTGCGGAGCGGCTGAAATCGATCCAGGTCGCTCTGCAGAACCAGGACAATCGCGAGCACGACATCTTCGACTCCGACGACTACTTCCAGTTCCATGGCGGCATGGTTGCGTCCATTCGGTCCCTGACTGGACAGCAGCCAAAGGCGTATGTCGGCGACAGCTCGCAGCCGGAGTCGGCGCAGGTACGCGACCTGCGCGAGGAGGCGCTTCGGGTCTACCGTTCCCGCGTTGTCAATCCGAAGTGGATTGAGAGCATCAAGCGGCATGGCTATAAGGGCGGGCTTGAACTGGCTGCGACGGTCGATTACATTTTTGGCTTCGACGCCACGGCACAGATTGCGCCGGACTTCATCTACGAAGGACTGGCCGAGCAGTATGCGCTCTCCGGCGAGATGCAGGACTTCCTTCGGAGTGCAAACCCCTGGGCCCTGGGTGAGATTGCAGAGCGGCTGCTGGAAGCCGCGCGGCGTGAGCTCTGGGAGAAGCCGGCACCGGAGACGATCGCCGCGCTGCGCCATGTACTGATCGATACAGAGACTCTGCTTGAAGCCCGCGGCGAGCAGACTCCGGAGCTGTTGCGATGAGGGCGAGTTATCCGTTTACCGCCATCGTGGGACAGAGCGAGCTGAAATTAGCCTTGCTGCTGGCGGCGGTCGACTGGCGACTTGGTGTGCTTCTGCGCGGTGACAAAGGTTCAGGCAAGACGACTGCTGCGCGTGCTCTGGCGGCGTTGCTCCCACCCCCGGCGCCGTTCGTCAATCTTCCTGTCGGAGCGACGGAGGATCGACTGCTCGGCGGGCTTGATCTGGATCGCACGCTGCGCGGCGAGCCCGTCTTGAAGCCTGGGCTTCTCGGCGAGGCGCATGGAGGTGTCTTGTACGCTGACGAAGTCAATTTGCTGCCGGCGCACCTGGGCGATGCGCTGCTGGATACGGCGGCAAGCGGCGTCCACTTGGTGGAGCGCGAGGGGCTCAGTGCATCCCATCCGGCGGAATTTGTGCTGTTGGGCAGCATGAATCCGGAGGAGGGCTCGCTGCGTCCGCAGTTGCTGGATCGATTCGCGCTGTCGGTCCATGTCTCCGCGCCGGTCGATTCAGCAGAGCGACTCACCGTGCTCGAACGCCGCTTGGCATTCGACCGCGACCCCCAGGAGTTTGCCAGGATCTGGTCAGAAGAGCAGCAGGTCATCCGGACGCAGATTGCCCTCGCCCGTTCCTCCAGCGGCCAGGTTGTTTGCACGCAGCAGATGCTGCAACAGATCAGCCAGACTATCTGCGAGCACCACGTGCGGTCGCTTCGTGCAGATCTGGCCGCGACGCGGGCAGCGATCGCGTATGCAGCGTTGTGCGGCCAAAGCGAAGTCGCAGCCGAACACGTAGCCGCGGTGATGCCACTCGCGCTGGCTCATCGGGCAGCAGATCGCGAACGAGGCGGTACACCGAGACAGCAGAATCCTCAGCGATCGCCGGCGCCGCCGCAAACGAGCGCGCAGGAGGAGCCCGCTGGTGCTGCGCTGGATCGCATCTTCACGCCGTTGCCAGTCGACGCTCCTGCGATTAAGGCGAGCTTCGCGGAGCAACCTGACCCCAAAGGAGACGCAGCCGCCGAAAGAGGCATTGGCGGTCCAGTCGTCGGCACTCGTCCGTCGCCTTCTCCAGTAGAGCTTGACCTGAGAGCCAGCCTGAACCACGCATTGCTCGAGACGGGCGCGCTTCACCTGCGGCCGGCAGACTTGCATGAGCGAATGCGTTCGCCGAGGACGGGCACTCGCTATTTGTTTGTCGTGGATTCGAGTGGGTCGCAAGCTGCGCAGCAGCGGATGCGCTTGGTGAAGGGTGCCGCAACGGCGTCGCTGCAAAGATCCTTTACGCGGGATGACGAAGTGGCGATCATCCTCTTCCGCGGCACGAATGCGCAGGTTCTTCTCGAGCCCACGCGGAACCTGAGTGATGCCTTAGCTGCATTCGAGTACATGCCGACCGGCGGCCGCACTCCGCTGGCACACGCTCTCGAGCTGGCAAAGACGTATGTCACGCCTTCGACATTGCTACTGCTCCTTACCGACGGGGCCGCCAATGTTGCGCTGCATGGGACCGATGCCTGGCAGGATGCGCTGGAGGCGGCCGGCGGTCTGCGCTGCACCGCACTGGTGGTCCAGACAGGCGACACGCGAGCACAAGCCGACGCAACACAACGACTGGCAAAGGCTCTCCATACCAGCTGCCTCAGCCTGAGTGAGCTCTCCTCCAGGCAGGATCTGAGAGTGCAGTGCATCCAGTCTCGGTAAGTCTGGGGTAAGTTGATCAGTCCAGCACATGACCAC
>CAXUMX010000082.1:7196-12538 GCA_964252395.1 uncultured Acidobacteriaceae bacterium | reverse complement strand
GGGGGGGGGGGGGGGGGGGGGTTGGGGGGTGGGGGGGCGGGGGGGGGGGGGGCTGGCCATCAAGGGTGAGGGGACAGGCACCACGCAGTTCGATGTGACCGGCAACCTGGAGCTGCACAATGTCGACTATCGGTCACCGTCACTGTTGCTGACGCGGCTGAATGCGACCACGTCGCTGCGGGCGACCCAGGATGAGATCACGCTGCCCAACCTGCGGGCGCGGCTGGGGCAGGGCGGCGGCGTGGATGCCGATGCGAAGCTGCTGCACTGGCTGCCGCCAGGCGCGCACGTGTACGGCATCACGCTGCAGACGGTGATGGAAACCATCGCGGCGAAGAAGTACGAGAACCTGGGATTTGATACGCAGGCGGACGGGGATGCTGTGATCCGCTGGACCGGCTCGCCAGACGACCTGACAGCCGACGCGAAGATTGCGCTGGCGCCGCCGCGGCCGCCCACGCCGCATGAGGTCCCGGTGAACGGCATGGTGGACGTGAGCTATGCCACGCGCGGCGGGCGGCTGGATGCGCGGCAGGTGGAGCTGCACACGCCGGCTTCGTTTGTGGGCGCCAGCGGACGAGCCTCCTTCTCCCCGGCCACGGGACCGACGGCGCTGAACGTGGACTTCACCACGCGCAACCTGAACGAGTTCGATCGCGCGCTGATTGCCATGGGGGTCTCCTCGAAGGGCAAGAAGGGCGTGGCCGCGGTGCCGGTGCAGTTGCATGGGCAGGCCGGCTTCCACGGGACGGTGTCCGGCTCGCTGGCGGCGCCGGATGTGAAGGGCCACCTGAGCGCCAAAGACTTCGCCACGGTGATTGAGACAGCCGCGCCGGCGCACCCGGCACCCCTGCCGAAGACTCCGGTGAGCGCGACGCCGCCGCATCCGCCGCCGCCCTCGCAGGGCACGCAGCAGACGGTGCAGTGGGACGACCTGGAGCTGGATGCGGAGTACAACCCGGCACTGGTCTCGGTCAGCAACCTATCGCTGACGCGGGGCAAGACAGCGATCCACGCCTCCGGGCAGATGCATGCGTATCGCAACCGGCGCAAGCAGCTGGTGTTCGATAACCACTCGGCGCTGACGGCGGACGCGCGCATCAACGATGCCAGCGTGACGGACATCTTGTCGATTGCAGGCGAGACGCTGCCAGTAACGGGCAAGGTGAATCTGCAGGCGCATGCCGGGGGCACGCTGACCAACCTGAGCGGCGGGGGCCACCTGGCGGTGCTGGGCGGTGCGATCTATGGCGAGCCGTACAAGAGTCTGAACACCGATCTGCGCTTTGCCGGGCAGACAGTGGGCATTACCAACCTGGTGCTGGCGCAGGATGGCGGCCGGCTGACGGGCGATGCGCAGTACGACACGGACGCGAAGAGCTTCCGCGCCAACGTGCAGGGCAACGGCTTCGACCTGGCCCACTTCCAGCAGTTGCAGAAGGGCACGACGCAGCTGGGCGGAGCGCTGACCTTCGACCTGCATGCAACGGGAACAGCAGAGGCTCCGCAGGTAAACGGCAAGCTGGCCCTGGCCAACCTGACGGTGAATGAGCAGCCGGCGGGCGGGCTGACGGCGCATGTCGAGACGCATGGTCAGACCATCTCTCTGCAATCGGACGCCACGCTGGCGGGAGCGCAGTTGAACCTGAACGGGACGGTGCAGGCGCGGGGCGACTACCCGATGCAGGCGAAGCTGACGTTTGGGCGTCTGGACTTCGCGCCCATGATGAAGCTGGCGAATGTGAACGGGGTGACCGGGAGCTCCCAACTGGCGGGTGTCGTGACCGTTTCGGGGCCGGCGAAGACGCCGAAGCAGCTGGCCGGCACGGCGGTGATTCAGCAGTTCGATGTGAAGCTGCAGGGCTTGCCGGTGACCAGCCATGGGCCGCTGCGCGCATCGCTGCAGGACGGAGTGCTGAAGCTGGACCAGGTGGAGCTGACGGCGGAGGATACCAACCTGATTGCCGGCGGCACGGCCGACCTGTTTGGCGACGATGGGCTGGACGTGCAGGTGCATGGCGGCGTCAACCTGAAGCTTGCCCAGAGCTTCAGCAATCAGCTCACCTCGTCCGGGCACGTCGATTTCAACTTCACGGCGAGCGGCGCGGTGAAGAAGCCAGAGTTGGAAGGCACGGTCAAATTCACCAAGGTGAACCTGGCGTATCAGCAGATTCCGAACGGCATCAGCAACCTGAACGGCACCATGGTCTTCAACCAGGACCGGCTGGAGTTGCATGACATGGCCGGGACCACGGGCGGCGGCCAGGTACTGCTGGGCGGGTTCCTGATCTACCAGCAGGGCGTTTATGGCGACCTGACGGTCACCCTGAAGGATACGCGCTTCCGCTACGCCGGGCTGAGCACGTCGACGGACGCGGCGCTGCGGCTGCAGGGTTCGCAGGGCGGCCTGCTGCTGAGCGGCAATGTGCAGATCACCCGCTTCCTGGTGGGACAGAATGTCGACTTCGGCGCGCTGGCCGGTTCCGGGGCGGCGTCGGCACCGCCGGACCCGAATGCGTTCGGGAACAAGATCCGGCTGGACGTGCACCTGACCTCGTCGCCGCAGCTGGACTTTCAGAACTCATTGGCGCAGGTGGCGGGCAGCGTGAATCTGCGGATCCGCGGCACGGTGGCGCAGCCGGCAGTGCTGGGACGCATCAATATCACGGACGGCAAGGCGGTCTACAACGGGACCACCTACCAGTTGCAGCACGGAGATATCTTCTTCACCAATCCGGTGAAGATCGAGCCGACCATCGACCTGGACGCGACGACGCGGGTGGAGGAGTACGACGTCACCATCGGGCTGCACGGCACGACAAACAAGCTGCAGCCGACCTTCCGCTCCGAACCGCCGCTGCCGGAGTCGGACGTGATCTCCCTGCTGACGGCGGGGCGCACCCAGGAAGAGCAGTCCATCTACAGCAGCCAGCAACAGGCGGCCGGGGTGAACGGCACTACCAACGCCTTGTTGAGCGGAGCGCTGAATGCAACGGTGAGCAACCGCATCCAGAAGCTGTTCGGGGTGGGCAGCGTGAAGATAGACCCGACTTATACGGGATCGCTGGGGCAGTCCAGCGCCCGCATCACGGTGACGGAGAACGTGGGTCAGAATGTGTTACTGACCTACGCCACCAGCGTGAACTCCACCTCGCAGCAGCTGATCCAGGCGCAGGTGAATCTGTCGCCGACCTTCTCAGTGACGGCAGTGCGGGACGAGGCGGACGTATTCAGCCTGCTGTTCAAGGTGCACAAGCGCTACCGCTAACGGTCTATTTGTATGCTGCCGGTGCACGTTCCTGCTGCCGAGAGTTGCCGGCAGGAAGTACACTTCTGATCGAAAGCTGCGAGTTATCCATATCTCGCGTGCGGGATGCGGCAGCAGTGTCATCGGAGTTACACCACGCCGAACGTGAGATACCCGCCTGTGGCGGCGGCGCGGGAAAATGAGGAAAACGTGCAACCAGCGGCGTACATTCGGGTTCTTCTTTTGTGAAGGGCGCGGGGTACGAGCGCAGGTGAGGAGAACGAACATGATGAAGTGGGGAAGCATGGCCGTCGCAGTGATGCTGGCGGCTCCAATTGCGATGTCACCGTCCCTGGCGGTAGGCCAGGCTACCTCCGCGCAAGCGGGCGCAGGACAGGCCGAGGTCACCAAGTACGACAACGAGATCCAGCAGGATGCGCAGAAAGAGTTGAAGAACTCAAAGTACAACGGCGTGCAGGCGGCGGTAGAGAACGGAGTTATCCATCTGACGGGCCAAGTCAAGCTGTATGCCGACAAGCTGGATGCCGAGAAGCGGGTGAGCAAGATCAAGCATGCGAACTCCGTGGTGAATGACATCCAGGTGGCTGCGGGTGAGACGAACGATCAGCAGATTGCAGATAAGATCGGGCGTCAGCTGGCATACGACCGCGTGGGCTACGGCAACGTCTTCAACGCCATCTCGGTGTCGGTGAACAACGGCGTGGTGACGCTGGGCGGACATGCCCTGGGGCCGAACGCGCGCAACTCTGCGGTGAACCTGGCCAAGCGCACGCCGGGCGTGCAGGACGTGGTGGACAAGATCCAGGTGGATCCGCCGTCGCCGCTGGATGACCAGTTGCGCGAGCGGGTGGCGCGTGCGGTATACGGTTATCCTTCGCTGAACAAGTACGCCATCAACCCGGCGAATCCTATCCGCATTACGGTGGTGAATGGCCACGTGATCCTGTCCGGCGTGGTGGACAACAAGTCGGATAAGGATGTGGCCGGGATTCAGGCGAATACGGTTCCGGGAGTCTTCAGCGTTACTAACAACATCGAGGTTGCCGGGAGCGAGGAGCGCCGCTAAGCGAAGTACCTTCACTCCGGCACAAGCGACCTGGCATCTGCTGACGACCGTGCGCTGTACTCTCCCGCTAGACTGAAAGCGGAGGGTACGGCGCATGGCGCTTTGGGGCAACCTGCGAACCACGCTGGAGATGATCAAGTGGGAGCACTCCATCTTCGCGCTGCCTTTTGCGCTGACCGGTGCAGTGCTGGCGGCCGGGGGCTGGCCGCATGCTGTGCAGCTGGCCTGGATCGTGATGTGCATGGTCACGGCGAGGACGGCGGCGATGTCCTTCAATCGCTGGGCGGATGCGGAGCTGGATGCGGCGAATCCGCGCACGGCGACCCGCGCCATTCCGGCGGGACATCTGTCGAAGGCCTTTGTGGGCAGCTTCACGGCAGTGATGGCGCTGCTGTTTGTGCTGGCGGCGGCGCAACTGAACCGGCTGACGCTGCTGCTGGCGCCGGTGGCGCTGATGGTGGTACTGGGCTACTCCTACACCAAGCGGTTTACGCGATGGTCGCACCTGGTGCTGGGGCTGGCGCTGGGGATTGCGCCGGCGGCGGCGTGGATCGCGATTCGCGGCAGCCTGGATCCGCGCATTCTGGTGCTGACGGCAGCGGTGCTGTTCTGGGTGGCGGGCTTCGATGTGCTGTACGCCTGCCAGGATTACGAGCACGACCGCCGCGCCGGGCTGCGGAGTGTGCCGCAGTCACTGGGGCTGCGCGGCGCCTTCCAGGTAGCCCGGGGTATGCATGTGCTGATGTTGCTGCTGCTGGTGTGGCTGCTGCGGCTGTTTCACCTGGGAGCGATCGCGTGGGCGGGGCTGGCGGTAGTGGCGGCGCTGCTGCTGTATGAGCACCTGATCGTCTCGCCCAACGATATGCGGCGGATGAATGCGGCGTTCTTCACCCTGAACGGAATCATCTCCGTGCTGTTCTTCTGCTTCGTCGCGCTGGCCGTGAGCCTGGGGCGGTAGAGACAGCAAAACCAGCCCCCCAAAACCCCCCACGCGTAGAGAACGTTAAT
>CAXUMX010000082.1:0-7186 GCA_964252395.1 uncultured Acidobacteriaceae bacterium | reverse complement strand
GTAGAGACAGCAAAGCCTGCGCGAACTACCCGCGCAGGCTTTGCTACGTTTCTTCAGATCGACTGCAACGGGCCCGCTAGATACGCGATGGGTCCTTGGCGCGCTCGCGGTCCTTGAACTCGTCGATCTTCGCGTTCACGCTGTCCCGGGTGTTGGCCACGCTCGAAGAGACACTCTCCCGGTTACGGCGCTCTGCGTCTTCCGTCTCGTGTTCCCGGCGATCGCTGGAGGTGCGAGCCGCGTCCTTGACGTTGCCCCAGGTGTCCTTGGCTGAGCCCTTGATCTGGTCGGCCACACCCTCGTTCGCCAGCTTGGAGTTGCCCACAGCATCGCCTACGGCCTGCTTCACCTTGCCGACTGCCTGGTCCAGCTTGCCGCCTACTCGGTCCTTGTCCATAGTCAATCTCCTTTATGGCTGATTGGATGCACCGGGACAGGGCAGACAGTTGTCCGGAAGACGACAGAGAGCGGAGTTATACGACGGTGCGGCGGCCACCTACCAGCTGCAGCACCAGCACGACCAGCGCGATGATGAGCAGGATGTGGATATAGGCACCGAGCACGTGAAATCCGACAAACCCCAACAGCCAGAGCACCAGCAGCACGACGAAGATAGTCCAGAGCATTGTGTTGTTCTCCTTACCGAAATCGATACGTTCGGTGGTATGTTGCGCTTGGCCGCAGCAGAGTTGCCGTTTGCGAACAATTTAGGCGGAGCCATCCGCTATCTCCGCATGAGCGTGTCAAGCGAGGCAAGTATTGAAGATAGGAATTCAGGGAGAGCGCGGCTCATTCAGCCACCAGGCAGCAGTCCAGTTCGAAGCCGACGCAGAGGTGGTTCCGTGCATGCTGTCGCACCAGGCCTTTGAGCAGCTGCAGGAGCGTGCCGTGGATGCGATCGCAATTCCGATCGAGAACACGCTGGCCGGCGCGGTGGTGGAGCACTACGACCTGCTGCGCGAGCAGGCGGTCCAGATCGAGCGGGAGACAGTGGTGCGGATCGAGCATCACGTGATCGGCATTCCGGGCAGCGAGCTGGACGGGATCCAGCGCGTTTTTTCCCATCCAGTGGCACTGGCCCAGTGCCGCAGCTTCTTCCGGGATCATCCCAAGGCAGAGGCGATTCCCTTCTACGACACCGCCGGCGCGGTGAAGGAGACGGTCGCCGGACGCGACCGGCACGCGGGAGCCATTGCCGGGCGGCAGGCGGCGGCGATCTACGGCGGGATCATCCTAGCGGAGGGGGTGGAAGACGACCCTGCGAATTTCACGCGCTTCCTGCTGGTGACGGCAGGGACACGGGGCCGGGTGCCGGAGGGGGTGCATAAGCTGAGCGTTGCGGTAGAGCTGGAGCATCGGCCGGGCGCGCTGGCCGCACTGCTGGCAGCAGTCGAGCAGCAGCAGGGGAACATCACCAAGGTGCAGACACGGCCGGTGCACGGCCAGCCGTGGCGCTACTACTACTTCCTGGACGTGCTGCTGCCACATGCGGCGGCGTCGCAGAGACTGCTGGAGCAACTGCCGGCCCTGTGCCGGGCGCACAAGTCGCTGGGCCGCTATCCGGCGGCACCGCAGTTTGCCGATGCGCGGCCTGTCGGCTAGTAATCGCCCGGTGGTGACCGGGGCGTGGGCTCCCAGACCTAGGGCATTGCCGCACCCGGGCCGATAGAGGAGGCTAGAGCAGCTTTCCCGAGAGCAGGGAATCCGTCCGCCGCCGCCGTAGTTTTCGGGCTAAGGGCGGGGGTTGCGGGCGCCTGTTGGGGGTTACACCGGGAGCCTGCAATTCTGCGACCTTTGAGGATCTGATGCGTCTAATGTTCAAAGACTTGATAGAAGGACACTCATGGCTAGCGATTTCCTAAGTATTATCGAACCCGCGAACCGCGGAGCGCGGGATGAGCGCAGTGAGCCGAACCACGATGGCCGCGTGCTGCCGATTCTTCCTGTGCGCGACACGGTCCTGTTTCCCCACGCGGTGCTGCCTCTGACCGTGGGCCGGGAGAGCTCCATCCAGCTGATCCAGTCGCTGGGCGAAGAGAAGACGGTTGTGGTGGTGGCGCAGCGCGACTCGCGCGTCGACGCACCCCAACCGAGCGACCTGCACTCCGTGGGCACCCTGGCGACGGTGCACAAGGTCGTGAAGATGCCCAACCAGCGCCTGTTTGTCTTCACCGAAGGCACGCAGCGGGTGAAGCTGGGCGAATTCAACCAATTTGAACCGTTCATGACGGCGTCCGTGGAGCCGGTGGCGGAGCTGCGCGCGGCCCGCGGGACGGAGCTGGAGGCGCTGCAGCGGAACGTGACCTCACAGTTCCAGCAGATCGTGACGGCGTCCCCGACGCTCTCAGACGAGCTGCAGACGATTGCGCTGAATATCGAAGATCCGGGCCGGCTGGTCGACTTCATCGCCTCGAACCTGCCCTTCCTGCCGACGACCGAGAAGCAGGAGCTGCTGGAGACGCCGGATGTCGTGGTGCGGATGGAGCGGATCAACAAGCACCTGGCCAAGGAGCTGGAGGTCCAGCAGCTGCGCAACAAGATCCAGTCCGAGGTGCAGGACCAGGTGCAGCAGTCGCAGCGCGACTATTACCTGCGCGAGCAGATGAAGGCGATCCAGAAGGAGCTGGGCGAGCAGGACGAGGGCCAGAAGGACATCCAGGAGCTGCGCGACAAGATCGAGGCAGCGGGGATGCCGGAGGACGTGAAGAAAGAGGCCACCAAGGAGCTGAACCGGCTCTCGCGCATGTCGCCGATGGCGGCCGACTACTCGTTGACCCGCAACTACATTGAGTGGCTGGCGGTGTTGCCGTGGACCAAGAGCTCTGGCGGCGAGGTGGATATTCGCAACGCCAAGGAGATCCTGGATGAGGACCACTACGACCTGAAGAAGGTCAAGGATCGCATCCTGGACTACCTGAGCGTGCGGCGGCTGAAGCCGGATATGAAGGGACCGATCCTGTGCTTTGTCGGACCTCCGGGCGTGGGCAAGACGTCGCTTGGGCGCTCGATCGCGCGAGCCCTGGGACGCAAGTTCCAGCGCATCTCGCTGGGCGGTATGCATGATGAGGCAGAGATCCGCGGGCATCGCCGCACCTACATCGGCGCACTGCCGGGGCAGATCATGCAGGCGCTGCGGCGGGCGGAGACCAACGATCCGGTGTTCATGCTGGACGAGATCGACAAGCTGGGCCGCGACTTCCGCGGGGACCCGGCCTCGGCGCTGCTGGAGACGCTGGATCCGGAGCAGAACAACACGTTCCGGGACAACTATCTCGACGTGCCGTTCGATCTGTCGAAGGTGCTGTTTATCTGCACGGCGAACATGCTCGATCCGATTCCGGCGCCGCTGCTGGACCGCATGGAGATCATCGACCTGTCCGGTTACACGGAAGAGGAGAAGGTGCACATTGCCTTCCGCTACCTGATACCGCGGCAGGTAAAGGAGAACGGAATCCAGCCAGGCGACGATGGCCGCGCGCGGATCGAGTTCCCTGAGGACAGCGTGCGCTATATCGTGCGGCATTACACGCGCGAGGCAGGGGTGCGCAAGCTGGAGCAGTTGCTGGGCACGGTCTGCCGCAAGCAGGCGCGCCGTATCGCCGAGGGCCAGACGGGAACGCTGGTAGTGGATCGCGAGACCATCCACGAGTTCCTGGGCGGCATCAAGGTGCGGGTGGATACGGAGATTGCGGAGCGGACCAAGCGGTCCGGTGTGTCGGTGGGGCTGGCCTGGACGCCGGCGGGCGGCGATGTGCTGTTCATCGAAGCCAACCGGATGAAGGGCAAGGGCGGCTTCACGATGACCGGGCAGCTGGGCGATGTGATGCGAGAGTCGATGCAGGCGGCGCTGACCTGGGTACGCTCGAATGCGACGATGCTGGGCCTGAAGGAGGACTTCACCTCCGAGCAGGACCTTCACATCCACGTGCCGGCCGGTGCGATTCCCAAGGACGGACCGTCGGCGGGCGTAGCCATGGCGACCGCGCTGGTGTCCCTGATGACGGATATGCCGATTCATCCGCTGACTGCGATGACCGGCGAGATCACGCTGAGCGGCAATGTGCTGCCGGTGGGCGGCATCAAGGAGAAGTTCCTGGCGGCGAAGCGTGCCGGCGTGCTGGACGTGATTCTGCCGGCAGAGAACCGGCAGAACGTGGAAGAGGATCTGACGCCGGATCAGACAGCCGGGGTCACGATCCACTACGCGAACACTATCGACGACGTGCTGAACGTCGCCCTGCCCCGGTCGCGGAGCGAGGCGGAGCACGACGACCAGGTGCGCGAACAGGTGATTGAGCACGCGGAGGCGTAATCCTCTCCAGTTTCCGATGAAAGCCTCACCCCGAATGGGTGGGGCCTTTTGTTTGTGAGTCGGCGTGGCGGGGCGCGCATCTTTTTGATGGAGTGTCATCGACGGATCTGGAAATGGCGAAGGCACAGAATCGAGAGCATGCGAATGGCGAAGAAGCTGGAAGGCAAGGTAGCACTGGTCACGGGCGGCAGCTCCGGCATCGGACTGGCGACGGCGAAGCGTTTTGTGAGCGAGGGCGCGCAGGTGATCATCACTGGCCGCCGCAAGGAAGCGCTGGACACCGCAGTGAAGGAGATCGGCGGCGGGGTGAAGGCGATCCAGGTGGATGCAAGCGACCTGAGCGGCCTGGACCGCATGTACGCGCAGATCAAGCAGGAGTACGGCAGGCTGGACGTGCTGTTTGCCAACGCCGGTATTGGCGAGTTTGCGACGATTGAAACGTTAACGGAGCAGCACTATGACAAGACCTTCGCTACGAATGTGAAGGGCGTCGTGTTCACCGTGCAGAAGGCACTGCCGCTGATGCCGAACGGCGCAGCCATCATCCTGAATGCATCGGTCGTATCCGTAAAGGGCACGCCTGCCTTTGGCGTGTACAGTGCAACCAAGGCCGCGGTGCGCTCGTTCGCGCGGACGTGGACGAATGAGCTGAAGGACCGCCAGATTCGCGTGAATGTAGTGAGCCCTGGGCCGATCGAGACGCCGGCAATTGATGGGCTGGCGGGGGACGCAGAGCAGGCGAAGCAGCTCAAAGCAGGGCTGGTTTCACAGGTGCCGCTGGGCCGGATGGGTGATCCGGATGAGATTGCCAAAGTGGTGGTCTTTCTGGCCTCGGACGACGCCAGCTTCGTAGCCGGTGTTGAGCTGTTTGTCGATGGCGGCATGGTGCAGGTGTAGAAAGCTCAGGACCGACCTGTGCGAAAGGCCTTGTCCCGCCCGGGGATGGGGCCTTTTCTTTTTGAGAGAGCGAGAGTGGCGAACGCAGAGATGTTGCGCGGCGTGGAAGAATGGTGGGCGTGAAAGCGAAGAGCAAGCCGAGCAAGCGCGACGCCATCCTGGACGCGATGATGGACGTGGTGGTGGAGCGGGGCTTTCACGATGCGCCGATGTCGCTGATCGCGGAGCGCTCCGGCGCAAGCGCGGGCGTGATCTACCACTACTTCGCCAGCAAGGAAGAGATCATCGAGGCGCTGTATCGCCGGGTGCATGCGGTGAAGAGCGCGAGCCTGCTCGCGGGCTACTCGCCGGAGATGGAGGTGCGCGAGGCCTTTCTGCAGGTCTGGATGAACGCCTACCGGTTCTACCGCAAACATGCGCGGGAGATGCGCTTCCTGGAGCAGTATCGGAGCGCCGGCTTCACGTGCCGGCCTGCTGCGGACGCGGCAGAGGATGGGGAGCAGGAGCTGCGGCGGCGATTTCAGACCCAGGCGAAGGGTGGCGTGCTGCGGGACTGGCCGCTCGAGGTGTTGGAAGAGATGACGATGGGGCTGGTGGAAGCGCTGGCCCGGCTGCCGCGCAGGCTCTCACCCAGGGTGTTGCGCGAAGTGGCGGAGCAGGTGTGGGCAGCGGTGCGCGCCCCGGAGTAGCCGGCGGGCAGCCAGTAGAACGAACGTTCGGTCTACTGTGCTAGACTGACTGGCATGAGCGAAGAACTGGTATTGGTGACTGGCGGATCGGGGTTTGTCGGCGTTCACTGTATCGTGCAACTGCTGCAGGCGGGGTATCGAGTGCGCACAACGGTGCGCTCGCTGAATCGCGAAGCCGAGGTGCGCAGCATGTTGCAGGTGGCGGGTGTGGACGCCGGGGATGCCTTGTCATTTGTGGCTGCGGACCTGACCCAGGATGCGGGGTGGGCCGAGGCTGCGGCCGGAAGCAGCTATGTGCTGCATGTCGCTTCGCCGTTTCCGCCCCATGCTCCGAAGCACGAGGACGAGCTGATCGTTCCCGCTCGCGAGGGGACGCTGCGTGTGCTGCGCGCGGCGCGGGATGCCGGAGTCAAGCGGGTGGTGTTGACCTCTTCCTTCGTCGCTATCGGCTATGGCCACACGGCGCACCCCGCTCCGTACAACGAGACGGACTGGACAGACGTGAGTGGCCAGGATGTAAGTGCGTACGGCAAATCAAAGACGCTGGCGGAGCGTGCAGCCTGGGACTTCATCGCACGCGAGGGTGGGGGACTGGAGCTGTCCGTCGTCAATCCGGTGGGCGTGTTCGGACCGGTGCTGGGTCCGGATTTCTCCCCTTCCATTTTTCTGGTGCAGCGCTTTCTGGATGGCATGCTGCCCGGGTGCCCGCGCATCGTCTTTGGCGCGGTGGATGTACGCGATGTCGCTGACCTGCACCTGAGGGCGATGACCGATCCGGCTGCGAAAGGGGAGCGCTTCCTCGCGGTCGCGGGCGATTTCATAAGGCTGATCGATCTGGCAAGAACGTTGAAGAAGCACATGGGTGCGGCAGCCAAGCGAGTGCCGCTGCGGCAACTGCCGGACTGGCTGGTGCGTCTGGCGGCGTTGCGCGATCCGGCAGTGAGGCTGATCTTCCCCGAACTGGGCAAGGTGAAGAATGGCAGCAACGAGAAGGCGCGTCGTGTACTGGGCTGGCAGCCGCGCTCGACCGAGGAGTCGATTCTGGCGACGGCCGAGAGTTTGCAGCGGCTGGGGCTGCTGAAGGCCTGACAGAGAGCAGGCGGTCGGAGAGCGGAAGTCCGATCTTATGGAAATCGACGGCAACACCGCGAGACGGTGCGCGGCATCCGAAGATGCATGGCGATGAAAGGTGCAGCGAAGAAGAGTAAGCCGCGGAGTGCGGCAAAGTCCGCGACGGCGCGGCCGGCGGCGAAGAAGCGGGCCGCGAAGAAGACACCGCTGAAGGATC
>CAXUMX010000081.1:0-12621 GCA_964252395.1 uncultured Acidobacteriaceae bacterium | reverse complement strand
CGGCGGTTGCGGCCGGAGGCGATGCGGCGCTACCGCGGCCGGCGCATCGCGATGATCTTCCAGGAGCCAATGACTGCGCTGAATCCAGTGATGCCGATTGGGCGGCAGATTGCGGAAGCCATCGAAACGCATCAGCCGACGCTTACCGGACGCCAGGTGCGCAGCGCAGTGCTCGGGAGTCTGGAGGCGGTCGCGCTACCTGAGCCGGAGCAGCGCTACAGCGACTACCCTCACCAGTTTTCCGGGGGACAGAGGCAGCGCATCCTGATTGCGATGGCGCTGGCCAATCGACCGCAACTGCTGATCGCCGACGAGCCGACGACGGCGCTGGATGTGACGGTGCAGGCGCAGGTGCTGGAGCTGCTGCGGCAACTGCGGCGTGAGTTCGGATTGACCATGCTGTTTATCTCGCATGACCTGGGCGTGGTGGCCGAGGTGGCGGACCGGGTAGCGGTGATGCGCAATGGATGGCTGCTGGAGCAGGGCAGCCGGCAGCAGATCTTCCACACGCCGCAGCACCCGTACACGCGCAGTCTGCTGGGCGCAGTGCCGACGCTCGACACGGATCGCACGCGCCCGCTGGCCACCTTGCCGGCGGCGGATCATGCCACTTCCGGGTCACGCGGCGTGCCAGGACCGTGGGTGGAGTACGACTCTGGTCACCAGTCGCGGGCGCTTTCCTAGCCCCGTCTTTCACGTCTCATGAAATGCTGAAGCTCGAACTCTGACTATCCCTCATGCGCGCGCTCATCGTCTCCGACATACATGCCAACCTGCCCGCACTCGCCGCGGTGCTGGTGGCCGCACCTCCGCATGACATTGTGTGGAACCTGGGCGATGTAGTGGGCTACGGTGCGTCACCGAACGAGACCATCGTCTGCCTGCAGGAGCTGAACAGTGTGTATGTGCGCGGCAACCATGATCGCGTGTGTGCGGAGACATCGCCGGTAGAAGACTTCAATCCGATTGCGCGCCAGGCTGCGGAGTGGACCACGCAGAAGCTGACACGCAGTCATCGGGCGTGGCTGCGCGATCTGCCGGCGGGGCCGGTGCGGGTGGGTGAGGGTCTGATCTGTGTGCATGGCTCGGCGGCAGACGAGGACGCCTACGTGCAGGCGCTGCCGGAGGCGATCAATGCGCTGGTCGCTGCGCCTCAGGAGTGGGTGCACTTCTATGGGCATACCCATCTGCAGGGTGGATACGTGCGCAGCGACGAGGGCTGGTACGAGTTCGTACCGGAGTACGCAACGCGCGACGACGCCGACTACTTCGACCTGCCGGTGCGGCGCGGTGTGCGCTACCTGCTGAACCCGGGGTCGGTGGGTCAGCCACGCGACGGGGATTGGCGGGCGGCGTTCGCGGTGTACGACGACGAGGCCGCGACGGTACGCTTCTACCGTGTGCCCTATGACCTGGAGCGCGCACAGAAGAAGATCACGGCAGCGGGACTACCGGATCGCCTCGCTCTACGGCTGGCCGAAGGCCGATAGCTCCGGGGCCTTCGCAGACGAGATCATTCCAGACCGCAGCTTCACTGAGGTACGGCTACGGCGGCAGCCGGCATGACCTGCGCGGCGAAGCGCTCCATCTCCTCACGCTGCGGGCTGGACTGGAGCAGCAGCAGGTCGACGCCTACCTCTTGAAACTCGGCGATGCGCTGCTTGACCTGCTCGGGCGTGCCGACCAGGCCGCTGCGCAGACCGCGGTTCGAGACCGAGTAGTCCTCAAGCGAGACGGTTTGTTCGAGCTTTGAGCCGGTGATCCACTGCTGATAGTTCTGGTAGCCACGGGCAGACTGGCGCACGTCGGTGATGCGGGCTACCTCGGCCTGCGCCTCGGACTCGCTGTCGCGGACGACGGCATAGCCGGCTACGCCGAAGATCATTGGCGGCAGGCCAAGCCGCTCCCGCCGGGCGCGCATGTCAGCAATCTTGGGCCCAACGTTTGCGGGCGGATCTCCGTGCATCAGGTAGGCGTCGCACTTGGCTGCGATCAGGTTCTTGGCGGTATCGCTCTCGCCGCCGGCGTAGAGGGTGGGCCGCGGTGTAGCCACCGGTTTCGGCGAGAGCACGTTATCGTCCACGGAATAGAAACGGCCACTGTAGCTGAAGTGCTGCTGCTTCCAGCAGCCGTCCAGCACATCGAGCCACTCCGAGGTGCGAGCGTAGCGGTCGTCATGGCTGTCAAAGTGGACGCCGTACTTGGTGGCCTCGTCGGCCCACCAGCTGGAGACCACGTTCAGCGTCAGCCGGCCCTGGGCGATGTTGTCGATGTTGGCTGCCTGCTTGGCCAGCAGCGCCGGGTTGTGGAAGGTGGGGCGCACGGCCACCATCAGCTCCATGCGCCGCGTGATGGCGGCGAGCGCTGCGGCGGTCGACCAGGCATCGAGCGAGGGCGCGTCGACTCCCTTGATGTCGTTCAGGTTGAGCTCCGCGATGAGCGAGAGGTCGTAGCCCAGCTCCTCGGCACGCAGGGTCAGGTCGCGCACGTAGGCCCAGCTGGCCTCCATGCTCTCGTCCTCCACATTGCGCAGCCAGCCGCCAAAGACCGGCATCCAGAAGCCGTAGCGCATGCGTCTAGCCATGCGTCAGCTCAGGCGTCAACTCGGCAACCTGCTGGTTCGCGGTTGCCGCCTCGGCCTCCAGCCAGTCGACCAGTTTCGCGAAAGGATCGAAGCCGATGACGCTGTTACCGTCGGCGACGAAGTTCGAGAGCGCGTTGATGTCGTAGTAGAGGCGCTGGCCGTCGCGGTCGTCGGTGATGTACTCGACCCCGCCCAGCTCAATACCCGCATGCTGCATGATGCGCTCGACATCGGCGATGACCAATGGCGGCGGCTGGTAGGCTTCCACGCTGATGCCGGTCTTCGGCGCGTCGATGGCGCAGGCAGAGCGGCTCAGCTCCAGCCCGGCGGTGGTCTTGCATATATCGGCCGGGCACAGATCGAAGGTCTCCCCGGTGATGTGGACCTTGATGGCGTAGAGGTAGCGGCCGTTCAGCACTTCGACACGAACGATGTGGCTGTCGCGCGCCGGGATGAACTCCTGTACCAGCGCGGTAGTGTCCATGCCGAGCGCGAGCCCTTCCGGCGTGTCGGCGGGTTGCGCGGCGGCGTGAGCCAGTTGCTCAGGCGAGTCGAAGCGCCGTACGCCGGCGCCGCTGCCGCCCATGTTCGGCTTGACCACGATAGGCCAGCGCAGGCCCTCACTGGCGGCGACTGCCTGTGAGCTGCGATGGATGACCCGGGCCTTGGGGTAGGGCAGGCCGAGCTCTTCGAGCAGTGCGAGCTGGCCGGCCTTTGACAGCTCCGTGCGGAAGGCCTTCAGGCCATTGATGACACGGACGCCGCGGCGCTCCAGGTGCTCCAGGAAGCCGAGGGTGTAGAAGATCTGGTCCCCATGGTCGCGATTCCACGCCGAGGGACTCATGCGATTGACGAGCACGGCGTACTGCTGCTCCGGGTGCGATTCGGGCGCGTAGCTGTGTTCTGGCGCGTGCACTTTCACATAGTTGGCGCGACGGCGATCGAGCTCGGCAAACAGCGGCTTGAACCAATTGGGCTGTTCGTAATAGATGGCGATGGGCAGGGCAGAGGATCGCGACATATCTATCCTGTAGATGCTTGGGGCAGTTGAGGGTTACAGAAAGGGCGTCAGCGGCCCTTCAGTTCCATATTCACGGTAACAACTCGCTCCAGAGGCAGCAAGCGGCTGCCAGACACCTGGTATGGGGCCTGACAGCTTTCATCGCAAGCGAGTGCCTTCCGAGCGTAGCAACAGCAACAGAACCGTCCCTGGTGCCCTCGCTGGCCACTGCGGGTTCGTCTTCTGTATGGTGGGTCGTCGATCGCAGAGAAGATCACGCTGCATCGAGACTCCAGACCTGAAGCGAGGTTGGGTTCTATGCATCCGCTCCGCATGTTGTTGCCGGTCTCCGCTCTCTGCGTATTTGCTGCGACAGTTCCCCACACGGTCACAGCTCAGGACTATCCGAAGCCGGAGGCAGACGCGGCCCGCATCGACAAGCTGCTGAGCCAGATGACCCTCGAAGAAAAGATCAACCTGATTCGCGGCGGGGTGGAGGATCCCGCCTCGTACCAGGCGCAGGCAGGCTATCTGCCCGGTGTGCCGCGGCTGGGGGTTCCCTCGCTGCGCATGGCAGACGGGCCGCCGGGCCTGCTGACGCGGGTACCCGCGCAGGCGGAAACGTCGACGATGGGTGTTGCCGCGACCTTCAGCCGGCAGGATGCGGAGCAGAATGGAGCCGTGATCGGGCGCGAGGCACGGTCGCTGGGCATCGATGTCGTGCTGCAGCCCTTCATCAACATCGATCGCGATATCACCTTCGCACGCGCCTACAACACCTTCGGAGAAGATCCCTACCTGACCGGCGTGATGGGAGCGGCGGAGGTGCGCGGGGCGCAGGCCCAGGACGTGATGTCGCAGGCCAAGCACTACGTGGGGTACGACACAGACCGCTTCAACGTGGTCATCGACCAGCAGACGCTGCACGAGGTCTACGTTGCGCCGTTTGCGGAGGCGGTGCATGCCGGCGTGTCGTCGGTGATGTGCTCCTATAACCGCATCAACGGGCCGTTTGCGTGCGGAAATGCCGACACGCTGAAGACGATCCTGAAGGGCGAGCTGGGCTTTTCCGGTTTTGTGACTTCCGACTGGGGCGGCGTGCACAGCGCCACCTTCCTGAACCAGGGGTTAGACATGGAGATGCCGGGTGAGCCGGCGCCGGATAGTCCGTTTGCGGCGTTGATGCACTCGTTCTTCCGGGTCACGCCGGAGCCGACCGGCGGCGTCACCAAGTTTGACGCGAACCAATTGGCGGGCATGCTGGGCGGCACCATTCCGGAGGAGCCACAGACCCCGTCGATGGACATGGATGCGTTTCCGCGTGACAACGACGGCACCACACTGGGCGCGCTGATTGCCAATGGCACCGTGAAGGAGGAGACGATCACGGCTGCTGCCCGTCGCGTGCTGTATGAGATGGACCGCTTCGGCTACCTGGACGGCCACCAGAAGCACACGGTGACGCCGCAGGACATCGATGCGAATGCCGAGGTGATCGAGAAGACCGCGAGCGACGCGGCGGTACTGCTGAAGAACGAGGGCGGCATCCTGCCGTTGAAGGGTGAAGACCTAACATCGCTCGCAATGATTGGGCCTACGGCCTCGCAGGTGGCGGCGATCGGTACCTTCGGCGAGCGCTCGCCGGGACTGACGGCGCGGCAAGTAGGGCCGATAGCGGCGCTTGAGAAGCTGCAGCCGCAGGCCCATGCCGTCTTTGCCGTGGCAGACGACATGACCGGAACCCCGGTGCCTGCGACCGCGCTCTCCCACGACGGCATGCCGGGGCTGGCGCGCACGGGCGAAGGAACAGCCGGCGCCGCGGATGCCACGCTGGACTTCACCAGGAGCAATGGCAAGGCGCTGCCGCCGAATACCACCGCGACCTGGACTGGCGATCTGACGGTATCTACGGCAGGTGAGTACTGGCTCTATCTGCAGGACCTGGGCGGACGCGCCGTGATGGCAGTGGATGGCAAGGAGGTCGGTCGCACGGGTGCGTCGAAGGGCACGGTGCATGGAGACATCCAGTACGCGACGCAGGACAACGGGCTGCCCACGACGGACGGCCTGGACAACGTGCGGCGGGCGGTGCAGCTGACCGCGGGCAAGCACGCGATCAAGGTCGAGCTGACGCCGGACACCTCGGGAGCTCCGGCGCAGATTCGCCTGAACTGGATGACACCGGCGGCGCGCATCGCGGCGCACGATCAGGCGATTGCGGCGGCCAAGTCGGCGAAGACAGCAGTGGTGTTCGCCTGGACACGGGGGCGGCCGGCCTTCCGCCTGCCTGGCGAACAGGATCGCCTGATCGAGGAGATCGCGGCCGCGAATCCGAACACGGTAGTGGTCCTGAACACCAGCCAGCCAGTCGAGATGCCATGGCTGCCGAAGGTGAAAGGCGTGCTCGAGATGTGGTGGCCGGGCGATGAGGGTGGCTGGTCGACAGCGAAGCTGCTGCTCGGAAAGAACATTCCAGGCGGTCACCTGCCGATGACCTGGGCCAAGCGTATGACCGATTACGCCGCCAACGATCCAGCGCATCCGGAGCGCTCTGCGAAGGGGGTGGATGGAAAGACGACCTTCTCTGAAGGTGTGCTGGTGGGCTATCGCTGGTTTGACAGCCAAAAGATACAGCCACAGTTTCCTTTTGGATTCGGCTTGTCCTACACCAACTTTGACATCTCTGACCTGCATGTGAGCCGCGCGGCGGACGGCGGTGCTACGGTGACAGTCCAGGTTCGCAACACGGGCCAGGTGGCGGGCGATGCGGTGCCTCAGGTGTACCTGGAGCGGCCCGCGGCCGACGTCGCAGGCGCGCAGTTCGCTCCGCGTACCCTGTCGGCGTTCGACCGGGTGTCCATCGCGCCAGGCGAGAGCAAGACGGTGACGCTGAAGGTGGCTCCGCGTGCCTTCCAGTACTGGGCGACGGCGACGAATGCCTGGGTGACGCCAACGGGGCCTCGTACCTTCCGCGCCGGATTCTCGTCTGGTGAGCTGCCGCTGACAGCGACCTTGCAGTAAAGCGCGCTGCATAAAAAGAGAAGCCCCACTCGCGAGTGGGGCTTCTTTGCTGGTGTAGGGATCAGGCGGCCGGGTGCTCCAGGATGCCGGCCAGCGCGCGTATACGGTGGGCATCGGCGGGAGTCTTGGCTGTGGACGCGCCGGACTGCAGGGACGCCGACATCTTCTGCAGCGCGGCTACCTTCTTTGCGTCCATATGCGACTTCTCTGCGCCGTCGATGGCCTTCTGCATCGATGCGATCTGCTTGGCCGGAAGAGCCTGAGAGCGCGACAGCTGATCGAGATAGGCCTTGGCTACGATCAACTGCTGCGGCCACTCGATCTTCTGCTGATCCTGCACGTTCAGATCGGCGAGGTGGACGGTTCTGGCTGCCTCGATTTCGTTCTTGGTGAGGAACTTGGTCGGAGTCAGCTCGAAGACATCCAGGCCGCGAGCAATCTCAGAGCCGTAGATGTTGCCGTTGTACCAGTAGGCTGACCAGTCGCCGCCAAGCACGAGCGTTTTGGGGTCGATTGGCCCGCGGTCGAAGTAGGCGATCTCAAACGGATGCGCGGCGTCGGTGAAGTCCATGACGGAGATGCCGCCCTGATACCAGGCCTGCACCTCGATATCGCGGCCTGGCACCGGGATAAGCGAGCCGTTGTGTGCGACACAGTTTTCCGTGTCACCCTGCGCAGCGGGCAGCTTGTAGTAGCTGGCCAGGATGAGCTTCTCGTGCTTGAGATTGAAGATCGCGTCCGCGCCCCACTTATTGGGGTCGTTGGGCCGGCAGCGCGCAGCCAGGCCGCCGCCCCACTCATCGGTGAAGACGACCTTCGTGCCGTCGTTAGAGAACGATGCCGAGTGCCAGTAGGAGTAGTTCGAATCGTTGACTGCATCGACGCGCTTGGGGTGCACGGGATCCTTGATGTCCAGCAGGATTCCATTGCCGGAGCATGCGCCCGCCGCCAGGCCGATGGCTGAATAGACGGTGATGTCATGGCACTGATTGGTGTCCTTCGGCTTCTCCGCACCCTTGTCGTGGCTTCCGCCGTTGTTCAGGCCATTCAGGGCGCCGGTGCGCGGGTCGATGAAGACGCGCGGGCTGGAGACGATCTTCGCATCCTGCGGCGATGCCACAGGAACCTGGATCACGTCGATGCGGAAGAGCGCGGTATTGGGATCCTTCGCGGGCTCCTCGCCACCGGAACACCCGGCCAGCTCCTCCGGCTGACGGACGAAGGAGGTGCCGGAGACATAGATATAGACGTTGTCCTTGTCGTTGGGATCGACCACCAAGGTGTGGGTGTGGGAGCCGCGGCAGGTCTGAACAGCGGCCACCTGCTTGGGATTACTGATGTCCGAGATGTCAAAGATGCGCACTCCGCGGAAGCGGTCCTTCTGCGCGGCAGGCAGGCGGCGTTCCTTCTCCTTGCCCAATGCGGGCGGGGGCTCTGGTGGAAAACCCTGGGTGCCGCAATCGATCCGGCCGTTCGGCATCTCGACCGACATGAAGAGCAGGTTCTTGTAGACGGAGACATCACCCTGGCCGCCGGGGCAGACGAGCGTGGTCAGCAGCTTGGTGTTGGCCGGATCGGCGATGTCGTAGATGCTGACCCCGTAGAAGTTGCCCTGAAACAGGTGATTGCCCTGGAACGCGAAGTCCGAGTTGGCGTAGGCAAGCTCCGCGAGGACCGGCTTCAGAGCCGGGGATATCTTCGAGCTGTCGCTCATGCCGAGCAGCTTCAGGGTCTTGTCGACCTGCGGATCGTCCGGCATCATGGCGTCCAGCCGGAATGGGGCGGGCTTCTTCACGAAGGCCAAGTGCTTGATGCCGGAGGCTCCCTCGCCCGCGTCATACTTGCCTGGCTTGAGGGTGTAGCGTGGGTCCTTGGTATCGGACCCGATCATGCCGGCGGGCAGAGGCGGAGCCGGCTTCGGCACATACTCATCCTCGTCATCGGGGACAGACCTGGCGGCTGCCTTGGGACCGGCCGGCTGCGCTGCCGATGCGGCAGGGGCGGCGGGCTGCTGCGCCCGCAGGCAGAGGGGGAACGAGAGCGGCGCCACGACAAGGAGGACGGCGACTGCCGGCACAAAACTGCATTGAGAGAGACCACGTCTGATCCAGTTCATTGATCCTCCGCTGCTGCTTTCTTTTCGAGCATGTCCTGCATGATCTTGATCTCGGCCCGTTGAGTATTGTCTGCGTCGGTTGCGAAGTTAAATAGATCGGCATCCTGCCCGGCACCCGCGGTGTCGAACAGATCCTTCACCATCACGAGTGCGCCGTTGTGGTGCTGGATCATCCCGGTGAGAAACAGATGGTCAAAGGCGGGCCCCTGGGCGTGGCGCAGCGCGTCCATCTGCTGAGCCGTCAGCATGCCAGGCATGGAAGCCATGGGCTGGCCAAACATGTCCATATCCGGCATACCCGGCATGGACATCGAGACGGGCTGACAGCGGGCCAGCAGCCAGCGCTTCATGAAGCCGATCTCGTCACTCTGCGATCTGCTGATCTTCGCTCCCAGCGAGCGTACATTGGGGTTCTGGGTATGGGACGGGATCATGGCCGTCATCTCCACTGCCTGCGAGTGGTGCATGATCATGCCTTGCATGAAGGCAGTATCCGCGGGTGAGGTCGTAGGCAGCGTGGGACGAGTGGTTGGCGGCAGCACCTTGCCGGGCTGGCCGGGAGCGCCTGGCTGAACGACCAGCGTGCCGGCTCCACCTGCCTGCATGGCATGCGCACCGGGGAGCAACATGGGGAGGAACAACAGTACGGCCGATGCTGTGGCGAGAGTGCCGGAAAGAAGGGCGCGCCGGCTCGCGACACCGGTGGTGGCCGCATTCGATCTCAGTCGATAGCTGCGCATATGCAGGGCACTACGCTACCATGCGGCGGCGCGGCCGCGCCGTGGATGTTAGCGCTAGCGCGCTGGCGCGTCAAAGGGCAGGAAGAGCCGAAAGACTGTGCCGCTGCGGCCCTGTGTCTGGCTGCTGCGCAGGCGCAGCCTTCCATTGTGCCGGTCGACGATCTCCTGACTTACCCAGAGTCCGAGACCCGTGCCGCCAAGCCCTTTGGTGGTGTAGAAGGCGTCGAAGATCTTGCTGCGCACTTGATCGCTGATGCCCTGCCCGTCGTCGCCGATGGTGAAGACGACGCCTGGCCGGCGGGTGACCCAGTCTGTACCTTGCTGGACGCGAACGTAGAGCCGACCGCCGGCGGCGTTCATGGCGTCGATGGCATTGCCAACGAGTTTGCTAAGGACCTGGCGGATCTCCCCTTCGAAGCAGAACAGGGGCCCGGTGGCGCTCCGTCGGCGCTCCAGAGTGACCCGGGCATTGAGTAAACGCCCCTGGTAGATGGAGAGCACGGAGTCGAGCAGGTCGTCGGGTTGGACAGGACGCGGATTCGAGGCCTGCTTGTAGAAGCGCAGTGTCTGATTGCTGATGGCAGAGACGCGGCGCAGCTCCCGTTCCGCTGCGCTGAGATACTCCTTGACCTTGGGCGAGGTCTCTCCGTGATGGGCCAGATAGAGCAGGTTCGTGACGGAGGCCAGGGGGTTATTAATTTCATGGGCGATGGAGGCCGCCAGCCTTCCAACAGCGGCCAGCTTCTCTGTCTGCAGCAGCGCGGCCAGTGACTTCTTCTCCGTCGTGATGTCCCGGTAGAAGAGGGCTATGCCGTCCTCGGTGGGACGGACCTGCACATGCACCCAGATATTGATGGGCTCCGGGTAGAACGACTCGAACTCTGCGGCGATGCGCTCATCCATGGCTCGGGGGTAGTGCTCAAGGTAGGGAGAGCCGGGTTCAAGGGCAGCGGGGAAGGTCTCCCAGAAGTTCTTCCCCAGTGCATCAGTGACCGGACTCATGGATCGGAGGGCCGCCGGGTTTAGGTACGTGATGCGCCACTCGCGATTGATCGTGACCACCGACTCGGTGGTCACTTCGAGAACCTGGTTGAGCCTTGCGGCCATGGCAGCCCGTTCGCGTTCTGCAATGGCCGAGCTGGTGACATCCTGGCACACCGTCAGAACGCCGGCGATGTTGTCCCCCACGTAGACGGCGCTGCGGGTGTAGTCCCACCACAGGTCCTGCAGCGCACCTTCCTTGATGATGGGAACAAGAACGCCTTCCTGATTCGTGCTTTCACCGGTCGAGAAGGTTCGCTCCACCTCAGGGCCGATCAGGTGCCAGGCCTCCTCCCAGACCTGCCGAGCCGACTGCCCGAGGCAGGCCGGGTGCTTGGTGCTGGCGATAGGACGAGCGGCGTCGTTGTAGATCAACGTCAGGTCGGAACCCCAGAAGAGGAACATGGGGATGGGGGCGCACAGAATGGTGTTGATGTGGCTTTTGAGCTCCAGGGGCCAAGCAGACATGGGCCCAAGTGCGGTCAGGGACCAATCTTTGGTGCCGATGAGCTCCGCCATCTCGCCTGCGCACTGGAGACCCAGGCGATCGGACGGCGCTTGCATGGTGAGGACGTCCGTCATCGCAGTTTCGGGATCCCGTTCATTGGCAGCGAGCCTCGCAGCGCTACGGTCGTGCAGTACGACACAGGCCGAAGTGCTTTCCTTGGAAAGGTACACCCGGGGACGGCAAGAGAGCGTGAGACGGCATGCGAGACAGTATGCATGCTCTCAAAAAACCTTAGAAAAGCAGGTTGGCTTTCCGCGGCAGAGGCAGGTTGAAGTGATCATAGGCCAGGCGGGTCGCTATCCGGCCCCGAGGGGTGCGGTCGAGGAAGCCGATCTGGATGAGGAAGGGCTCGTAGACCTCCTCGAGTGCGTCTTCCTCTTCCGCCAGGGTGGCGGCCAGGGTGTTCAGCCCGACCGGGCCGCCGTCGTACTTCTCGATAATGGTCAAGAGCAAGCGCCGGTCGAGCTCATCGAAGCCGTGCGCATCCACCTCGAGCATCTTGAGCGCGGCCTGGGCAGTGGCGCGGTCGATGATGCCGGTGCCGCGCACCTGGGCATAGTCGCGCACCCGGCGCAGCAGCCGGTTGGCGATGCGTGGAGTACCCCTGGAGCGCAGCGCAATCTCCGACGCGCCGTCGGCGTCGATGGGCACCTGCAGCACCTCTGCAGAGCGAGTGACGACGTAACGCAGCTCCTCCTCCGTGTAGAACTCCAGGCGCAGGAGGATGCCGAAGCGCGAACGCAAGGGCGAGGAGAGCAGCCCGGGCCGGGTGGTGGCGGCGACGAAGGTGAAGGGGCGGATCTCCATCACGTGAGTGCGTGCGGCCGGCCCCTGGCCGATGATGATGTCGAGCTTGTAGTCCTCGAGTGCGGTGTAGAGCTTCTCTTCCAGCACCGGCTGCAGGCGGTGGATCTCATCCAGGAAGAGCACCTGGCGCTCCCGCAGGTTGGTGAGGATGGCGGTGAGGTCGCCCTGGATCTGCAGCGCGGGGCCGGAGGTCTGCTGGAAGCCGACGTCCAGCTCATTCGCGATGATGGAGGCGAGCGTGGTCTTGCCCAGGCCCGGCGGGCCGAAGAGCAGAACGTGGTCGAGTGCTTCACCGCGGCTGCGGGCGGCTTCGAGCGCGATGGCCAGCAGCTCCTTGGCCTTGGACTGGCCGATGAACTCGGCCAGCCGCTTGGGGCGCAACTTCAGCTCAAAGCTGCTGTCCTCCTCGCCGCGCGCGGCAGAGACCAGCCGGTCAGGATCGTTGTCGTTGCGCTTCACTCGGTCCGAGTCTAGAGCATTTCCATGCCGGGCGCTGCGTCCATGGTGGTGCGACCGACGCCGCTGCGAACGTGCGCACGAGTGTCCCGGGGCTCAGAGCTGCGCACCGGGGCATTTGAACTACTTGCGGTAGTTCTGCGCGTAGGTGTCGCGGGGCAGTCCTGCGGCGCGGGCGGCATCGCGGCGCGAGTAGGCCTGCTCGCGGTCCATGCCTCCCCCCAGCACAACCAGGTACGGAGCGTGTCCGCTCGGCGAAAAGACCTGTGGCTCCATCTGCGGGTACTTCGCGGCCAGCTCTGCGGCTTTGCGCTCTGCAGCAGACTGGTAGGCGTAGGTGTAGACCAC
>CAXUMX010000080.1:0-12729 GCA_964252395.1 uncultured Acidobacteriaceae bacterium | reverse complement strand
CCTCGGCAAGATCGACTTCCGCAAGCGCTTCGCGCGCGGTCTGCTGCAGGGAGAGCGCGGTGCCGGAGGGCGCATCCTTCTTGGAGGCGTGGTGCGTTTCTGAGATGGAGAGCTGATACCCGCGGGTGCCCGCTGCCAGCTCATGCACCAGGCGCAGCATCACCTGCACTCCGACCGAAAAGTTCGTGCCGTACAACAGCCCCGCATTGCGGCGCTCACACAGCGCGCGCATCTCGCCCAGCCGGTCGTACCAGCCCGTGGTGCCGACGACTACCTTCGCGCCGTTTGACAGGCAGGCGCGCAGATTCGGGATGACCGCCTCTGCAGTGGTGAAATCAATCACCGCGTCCACCTGCGCCAGCAGCGGCGGGGTAAGCGCCGACGCATTGCGGTTCTCTTCTTCCCCGATGACGCGGACGCCATGGCCGCGCTCATGCGCGACGTCGGCGACGATGGAGCCGGTCTTGCCTCGGCCAAGTATCAGGAAGATCATGTGCGGCTCTCCAATGCGGCTGCCTGTGCGGCCGCGCGTGCTTCCAGGTCGAAGATCTCAGGGTCCGGATCGGCGAAGAAAACAGAGTGCAGGGACCGGATGGCCTCGTTCACATCATCCTCGTCAATCATGAAGCTCATATTGATCTCCGACGCGCCCTGCGAAATCATGCGCAGGTTGATATGCTTCAGCGCGCCGAAGACCTGGCCGGCGATGCCGTTCTGCCCGCGGATATTCTCTCCCACCATGCAGATCAACGCTTTACGCCCCTCATACTTTACATCGGCAAACTGGCGCAGGTCGGCAGCGATCTCCGGCAGCCGCTCGTTCGAGTCTACGGTCAACGAGACACTGACCTCAGAGGTCGAGACCATGTCGACAGAACATTTGTGCCGGTCGAAGACCTCAAAGACGGCCTTCAGGTAGCCATGCGACATCAGCATGCGGTTGGCCACGATATCGATGATGGTCAGCCGCTTCTTCGCCGCGATTGACTTGAAGGGACTGCGGCAGTGCGGCGCCAGGGCAGTGATGCGAGTGCCTTCGTTCTGCGCATCCCGCGAGTTCAGCACCAGCACCGGAATGTTCTTCTGCACCGCGGGCAGGATGGTGGCCGGATGCAGCACCTTTGCGCCGAAGTAGGCCAGCTCCGCTGCTTCCTCGAAGCTGATGGTGCGCACGCGCAACGCATCGGGGCAGATGCGCGGATCGGTGGTCATGATGCCGTTGACGTCCGTCCAGATCTCGATCGCCTCTGCATGCAGGCCACCGCCGATCAGCGCGGCAGAAAAGTCTGAGCCGCCACGGCCGAGCGTCGTGGTGACGCCCTCCGGCGTGGAGCCGATGAATCCACCCAGCACTGCAACCCGGCCGGCCTGCGCGTGCGGCAGCACGTGCTGGCGCAGGCGCATGGCGATGAGGTCGTCCTTCGGGATGGCGCGGGTGTGCTGGTTGTCAGTGATAATGCATTCGCGCGCATCGATGGGGACGGCGGGGATGCCGCGCGCAAAGAAAGCGCCGGCGACTAGTGCGCTCGACAGACGCTCGCCGTAAGAGGCAACGATGTCTGTCGTGCGTAAGGTCAGCTCACCCACGGCAGCAAGGCCGCGCAGAAGTTCGTCGAGCGCGTCGAAGTGCTCATTGATGAGCGCGGAGATGGGGATCAGCTGTGCGCTGTTCAGCAGCTCTGCAGCGGCATGGTGGTGGCGCTGGCGCAGCGTCAGGCTGGCGGCAAGCGCCGCGGACTTCTCACCCCGGCCCGCAGCCGTAGCCGCCTGCAGCAATTGATCGGTGACGCGTGCCATCGCGCTGACCACCACGATGGGCTGCATCCCGGCTGCGATGCGCCCCGCAACGATGTCCGCGGTGCGGCGGATGGCGGCAGCATCCTCAACAGAGGTGCCGCCGAATTTCATAACGACCAGTCGCTGTGCGGAAGCGGTCATGCGGGGGAGGCTGCCGTTGCGGCGATCCCGCGTGCCTCGTGCAGTCTGCCGTTCAGCTTGCCCATCTGCATCAGCAGCTCTGCATTCAGCAGCGTCGCCCCGGCCGCCCCACGGATAGTGTTGTGGGAGAGCACGGTAAACTTCCAGTCCAGCAGACTGCAGGGACGCAGACGGCCCACCGTGGCTGCCATACCGGCACCGCGCATGCGGTCGAGGCGAGGCTGCGGGCGATCTTCCGTGGTTACGAATTCCACCGGCTGGGCGGGCGCGGTAGGCAACTCCAGAGACGCGAGCGGCTGGAACTCGCTCCACGCCTCCAGAATCTGCTCCCGGGTCGCCCGGGTGCTCAGCTTGATGGAGACGTTCTCCAGGTGACCGTCTTCGACCGCGACCCGGTTGCAGTGCGCGGTGATGCGGGCGCCATAGCTGCGGACCCTCTCGCCATCGAGCGAGCCGAGCAGCTTCATCGTCTCTGCCTCCAGCTTCTCCTCTTCGCTCTTGATGTAAGGGACCACGTTGCCGAGGATGTCCAGCGAGGGAACGCCGGGGTAGCCCGCTCCGCTGACCGCCTGCATGGTCGAGACGAAGATGCTCTCAATGCCGAAGCGGTCGGCCAGCGGCTTCAAGGCAAGCACCAGCCCGATCGCGGCACAGTTGGGGTTGGTCACCATGTAGCCGCCAGACTGTGCCCGCCATGTTTGTCTCTCCAGCAGTTGCAGATGGTCTGCATTTACCTCAGGGATGACCAGCGGCACGTCTTCATGCATGCGGAAGGCGCTGGAGTTCGAAATCACCGCGCAGCCGGCTGCAGCAAACTGTGGCTCCATGGTGCGGGCGATGTCGGCGTCAAGCGCCGCGAACACGATGCCTGGCGCCTCGTCTGGAGTGGCCGGCGACAGCGGCATGTCGCGGACCGCATCCGGAATCGGAGTGTCCAGCTTCCAGCGCACCGCATCTTCATACCGGCGCCCGGTGGAGCGATCGCTGGCGGCCAGCCACGCCACTTCGAAGAAGGGATGCGCGGCCAGCATCTGGATAAAGCGCTGCCCGACGGTGCCGGTTGCGCCGAGGATGCCAACTCTCCGTCTCTGTGCCATGAGCCTCTTCAGGGTAATGAGGGAATTCCGATGATTCTATCGCGAAGCTTCTACCGAACGTGCATGCTGCGCGGACACGGGCACGGGGAGGATGCGCGGAAGTCAACTCTGCCGCGCGCCCTCGCGTCTCATCCGCTCGCAATGTGCGAGCCGGCCGTCCCCGGTCTACTTCGACTGGAAGGTGAAATCCGCCTTGGCTGCGGTCTTCGCGGCCACCGTGACGGTTGTCTGCTGCTCGCCCAGCTGCTCCTGGTCTGCGACCAGTGTGTAGGTGCCCGGCGGCAGGCCCTGAATGCTGAAGTGGCCGTCCGCACCCGTGATGGCGAAGAACGGATTCGGCGCGACGTTGAGGAAGGCCTGCATCCACGGATGGTTGTTGCAGCGCACCGGGATCATCAACTCCGGTTTTGCAAAGGCGTGTCGTGTCATGCCGCCATTAGGGGGCTGCGAGATGTCGAACTGCTGATTGCCGCCGACCGTCGGCTGCATGTGCACGTTGTGCATAGTGGGATCGGAGTTGCGAAACTCCACCGGCTGACCCACCATCGCGGCGAGCACGTGCGGCACGTACCGGCAGCCCTTCTGATCCAGCATTGCCGGCTCGGACGGCGCAGCATACATCTTGTTGCCCAGCCCATCCTTCACATAGATGTAGACATTCGCCAGGCCGGCTTTCTCGGCGATGATCCCCTCGGTGAGGTTCTTGCCCTGTGGGCTGAAGGCGCAGGCCGGATCCTGCGCCATATCGATCTCGATGCGCTCGGGCGCCTTGCCCGCCAGGTGCACCGTACCTTCAATGGAGCCCGCGGTCGCTGGATCGATCTGCGTCATCTGCGCGGATGGGCTTGCACTGTTGCCGGAGGAGGGTTGTTTGCATCCCGCGGCGAGTAGCAGAGTGGCTGCGCCAAGCAGCGCAACGGATCGGATTCGTAATGGCATGTTGCTCCTCTTCGTCACAAGCTAGAGCGCCGCAAGTATCGCATTGGCAAAGGCCTGGGTGCCGGCGCTGCCGCCAACATCGCGGGTCAGCGTCTTGCCTTCGCGGTAGACAGTGTCGAGTGCTGCGTGGATGCGGTCGGCCGCGGCGGGCTCGTCGATATGGCGCAGCATCAGCACCGCAGACTGCAGCAGCGCGGTGGGGTTCGCTTTATCCTGACCGGCGATGTCGGGCGCGGACCCATGCACCGCTTCGAAGATGGCGCATGCCTCGCCCAGGTTGGCGCCGGGCACCAGCCCCAGGCCTCCGACAAAGGCCGCACACAGATCGCTGACGATGTCGCCGTACAGGTTCTCCATCAGCAGCATGTCGTACTGGTACGGATTCATCACCAGCTGCATGCAGGTGTTGTCGATGATGTGCTCGCCGTAGGTGACCTCGGGAAACTCCTTCGCGACGTCGCGGGCACAGCGCAGAAACAGGCCGTCCGACATCTTCATGATGTTCGCTTTATGGATGGCGTGGATCTTCTTGCGGCCATGTTTGCGCGCGTACTCAAAGGCAAACTTTGAGATGCGGGTGCATGCCTTCTCCGTGGTCACCTTCAGCGATTCGACGACGCCAGGGACGACCTCATGCTCCAGGCCGACGTAGAGCCCCTCCGTGTTCTCGCGAATGATCACCAGGTCCACGCCGGGATAGCGAGTCTCCAGCCCGGGCAGGTTTCGAATGGGCCGGAAGTTGGCGTAGAGCTCAAACTGCTTGCGCAGTGTGACGTTGATCGAAGAGAAGCCGCCGCCGATCGGGGTAGTCACGGGCCCCTTCAGCGCGACGCGGTTGCGCTCGATCGACTGGTACAGCTCGCGCGGAATGTACTCCTTGTAGCGCTCAAAGGCGTCCGCGCCGGCGGCGAAGCTCTCCCACTGGAAGCTGGCGCCCGTGGCGGCCCCGGCCGCTTCCAGGATGCGCACAACTGCGTTTGTGACCTCCGGGCCGATACCGTCGCCCGGGATGAGTGTGATGGTGTGCTGTTTGGGCATGATCGTTCGACTTTCTGAAATAGATTGATGTTTGGCTGCGAGGCTTGCGCTCAGAGTTAGGGTCAAGGCTTGCGAGGCTGGGCCCGGCGCGGTACTGCTTCCGCGTTGCGGACCTCCGTTCGGCGCTTGGAGGTCTGGTCCTTGGTGCTCAGCAGCCGCTCCAGCTCTTCCTTGAATTCGCGGACGTCGGTGAAGTCGCGATAAACGCTGGCGAAGCGTATGTAGGCCACGGTGTCGATCGTCTTGAGCCGGTTCATAATCAGTTCGCCGATTTCGCTGGTGGTGCGCTCGCGCTCCGGCGAGTCGACCAGAAAGGTCTCGGCTTCGTCGACGATGGCCTCCAGGTTGTCGGGCGTGAAGGGCCGTTTCCGGCAGGCCAGCAGCAGGCCGCTAAGCACCTTGTGGCGTTCGAAGCGCTCTCGTCGGCCATCCTTTTTGACGACCATGTAGGGGATCTCATCGATGCGCTCGTAGGTGGTGAAGCGCTTCTCGCAGCGCTCACACTCGCGGCGTCTTCGGATGGCGTCGGCTTCCTTGCTCTCGCGCGAATCGACGACGCGATCCTGCGCAAAGCCGCAGTAGGGACACTTCATATCTGTTTCTACGATAGCAGTTGGGAGGACTAGGGCCGTTGGATCCGCTCTGTGCCCGGGCGCACTAGACGCTCGACTCTAGCGCTTCGCCTACCTGCTCTGACTCCTCCGAGACCTGCTTGAGCGAGATGTTCTCAAAGCGGGACCAGATGAGGCCGGCCGGGATGACGCAAAGGAAAGTCACCAGCGTGATCCCGGCGCCGCAGGCAAGCGCAGTCTCGGCCGGAACGTTGTACAGCCGCTGCATGGTCTGCTGCAGCACCAGGATCTGAAAGAACCAGCTGACGATGGGGATCGGCACCACCGAGCCAACAATGCTCGCCGCCATCAGGATGACGGCGCGGCCAAGCGTCATCGAGCCCAGCACAGGCGAGATGACGAAGGCGCGCACAGCCATCACGTACGCGGAGGAGATCATGCCCCACATCAGGAAGGAAAGCAGCGCCGCCTGAGCCAAAGCACCGGTGGAGGCCACTGCCGCCAGACCGTTGCGGAAGCCGCGCAGCTTGCCTGCGATGGCTCCGCCGATCTTTTTCGGCAGCGTGGATTCAACCAGCGCAGCCAGCCGCTCGCCGGCGAGCCGTACAGCAACCATGAGGATCACGAGCGCGATCGCCGCGGCGAGTGAGCTGCGAGCCCCCGCCATGGCCATCTCGCGGTGAGGCATCGTGGCACGATCCGGCGCCAGCAGCAGCGCCAGCGCCACGATCGTAGCCATGGAGCCAGCGTCGAACATGCGCTCCACCGTGTAGATCGCGATCTGCAGCGGCAGCGGCGTATTGGTGCGCTTGGCCACCAGGTAGGGGCGGCTCAGGTCCGCGACGCGGCCCAGCAGGGCGACCGCGGTGAAGCCGATGACCTGCGTACCCAGCAGATAGAAGGGCGGAATCTTCTTGGTCGGACGGAGAAACACAGCCCAGCGCACGGTGCGCACCACGTAGGCAAGGTAGATCAGCCCCATGCCGATCAGGATGCTGGACCAGCGGACGTAATGCGTCTGCTGTGCCAGGATGTCCCACCGGAAGTGCGTGCGATAGCTTCCGTAGATCAGCAGCGCCAGAAAGACCAGGCCGGCGCCGATAGAGAACAGAAGCTGTTTCGGTTTCAAGCGGGGATCACTCCGTGGTGGGGGTGTGAGTGGCGCCGGCGGCTAATGCGTCGCAGGCACGGAGGCTGCCACCAGAGTTCGGGTTACATGCGCAGCGGCGAGCTTGCGCCGGTTGTAGTCGTGGATGATCCGAGCCACGTAGGCGCGCGTCTCACGATAGGGCGGGATGCCGTGATACCGGTCTACTGCCGCCGGGCCTGCGTTGTAGGCGGCCAGCGCTTTGGGCAGGTCATCGTGGTAGCGCAGCAGCAGTGCATTCAGGTAGGCAGTGCCGCCGTCGATATTCTGGTCCGCGCGGAAGCTGTCCGCTACTCCTAGCTGCGCAGCAGTGGCAGGCATCAGCTGCATCAGGCCCTCGGCGCCTGCGCGGCTGCGGGCGTGGATGTTGCCACCGCTCTCGGCACGGATCACGCTGGCCAGCAGTGCCACATCCAGATCGTGCGCGGAGCCGGCCTTCGCCAGCAGGGTCGGTATGTCGGCCGGAGGAGCAGCCGTAGCGGTCGGTGCGGCAGCAGGCAGCGCGGGCAGCTCGACTGGCTCCGTGGTAAGAATCGACGCAGGGTCTACTTCGACGAAGCTTGTGTTGGGCGCGGGATTGTCCTGGGTAGGAGCCAGGTAGAGGCGGACCCGGGTGCCGGCTGGCTCGCGATGATCGCAGAGCAGATCGAACCCGGTGCGGAGCGTGATGTGCTCCACCAGCCGCGTCGCGAGCGGGACACTGGCCGGGGTAGAAGCCGCGGCGATCGTCTTATTCGCTGGAGCTTCGAAGCCGTTTTCCGCCTCGCACAACGGCAGGGCTGCGCCGACGAGGAGCAGGGCAGCGACGGCAACTCCGGCTTGGCGCGGGCGGGCCACTCACGTCAAGGCTACCATGCTGAGCCTGCGGAGACTGCTCAGCGGAGGGCGCTGGCGGGTACGGCTTCCGGGGTAGCCGCACGCGCGTTCAGGATGACCGGCTCAAGGGTAACTGCAACGCCATCATCATCATTGGCATGGGTAATGGTCCACTGGTGGAGCCGGGCCAGCTCCTGCATCTCGTCGCCGGCATTGCCCATCAGGACCGGGTGACCGGAGTACTCCAGCATCGACTGGTCGTTGAAGTTGTCCCCGATCGCCATGACCTGTGTCGCATCCAGGCCCAGCGAGGTGGCCAGCCAGTCAAGCGCGTGCGCCTTGGAGCAGCGGGGCGGCAGCAGGTCCAGGATGCCCAGGTCCTTGTCCGGGTACTCGGTCCGGTGCATGGTAATGCCGGCCGCGATCGGCGTGCCTTCCAGCCCGTGCTGGGCGGTCCGGATCTGGGCGATGCCGCCGCAGAGCATGCCTTGGATCGGCGGCTCGCCGGCGTCGAAGGCGCGTTCCAGGGGGACCATCTCGGCCATGTGGCTGCGGTTGGCGGTAACCCAGGCCGCGATCTTGTCCTCGAGGGCGCTCAGGCTCTCGACGACCAGCTCCGGTCCGTCCTTGCGGTCGAAGGTGAAGACCATCGTCTGGCCGAACTGGCGCAGGGCGCCGCACAGGGCGCGGGCGCTCTCCATGGGCAGCAATGTCCGGTGCAGCAGCTCGTTATCGAAGCGCCGGATGACCGAGCCGTTGGAGGAGACCATCACCGTTCGCGGCGAAAGTCCCAGCTGTTTCAGCACCGGTGCGGCGTACTGGTGGCGGCGTCCGGTGGCGATCACCACGTGCAGCCCAGCCTGCTCCGCGTCGAGGAGGGCGCGACGGTTGCGCTCGCTGATGGTGGTGCTGGCGGTGGGGAGCAGCGTGCCATCGATGTCGATGGCGACCAGGCGGACATGGGGCGCGGGCATACTGTTCAGTGTAGATGACCGGTCGGAGGGAGAGTTTGTCACCCTCGGTGTGCTCAGGATGACCGCATCGAAAGCGCCGCGCTCAGGCGAGTGGCGGATAGAGGAGAAATGCATTGCAGCAATCAGATCGCAATCAAGATGCAGACCGCGAGCCGCAGAGCGGGGCTGCGGCCGCACAGCCGGAGTCGCAGGTAGAGCCGGAGCGCGACCGCCGGGGCGTGGCCCTGCCCGCCAAGCAGCGGGTGGGCGGCATCATCACTCCGCAGTAGGCGCGTAGTCGCTAAATCAAGGGTCAGGCGGGCTGCGGCTGCACAGCCGCGGGGCGGATCGCCTCGGCCGTCGTCTCTGCCTCGCGCGGCGCCTGCCAGTGCTCGATCTGCTGCAGGGCGCCGGCCAGCGTGGTGACGACACAGTCCGGGCGTGCACTGCCGAAGCGCTCGCGCGTCAGCACTGGATCCTGTGGGGACTGCCACAGCCCGATCAGGATGCGGTTGTGGGGCAGCTGCTCGCGGATGGTCTGGCAGAGCGTCCGAGCCTGGGTGAAGACAAAAGGCGGCAGCGCGGCGATACACAGGATGGTCGAGGCGTCTTCGGCCAGCCGCTCCAGGATTTCGACAGTAACCGAGGCCGTAGGCAGCAGCATGGTGCTGTAGCCGCCCTGCTCCAGCAATTGGGCCAGCATAGTGGCGCACAGCTCATCGGCCTGGTCGCCTGCCGGAATGCAGATCACCGGCGCCGGGTGCAGGGGATCTGACGGAGATCCCGGACCCGAGCCCCCATGGGAGACTGCGTAAGCCTCGGCTTCGGCATGCTCTTCCGCCATTTGCACAGTCGCGGGGGCGGGCGCACCGGAGGCAGGCTCCGGCGGTGGCGGGCACGGAGCAGTGGACTTGTGTTCGCTGAGCTCCGCCACCAGCTCGGTCGAGCTCAGCATCACGAACTCACGGCGGGTCTCATCCAGCCCGCCTTTGTGCCGGTCCTGTTCCTCCAGGCCGAGAGCAGGCAGCAGCACCGTATCGTAGAACTCCACGAGCGAGTGATCGACCAGAAAGCGGTCCGCCATGGCGTGCGCCTCCGCCTGATCCATGGCCAGCAGCCGCTCATAGAAGCGGGCCTCCGGTGCAAGCTCCGCCTCGTCACCCAGCAGAACATGCAGGAAACCCAGCCGGGGCACATACCGGCCCAACACGATGAGGCAGACCGTGAGTGGCGTAGCCAACACCAGGCCGGACCATCCCCACAGCAGGCTCCAGAAGATGGCCGAGGCCAGCAGCGCCAGCGCGGAGACGCCGGTGCGCGAGCCGTAGAGCCAGGGCTCGACGAAGTTCGAGGTCGCGATCTCCAGCGTGGCGTAGAAGCCGAGGATCTCAAAGCCGGGCCGCCAGTTGGGAAAGATCGCCACGGAGAAGATGAGTGGCAACAGGCCGGCGATGGCCGTGCCCACGTACGGCACGTAGCGCAGCAGGGCGGCTAAGGTGCCCCACAGGGTGGCGTCGGGCACGCCGATCAGGCGCAGTCCCAGGCCGAGTAACAGTCCGAAGCAGACGTTGACGACAAACTGCCATACCAGGAAGCGGCTGATGCGCTCTGCCGCGTCGCGCAGGGCCTGCGTCATCAGGTTGAGCCGGCCCATGCCCGCCAGCAGCAGCAGGCGGTTGCGCAGGTCTTCCCGGTTCATCAGCATGTAGATGGTGAAGACCATCACGATGCCGCCGGCCAGCAGCGGGCGCAGGATCGGCGCGAACAGCTGCTGCAGGTACTGTCCCGCCGAGACGGGCGGCTCGATCACCTGCGGCGCCGCTTGCTGCCGGGTACGCCGACGCCGGCTAGTCTCCGGCGCGGCAATCTCTGGCGGGGGGGTGACCGTGCCGTGGGTGGAGAGCTCTGCCGTCATCTCCTCGAGCGAGGAGACGGCTTTGCCGGCCGCGCCGCCGATGGGGGTGTGCAGGCTGTCCAGCTTGGCCTGGATGTTGTCGCGGTAGTCGGGCAGCATCTCCGCGACGTGCACCAGTTGGCGCGCAACGACCCACCCGGTGGCTCCCAGCCCGGAGAAGAAGATGAGGATAACGACGATGACGGCCGGAGCCCGGGAGAGGCGCCAGCGTTCCAGCAGTCCGACCGCCGGGGTCAGCAGGAAGGTCAGCACCAGGGCGAAGGCGAGCGGCGCCAGCAGCTCCCGCGCGAAGTAGAGCGTGAGGATGACCAGCCCCGCGAGCAGGAGCGGCTCGCTGGCCAGGATTCCGGCCCGTTGGCGGGCTGGCATGGGGGGTCGTGACGGCACGGATCACGATACCGCGAGGACTGGCACCGAGGCACAGATATTCCAGAGAAAGCGAGGTACTCACAGGATGAGCCTGCGGTTCGTGCTCCTGCTTCAGCCTCGCCGGCCCACGTTCGACCTATGCAGAGCCGCGGGCGCGGGAGCCAGCAGCCGGGCCGCCTTGCCGCCGCTCTGCACCTGCGGCGAGCTACGAGGGCGCGCATTTTCGAGTGCGAGGAAGATCAGCCAGGCGCAGAGTAATCCCCTATAACAAGTGCGAGGAAGACGACCAGCCGGGTACGGCCCAGCCCATGAGACGGGGTAAAGCTCTGTGCCTCGGCACCGGGTGAACGCTTGCCGGAATCGACCATCTCACCCCCACTGCACTCGTGGGATGCGAGGGCGGTCAGTAGCCGTTGGCGATCAGGAAGCCGAGTGTGAGGTGGCTGGCCTCCGGCTGGATCCGGCTCTGGTGTGCCTGCTTCAGCAGGATGTCAGCTTCCAAGTTCACCGGATCACCAGGCTTGCGATGGTGAAGGTTGGTGCTGGACCAGGTGTGCGGGATGATGGCGACGCCGAGCCGGGTGCCGTCCCAGCGGGCCACGGTGAGGCTGATGCCCTCAATCGCTATTGATCCCTTCTCGACGATGTAGGGGCGGAGCGACTCCGGCGGCTCAACCTCCAACCACCAGTCAGTGGCCGCCTGATCAGGCGCAATCGCCCGCAGTGAGATCAGGCGTCCGACACCGTCAACATGCCCCTGCACGACGTGGCCACCCAGCGGGGCGCCCGCGGGCGTCGGCAGTTCCAGGTTCACGACCGAGCCGGGCGTGAGCTGATCCAAGGCCGTGCGCCGCATGGTCTCCTCTGCCAGATCAGCCTCGAACCGGTCAGGCTTGCCTGCGGGCTCGATGGCGAGCGCAGTCAGGCAGACGCCATTTACGGCGACGCTGTCGCCCAGGTGAAGCTGTGCGGCGAGGCCGGGCGCCTCGACGGCGAGACGACGGGTGCCGCCACGCTGTTCAAGCGACAGGATGCGGCCGGTCTGCTGGATAAGGCCAGTGAACATGCAGATAGGGTAACCGCTTGGTAGCATTGGCTTCCAGCGAGCATTTGCTTCCAAGGAGCAGCTTCCGTAGCTAGGCGGCGGCCAGCCTCTCCCACGGATCGCGCAGGTAACCGGCAATGAGCCGGTCCTCGCCCAATTGTTCCACGTGGAAACGCTGCAGGTGAGGCAGGGTACCCTCGGTCGGAGGCGCCAGCATGGGCACTGCTTCGGCTCCCAGGAAGCGTGGCGCCTGAAACAACGCCAGCTTGTCCACCACCCCGGCCACAAGCGCGCTGCGGTTCAGCCGGGCGCCCCCTTCGACCATGACACTGGTAATGTCCTGCGTGCCGAGTTGCTGCAGGAGCGCCCGCAGGGAGAGCCCGCCGGCGGATTGTGTCTCCAGCACCTGGATGCGCGCGCCACGCGACTCGAGTGCCTGCTGCCGCCCTCGGTCCGGGTTGCGCGTGACGATCATCAGGTCCTCTTCGACCTGCGTCAGCATGCGGCTGTCGAGTGGCATGCGCAACTCCGAGTCGAGCACGATGCGCAGCAGCGGACGGCGGCGTGGCCGCTGGCTGCGGTCCGTCAGCAACGGATCGTCGGCGAGCACGGTGCCGATTCCGGTGATGAGTGCGTCACTGGCGTGGCGCATCTGTTGGACGCACTCCCGTGCCTCGCGTCCGGTGATCGCGTAGGCGGAGCGCGGGCTCTGCGCGGCGGGCGCGATGCGGCCATCCAGCGTGGCCGCAATCTTGAGCGTGACCAGCGGGATGCGGGTGCGGATGAAGCAGGCGAAGGCGTCGTTCAGCACCCGGGCCTGTGTGCGGTGAGGGCCAGCGGCAAGCAGACGCACGGCAACGCCGGCCTGGCGCAGCATGGCCAGACCGCGGCCCTCGACGG
>CAXUMX010000079.1:0-12970 GCA_964252395.1 uncultured Acidobacteriaceae bacterium | reverse complement strand
GGCAGGGAGGCGGTGGCCGGTGTGGCGGGCCGGGAGCGCGGCGTGCCTGCCGTCTGCGGAGTGCCGACGGGATCGGTGACGGAATTGGATACAGGGTTGGACACAGGGGTCATGGGGTTTAGCCGTGCCAGCCCACCAGCATCGCGTAGACCACGACGCCGGTGACGGAGACATAGAGCCAGATGGGGTAGGTCCAGCGCGCGATGCGGCGATGGGCGGGGATGCGTCCGGAGAGCGAGAAGAAGAAGGTGATCAGCACCATGGGCAGCGCGATGACCGAGAGCAGGACATGGCTGATGAGGATGGCGATGTAGGTCATCCAGACAGCGTTGTGCGGGCCGGGGAAGCGCATCTCGCCGTGGAGGTAGTGGTTGGTGATGTAGCTGACCAGGAAGAGCGAGGAGAAGACGAAGGCGGAGAGCATGGCGGCGCGGTGCTGCGCGATGCGACCGCGTTTGATAAGCATGAATCCGACGACGAGCGCGACTGCGCTGAGCCCATTGAAGAGCGCGTTGAGCGCGGGTAGGAAGCGGAGGCGCATGCCGTAGCTGTCCGGCGCGTGGTGGGCATAGACCAGCCAGAAGAGAAAGGCCGAGGCGAGCGCGGAGACGGCGAGGATAGCGCCGATGGCGAGGCCGGCGGGGAAGGCAGCGGGCTTGTGGGTTCGGGCAGTGGCGGTCGGCATATGGATGTCAGGCAGCGGGCTGGCGGGTGCGGCGGTTGACCACAGCCCACGAGGTGATGAAGGTGAGCAGGCAGAAGCCGAGGGTCACGATCAGGTTGAGGGGCAGTGCATGCTCGGTTGCAGTGCCCGGAAAGAGGCTGTTGCGCAGCGCATCGACGCCATAGGTGAGCGGATTGGCGAGCATGATGCGATGGAGCCATCCGGAGGCGCGGGTGGCGGGGAAGAGGGCGCCGGAGAGCAGCCAGAGCGGCAGCAGGATGAGGTTGACGATGGCGTGGAAGGCCTGGGTGGAGTCCATGGGCCAGGCGATGGTGAAGCCGAGCGCGGTGATCTCAAAGCTGACCAGAGCGATGACGAGCGCGGCCATGAGGAGTCCGGAGAGGGAGGCGTGGACTCCGGCGAGCGGCGCGAAGCAGAGGAAGAGCAGCCCCTGGATGGCAGCCAGGGTGGCGCCGCCCAGCACCTTGCCAAGCACGATGGCGGAGCGGGAGACGGGCGAGGCGAGCACGGTAAGCAGGAAGCCTTCGTTGCGATCCTGAATGAGCGACATCATGGAGAAGATGGCGGTGAACAGGACGATCATGACGATGGAGCCGGGGAAGAAGTAGCCCAGCGCCTGTCCGCCGGCACCGGTAGCGCCGGAGGTGAAGGAGTGCGCGAAGCCTGCGCCGAAGGCGACCCAGAAGAGCAGGGGCGAGGCGATGACACCGACGACGCGGGCACGCTGGCGATAGAAGCGAACGATCTCCCGCTGCCAGAGCGAGAGCGCGGGGATGAGGATGCCGGGCTTCGCGGTGCGGATGGCGTGCTGCGAGCCGCGCCCGGTGGTGTGCGGTGCTGCTGCGATGGTGGCCATGACTAGGTGCCCTTCTCCTGACGGCTGGAATGCCGCTCTGTGACGCGCCAGACGCCGTCAGTGAATGTCCATATGTCGGTGAGCAGGAAGTTGCCGCTGATATCCCGATCGCCAGGTACCTCCGCGGTCTGAGTCCAGAGGAGGGTGACGACGGCGACGTCGCCGTAGAGGCGCACCTGACGATCGGTGATGCTGTGGGCGCTGATCCGGTAGTGGGGCAGCATCGCCAGCCACTGGGCGCGCGGATAGACTTGGAGCGGCTGGCCCTCGATGCCGACGATGAGCACGTAGTCCCGGTGAAGGATCGACTCCGCCGCGGCAACATCGCGCTGCAGCACAGCTTGGAGCCATCGATCTTCCGCGCCGAGTACGGCTTCCTTTGTGTGCGCCATCAGTCGATGCCCTCGTGCTGCTTCTCGCTGCCATCCGTGGTGTCGGTCCAGAAGCGGTGGCCGGTGCGCTGGATGAAGACGTCTTCCAGGCGCGGGCGGGAGACGGAGACGCCGCGCACCTCACCGGGGAAGGCATCGAGGACGGCGGTGAGGAAGCGGTGTCCTTCTTCGCGTTCCAGCCGGACGGTCGAGTTGAGGACGGTCGGCTCCACCTGGAAGCGTCCGGCCATGCGGGCGGCCAGGGACTGGGCGGCGTGCTCGCTGGCGGTTTCAAAGAGAACGATGTCGCCGCCAATGGTGGATTTGAGCTCCTCGGGGGAGCCGAGCGCGACCAGCCTGCCGGCGCTGAGGATGGCGAGGCGGTCGCAGTACTCGGCCTCTTCCATCAGGTGGGTGGTGACGAGGACGGTGACGCCTTCGTCGTCGCGGAGCATGCGCAGGTACTGCCAGAGGTCGCGGCGCGCGCCCGGGTCGAGGCCGGTGGAGGGCTCGTCGAGCAGCAGGACGGCCGGGGAGTGGATGAGGCCTTTGGCGAGCTCGACGCGGCGCTGCATGCCGCCGGAGAGGGTCTCGACGTAATCTTTGGCGCGATCGGTGAGCGCAACGCGGGCGAGCACATCGGCGATGCGGGCGCGCAGCAGCCGTCCGCTGAGCCCGTAGAGGTGGCCGGCGTGGCGCAGGTTCTCTTCGACGGTGAGCTTGATATCGAGCGAGCGCGACTGGAAGACGATGCCGATCTGCTGGCGCACCTGCGCGGGCTGGGTGGCGACGTTGAAGCCGCGGATGGTGGCGCTGCCGCCCGAAGGCACCATGAGGGTGGAGAGGATGCGGAAGAGCGTGGTCTTGCCGGAGCCGTTGGGTCCGAGCAGGCCGAAGATCTGGGCCGGCGCCACGGAGAAGGAGAGTTGGTCCAGGGCCAGGCGGGTGCCGTAGTCGTGGGTCAGCGAGGAGAGCACGATCGGATCTGCGGCGGCGCCGGGGGAGGCGACGCGGGCGGCAGCGGATTCCAGCGTGGGAGCAGACATGCGGCGGTTATCTCCTTCCTGCGGTGGCGTCGAGCATCATGATGATGAGGAGCAGCGGAAGGTACAAAACGCTGGCCTTGAGCAGAGCGCGGGCATAGGGACGGGAGGCGGCGAAGCTGGGTGCCTTGAGGATGCGGGCGAAGCGCACCGTGTACCAGAGGTAGCCGAGGCTGAGCAGCAGCGCGCTGGCGGCGTAGATGCGCCCGGAGATATCGAGATACCAGGGCAGCAGCGACACCGGAACCATGAGCACGGCGTAGACCAGCGCCTCGGCGACGGTGGACCAGCCGTCCGGCTGCACCACCGGCAGCATGCGGATGCCGGCGCGTCCGTAGTCCTCGCGATAGAGCCAGGCGATGGCCATGAAGTGGGGGAACTGCCAGACAAAGAGAACGGCGAAGAGCGCGACGGCAGGCCACTCGATACGGCCGCGGGCGGCGGTCCAGCCCAGCAGCGGACCCATGGCGCCGGGGAAGGCGCCGATGAAGGTGGCCAGCGTGGTGTGCCGTTTGAGCGGCGTGTAGACGGCGACGTAAGTGAAGACGGTGAGCAGCGCCAGCGCGACCGTGATGGGGTTGGTGAAGCGCAGCAGGAGCATGGAGCCGGCGATGACGGCGGCAAAGGCCAGCAGCAGTCCGTGAGCAAGGCCGATGCGGCCGCTGGCGAGGGGACGGCGCGCGGTGCGCAGCATGCGGGCGTCGCTTTTGCGTTCAAGCGCCTCGTTAAGCGCGCTGGCGCCGGCGGAGACCAGGCCGATGCCGGCCAGAGTCTCAAACAGGCCCATGTTCAGGGTGGGAATGGCGGAGCGCACGGAGCCGAGATGGAAGCCGGCCCAGCCGGTGATGATGACCATGGCGGTGACGCGAACCTTGAACAGCTCCAGATAGTCGGCGAGGAGCGAAGGCGTAGAGCCCCGCGCTTCCGCGATGGCCGGAGCGGCGCTGCCGGCCGGGGTATCGGTCGCGAGCAGCTCCTGACCCAGGTGATGAGTGACGCGCGCCGTGGTTACTGGCACGGATGGCTCGCATTGGCGTGAGGCTGCGGCATGGCGGGGAGCGGCTGGTCGCCCCTGCGTTCATGATAGCAAGCGGGAGAGGCCGGCAGAGCCATGCGGGAGGCGCGGGGGCAAGCGCGTTTTGATCGCGTTGGTCGGGGGAGGCGGCTGGCTTGCGAATCGGCGGATGTTGCGGCTAGGGCAAGCCGGCCTCGATCTCGGGATGCTCCGAGAAGCTGAGGATGTTCCCGTCGGGGTCGCGGAACCAGGCGACTTTTGCGCCGTTGGGCGCGGTCCAGACTCCGAGCTCGTCCTGCTGCATGCCTTCGAAGCGCTCGAAGTGGACGCCGGCCGCGGATAGCTCCTGGACGGCGGTGCTGATCTCCGGCACCTGCCAGCCGAGGACAGTTCCCTGCGCCTCCGGCAGCCTGGAGGCCATGACGAGGCGAAGCATGGTTCCGTTGGCGTCGAAGACGAGCGCGAAGGGAGGCTCTTCGCTAAGCAGGTTCAGGCCGAGGGTATCGCGATAGAACTGTCTGGCGCGCTCGACATCGACGATGGTGGCGAAGGCGATCAGCTGGTAGCGGGCAAGCGGCCGGGAGTTGCTCATGCCTGGGATGTTCCTCCTGGGAACGGCGCCGGCGCAAGCGCGTAGTTACAAGGGCCGCGCTACTTCGACGTCGTTGCAGATGCTAGCGGGGAGCAGGCTGGTTGAGGAATGCGGCGATGTGCTGGTTGAGGAAGGTCTCGTCGGCGGGGCTGGCGCCGGCTCCGGCGGGATGGCCCCAGACCGAGGGGATGGGCAGCAGGGTGCAGTGCGGGATGTACTGCGCCTCATAGCGTGCGTCCTCGATGGGGAAGTAGAGATCGGTCGTGGAGGGCATGTAGAGCACCGGAGCCTTGATGGAGGCGAGGGCACGCTGCACATCGCTCGCGCCGGCGTGGCCGGTGAAGCCGGGGGTGGTGCCGACGTCGTGCTGCTGCCAGGTGCGCAGCTGGAGGATGAGGTTGTTGGCGTCGCCCCCATCCATGAAGTGGGTGCGGTACTTCTCCATGACCTGCTGGAGCGAGGTGGCCTTGGGGTCCTCTTCGCGCCACAGCTCCTTGCGCCACCACTCCTGCCCGTAGAGCCACGCGGTCCAGACGATGGAGAAGGCTTCGATGCCTTTGACCGGCTCGGTCTTGTATTCGCCGTTGGCGAAGGCGGGGTCGGTGGTGAGGGCGACGATCTCACTCTCATTGCGCACGATGCCGTGGCCGTAGGTCTTGGCGGTGCCGGAGGTGGCGACGATGTGGCTCATGTAGTCGGGGTAGGAGACGGCCCACTGGAAGGCCTGCTGCGCGCCCATGGAGAAGCCGATGACGGCCTGCAGATGCTTGACGCCGAGTTCGTCGGTGAGCAGCTGGTGCACGGCGCGCACGTTGTCGCGGATGGTGGTGATGGGGAAGCGGGGTCCGTCAAAGGGCGCCGGAGTGTTGCTCGGCGAGGAGGAGCGGCCGTTGCCGAAGAGCTCCGAGGTGATGAGGAACTGCTTGTCCGGGTCGAGCGCCTTGCCTGGTCCAATGAGCCATTCGTAACCGTGGAGGTCCGCCATGTAATGCGAGGGCAGAAGGACGGCGTTGTCGCCGGCGGCGTTGAGTTTGCCGTAGGTGCCGTAGATGATCTTGGCCTCGGGCAGGGTGGCGCCGCTCTCGGTGTGAAAGTTCTTGATGGTGTAAGAGTGCTGGGTGACGGGCGGAGGCGCGGGCGCGGCGGCGGCGGACTGCGCGCCGGCGGCGCTTGAGGCGAGTGCGAGCAGGATAGGCAGGAGTTGATTGGGCAGGAGTCGGATTTTCAAGCGGGTGGTCTCCTTGCGAGATGGCCAGGCGTGGTGTGGTGAATTGGGCTTGATGATAGTGCCGCAGGCGCGGGGAACTTTCGACTATTCTCAGATTCACCAATCAAGCTGAATTCTTGTACCTGGAGCAAACCCTGCCTATGGCCTTCGCCCGACTACGACTGCGCGCGCTTGCAACTGCTGTGCTGCTGACCACCTTTTGCGGCGGAGCCGCGCGAGCTCAGGCCCCTGACAAGGCACCCGAGAGCGCGCCGGAGAAGAAGCCGACGCGGGCACTGCCGGCGGATGTGACGACCGAGGGCACGGTAACGCTGGCCAGCGGCAAGACCGTGGCGTACACGGCCGTGGCCGGCATGCTTGCAGTGGGCGCGAACGATCCGCAGGACGCGATGCTGGCACTGGATGGCCGCTATCTGCCGGATGCGCCGATTGACCTGCCGCAGAAGCCGGAGGATCAGCCGGCGACGGCGCGGATGTTCTACACCGCGTACTTTGCCAAGGGCGCGGTTGCGGGCAAGCGGCCGATCGTCTTCTTCTACAACGGCGGTCCGGGCTCCGCGACGATGTACCTGCGGATGTCGAGCATGGGGCCGGTGCGGGTGGATCTGCCCGACCTCGAGCATCCGGTGGGCGGTCCGTACCAGGTGGAGAACAATCCCAACTCGCTGCTGGATGTGGCGGACCTGGTGTTTATCGACGCGCCGGGCACGGGTTACAGCCGCATCGAAGGGCGCGACGCGGTGAAGAGCTTCTACGGCGTGGACGAGGATGCGGGCGCGTTCGACCGCTTCATCCGGCGGTTTCTGAGCAAGTACGATCGCTGGACCTCTGCCAAGTACCTGTTTGGCGAGAGCTACGGCACGACGCGCGACGCGGTGCTGGGCAAGCGGCTGCAGCAGCATGGCGTCGACCTGAACGGGATTGTGCTGCTGAGCCAGATTTTGAGCTTCGATAACAGCGCGGACGGAGCAGGCGCGAATGTCGGCACGGACAACGGCTTCTTCCTGGCGCTGCCCAGCTACGCGGCCACGGCGTGGTTCCACCACCGGGTTCCGGGCGAGCCGGCGCAGCCGTCAACCGAGCAGCTGGAGCAGCGGCAGCGCGAGGTGGAGCAGTATGCGCTGGGCGATTATGCGGCGGCACTGCTGCAGGGCGCGGACCTGGATGCGGCGCGCAAGCAGGCGGTGGCGGCGAAGCTGGAAGGCTATACCGGGATTCCGGCGGCGACGTGGGTGAAGGCCAACCTGCGCATCAACGGCGGGCAGTTCTCCAAGCTGCTGCAGGACGGGGCGGATATCACGACCGGCCGGCTGGACTCGCGCTACCAGGGGCCGTCGCTAAATCCGATGGCGGCGGATGCGGATTACGATCCGTTTGTCGAGTCGATCTCCTCGTCGATTCTGGCGGCGATGAACAGCTATGCGCACAACACGCTGAAGTTTGGCGCGGAGATGACCTACAAGCCGCGCTTCGATGACCCGGGCGCGGGCTGGGACCTGACCCACATCGTAGAGGGCGGCGGCGATAATGCTTTCACGAACGTGTCCAGGGACCTGGCCGAAACGCTGAAACGTAACCCGAGGATGCACATTTTGCTGATGGGCGGGTACTACGACCTGGGGACGCTCTACTTCGCGGCAGCGTACGAGCTGAAGCATCTGCCGGTGCCGACAGATCTGGAAAAGAACATCGAGTACAAGTTCTTCCCGACGGGGCACATGGTGTATGTGAAGCCGGAGGCGCTGCGCGACCTGCACGACCGGACGGCGTCGTTTATTCGCGAGAGCGAGGGCGGGCAGTAGGCGGAGCAGCGGCGCTTCGGAGCAGTGCCGGGTAGAGCGGCGGAGGCTGGCGCGCGTGCGTGGCCTGTTCGAAGTCGTAGGCGTAGCCGATCAGCACGTCCTCGCTGAACGCAGGGCCGAGGAAGGTGAGCCCCGCCGGAAGAGTGCCGTGGGTGACGCCCATGGGCACGGTGATGGCGGGGAAGCCGGTCTGCGGTGAGAGCACCTGGCTGTTGTCGCCGGCGGGGCTGGTGGTATCGCCGACCTTGCGCGGCGGATTGCTCCAGGTGGGATAGACGACGGCATCCAGATGCTGGCGCGCCATAGCTGCGAGCAGCGCGTTGCGGAAGGCGATCTTGGGCTCGTCGTGGTAGACGTCCGGGCACGGGCTGCGGCGATCTATATGACCGTCCTGATCCGGCTTCGGCGGTGCGATGGCGGCCTGGATCTCCTCTGCGATGTAGGGCAGGTAGAGGCCGGAGCCGACGATGTCCCTGAGTGAGTGGTAGGGCGCGTTGGGGTGCTGGTCGAGGTAGTGGTTGAGGTCGGCTTCGAAGTCGCCGCACTCGAGCGTCTTCCCAAGCTCCGCGTCGTTGGGGATGGTGAAGGGATCGACCAGCGTAGCCCCTTCCCGCTGAAGCGTGCGCAGTGCCTGCTCCGTGACAGCCTTGACTTCCGGGTCGGTGGTGGGAGCGTCGATGTACTCCCGGTAAATGCCGATGCGGGCGCCGCGCAGCGCGTTGCGGCGGAGCGAGCGGGTGTAGTCGACGTGCGGGCGGCCGGCATCGAGCGCGGTGAGCGGATCGCGCGGATCCGGACCGGCGAGCACGGTGAGCAGCGCGGCTGCATCGGCCACCGAACGCGCCATGGGTCCGCCGACATCGTTGTGCGCGAACAGCGGGATGATGCCGGCGCGGCTGGTGAGCCCGAGCGTAGGCCGGATGCCGACCAACGCGTTGTGCGAAGACGGGCCGCGGATGGAGTTGCCGGTGTCGGTGCCGAGGCCGGACTGCCCGAGGCTGGCAGCGACCCCGGCAGCCGTGCCGCCGCTGGAGCCGGCGGGCACTCGGGTGAGGTCGTAGGGGTTGCGGGTGATGCCGGCGATCGAACTCGCGGTGAGATAGGGAGAGAAGGCCCACTCGGCCATGTTGGTCTTGGCCAGGACGATGGCGCCGGCGGACCGCAGCTTGGCCACCATGGTCGCATCCGCAGCAGGCACGAAGCCCTTCATCGCGAGCGAGCCGCCGGTGGTCGGGAGCCCGGCAGTGTCGTAGTTGTCCTTGACGAGGACAGCGATGCCACTGAGCGGCAGGAGGGTGTGGGTGCGGCGGAAGTCGCGGTCGCAGCGGTCCGCGTCGGCCAGCGCGGCGGGGTTGAGCCGGACGATGGCGTTCAGCGGCTGGTGGCTGGGGCCGAGCGGCGCCTGGTCATAGGCAGCGATGCGGGCGAGGTAGTGCTCGACGATGGCGCGGCAGGTGGTGCGGTGCTCGCGAATGGCCTGCTGGGTCTCCGTGATGGAGGCTTCGGCGACCTCGAAGGGCGCGGGCTTCTGGACTGCCGAGTTGTGGGCTGCGGGCGTCTGCGCCGCCGCCGCGAGGGTGGCCGGGCAGAGGACGAGCAAGACGAGAGACAGCAGGCTTGAGAGGCAGGGTCGCATGCAATGTATGCATTCATAGCACGCGGCCCGGGCGGTTGCGCGCCGGGTCAGCGCGGAGTGTCGGTGACGCGGTCGACGAGCAGGTGGGCGTCCTGCTGGACAGCGTACTCGTCGATGAGCACGGCTACGAGGACGGCGGTGGGCACGGAGACCATGGCGCCGATGACGCCTTCGAGCTCCGAGCCGACGAGCAGCGAGACGATGATGGCGAGGCCGGGCAGGTCGACCGAGGACTTCATGATCTTGGGCGTGAGGTAGGAGTTCTCCACCTGCGCGTAGACCAGGTACACGATGACCACGTAGAGCACGCGGCTCCAGGAGTCCATGGCGGCGGCGACGACGACCAGCGCCATGGAGATGAGCGCGCCGATGACCGGGATGATGTTGAAGACGCCCATCAGGACGCCGAGCGCATAGGAGTAGCGCACGTGCAGCAGGGTGAAGGCGACGGTGGAATAGATGCCCAGGATGAGCATGAGCGCGCCCTGGCCGAGCAGCCACTTGCCCATGCGCAGGTCGGCGCGCATGAGCGCCTTGTCCAGCCGCTCCCGGCGCTCAGCGGGGAAGAAGGAGAGGAACCAGTGGTAGGCGTGCTCGCCCTCGAGCATGAAGTAGATGGTGAGCACGATGCCGGTGACGATCTTGAAGACCTTACTGGCCCAGGTGCTGACCGAGGTGACCACATAGGTCAGGAAGTTGGAGGCATAGCTTTGCAGCTTGGCATTGAGCGAGGCGACGTCCAGGCGAGAGGCAAAGGGCAGGTGCTTGAGTCTGCTCAGCATGGCGGGCCCGCGCTGCGGGATCTCCTCGACGAACTGCCTCATATCGCGCACGACCGGCGGGAGAGCGAAGATGACGAACAGCGCGGCGGCGCCGGCCACGGCCAGCAGCAGGAAGAGAATGGCGACGCCGCGGTTAGGACTCCACTTGCCGATCTTCATCTGCTGCACGCCGCGCACGACGGGCATGAGCACGACGGCGAACAGAGCGCTGACATAGAGCAGGGTGAGGACGTCGCGCAAGTGATAGGCGAGTGCCAGACCGAGAGCGATGGCGAAGGTGAAGAGGATATCGCCGCGGAGAGTCGGCCGCCGGGGCTCGATGGGCAGCGGGCGGTCCAGGTCGGTGGTCTGCAGGCGGTGAGTGGGGTCGATCATTCGTGCTGCTCCGGGGATCATCGTGCTGCTGCGGGATGTCCGCGTGCTGCTGCTTCGGTGACATCCAAGTGCTGAATGTAGTCTGACGGCGAACCGTCCGGCGGATTAAGTGTTTTGAAAGTGAAGCCGGTCGAGGATCTGCTGCACAACCGACTCCGGAGACTGGCCGCTGGTGGCAACGGTGAGATGCGCCTGCTGGTAGAGAGGCTGGCGGCGGAGCAGCCGCTGCTCCGGAGTCTCCGCCGTGGCGAGCAGCGGCCGGGCAGCGGCGTGGGGGCTGCAGCGTTCGATGAGTTCGGGCAGGGGGGCTTCGAGGTATACGGTCACTGCTGTGTTGGCCGTAGGCGTGAAGAGCAGATCGCGGACAGCGGGTGTCTCCACTGCGCCTCCGCCGAGGGCGACGACGCTGTGGGGCGGGGTCAGCGCGCGCTCGATGGCTTCAAGCTCCAGGGTGCGAAAGTGCGCCTCGCCGTGGAGGCGGAAGATCTCGGCGACGGTGGCGTAATGCTGGGCGGCGATGAGCGCGTCCGTGTCAAAGAAGCGCCAGCCCAGACGCGCGGCCAGGATGCGGCCGACGGTGGACTTGCCGGCGCCCATGAAGCCGGTGAGCACGATGCGTTCAGGGAAGGCAGCAGGCCGGAGCTGGCCTGCGCTCATTTGAGGTTGGAGCCTGAGTTCTGCTTCTGCTCCGAGACCGAGGACTGCGAGAGCGTGGTCTGGATGTTGTCCCACACGGCCGGGCTGGGGTCGTGGATGGGCAGCAGCAGCTTGGCCTGTTGCGCGATGTATTCCAGGTCGCGCACCAGTGCGGCACATTGCTCGCAGGTCTTCAGATGCTCCTGCGTGCTGAGGTCAGCGCCGGACTCGAAGAGCTCAGGGAGCTGATCCTGGAAGTCCTCACAGGTGATGTGTACGTTGGCTCTTATCATTTTGGGGTCGTCCGGGCCGCCGGTCATAGCACGGCCTCACGCCGGGAATTGGGCTGCTGCCCGGTGCGCAGCAGATCGCGCAGCTTCATGCGTGCCTTGTGCAGTTGCGATTTGCTGTTGCCGATGGAGCACTCCAGCATGCCCGCAATTTCATTGTGCTCATAGCCTTCGACGTCGTGCAAGACGAAGACCAGGCGGTAGCCGGGTGGCAGGTCGGCCACGGCACGCTCAAGCGTGACGCGGTCGATGGAGCCGGAGAGCATGAGGTCGCGGGCGCCGATATCCTTGCGCGGCCCATCTTCCTGCGAGGGCTCGAGCGTCTCCTCGAGCGAGACCTGAGGCAGGCCCTTCTTGCGCAGGTGCATGAGCACGACGTTGACGGCGAGCCGGTGCAGCCAGGTGGAGAAGGCAGAGTCGCCGCGGAAGGTGCCGATCTTGCGATAGAGCTGCAGGAAGGCCTCCTGCGTCAGGTCTTCAGCCTCGGCAACATTGCCCAGCATGCGCAGGCAGAGGGAGTAGACGCGGCGCTTGTGCAGGGAGTAGAGGCGCTCAAAGGCGGCGCCGTCACCGGCCTGGGCTGCGGCGATGGCCTCTGCCTCGCCGGCGATCGGCGGATTGCGGCGCAGATGCTGGTTGGCGCGTTGCGGCTCTGGGGAGTTGGTGGCGGAGCCCTTGGCGGGAGGTGAAAAGACGCCGTTTGTGACAGATTTATTCATTCGATTTGCGCTCTTACTCACCGACGTGGTCGCCATGGAGCAATGTTCCTTCAGGATACAGAGGATCCGAATTTGTGATTGCGGCAGGTGCCGGCGCCGCGCCGAGCTTCACTCCGGGTCGAATCAGTTCAGAAACATCGCTCCGATCAATCCTACATCTCGCAGTTGGGACAGGCTGGGCCGCAGGCGGGAGCAATGCAACATCGGACGCGCAGTCGCCGGGAACGGTTGCTTTCCCGGTGCACGTGGCTCGGCTCCGCGTGCGTGAGCTTACCGGCCAAGCGCAAGAAAATGTGTCTTACCGAAAGATGCGGTGGCGAGTTCAGGAGCCGATATAGCGGGCGTACAGGGTGCGGGCAAGTGCGATGTCCGTGGTGCCCTGGATGAGTGCGCGACCGTCTGCAAAGAGGGTGAGGGTGTGGGGGCCGCGACGGAACTGCAGCAGCAGTCCATTCTGGCGGACCTGGCCGTGCGGAGTGAGGCGTGCAGCCATCTGCGCGAGGTCGACGGGGCGGTGGTGCTCATGAATCTGCACGGAGTTGCGGCCGCAGAGTGTGATGTGGGGGCGGCCTTCGCCACGCAGGTGCCGGAAGTCGCGCGCTCCGCATGCCTGGCAGCCGGGGCGCGGGGCGCCGGCAGAGAGCTCTGAGCGCTGGTTGCTCCACAGGTCCCAGCCGAGCAGGGTTCGGCGCATGGAGGCCGGCCCATTGGTCAAGAACTTGAGAGCTTCGGTGACCTCAAGCGAGGCGGCGAAGTTGACCGCGGTGTTGAGGATGCCGGCGGTGTCGCAGGTCTCAACGACGCCCGAGGGTGGCGCGGGAAAGAGGCAGGCGAGGCAGGCCGTGTCGCCGGGCAGCACATTCATGGTGGCGGCGTAGCTGCCGACGGCAGCGGCGTAGATCCAGGGGCGGCCCTGCTCGACGGCGTAGTCGTTCAGTAG
>CAXUMX010000078.1:0-13404 GCA_964252395.1 uncultured Acidobacteriaceae bacterium | reverse complement strand
GATTTGGCGGCGGCGGCTTTGGGGGTGGCGGTCGAGGCGGCATCAACTTCCGCCGGCTGAACCCAAACAATCCGCACGGAGCAATCTTCTGGAGCGGCGGCAACAGCTAGTTCGATGCAAAGCCGTTCGCGCTGCGTGGACAGGATGTGCCGCAGCCGCAATACAACTCGAATCGCTTCGGCGTGATCTTTGCAGGCGCTCCGTACATCCCGCATCTGGTCGAGCATGACACTAAGGATTTCTTCTTCGTGTCGCTGATCGGCAACCGATCCTCGACACCATTCGATCAATACGGCACAGTGCCGAGTGCAGAAGAGCGTGGTGGAGACTTCTCCGCGCTTACGCAGAATGGAAACTCAGTCCCGATCTATGATCCGCAAACGGGCCAGCCCTTCCCAGGCAACGTGATTCCGCAGGGCCGGATCAGTCCGCAGGCCATGGCGCTGCTCCACTTCGTGCCACTGCCAAATCTGCCTACAGCCAACAGGCAGAACTACCAGCGCAATACCAGCGCCACCACCAACACCACCAACGTCGGGGTTCGCTACATCCGCAACTTTGGCGGCGGCACGGCCGTCTCGAGCCTGATCCAGCAGTTCACAGGCGCCAGCGCGCCCGGTCTGCACCAGAACATCAATGTCAACTACAACTACAGCCACACGGGCGCGGATGAGCTGAACCTGTTCCCGCAACTTGGTGGGAAGGAGCAGACGACCCAGTACTCTGCTCAACTCGGCTACACGCTGGGGGTCGGTCGGCTGACCAACACGTTCAACGTCAGCCTGAACCGCACAGACACCGAGCTGCGCAACTTCTTCACCGGCCAGCAGGACATTGCATCAAGCATCGGCGTGCCGGTGCTGAGCGGCGCGGCAGTGAATCCGCTGAACTTCGGACTGCCCAATGTAACGCTGGTGCAGTTCTCCGGGTTGAACGAACAGCAGCCTAACTTCCAGGTGAATCAGACGCTCGGGATCTCGGAGTCCAGCTCCTGGGTACGGGGCAAGCACAACCTGAAGTTCGGGGGCGACTCTAGGCGTGTGGAGCTGAATCTGTTCGGGCAGTCGAACTCGACGGGCACCTTCACCTTCACCGGCTTTGCCACCCAGCAGCCGGGCACAGCCGGCCTGAATGGCACGGGTACGAATGGCGGCAATGGCGCGGCCAGCACCGGATCTTCACTGGCCGATCTGCTGCTGGGCCTGCCACAGCAGACCGCGATTCAGGCGCCGTATCAAAAGGCCTATCTGCGCGCGAACATCTATGACGCCTTCGTGCAGGATGACTGGAGGCTGCGCCCCAACTTCACCGTGCTTGCCGGGCTACGCTACGAGTACTTCTCACCGTATGCCGAGAAGGACGGGCGGCTGGCGACCATCGATCCGAGCAGTGACTTCACGCAGGTGGCGCCGGTGGTGGCCGGCGGCGTTGGCCCATTCACTGGTCTGTATCCGAAGACGTTGATTCGCCCAGACCGCACCAGCGTCTCACCGCGGATCGGCTTTGCGTGGCGAGCGGCGAAGAATACCGTCGTGCGTGGCGGTTATGCCATCAACTACGCCAATGGGCAGTACATCAACTTCGTCCAGAACCTTGCCTTCCAGCCGCCCTTCGCGGATGTGCAGACCAACCAGGCGACCGCCGGCGCGCCGATCACGCTTGAGCACGGATTTCTGCAGCCGCAGGCGGCCGGCAACTACTCCGTAAACAAGAACTACCGGCTGCCCTACGTGCAGGTGTGGAATGTCGACGTGCAGCGTACGCTGCCCTGGGGAGTCGTGCTGAACGTGGGATGGAATGGTGCGAAGGGAACGCGGCTGGACGTGCTGACTGCACCAGGGCGTACTGCGGATGCGTCGCTCAGCGGCGTGATCTACAACTACTCCGACTCGATCGGCTTTTCGAATTACAACGCGGGTACGGTGCGGCTGCGCAAGCGCATGCAGGGCGGCATCGCAGTGGGTGCCACCTATACCTACTCGCACGCAATTGATGATGCGAGCGCTATCGGTGGCAACGGCGGTACGACGGCAGTCGTTGCGCAGAATGCGCAGAACATCCTGGCAGAAGAATCGAACTCATCCTTCGATATCCGCCATAACGTGAAGGGTGACTTTGTCTACGAACTCCCTCTCGGTCCGGACGGACGCTACCTGACTAGCGGCAGCTGGCTGTCGCACGGGCTCAGCAATCTCTCCGTGTCCGGCAACTTCGGATTCGCCACCGGTGAGCCTCTGACCCCGCACTTCGTGGCAAACATCGCCGACGTGGCCCGTGGCAGCAATGGTTCGCTCCGGCCAAATCGTGTGCCTGGCGCCTCACTGACAGCGGGTGGGGGGTCCCTGAATCGCTGGTTCAACACAGCAGCCTTCAGCAGTGACTTCGCTCCGGGGCAGATCTACGGCACAGCCTCGCGATTCTCCATTCCCGGCCCCGGCACGGTGACGTTCAACGCGTCGCTCTCGAAGACGATCAAGATGGGTGAGACGCGGAGCTTTGAGATGCGCGGCACTGCAAACAACATCCTGAACACCATCCAATACGCCGGCGTGGACACGCAGCTCGGCTCAAACACGTACGGCCAGGTGACCTCCGCGGCGGCCACGCGCAGCTTCGCGCTGCTGGCGAGGTTTCGATACTGATGCGCACAACCATTCTCATCCTGATTGCGCTGTCTCTGTTGCCCGCGGCATTCGCGCAGGATCAGCCGCCTGAGGCAAACAGCAGCAGCTTCGTGCTGAAGGTGCAGAGCGACCTGGTGCTGACCAACATTGTCGTGCGCGATCGCAAGACGGGCGCAGTAGCACGTGGGCTGACCGAGAAGGACTTTACTGTGCTTGAGAACGGCAAGCCGCAGGCGATTCAGTCCTTCGACTATGAAAGCGTGGACCAGGCAATGCCGCTGAATGAGCAGACGGTGAGCGGGCAGGCCGGGCGGCTGGTGCTGGGCAAGGAGGCAAACGCCCAGGGTGTGGTGAGCGGGGACGCCCTGCGCAATCACCGCTTGATCATCCTGTTCTTCGACCTGACCTCGATGCAACCGGAGGATCTGCAGCGCTCCGCCGACGCTGCACGCAACTTCATCAATAACCAAATGAGCCCCGCCGACCTGGTCGCGGCGGTGTCTCTCGATTCTGCGCTGAACGTCGATCAGGACTTCACGGCCAATAAGCAGCTGCTGCTGCGCGCCGTCGCACGATACAGCGGAACGCAACAGGCCGGATACGCGGCGGGTGCGACCTCCACCACGAACCAGGTGGAAGATGCCAGCAGCTTCACGCCCGACGAGAGCGAATACAACGACCTGAATACGGATCGCCAGTTGTTTGCGATTGCGCAGATCTCGAAGTCGCTGGCGCCGATCAATCAGAAGAAGTCGCTGCTGTACTTCTCGGGCGGGGTGCAGCGCGACGGCATCGAGAACCAGGCCTCGCTGCGTGCAGCGACCAATGCAGCGGTGCGCGCGAACCTCTCGATCTATAGCGTTGACACGCGCGGGCTGCAGGCGATCTCGCCATTGGGCGATGCGTCCACCGGCTCGATTCGCGGAGTCAGCGCGTACAACGGTGGCGCCTTCCAGAACAATCTGGATGCGAACTTCAACTCGCAGGAAGTGCTGTCGACTTTGGCCTCGGATACAGGTGGCCGGTTCTACGGCGACTCCAACGACTTCGCGCCGGCCTTCCAGGCGCTTGAGCAGGATACGGCTGCGTACTACGTGATCGGCTTCCGCTCCAGCAACCCGGCGCGCGATGGACGTTATCGCAAGCTACAGGTGAAGATCGATCGCCCGGATGTGAAGCTCGAATACCGTCCGGGCTACTATGCGCCCGCGGATTATCAGCACGCTACCCGCGAGGGCCGGGAGCAGCAGCTGACCGAGCAACTGCAGAGCGACCTGCCGGCTACAGATGTGCCGGTGTACCTGGCGGCGTACTACTTCCAGCAGGCACCCGGCCGCTACTACATCCCGGTCTCGCTGATCGTCCCGGGCTCTCAGATTCCGTTCGTGAAGGGCGGGGATCGTGACAAGGCCACACTCGACATCATCGGCGAGGTGAAGGACGCAAGCGGCCGCGTGGATGGCGACATACGGCAGACCGTCAAGCTGGCCATCGACCAGCAGCAGCAGGTTGCGCGCAAAAACGTTCAGTACTCCACCAGCTTCACGCTGCCCTCGGGGAAGTATCACCTGAAGTTCGTCGTGCGGGAGAACGAGACCGGTCACATGGGCTCGTTCGAAACAGACATCACTGTGCCTGACCTGAGCAAGGCTCCGATAAAGCTGTCTTCCGTGGTACTGGCCAGCCAGCGCCAGCCCGCACCCGGGGGCAAGCCCGCGCGTGGCAAGGATGCCGATCCGCTGGTGCACGATGGGCAACTATGGATTCCGAATGTCGCGCATGTCTTTCGCCAGGACGGCCATCTGTACCTGCTGTACGAGGTGTACGCGCCCACTGCCGCGCCGCAGAGTCCGCGCCTGCTGACATCGATCGAGTTCCTCTCCGGCTCGACTAAGGTATTTGAAACGCCGCTGGTGGAGGCGACGAAGCTCACCGACCCGGGCCGCAACACCGTCGCGTTCCAGTTCGACGTGCCACTGCAGGCGCTGAAGCCGGGCGAGTATACCTGCCAGGTGAACGTGATCGACGACCGCGGCGGGGCCTTCAGCTTTCCGCGAACCGGTGTGCTGGTGCGTTAGCGGTTGCCCGGCACGTTCTCGTGGTTGAAGGGACAATTCCGGCACGCGTTGCCGCAGCAGTAGCCCCGCTTCAGGTGCCAGGCGGCGGTGAAGACCATGTAGGGGCCTTCCCAGTAGTAGTCTTCGCCCTCTCTGGGTGTAGGCGCCATGGCGGGCGGCGTGAAGTCAGTCATGGCCCAGAGGCACCTCTGCCGGATGCGGAGCCTGCGGCGGAAAGAGACCAGGGTTCATCAGGCGCGGAACCTCGGGTTCGAGCGTCTGCGTCAACGGCTCCGCGGAGCCCTCTGGCTCGAAGTGGCCGTTGACGAAGCGAACCACGCGGCCGGCGATGGCGGCGGGCCGCTCCCCGGGAACGACAATGCCGACCAGGTTTGCAGGGTCAGCGGATGCACACGCAACCGTCGCGGTAGCGTTCTGTCTGCGACGCGACTCTCGCAGTGACTCGATCGCCTGCGGCATGGCAAACTGCTCTCCTGGAAAGCCGGAGAGGAAGCGGCCGCCGCGCACGATGCCGCGAGCTTCCAGGCGGCGCAGCATACCCAGCAGATCCCGCCAGCGCGGCAGATTGCTCTCCTGCTGCAGCAGATCGCGGAAGACGATCCCGTAGCGCCACAGCAGCACCAGCGCGGCGGACTCGATCTCCTGCTCGCGCTGCTGTGCCTGTGCGGTGGCCGTATCTTCAGCACTGAATGCGGCAGCCGGCGGGGCCAGAAGGCTCCAGCGGCCGGCGGTGTTGCGGGCCCGCTGACTGGTACCGCGCATGCGGAACGTGCTGCCGCCGCTGGCTTTGCGGCGCGGGTCGATCAGAACTCGCAGGCTGTCGTATCCGTCTGCCGTCGCCAGGCCCGCGGCAACCAGCTCCCACAGCGCGTTCTGCAACTCTGCCAGTGACACACTCTGCTGGCGCGCCAGGTCGGCAGCGAAGGCCGCGCCGGAGTCCTCCAGCGCGGCGCGGACGCGCAGCGCGAGCGGCGAGAGGCAGCAGGCGAGCGCAGACTCCGGCAGCAGACGCGTGCGCAGGCATGCATCAATCCAGTGCGCATCTTCGCGCAGGAAGAAGGTGATGGGAGCCATGCTGGTGGGCACGACCCGGCGCGGCGCACCGCCCTCCGGCGATGCGAACGCAGGGTGGGGAGAAACGCGTCCCCAGCCGACGACTCCGGCCATGCAGAGCGTGTCGAGCCAGCGCGGATCGTAGTTGGCCACGCGCTGCGGCAACAGGCTGCGCTCCCACTCGATCGCGGGCGCTTCAAAGCCTTCAAGCTTGCGCAAAGCGTCGAGCACACCCTCTTCCCCGGTGAGCTGCGTCTGTGGCGCCAGGTGCTGCCAGCCCAGCAGCCAGCGCATGTAGTCTGCCGGCGCAACGGGCTCAATCTGTTTGCGAAGTGTGTGGATGGTGCGCTTGTGGATGCGCTGCAGGATGCGCCGCTCGCACCACTGGATCTGCCATCCAGGCGATTGACCCTGCGGGTCGTTCTCGGAGGCTTGCTCCCGCTGGTCGCTCGCGCTCAACTCGAACTCGCCGCGCAGAATGGTGCCCTGGGACTCCATCGCTACCAGGGCCGTGAAGACAGCCCCGGGGGCAAGGCTGAGTGAGGCGGCCAGCGATGCAGCCGTCTGCGGGCCCAGGATCTGCAGCCACGCGTGCAGCGCCTTCTGCATCAGCGCACTGTCCGGTTCGGGGCGGTGCAAGGACGCGAGGTCCGCAACCCGTTCAGCGGCGCAGAGAAAGCCCGTTATGTCTCTCTGTGCCCGTGACTGTGACGTGAGCCGGTCAAACAGGACGCGCCAGCCACGTGCGCGCGGGTCGTCCAGCACGGCCGCCGGCACCACTACCAGCGAGTAGAGCAGGTCATGCAGCTCGTGCTCATCGCGTATGTCCGGCCAGCACTCTTCGCGCACCTGGCGAATGGCCGCAGGGTCCAGCCGGCCTGCCTCGCCCAGCAGCTTGTCCGGCACCATGCCGCGCATGTTCACGGCTCGGGCGCGGCGCTCCTCGGCCGGCGCATCGTCCAGAAACGCATATGGATTCGCGTTGAGCAGTCCGTGCGAAAAGACGGAGGGCACGGTCGAGTCTACGGCCACGCAGCGAATCTCGCCGGAGTCGATCTTCGCGAGCACGTCTACCAGTCCGGCCAGGTCCATGGCCTCGCTGAGCACGTCCTTCATCACTTCGCGAATCAGCGGGTGGTCAGGAATCTGGATATCGCCTTCGATATTTTCAAAGCAGGCCGCCGCCTGGGGAAAGACGCTGGCCAGCAGGTCTTCCGCGCGTGTGCGCTGTACCTGCGGTGCCACCTTCTTGCCCTTCTGAAAGCGCAGAAGCTGCAGACTGCGGGTGGCGTCCCAGCGAAAGCGCGTTTTGAAGATGGGCGAGGCGAGTGAGGCCTGCTCCAGCAGTTCGGTGACGGTGTGCGTCGTGAGGAACTGGAAGACGTCGGCGAGCGGGAAGGAGTGCTGCTCGGCGAGCGAGATGTTCAAGCCGTTGTCGGTGGCCGCTGCCTGCAGCTCGAAGTTGAAGCCGCGGCAGAAACGTTTGCGCAGGGCCTGGCCCCAGGCCTTGTTGATGCGGCCGCCGAAGGGCGCATGCAGGATCAGCTGCATGCCACCGCCCTCATCGAAGAAGCGCTCAGCCACGATGGTCTTGAGCGTCGGTACTGTGCCCAGCACGGCGCGGCCGGCGACGATGTAGGCGATCATCTGCTCCGCGCCGGCGTCGTTCACGCCGCACTCTTGCTTCAGCCACGCTACCGTGTCGGCGACCACTGGATCGGTCTGGCTGATGTAGCCGGGCTGGAGATGGGGAACACGAGCGGCAATGTCGGTGCGCAGATCGCACAGCCAGCGGGAGAGCTCCGGGGTACGCTGCGGAGCCTCGCCGCGCCACACTGGCACACTGGGTGGCTGGCCCTGCGCGTCTTCGACATATAGACGGCCCGCACTTTCGATGGCGGAGATGCGCCACGAGGCGTTGCCCAGTTGGATGATGTCCCCGACCGTGGACTCGATGGCGAACTCTTCGTCCAGCGTGGCGATGGGGATGCCGTCTGGCTGCAGGATGACGGAGAAGATGGCGGTATCCGGAATGGTGCCGCCGTTCGAGACGGTGATGGAGCGGGCGCCGCGCCGGGCCTGCAGGCGGCCATGCACGCGGTCGCGCAGCAGGTATGCGCCATAGCGGCCGCGCGACGATTCGATGCCATCGCTGAGCAGACAGAGCAGTTCCTCGAAGACGGGCCGAGGCAAGTCGCGGTAGGGATGGGCCCGGGTCAGCAGAGCGTACAGGTCGTCCTCCTGCCAGGGCTCTGCCGAGCAGGCGGCAACCACCTGCTGCATCAGCACGTCTAGCGGCTCAGCCGGAATCTCCAGCTGGTCCAGCGCACCGGCGCGCATGGCGCGGATCAATGCGGCCATCTCCATCAGGTCGTCTCGGGTGGTTGCGAAGAAGCGTGCCTTGGGCGTTGCACCACGCCAGTGTCCGGCGCGGCCGGCGCGCTGCAGCGCAGGCGCTAGGGCCCGCGGCGTGTTGAGCTGGCAGACCAGATCGATCGCGCCGATGTCGATGCCGAGCTCAAGGGAGGCTGTGGCGACCAGTAGCTGAATCTCACCCGCTTTCAGCTTGCGCTCTGCCTCCAGGCGCAGTTTGCGGGAGAGCGATCCATGGTGAGTCGCCACATTCTCATGCCCCAGGCGCTCGCCCAGCTGAAAGGCCAGGCGCTCGGCCATGGAACGCGTATTGACGAAGACCAGGGTAGAACGGTGCTCGCGCGCGAGCTCGGCGAAGCGGTTGTAGACATCGTCCCAGGTAGCGTTCGTCGTAATGGACCCCAGCTCCTCATGAGGTACCTCAATGCCCAGGTCGAAGTGGCGTCGTCGTCCGACCTCGATGATGGCGGGCTCGCGATGGCGCTTGCCGGTCAGGTAGTCGGCCACCAGCGAGATGGGATTCTGCGTGGCCGAGAGCCCGATGCGCTGCGGCGGCTTCTCCATGCCGGCAATCAGTCCGCCCGCGGCCAGCGGATTCTCGCCGCAGACCAGCGCATCCAGCCGCTCCAGCGAGAGCATCAGGTGTGCGCCGCGCTTGTCGTCTGCAATGGCGTGAATCTCGTCGACGATCACAGTGCGCACACGAGTCAAAGTGGCGCGGCTCTTCTCCGAGGTGAGCAGGATGAAGAAGGACTCCGGCGTCGTTACCAGGATGTGCGGCGGATTGCGCAGCATGCTGCGCCGCTCCGCGGGCAGCGTATCGCCGGTGCGGACCGCGGTGCGGATCGGCGGGCACAGCAGGCCCCGACTGATGGCGAGCTGCTGGATCTGCTGCAGCGGCTCTTCCAGGTTCTTGCGGATGTCGTTTGACAGCGCCTTCAGCGGCGAGATGTAGACGACTTCGGTATGCGGCTCGAGCCGCCCGGCGATCGCGCGGCGGAAGAGCTGGTCGATGCAGATCAGGAAGGCCGCCAGCGTCTTGCCTGAGCCGGTGGGCGCGGAGATGAGTGTGGGCCGCTGATCCAGGATCGCGGGCCACCCTTCCACCTGAGGCTCCGTAGCAGAGCCGAAGCGAGTGAGGAACCAGTCCTGGATAACCGGGTGCGCCCAGGCCAGTGCTGTGGCTGCGTCAGGCGGCTGGGCGGGGTACGGCATGCGCTTTATTGTAGCGCCCTGCTTCGATCTTTCTTCGCCGCATCGGTGGGGATTCGCAATGCACGCTTATGGGGCTTTTACGGCTTCTCGACGGGATCGTTATGGCGATCGGCGTTTGATAGAGGTAGTGGAGGGATCAACTGCTATGAGCTTATTCAGGACACATCGTCCGCTGCTGGTCGACGCCAGCCAATGCACCTTGCCGATGACAGTCGAGACCGCGCAAGGACTTCGTCAGGTGCGGCGGGGTGACTGGGTGGTGCGAGGCGAGGGCGGGGAGTGCTACGTGTTGGACGACGGCTTCTTCCAGCGCACCTTCACCCCTGAGCCTGGATTGGCGGCTCTGCCGGAGGCCGAGGGTCGGCATTACGGCTGTTAGGGCTGCTGAGAAGAGTGAGTTCTGGTCCTACAACTCTGCTTCGCTGGACCCGGCGCGGTGCAGCGCGGGCGGCGGCAGCGTGCGCCACAGGTCGTGGTTGTAGAGCACGGGGACCAAATTCTTCTTCTCCAGACGGAACGTCATGGGCGAGGGGGTGGGCTGATCCTTCAGTGGATCGAAGGTCAGCTTGATGGTGTCACCCTCGTGCGTCCAGTGAGCAAAGCTGGTGATCTCGTCCGTGCCCTCCGGCGACTGGGTCAGGGTAGCGCTGCCATCCTTGCCCAGGCTGAGCGTAATGGTGTGATGGCGATTCGCGTACGTGCCCTCGTTGCTCTGATCGCGGGTCTCGTCCTTGGCTCGCGTCTCACCCTTGTAGACGCCGGCGTACTTGGCGCGATCGTTCTTCGCCAGCATGGGGAGCGGCAGAGCCAGAAGCAGTGCGAGGGAGAGGAGGCGCCGTTTCATGCCTCTTATGCTATCGCGACACCCGGGCAGCTGGCCCGCACGGGCCCGCCGCCAATAGGCGTCGCAGTTCATTTGCTCACCCGCAGCAGCACCACTCCATGCTCCGGCACCACCCAGGGGCCGCGGCTCTTGTCGGCGGGGTTCCATAGGTTGCGCACGCTGCCGACTGAGCGGAGGCCGGGCACCTCTGCGGGAAGGGACATGGGCTCTGCATCGTGGCCGCGGTTGAAGAGCGCGATAGCGACGGAGCCGTCCTGGAGCGGCTTTGACCACACCTCCAGCGGACCAACAGCGCTGACCCGGTCACCCTGCTTGCCCAGCGGGTCCTGGTCGATGGCGATCACTTCCTTATTTGCGAGGATGGAGAGTGTCTCCGGCGACATCTTCGAGAGATCGTTGCCGGCAAGCAGGGGCGCCGCGAGCATGGCCCACAACGTCATGTGGGTGCGGTACTCGTCGAAGGTCATCTTTCCGTTGCCCACCTCGAGCATGTCGGGATCATTCCAGTGCCCCGGACCGGCGTACTTCGAAAGCCCCGCCTGGGCGAAGCCGATGTTGGACATGCTCATGTAGCTGTCTTCAATATCATTCGTGGTGCGCCAGGAGTTGCCTCCCACCTGCGGACCCCATTGCCAGACCAGCCCCCATCCGTACTGGCAGAGCGAGTAGTAGATCGGGCGGCCCGTCGCCTCAAGCGCGCGGTGCATTTTGTCATAGGCGGCGCGCATCATCTCGTACTGCCGCGCCTGGTCGTTGGGCGCAGCCTGCTTCATGATGGCGCGGAATCCGCACAGGTCGTACTTGAGATAGTCGATGCCCCAGGCGGCGTAGGTCTTCGCGTCCTGCTCCTCGTGCCCGTAACTACCCTCGAAGCGCGCGCAGGTCTGCGGGCCGGGTGAAGAGTAGATACCGATCTTCAACCCCTTGCTGTGGACGTAATCCGCCAGCGCCTTCATGTCGGGGAACTTCTCGTTCGTCTGGATATTGCCTTGGGCGTCTCGCTTGCCCTCCCAGGTATCGTCGATGTTCACGTAGACGTAGCCGGCATCGCGCAGTCCACTGGAGACCAGGGCATCGGCTGCGGCGCGTACGTCCTTGTCAGTGACCCGCCCGGCGAAGTGGTTCCAGCTGTTCCAACCCATGGCCGGAGTCTGAGCCAGGCTGGTTTGCGCGAGCCCCGTCAAAGGACAGGCGAGGAGTGTTACAAGGACGGCCGGTTGCGAATACCGCTTGATCCATTGAGTGATGCCCATGTTCCCTCTCGAAAAGCAGGGGCAGTGTAACTCACCGCGTGTAGTCGCCGCCTTTGCCGCCGCTCTTATGTTCGAGCTGAATGCGCTCGATGAGAATTCCTTTGTCGAGCGCCTTACACATGTCGTAGATGGTGAGCGCGGCCACCGAGACGGCGGTGAGTGCCTCCATCTCCACGCCGGTACCGGCAGCGGTGGCCGCAGTCGCGGACAGAGCGATGCCGCCTTCCGTCACGGTAGTGGTGACGTCGACAAAGCTGAGCGGCAGCGGGTGGCACATGGGGATGAGATCAGCAGTGCGCTTTGCCGCCTGGATCCCGGCGAAGCGAGCCACCTCCAGCGGATTCCCCTTCGGGTTTTTCGGCAGAGCTGCAAGCACCTCCGGCGAGAGCACGACGAAGGCGGAGGCAGTGGCCTCGCGACGGGTAACGGGCTTGGCGCTGACGTCCACCATGTGGGCACGGCCGGATTCATCGTAGTGGGAGAGCTGGTCTGCCATGGCCTTGAGTGTATGCGCTGTGTTCACTCACCGGAGCCTGCGCGAGGCTCATGACGATCGCGATGCAGAGGCGGATCGGCAGCTAGGCCAGCAGGATCTGCACCGGGTCTCCCTGGACCAGCGCGGTGTCGGGAGGAATGACGACGAAGCAGTTGGACTGCGCCGTCGCGGCGAGGTCGCCGGAGCCTTGCCACGGAATCCGGCGCACAGCAGCATGGCTCCAGGAACTCTCAACCTGCGCGGGCAGGAAGCGCGTGATGCCGGCCGCAGCCGGCTCTGCATGGGTGAGGGTCGCCTGAGCGAAGCGCGCCTGCGCAGCGGACTCGCCAGCCAGGGTGCGCAGCAGAGGCGCGGCCAGCAGCAGGAAGGTGACCATGGTGGAGACCGGGTTGCCGGGTAGCCCGAAGAAGGGAAGCGGTCCGGCGCCGGTACGCGGCAGCGTGCCGAAGACTGCGGGCTTGCCGGGCTGGATGCGGACACCGGTGAAGAGGAAGCTGGCACCAAAGGCGGCGAGTGCCTGCTCTACCAGGTCATACTTGCCGGCCGAGACGCCCCCCGATAGCAGCAAGAGGTCGCTGGACTGAAGCGCCTGTTCGAGTTGCGTATGCAGGTGCCGCGGGTCGTCGCGCGCAATCGCCAGCCGCTGGGGCATGCCACCTGCCTTCGCCACCTGGGCTGCCAATGTGTAGCTGTTCGAGTTGCGTATCTGGTGGAGTTGCGGCGGCGCGCCGAGTTCCACCATTTCATCTCCGGTAGCAAGGATGGCGACTCGCGGCCGCTGGTAGACATCCACTATGGCAGCGCCCGCGGCTGCCGCGACCGCGATGTGCGGCGCAGCGAGACGGGTGCCCGCGGCGATCAGCAGATCGCCGGCGCGCGCCTCAGCCCCGGCAGGCACAATGTTGTCACCGGGCTTCAGCGTGCGCCCGGCGCGGATCCGAATCTTCCCGTCGGCGTGCTCGACGTGCTCCACCATCACGACCGCATCCGCGCCCGGGGGCACAGCGGCGCCGGTCATGATCTCCAGCGCCGCGCCTGGAGCAAGAGGGTGTGCGGCAGGTTCTCCGGCCCGCAGAGTGCCCGCTACCGGCAGCCACTCGCCCGCCATCAGCAGGGCTGCCTGCACCGCGAAGCCGTCGCGGGTGGAGCGATCAAACGGCGGCTGATCGCGGTCGCTGCGGACCGCGGTGGCTAGCACCCGGTCCAGCGCGTCCAGCAGGGGCAGCGGCTCTGCCGCCGCAGGCTGCGCGTGCGCAAGCTGTCGCGCCGTGTCCGCGATCACTAAGACCGCTTGAGGGTAGGGCAGGATGGAGCCGTCCATAGTAGGAGGATACGCACCAAAGCAAAACGGCGCCGGGCTGGCCCGCGCCGCTGCTAGTTACTGCCCCCGCGACTACATCTTGCCTGCGGTGTCGCTCTTGGCCTGCTTGGTACCAATCTGCTCCAGCACGCCCTTAGCGTCGGCAGA
>CAXUMX010000077.1:0-13762 GCA_964252395.1 uncultured Acidobacteriaceae bacterium | reverse complement strand
GAGTCGATCTTTGAGGGGACCATCACCAAGTGGCTGAAGAAGCCTGGTGACAGCGTGCAGCGGGACGAACCGCTGTTTGAGATATCGACCGACAAGGTGGACGCGGAAATTCCCGCACCGGCAAGCGGCGTGCTGTCGGAGATCAAGGTCGAGGCGGGCAACACGGTTCAGATCAATACGGTGGTTGCCGTGATCGGTGGCGGCGCCCCTATGGCGAGCACTTCCGCGGTTTCGCCAGCAGGCGAGGCGGCCCCCGCCGTCGCACAGGCCGCAGCACCGGCAACAACCGCTGCGTCGGCCACATCCGCACCAGCTTCTGCCTCGCAGGGCGAGCGTCTGCGCTCTTCGCCCCTGGTGCGCAAGATCGCAAAGGAGAATCAGCTGGATCTGCGCCAGGTTCCGGGCACCGGATCGAGCGGTCGCATCACCAAAGACGACGTTCTGCAGTTTATGGAGAAGGGTGGAGCGAAGCAGGCAGCACCTGCTCCCGCTGCGGTTCCCGTCGCTCCGGCAGCGCCTGCAGCGGCGCCGGCTTCTGCTGCGCCGGTATCCTCCGCACCCGTGTCGTCCGCGGCAGCCTCTGCCGCCAAGCCGGGTGAGCTGGTTCCGATGACGCGCATGCGCTCCATCATTGCGCAGCGCATGATCGACTCCAAGCGCACCAACGCGCACGTGCACACCGTCTTCAAGGTGGACCTGACGCGGATTGTGAAGCTGCGTGAGAAGGAGAAGTCCAAGTACGAGCAGCGCAATGGCGTAAAGCTGACGTATATGCCGTTTATCACCCGGGCAGTGGTAGCGACGCTGCGCAAAATGCCGATCGTGAATGCTTCGCTCGAAGGCGATGCGATCCGCTATCACCAGAATGTGAATGTCGGCATTGCGGTGGCTCTGGACTGGGGTCTGATCGTTCCCGTGATCAAGCAGGCGGAGGAGAAGAGCTTCCTCGGCATTGCGCGCTCGATCGCCGACCTGGCGGAGCGCGCGCGCGGCAAGAAGCTGAAGCCGGACGAAGTTGGATCCGGCACTATCACGATCACGAATCCGGGCATCTTCGGTGAGCAGTTCGGCACGCCGATCATCAATCAGCCGGAGTCGGCGATTCTGGGAGTGGGCGGCCTGTTCAAGGAACCGACGGTGATGACGGACGAGTTCGGCAACGACTCGATCGCCATCCGCAGCGTGATCCGGCTGACGCTGGGCTTCGATCACCGCATCATTGATGGCGCCGACGCCGGCAAGTTCATGGCTGAGGTGAAGAAGTATCTGGAGAACTGGTCCGAAGAGATCGGCTGAGGCCGATCTGCGGTGAAGGAGGCGGACCTTCGGGTTCGCCTCCTTCGCGCTAGAGCATCGCCTTAGCGGCCAGCACCCGCTCCACCGCGGCCTCCGGCGTATCGCCGATAGCGGAGAGATGGCCCATCTTGCGGCCAGGGCGCGGAGAGTGCTTTTCGTAGAGATGAAGCCGCACTCCGGGCACCTTGAGCGCGCGGTCAAAGTGGGGTTCGCCATTCGCCCACACATCCCCGAGCAGATTGGCGATGGCGGCGGGCCGCAGCACCTCCACATCGCCTAAGGGCAGATCGCAGATAGCCCGCACATGCTGCTCAAATTGGCTGGTAGCGCAGGCGCGTTCGCTCGCGTGATAGCTGTTGTGAGGGCGTGGGGCGAGCTCGTTGATCAGCAGTTCTCCGCTGCGCGTGACGAACATCTCCACGGCGAGGATGCCTTCGAGCGAGAGCTTCTCTGCCAGCGAGCAGGCGAGGCGCTGCGCCTCCGTCTCTAGCCCGGACGGGATGGAGGAGGGGATGACGCTCCAGGCGAGAATCTGCTGCTCATGATGATTCGTAGCGGAAGGGAAGCTCTTGATCTCGCCGGAAGGTGTGCGGCCGACGAGTACGGAGATCTCGCGGTCGAGCGAGATAGCGCGCTCTGCGATGCAGGGGCGCTCTCCGAGCGCACGCCAGGCCAGTGCGGCGGATTCCGTGTTTTGTGGAGTGAAGCGGATCTGACTGCGTCCGTCGTATCCGCCGCGCGCGCTCTTGAGGAAGCAGTCGCGATTGAAGGCGGTCAGCGCCGCATCCAGTTCCGCGGCAGAGCGTATCGCGCGAAACGGTCCAACGGGGAGTTGCTCTGCCGCAAGCCACTCCTTCTGCGCGATTCGATCCTGAATGATGGCGAGGATCTCGACACCGGGGCGCATCGGCGCGTACTTCTGCGCCGCGCGAAGACTCTCCAGACCAATCTGCTCAATCTCCAGTGTGACCACATCGCAGCCGCGGGCCAGGTCGGCCGCCGCCTTGGCATCGTCCCACGCACCCTGGAAGCACGCGTCCACCACGAAGCGGGCAGGGCAGGAAGGATCGGGATCCATCACCTGGATCCGATAGCCGAGTGATCGCGCAGCCATCGCTGTCATGCGGCCCAACTGGCCGCCACCGAGGATGCCAATCGTTGCGCCGGGAAGAATCGCGCTCACTGCGGCAGTTCCTCGGCCAGCACTTCCTGCTTGCGGCTCTCACGCCAGGCCCGCAGGCGCTCACGCAGTCCGGCATCGTCATTCGCCAGGATCTCTGCCGCCAGCAGCGCAGCATTGGCAGCGCCCGGCCGACCGATAGCCAGCGTGCCCACAGGCACGCCTTTGGGCATCTGTACGATCGAGAGCAGCGCATCCAGCCCCTGCATCGCTGTTGCAGGAACTGGCACGCCCAGCACCGGGACCAATGTCTTTGCCGCAAGCATGCCGGGAAGGTGCGCCGCGCCGCCCGCGGCAGCGACAATCACCTTCAGTCCGCGCGCCTCGGCCGCCTCCGCATACTGGAATAGAAGGTCCGGCGTGCGATGCGCAGAGACGATCTTTGCCTCGAAGGGGATTTCAAACAGGCGCAGCAGCTCGACGCACGGCTCCATGGTCGCGTAATCGCTTCTGCTGCCCATCACGACACCGACTCGTGCAGCACTCGCCATCGTCGCATTATACGGCGCACATCCCGAACAGACTCAGCGCGGACGCAGCCACTCGATTGCCAGGTGTGCCAGCGTAAACAGCAGTCCCACCGCGCCCGCAAATCCCTTCACTCGCTGCACGCTCAACTCGTGCCGTTCTACCCGCTCTTCCAGCAGGCTCAGGCGCCCGGGCTGGCCGTCCCCCAGCAGCGACGCCATCTGGCTCTTCACTACGCTCAGGTCAGCCAGCACCTGCGCTTCAAAAGTACTGATCATCTCCATGCCCAGAATCCGTTTCAGCCGTTATTGCGTCGCCGCGTTGATGAAGACTGCGCTTGAGAAGCGCGAATAGTTTGGGGGTGTTGCACCGTCGTACATGCGGATGTAGTAGCGCTCCACTGGCGCTTCACGCACAATCGTAAAGTTAGACACCGGGCTTTGCAGCACCAGGTCTGCACCTGCGCCTGCGCCGAACTTCCAGTCGCTGCGCCGCACTTCAAAGCCGCCACCTGCCGGCGCCACGGCGCCTGCCTGGATTTGAATCTCAGTCTTGGTGACGGTCAGGACCGCAAGGTCGCGCAGGCAATCGAGCGCAGTCGAGCTCGTAGACGCAACCGGAGGCAGCCACGCATTCGCTGGCGCGCCTTCGGCCAGTCGTAAGGCCACCGGCTCCGCCCATTCGTTCGCGAAGCTCACCGTGGAGTGAAGCGCCTCCGGCACGCAGCTGGAGCCGCGAACCTCAACGCTGCGCACCAGCAGCTGAGTCGAGACACCCATCGAGGGCGCGTTCACCTGCAGCAGATCTCCCGGCCACACATCGGCCGGAAGCTGCGGACTCCATCCGCTGTAGCTGCCCTTCCACGCACCCTCCGGCCACGTCGCGACCGAGAGCAGGGCCAGCGCTGCGTTCTCACAATCAGCCGAGCTGCGCGTCTCCGGATGCGATGCCGTCACGATCACGCTGCTGGTTGCGGCAGCAGTCGCGGCCGCTCCCGCCATGCGCGCCACCGCCCGGCCGCCAAGCCGGTAGTAGATGCTGATGACAGAGCCCGCAGGAGGCGTGTTGCCGGGATAGAAGCTAAGCCTGCCGCTGCTGCTGACCTTCGCCTGTGCCGATTGCCCTGCAACTCCAAGCCGCTGCGTCACCGGTGCGGAGCCGCCATTGGCCACCCGGACCCACACGTCGCCCGGCCGCGTCAGGTCGAGACTGGCAATGCTTCCCAGGAAGTTCACGCTGCTCATCGCCACCGGAGTGCACAGGGTGGGCGTCATCGTCACGGAGCCGTCATACAGCACGGCAGCCGGCAGCAGGCCGCCCGCGGTCGTCTCCTGTATCTCCATCACCAGGTCTGCTGCTGCGTTCGTCCGCTGTCCACCCAGACGGGTTGCACTGCCCGTGCTTCCAGCGCTGTAGGTCTGCAGCGCGCGCTGGCGGTCCTTGCAGTGGAACCGCAGGCGTAGTGAGTAGCTGTGGCCGATCTGCAGCGTCGCGGAGCTTCCCGCCTCCACCCCCTGCACCACAGGTACGGCCACCATCGCCCCGCCGTTCGGCCGCAGATGGAAGCCGGCGAAGATGTTCGAGGACTGCAGCGAACCACTCGCCAGCCCCACATATCCCTCACCGAGTGCATCCACCACCAGCCCGCCCAGCTCAAGGGTCAGGACCCCGCCCATCTCCACCGTGTCCACCGCGCTCACGCTGCACGGAGTGTTGTTCGTGCCGCCGGCGAAGGTCAGGCCGCGCGATGTCAGCGTCACATGTCCACCGCCGTCATTCACGGACCAGACATGCGGATCGATGTGCGCCGCGTTGAAGGTGTCCGTCAGCAGTGAGGATCTCTCGAGCAGTGGAGCCTCGCCCAGCTGAAACACGCTGGTGATTCCGTCACCCTGGAACACCTCGCAGACGTACGCCTGCGGCTCTTCCTTGCCGTACACCGTCACATCGTTCACTGCCGGGCGCACGCGGGCTCCGCGAAACGCCGAGCGGTCCAGCGTCCCATCCGCTTCAGAGAGCACATGCACCCGGCCACCCAGGCTGTTCAGCTCGATGACGCCGTTCTCCACCTTGTAGGCGGCATGGGCCGCCGTCGCCAGTTCGCCCACATTGCTCGACCATGACTTGCCCGTGCGCGGCTGGAAGCCGCCCACCTCGATCGAGAGCGCGTCACCGGTAGTCGCCAGCCCCGCACCTGCATCGGTTCGGGCGCTCAGACGCTGCAACAGCGTGCCGGCCGACGTCGCAACACACTCGACCACATGCCGGCTCACCGTCGCATCCAGCAGCAGCTCATCACTGGCGCAGCTTACGCGCAGCCGATACGCAGGACCGGTGGTCGCCTCACCCTCATAGAGAAACTCGGGCGCGGCAGTCTGATAGCCGGTGAATAGGATCGTGCCATCGTCACTCGCCGCAATCACCCGCGCGCCGTTGGCCGGTGCCGGAAGCACGCCGGCCAGCAGAGTCACCTCGCATCGGCTCGGCTGGTTCAGTCTGCGCTCAATCACTACCGAGCTGGGACCGGACAGCGCGCCGCAGTAGTCCACCGCACCCCTGCCATCGAAGTTATCGATCGTGATCTTCACGCCTTCCGTCCTCTCCTGCCGTCCATCTAGATCTGTGCGTTTGCCGCCGGCACGTAGGTGCGATAACAGCAGACCTGCGCGCCGTCCGTGGGGTCCAGCACCGGCAGCGCCAGAAAATGCCCGCTCAGCAACAGGTGCACCAGCGGCGCAGCCAGCACCGCCGTGCTCTCCGCCGCTCCCTGCATCGCCTGCAGATGCGGGTAGTGGAAGTACAGGACATCGCCCTGCTCACCCTCCATGCAGAAGAGGGCGGACCAGTCCTGAAAGAACGAACCACCCTCGCGATCCTCGAACGCAACCACCCTGCGGACCTGCATCGCAGCGGCCGGAGTGCCCGCCAGGAGCGGTTCCGCAAGCTGCAGGCCGCTCGGCAACACCGCGCTGACCCGGCCCACGTTCAGCGTCACCCGCCGGATGAGGTCGGCATCCGCCGCCGCGCTCTGCGCCAGGTACGCTCCCGCTGCGCCCGCGCCCACGTAGCCAGTCTGGCCCCTGTAGTCCCCGTCCACAGCCACGATGTCGCCCGTGTCGATCGCTCCCGTTCCGGCAGGCGTGCTCAGAAAAGTTGGCGTAGAGCTCGCCGCCGCGATCGACACCGGCGCCTCGCCGGGCCTGAGCACATTCGTCTGCTGCGCACCGCAGCTCAGCGCCAGCGTCAGCTTCGTCCAGCGTTCGAAGCTCATACTGACCGTTGCCCCGATGCTCTGCCTCGCCTGCAGCGTCACCCCACTCGGTGCGCCACTCTGCAGGGTCTGCATCTTCGTTTGCGAGCTGCGCGTGAAGCCGCTCACCCAGCCCAGATCCACCCACGGAGCCGGCGGAGTCTCCGGATCGAAGTCAGCGGCCGTGGCCGGGTCAAACAGCGTCGGCCTCCCCGACACTCGATCAACCGGAGCAAAGTAGGCGCGTACTCGCCGTACCGCTGGCGCCAGCCCCGGCTGCATCACCACTGCCGCTGTGCTCATGGCTCACCCGCTTCTTCGTAGCTCATCACCGTCACCTCTGCCTTGCGGATCAGCCGCTCCCGCTCGCGCATCATCGGAGCGCACACCGCCGTATTCCAGAAGATGTTGGTGCCCGAGGGCGCCGGCGGCTGCACACTGTAGTTCATCTTCTGTGCGCGCGACGGTTGCAGAAGCGAAAGCAGCTCCACGTCCATCGCCGCCATCGCAGTTCCGCGGTCCAGCCCCCCGGCCGCCGCCGATCCGGCGCTTTGGTACTGGATCTCGCAGGTCTGCCGCACCAGCACCAGTGCGTGCTGCTCCTCCGCCTGCACCTTCGTCCATCGCATCACGAACACATTGTCGGGCAGGGTCGCAGCGAAGCTCTCGTTCTCCTCCACCAGCACTCCCGGCCGCCACACTCCACGCACCAGCACCTGCCGCGACGGGTTCAGCGCCTGCAGCCGGTCCCGCAGCGCCACGTAAAAAGAATCTCGCGCTCTCTTCATCCGTTGTCCCTTCAGTAGCTCTGGTTGACCGCGGTCCGCAGCGATACGCGGTACAGGCTCGCCAGCCCCGCCGCACTGGTGAATGAGATCCCCTCGATCACAAAGAACTCACCCTGCACCGTTACCCCCAGAGCCATCGCAAACAGCACATCGGCCGAGGTCAGGCCCAGCTCGCTCACCTGTTGCTCGACTGCCGTAGCGGACAGCATCAGTTCGTACTTCTCCTGGTTGCCGTCGCTCATCGCCACCCGCACCTTGCGGAACGCCGCCGGCCCCAGTGGCAGGTCGGCGAACCCGGCGGAAGGCGCTCCCAGCTGCTCGCCAATCGCACTCGTCGCGGCCACCGGCATGCGCAGCAGCACCGCAGTGCCGCCCAGCGCGCTCAGCAGGGTATCTGCCATGCGCTGCCAGCCCCTTTGCTTCGGTCTCACGCTGATCTCGCCCATGGTCTAGCCCAACCTGGTCGCGACATAGGGCCGCAGCAGCGCCTTCACCTGCTCATCCATCAGCGAGCCGGAGAAGTACTGCATCTGCATCGTGTCCACGCGGCTGGACTTCACGTTCAGCCCCGGCGTAGCCTCGGCATTCTTCACCAGCTGCGCACACGCGATCTTCACTGCCTCCGGAACCACCGTGCACCCGGCTGTATACGTCACCTCTAGCTCGCTGTACGGCAGCCCCAGCACGTTGTACGGCAGCGTCAGCTCTCCCGTATCGCTCACGAAGTCCAGCTGCGCCACATCCATCTGCGTCCAGGCCCCAGGCAGGGAGAAGGCATACGCAATCGCCGTCAGCCCAACTGCTCCCATCTCTCCCCGCCGCGGTCTCGCGTAGCGTCCCCGCACCAATAGCAGCGGCGAGGTAGCCGGCACCACGGCGACCAGGGGCAGATAGCTCAACCGCACGCTCTGGCTCCCCTCCACCACCCGCAGCCGCTCTACATATTGCGTCGCCATCAAACTGCTTCGACGGCAGTACGCGTCGATCATCCCGGAGGTCACCGCAATCCAGTCATCGGTCGTGTCGGGCGCCAGACCATAGCTCTCATACTCGGTCGCCTGTAAGTAGGCCATCCGCACTCTCCCTCACGCAGCCCTTCGCGGCGCGTTGTTCCTGTCTGCTTGCTATCAGTTCTGCGGAAGGACAACGGACCGGCACCCTCGCCGGTCCGTCGCTCGCTCATCGCACTGCTCAGGTTCGGGCAGCGTGTCCCTCTCTTCGGCGAGGCCGGGGCACTCTGCTGCGCCGGCTCGCATCCGAAGTCTCGAACTAGCGCTGCACGGTTACCTGTGCGTGCGCATAGTTCGCACCCTTCACCACCAGACCGCCAAACTTCACCACCACATACTGCGAAGCCAGCGAATTCGGCACCCCAAGCTGGAAGATCCGCGGAGAGGCATCGCTCAGCCAGTGATACTCAATCAGGTCTTCGGTGACGATGTAGGCCGGCAGAGTCGCATTGCCGGAGCCCGGTGTTCCAGTCGAGCTCAGCGCCCACTCCGGAATCAGCGGCAGCTCGCCCGCCTGCGTGGAAAGCGTCTTCACCGTGAAGCCCCCCGTAATCTCGCGCGAGTTCAACACCACATTGAACTCACTCTTCATCTCGCGATCGATCAGGTCCAGCAGCATCGGGTTGGCGTAGATGGCAGTCGGACGCACCGCGAAGTGGTTGTTGGCCACCATCTCGGCAATCTGCGTCTTCAGGCCGTCGACAATGCTCGCACCCACACCGATGGTGGTTGCATTGCCGCCCGCTGCAATCTGACCGGCCGCGCCGAAGTACTGCATCGTCGTCGGCGCGCTCAGCGACGTATCGTTGCCATTCCACAGCCCGATATCGTGCGAGTTCAGCACGCCGTCCACGGTGTCGATCAGATCCTTCGCCTGCAGGTAGGCGAACTGCTTCTGCTGCGCACCCAGCTCCAGATCGAACAGGTTGTAATTCAGCTGCGCCACCAGCGCCTTCAGCGGTACACTCCGCTCCACCCGGGTCGGCGTCACGACGGCAGGCGAGATGTTGCGCGGATCGACAAAGCCGGCCGTTCCAGGGTTCGGAATCGCCGTCTGCTCGAAGTAGCGAGAGGGGTGACCGGTCGCCGGAACCTGCTTGATCCGCTGGCCGAATACACCGCGCCGGCGAACCAGGTCCGTGATCTCGGTCTGGTAAAACGGAACCTCAACGGCGCCAGGTCCGATGAAGTCAGCAGCCGAGTGAATATCCAGAAATTGTGCGTTCATGTTTGTTCCTTCTGCTCGCAAAAGAGCGGGCGGTTGTTACATAACCAGAAAAGGGGTGCAGTCTGCCTACTTCGCAGTCATGCACCCCGCCGAAGCATCGCATCCGCCGGTCCCAACTCTGTGCGGAGCGAAAAGCCTGTACCTGCTGTGGATCGACCGTCCCCTGGCTAAGCCAGCGCGCCGGCCCGCGCCAGCTGCGCCTTCACCGCCACACGCTGCTCCAGGCTCAACCCGGTCAACGCAGCATCCAGTGAGCCAGCCTCCAGTCCATCCACACTCCCGATGCCCTGCTTGGCCAGCAGCTGCACCGTTGCAGCCGGAAGTGTCTTGCGCCCGCTGCTCACCACTGCCTCGGTCGCTGCCTGGCTTGCGGCCTGGGCCTTCAGCTCGGCAATCTGCTGCTCCGCCTCTTCCAGCTTCCGCTCCAGCTCGCGCTGCTTTGCATCTGCGCTCGCATCCACGGTCGCCACAATGCGCGCCACATCGCCGGACATCGACGCCTGGCGCTCCTCCAGCCACGCCACCGTCTTCTCCAGTCGTTCGGCTGCCGCCTGCAGTCGCTCCATACCTTCGGTCACCATCCCGCTCATGTTGTCGTCCATCTCGCTCCTCGTCTCCGCCCTCTGTCTGCTTCTTCCGTGCAGGGCATCTGCTGATCAGGCTCGCTTCGCTGCCATCTTCGCTGCCACCGGTTGCCGCTCCTCGCTCTGTGCCGGCGTCGATGTCAGTTGAAACGTCGTGCGGCCGTAGGCAGCCTTTTCCCGCAGCAGAATCGCCGCTCCGGTAAAGGTCACCTTGGTCAACTTCCAGACCATCGCCCGCATGTCTTCCACGTGCGCATCCGCCAGCTCGTAGCTCATGCCCATCTGCTCCGGCGGGTTGGTGCGCAGGTGGCGCTCCACCTCCGGAAAATCGCGCCCGAACAGATAGCCGGCCACTCGAATCCGTGTGCTTTCAATCTCCGCGTCCGTGATAATCCCGCACTTGCGCCGCGCATCGTGCCCATCCCAGCCGGGGCAGAAATCCACTGCCATCCCCAGCAGCGACGGCAGCGCCGCATCCGCCGCAGCCCGCGTCAGGATCACTCGTCGTCCGCGCGAGCCGGAAGGCGCCCGGTCACTCGGTATATCTACGTAGGTCAGAATCCCCTCGAACGGCACCCGGTTCGGATGGTTCCGTACCAGCGGCATCGTCACCGCCATCGCCTCCAGCTTCATTCCATCTCCTCAACCCTCTGCTCCCCCGCCTGCTCTTCCATCTGCGCTCCCAGCCCGCGCAGCGCCCGCACCTCGGTCACCGTCAGCACACCTGCCTTCAGCAGCTCCAACTGGATCTGCAGTTCAGTCGACTCATCCCGCGATTCCAGCTCCGTAAATCGGAACTCGAACTCTCTCCATCCCAGCCGCTTGCCAAACACATCCCGCGTAATGTGCTGCTCGATCAGCCGCGCCACCGGTACGATCGCTCCGCGAAATGCCTCGTCGCCAAACTCCGACGAGCTCGCCCGGTTCACATCGTTCTCCAGTCCCAGCAGCATCGGCGGCAGGCCAAACGCATTCGCCACCATGCGGATCAGGAAACGCTGCCACTCCAGCCTCAGGTCCGCATCCGTGCCACTGCCGAAGCGCAGCACCTCCGGCTTCTGCTCCGTGCTCAACACCGGCACCCGGCCCGTCCCCTCGATCTCGTCCTGCCACCAGCGGATCAGCCGCTCATGCTCCGCCGGCGTCGCCTCGTTCAGCCACAGGGCGTACTGCACCACCGCATTGCTCGCCAGCTTGCCCGCGAACCGGTGCGCGCTCAGCAGGCTGTTCACCGTCTCGAACGCCACCTCCAGCGGTCCCAGCCCGAACGGCGTATGCGTCCGCGGGTTCAGCCGGATGTACATCAACTGGTCGTCATTCAGCGGCACCGCCCTGTCCGGCGTCTGCAGCAGCCCCGCCTGCGCGTAATGCGGAACCTCATTGCCGCCCGTCCACTTCGGATTGATCCGGATCGTCGCGCCGTCCACCGGCCACAACGCCACCGGCCGCTCCGCCACTCCGGTCAGCTCCATCTCCACCGCGCCGAAGCCGCCCACCAGCATGTCTTCCAGCACCTGCTCCAGCAGCGTGCGCAGGGAGTCGCTCTCGTTCGGCTCTTCGAGCGACCAGCGCAGCGCCGCCAGCCGCTCCTGCGTGTCGTCGCCCACCGTGCCGCCCGCTCGCACCCGCACCTGCCACTGCATCGCGGCCACCCGATCCTTGATCAGGTTGATCGCCCGCCGCACCACCGGGGTCTCGGCAAACCGGCGCAGATTCTCCGGCGTCGGCTTCGGCAGCAAGGTCTGCCCCCCGTGGTACGGGTTCAGCACCGAGGGCAGCAGTTGCGTGCGCCGCGCCGGCAGCTTCACCTCTTCCGTACCCGCGTTCATCGAAGTCACCCAGTGCCATAAACCGCGTACGTTCTCTTGCACCGTCATCCCGCCTGCCTCCTCCGCATCGCTGCGTTCGTCGCCCCAAAAGCAAAAGGGCGAAGCCTGTTGGCCTCGCCCGTCCTTCCGAACCTCTCATCTCTGCGCTACACCCGCAACTCCCGTCGCGCCGTTTCTGCCACCCGCCCCAGGTCTGCGGTCGTCAACACACGAATCTGCTGGCGCTCCATCGTCTCCACACCAAACCGGTACGCCGCCTGCTCCTCCTCCGCCTCCGTGGTCAGCTCGCCGCGCAGCGGCTCGACAATCGCCGTCAGCTCCAGCGATGCTCCCTCCACCCGCCGCACTCCCTCGACCAGGTCGCCGGCCGAGTACGCCAGAACCTTCGCACCCTCCAGGTCCCCACTCAACGACACCGCCTGAAACAGCCGCACCACCCCATTCGGCCGATAGCCGCAGTCCAGCCGCAGCGGATCGCCCGCGCGCGTGTAGCGCGCCGCACTGATGCGTCGCTGCATCAACTCCCAAACTCCGGCACGCTCAAACTCCACCCGCATGCGCGCCTGCACCCCCGCCCGTCCCGTCGTCCGGCTCTCCCGCCGCCGCTTCGCCGTCTGCACATACAACTGCATCAGCGTCTCAAGCTCGGTCGCGAAGGACTCTGCCAGGCACGCCTTCGCTTCCGTCACCCGCACCGCATTCGAGAGCGCATCCTCGAGCGCCCGCACACCCGCCTGCGCATCCTCTTCCAGCCGGCGCGCTAACTCGCCCTCCAGCGCCTCCAGCATCGCCGTGTCCGCATCCGGGTCCACACAACGCACCCGGCTCCAGTCCCGCGTGAAGCGCACCGCCGCCCCCGCGCCCTCTGCCCGCAGCAGCACGCCGATATTCACGAACTCGTCCTTCACCGGATCCGGCACATACCGGATCAGTGAAAACTCACACTGCTGTCGCGCCATCCGGCCCGTTCGCCTCCACCCCACCGCTCTGCATGCTAGACCCATCCTCAACTACATCACCCGCTTCTCCGCCGCCCTCTTCGCGCCCCACTCCCCTTTCGGGAACGGCGCGCCTTCCGGTTCCGCAAAGATCGCCGGCATCACCTCGTCCGCGCGTCTGCCCCAGTAAGGGAACGGCATCCGATGCGACATCCGGAAGCCCTCTATCAACTCTCGTACACGAAGCCGGCGCGCATACAGATCCTCTACCAGCTGCTCCAGCTCTGCCACATTGCCACCGTACCACTCCGGAGGAATCGCCTCCGCCGCCGCCCAGATCGCCGCCGCGTCCATCCTCTCCACCCGCCCCAGCCACGGCTCGAAGCTCTCCCATCCCACGATCGAACCGTATACCAGGTTGTTTGGATACACCCCGCGCAGCGGCGTATCAATCAGCTTCCACTCTCCCGCGTTGAAGCAGTATCCCTGGTCGACGAAGGTCGCCGTGTAGCGTCGCTCCCGCGGCCGCTTGCCGAACACCGCCTGACGTCCATTCACATTCGACGTCCACTTATCCATTACCAGCATGCCGGCAAACTCACGCAGGTTCTTCACCTCCGCCAGCAGTGTCTCCGGCAGCGTATCCACCACCTGCCCCGGCATCAGTCCACCCACAAACCGCGACCCGAAGTGCAGCCCCGCGCGGCACCGCTCCCGGCCGCCCGGCACCTGCACCAGCAGCTCCGGCGTATTCGCTATCAGCCACTCCGTCACTTCCACCACATCGCACGCCGGCACCGTCAGCCCCACCGCCGCCGCCAGCCGCGTCGCCAGATATTCGTTCGCCAGCACGCGCGTATGCTGCGGATTGTTCTGAAACTTCACCACCCACAGCGCCTCATCCGAGCCCAGCATCAGCTGACTCTGCGCCCCGCCTCGCATCGCACGTATCTGCTGCACCGCCAGCACTGCCATGGCGACGATTCTACGACCCCGCTCGCAGCCCGCGACCCAAGCGAAGGCCCCACAGTTCACCATCCGCTCGCTGCGAGCGACCACCGGAAGCCCGCCACTCCTGTCACGCACATGAGTGCATCTGCCTGGACGGCAGGTCCCGGGAGTGCGTCCGCCTGGACGGCGAGTGGTGCGCCCATGCAATCCGCTCCTGACCCTGCGCGGACCCAACCTCTC
>CAXUMX010000076.1:0-13780 GCA_964252395.1 uncultured Acidobacteriaceae bacterium | reverse complement strand
ATATAGGTGTGGATCTCGGTCTGGAACGCCGAACGGATCTGGCCCATGGTCCCGGAGAACTCGACCGCCATTTTGTTCTGATAGACGCGATTGACGGCAAAGCCCTGCGACGAGAGATACGAGGTGACGGCCTGTAAATCCGCGTCTGAGATACCAAACTGCGCGCCAAATTCGTCCGGCTTCAGCCACTTGTGATAGCTGGGTGAGTTTGCGTCCTGCTGCGCTCCCAGCAGGTGGTCCAGCGCCGCCTGCTGCGCCTCGCTACGCTTCAGCACCATGATCATGCGCCCGGTAGGAGCAGTGTCCGGCAGGGCTCCGCGATCGAAGCGCGGCTGTGCCAGTGGGTGCCTGTTTCCACTCAGGGCGACCATCTGGGATGTATTCACCGGCGCGAGGACGCGCGGGGTGGCCAGCGCAGTCGTCTGTGCCTGGGAGGCGAGAGCTGTCAGACCAAGCGCGAAGGACAGCGCAAGAGAGCGGAGCCGGAGAGTGCGGAGATGAGTGGAAGACATAGCCATCCTGAGAAGGGTGATGCAACCGTTGGTTCCGCTCTTTGCAGACTGCCGGCGGATTCAATGTGGACCTGCGTGACGGTCCCGGATAAGTGTTCAGTACTCCACGTCCGCACAGCGGTACGTGGCCCTGCTTTGTCTTGCTGCGATGCAACTTCGCTGCTGCGGGCTACAGCGCGCGCCAAAAAAGTTCGCGCGCGCCAGCGTGCGGCTTCGGCTTCCGCCGAAAGAGGATCCTCCCCCAAAAAGGCCAGCAGTCTGGCCCAAGTGCGGGATTGCCCTCACAGTCGTTCGAATGTTTACGGACGTCTGCGCAGATGAGTGTAGCCCAAGCAGAAGAATTTTCGAGAACACTCCGGGAATCCCCGGTCGATTCCCGAAATGGTTACGCACCACCCCATCGGCAGGACCGTAGGGATCGCAGGCCGGGGTCGGCCCGCGTCGTTCCTCGATTCAGCGGCCGGTGGTCTCTCTCGCAGGAAGGGCCTGAACTCTACTGTGGCGCACGGAATAGTTGAAGTAGATGACGAGGCCGATGATGAGCCAGACCACCACGACAATCCAGGTAATCAGCGGGAGGCTGACCATGAGATACAGCGCGCTGATGATTCCCAAAATGGGAACGAGCGGGACAAGAGGCGTCTTGAAGGGGCGCGGCAGGTCCGGGTGTCGGCGCCGCAGAATCCATACTCCGGCGCTCACGATGCTGAAGGCCAGCAGCGTGCCCATGTTCACCAGCTCGGAGAGGCGATCGATGGGCAGGACCGCCGGCAGGAAGGCGACGATAGAGCCGACCAGGATGTTCGAGATCCAGGGCGTGCGGAACTTCGGGTGGATGGCGCTTGCCCATTTGGGCAACAGTCCATCGCGCGACATGGAGAAGAAGACCCGCGACTGCCCCAGCAGCATGACCAGCATGACCGTCGCCAGGCCGAAAACCGCGCCTACCTTTACCAGCAGGCTGCCCCAGCTGACGCCTGTCACGTCGATGCCGACGGCGACCGGATCCCCCACGTTCAGGGCCTTGTAGCTGACCAGTCCGGTCAGCGTGAGCGAGACCATGATGTAGAGGATGGTGCAGACGACCAGAGATCCAAGAATGCCGATCGGCATGTCCCGCTGCGGATTCTTCGCCTCCTGCGCAGCAGTCGACACAGCGTCGAAGCCGATGTAAGCGAAGAAGACGGAGGCCGCGCCGGCCGCAATGCCGTTGATACCGAAGTTCCCCGCTGCGTCCTTGGGCGGTATGAAGGGATGCCAGTTCACCCGGGGCAGCTCCGGATGCTGCATCAGGTAGTGAATGCCAAGCACCAGAAAGATGCCGACGCAGGAGAGCTTAACGAAGACGATCAGGGTGTTGAAATTCGCCGACTCCTGGATACCGATTACCAGCACCGTGGTGACCAGCAGGATGACCAGGAAGGCGACTAGATTGAAGACGCCAGTGACATGCTCCAGGCCGGCCACGGAGGTACCCGGCGGCAACGCGCCGGCAGATAGCCACTTGTCGTGGAAGTGGTAGATCGTCGTCCCTGTGGTCGCGGTGAAGCGCGCAAACCCGGGCGGAATGGCGATGTGCAGCTGCTCCAATAGCGAGACGAAGTAGCCCGACCAACCGGACGCGACAGTAGCAGCGCCGAATGCATACTCAAGCACCAGATCCCAGCCGATGATCCAGGCGACAAACTCACCCAACGTAGCGTAGCCATAGGTGTAGGCGGAGCCGGCGATCGGGATGATGGAAGCGAACTCTGCGTAGCAGAGACCCGCGAACGCGCAGGTGATACCAGCCAGGACGAAGCTGAGTGCGATGGCGGGCCCCGCGTGCTTGGCAGCGGCCTGCCCGGTAAGCACAAAGATGCCAGCGCCGATCACTGCTCCGATACCCAGGGTGATCAGGTTTACCGGGCCGAGGGAGCGCTTGAGTGTGTGCTCGCCCTCTTCCGCCGCTTCTTCTGTCAGCATCGAGAGCGGCTTGGTTGCAAAGAGTCTGGCCAAAAGTATGCCTCCGGAACTTGGGTGAAAGCACCGGGTCGCGCGCTCAAACACCATATGCGCAGCGCGACGGAGTATCCACCTAGCAGTCAGTTCTACCGTAAATGCAGAAGAATGTCCCGAACCCTTTCCGTCATCCTCTCGCTCAAGGCCGCCGTGGGTCCGGGTGGCGGAAGGAGAGCCGAGATGAGAGCCACTGCATCCGCGCCCGCGTCGAGCACGCTCCGGCCTCTTTCGAGTGCGATGCCTCCGATGGCCACCAGCGGCAGGTCCGTCAGCTCTCGAGCGCGGGCGACTCCCTCAGGGCCGACGACCGGGTCCGGATTCTGCTTGCTCGTGGTGGCAAACACCGGCCCGATGGCGACGTAGTCGGCCGCACCTTCGGCCAGGGCACGGCGCAACTGCGCCTCGTTGTGCGTCGAGAGTCCGAGGATGGGCCGGGGCCCGAGCAGCTCTCTTGCTTCACGGGCCGGCATATCCTCCTGCCCCAGGTGAACCCCATCGGCACCAGCGGCCGCGCACAGGCCAACGCGGTCGTTCAGCAGCAGGGTGGACCGGCCTGGCGGAAAGGTTTGACGGAGCAGGCGCATCGCGGCCAGCACCTGGTTATCTGCTGCCGCCTTGTCGCGATACTGGACCAGCGTGATCCCGGCGTCCCGCAGCGACGACGCGGCCACGGCAAGCGATATCCCGGCCCGCGCCAGCGCCTCGGCATCCAGAATGGGGTAAAGCGGAGGCAGAGCGACTCTGCCGGACGGGTTTCGTTGCACCAGAACTCCTTTGACACCGCATCTTCGTCGAACCGGAACCGCGACCGCAAATCCCATTCCGCACTCGGAGCGGAGCAGCCCTCAATCCCAGCCGCGTTTCCCTCACTCCCGTTCCGGAACTACAACGCCGCTGCCAGGGCTTTTGCGGGCTGATCGCTGTTCGATTGCAGCGTGCGATGCGCGCTTTGCTCTGCTACCCTCAAGCGGACTCCCCGCCCGACTTTTTCACACCAGAAGGTGCACTATGGCTCCTGAGACGCCGCAGTTTTCCACCGCTATTTACGCCAGTCCACCCGCACAGCCATGCCAGCTCTGCGGCTCACCCTTTGGCAGTGAGTACTACCGGGTTCGGGGGCAGCAGGCGTGCGGACCGTGCGCCTCCGCTGCCGGCATGACGCGACCAGGAGCGGATCAGTCCGCCTTTGTGCAAGCTTTGATCCTGGGCACGGCCGCGGCGCTGGCCGGACTGGCACTGTACGCAGCGTTCACCATACTGACTGGCTTCTATGTCGGGTATGTCGCCCTGGGCGTGGGCTACGTCGTGGCGCGTGCGATGAAGTTCGGCTCCGGGGGCAGAGGCGGCCGCCAGTACCAGATCGCAGCAGTCGCGCTCACGTATGCTTCGATTTCGCTCGCCGCGATTCCGATCGGCATCTGGCCCCGCAATGGCGGGCAGATCGCATGGAACCGCGTCTGGCATGCCGCGGGGCGTCTACTGACACTCGGCATCGCCTCTCCCTTTCTCGAGCTGCGCGATCCTGTGCATGGCCTGCTCGGCGCGGTCATTCTGTTTGCCGGACTGCGTATCGCATGGCGCATGATGGCCGGCACCTCCAGCCTGGTCGAGGGCCCGTTCCGGGTTGCGCTCGCCGTTCGTTGACAATGGAGGTATCAGCCTGAACACCCTTGCGGCCAGCCCCTCTCGCTGCGCAATATGTGCGGCGGAGTTGCCGGCGGGAGCGCGCGATTGCCCTTCCTGCCATGCCCTGGTGCATGCGGCCGAGCTCGATCGACTGTCGAACGCTGCGCGCGCGCGCGAAGCCGCCGGCGATGCAGCCGGCGCCCGTACTCTATGGCAGCAGGCACTCGCGCTGTTGCCACAAGGCTCGACCCAGGCGCATTGGGTGCGCGGTCATCTGGCGGCCATGCCGGCTGCGCCCGCCAAACCGCAGCCGAACTGGGTAAGGCGGCTGGGTCCGCTTGGACCGCTGGCTCTGCTGCTGCTGAAGGGCAAAGGCCTGCTGCTGGCCGTCCTCAAGCTGAAGTTCCTCTTCAGCCTGCTCTCCTTCGTCGGCCTGTACTGGGCGCTCTACGGATGGAGGTTCGGCGTCGGCTTTGCTGCGTCCATCCTGATCCACGAGATGGGCCACTATCTCGATATTCGCCGGCGCGGACTGCCCGCGGAGATGCCGGTATTCCTGCCTGGCCTGGGCGCGTATGTGCGCTGGCAGGCGATGGGCGTCTCGCTGCGCGACCGTGCGCAGATCTCACTGGCTGGCCCGCTGGCCGGATGGCTGGCTGCCGGCACATGTTCGCTGCTTTACTTCTCGACGCGCAATCCACTGTGGAGCACGCTGGCCCGCGCGGGCGCGGTGCTGAACCTCTTCAACCTGATTCCGGTCTGGGTACTGGACGGCGGGCAGGCGGTGAATGCACTGGGCCGCACCGCACGCTCCGCCCTGCTGGCGGCAGCACTGCTCCTCTGGCTGGTATGGCACCAGGGCATCTTCCTGCTGATTGCGGCCGGCGCGCTGTGGAGACTGTTCAGCCGCGACCTGCCGGGCACGCGGGGTGACGACGCAGACGGCTGGTCCACGCTCCTCTACTACGTCGCGGTGATGGTGGCGCTGGCTGTGCTGGTGCATGCCCTGCCCGACATGGGCACCGGCCTCCCGCGCCAACGCTAGAGCGACGGAGCGGGCGCGCGAGGTATTGCTAGGCCACGACCTCGGCGCGCCGCGCCTTCTCGCGCTCGAAAAAACGCTCCATGAACTTGGTATCGAAGCGGCCTTCTCGGAACTCAGGGTCTGCAAAGATGCGCCGGTGCAGCGGGATGGTGGTGTGGATGCCTTCGACGACAAACATCTCGAGCGAACGCTCCATGCGAGCGATTGCCTCGGTGCGGTCCTTGCCGTGGACAATGAGCTTCGCGATCAGCGAATCGTAGTACGGCGGCACAAAGCCCTCCGAGTACTGCGCCGTATCGACCCGGACCCCATTGCCGCCAGGAATATTGAATGCCGTGATGCGGCCCGCGGAGGGGGTGAACTTCTCCGGGTGCTCGGCGTTGACGCGGCACTCGATAGCGTGGCCCCGAATGGTAACGGGCTCGGTGACGATACTGGAGAGCTTCTCCCCGGCGGCGATGCGCAATTGCGCTTTCACCAGATCGATGCCGGTCACCAGTTCGGTGACGGGGTGCTCCACCTGGATGCGCGTATTCATCTCGATGAAGTAGAGCTTGCCGTCCTCGTCCATCAGGAACTCGATGGTGCCGGCGTTCTGGTAGCCGATGTGCTCCAGGCAGCGGCGGATGGTCCGGCCGATCTCCTCGCGCATCTTGGCGTCGACCTGCAAAGATGGCGCCTCTTCAATCAGTTTCTGATGGCGACGCTGGATGGAGCACTCGCGCTCGCCCAGCGACATGACGTTGCCGTGCTCATCGGCCAGCACCTGGAACTCAATATGGCGCGGCTGCTCTATAAACTTCTCCATGTAGAGATCGCCATTGCCAAAGGCGTTCGCTGCCTCCGTGTGCGCGGCTTGGAAGAGCTGCGGCAGCTCCTCCTTGGAGCGAATGACGCGCATGCCGCGGCCGCCACCGCCAGCCGATGCCTTCAGGATGACGGGGTAGCCAACGGACTCAGCCCATTCAAGCGCCTCACCCTCTGAGGTGATCACACCCTCAGAGCCGGGCAGTATCGGCACCTTGGCCTTCTTCATGGCCATGCGCGCCTTCTCCTTCTCGCCCATCAAACGCGTCACCTCAGGCGGAGGCCCGATGAACTTGATGTTCGAAGCGCGGCAGACTTCGGCGAAGTTTGCGTTCTCACTCAAGAGTCCGTAGCCGGGATGGATGGCGTCCACATCGGCGATCTCAGCGGCGCTGATCACCGCCGGAACATTCAGGTAGCTCTCGGAAGAGCGCGGCGGCCCGATACAGATGGCCTCATCCGCGAAGCGGACGTGAAGCGAGTTGCGATCCGCCTCGCTATAGATGGCGACGGTGCGGATGCCGAGTTCCTTACACGCGCAGATGACGCGGAGCGCGATTTCGCCGCGGTTGGCGATCAAGACCTTACGAAACATGAGCTCCCTTTGCTGCTGCTAGTGACGGCCAGCTCCGGCCCTTAGCCCTGCCGCACCGCGTACAGCCGCTGACCATACTCGACCGGCTGGCCATTGGTGACGAAGCGCTTCACAATCTCGCCGGTGGCATCCGATTCGATCTCGTTCATCAACTTCATCGCCTCGACGATGCAGAGCACCTGGCCGGCCTCGACCCGGTCTCCGGGCTTGACGAAGGCGGGTGCGCCCGGCGCGGAAGACTCGTAGAATGTGCCGACAATTGGAGACTTGACGATATGCAGTCCAGCGTCTTCGTCCGCACCTGCGGGCGCAGGCGTAGCGGGGGCAGCGCTGGCAGGAGTTACGTGCGGCGCAGGCGGATGAGGCGCATGGCCGGGAGGTGCAGGATGTGCATGCTGTTGCGCGCTCATAAGCTGCGCCAGCTGCGAGAAGTCCGGCTGCTGGACCGCGGTCGCGCCGAGAAACTTCAGACGCACCTTCAGATCGCCCCGTTCCAGGTCGAACTCGCCGATGTTGTTTTCTTTGAGAAACTCGATGAGCTGCTTCAGCTCTGCTATCTCTTCCGGATTCATGCTTCCCAATCTATTCCCGTTCTCGTGCGTTCCTGCTGCCTACAGCTCGATCCATGCCTTGGTAGCCGGAGTCAGCACACGCGCTCCGCGCGGCTCAACCACGACCGTATCCTCAATCCGCACGCCGAACGCATCAGCCAGGTAGACGCCAGGCTCGATGGTAATGACCATCCCCTTGCTTAGCAAAGTCTCCTGGCCAGCGGCGATACGCGGCGACTCGTGAATTTCTAGCCCGACACCGTGGCCGGTCGAATGCGTGAAGTGCTCTGCTAATCCTGCCTGGCGCAGCACACTGCGCGCCGCCTCGTCGATCTCCGCGGCCGTAACTCCAGCCCGTACCGCGGCTACCGCATGCTCCTGTGCTGCCTGCACCGCGTCATATACCTCTCGCTCGCGCCCAAAAGCACGTCCCATATGCACGGTGCGCGTCATGTCGGAGCAGTAACCGTTGAGAATAACACCGAAATCGAGCGTGACGAATCCGCGGCGTGGCAGCTTCGCCTGGGATGCCGTTCCGTGCGGGAGAGCAGACCGTGGTCCACTGGCAACAATGGTGGAGAATGACATGCCCTCCGCCCCGCTGCGCCGCGCCGCATACTCGATCTCCGCAGCCACGGCGCTCTCGGCGATGCCCGGCCGCATCACGCTCAATATCTGATCGAAGAGCCGCACACCCAGTGCTGCAGCGTCGGCCATGCACGTCACCTCGGCAACGTCCTTCACCATGCGCTGCTTAGCCACCAGCGAGGATGCGAGCGGACGGAAGAAGCTGCGCGCGGGCTTGACGCTTCCCTTCACCGCAGACTGCATGGCCTCGAGTGCCTTTACTGTGGTCGCCTCGGCATCGTAGTAGGCGTGCCCGATGCGCGTAGCCGCCAACCAGCGGCAGGCCTCTGTCATAGCAGAGCCGCGCGCGATGCGCACATCAGCACTCTTTACCTGCTCCGCTGCCTGCCCGGTGTACCGGCCGTCGGTCACCAACACGGCGGCTTTCGGGGTGATGGCGAGCGCGGCGTTCGAACCTGTAAAGCCGCTGAGGTAGCGCACATCCGGGAGATGCGTAACAAGCAGCGCCGCAATGCGCTGCGACGCCATAGTGGCGCGCAGACGGCGCAGGCGTGAGCGATAGTTCATGACAGGCTGGGTCATGTCGATCGAGATTGCAGAGGTCGGCGAAGCGGGGGCGGTGGAGTTGCGAGGAGTCGGCCGCAACAGGCGCGGTCACATGGAGTGAGGAGCGTCAGCGGGCGCTGCTCTTCCGCCGTGCGGGCCTCACGCTTTGGACCGGCTTGCTCTTGCTCCGCGCCGGCTTCGGCTCAGCGATCGGAGCCGGCTGATTCCCACCGGAGCTCTGCTGGTCCATCCATTCGTTCAGCCGAGAGCGCTTGAAGCGCCAGCGATTGCCTAGCTTGAAGGCGGGCACGAAGCCCTCCGAAGCATACTTATAGAGTGTGTCTGCGCTGATGCCGAGGTAGTCCGCGGCCTGGCGGATATCCATCACCTCGCGCGGTTCCTGCGTCGCCGGGCGGCCGTTCGTCTGTGCTTTCATCGGAGATCGTTTCCTTTCCGGGGAACTTCCTCCCGGGTAGCACTGCGGACCCGGCGTCTTGTATATACCCTGTTTCTTCCCGGCCAGCAAGGGAAGTTTCCGGGCCGGGCGGAAAGCACCGGCCATTGCTGTTGCGCTTCCGGGTTCTTACGCCTTCTCTCCGGCGTACGGCCCTGTTGCCTATCCTCCGCTGGGCGCCGATCCTGCAACTTTTCCATCGGACATTGCTGTGCGCCCTGCTCCCGGGCGGCGATCGCGTGATAAGTCAGAGAAAAATGCAAAAGATTTCCTCATCCCTTTTGTGTACTTTTTCCGGAAAATGTATGTAAGTCGCGTGCGTATCTCCAGGAGCGACTGCGTAGTTATGACACGGCGCGCCTAAACCTGAGAAACCATGCAATGCGCCCTGCTTTCCTATAAGGATGATAGCCATTAGTCTGCTTGCTAGAAAGGAAGCGGACGTCTCTCGTTCGTGTGTGTCGCCGATACTCCCATCCCCGCTCCCCCAAATCCCCCATTGCTTAGGAGTCTCTGCTGTGAAGCCGTCTTATCTCATTCTTTCCCTGGCTGCGAGCCTGCTCGCAGCTCCGTGCTGGGCCGGCACCTCCTCCGGCATCTCACTGTCGACGAATGCTCTCAGCTTCAACGGTTCGAAGGGCAACGTCTCCTCACAGCCACTGACCATCACTGCAACAGCCTCGTCAGTCACGATCCGCAGGGATTTTTTTTCAACCGCGGTCTTCTCCACACCAACTGCCCTTCCAGTCAAGCTCAGCAAGGGCCAAACCCTCACCCTTCGCGTGGTGGCCCAGCCCGAATCAAGTGCAAGCCAAGCGACGTTGACCATCTACACCAATACTGGTCACGCGCGAGTGGCGCTCTCAGAGACAGCGACGCAGCCGGTGACGTCCCATGCAGCCAGTTTGAAATGGAGCGCGCCGTCAAGTACACCGGTGGCGGTAGATTCTTACGAGATCGAGCGCGCACCCACAGGATCAACCCAATATGCCGAGGTAGGAACCACGACCGCAGCTTCCATGGCTTGGACTGACAGTTCGGTCCAGTCTGGGCATAGTTATGCATATCAGGTAGTCGCGGTGGGCGCGGATGGCGTTGCTAGCAAGCCTTCCAACACCATCACCCTCAGCATCCCCTAAGGCTGTGGGACACCCGGACACGATTCAATCCTCCAAAACCAGGAAGCGCATCCGAAGAGCCGTTGCCGGTCTCCGGATGCGCTTTGTCTTACCGTGCTGCGTATGACGATCAGTTATCCCGGCGATGCAAAGTCGGGCGATCGTCGTCCGTTGTCGTCTGCCCGTTCGGATTCTGGGCGCTCGGACTTTGACCGTTTGCATCCGGCGCGTTCGACGCGCGCCGCAGTGTCGGCTTCTTTGTGTCCTGACCATCGCGCAGCTTGCGCTTGTTCTCGATCCTGGCCAGCCGCGCCTTCACGTCATCGAACTCTGATGTGGTGATGACGTACTCATCGCGCGGCGGCAGCAGATGTGCGATTTCTGTCTGCGTTGCTTCAATTCGATCTGGTGTCTGCGGATGATCGGAGAAGGTCTTCGCGACCAGACCTGGCTTGGTCTTCTCCAAGTGCTGGATCTTCTCGAAGAAAGCAGCAAAGGCCTGCGGATCGTAGCCGGAGCGATACATATACTGCAGGCCGAGGAAGTCTGCCTGCCGCTCGAAGTCACGTGAGAACTGCAGGAAGGTGATGGGGATGCCGACGCTGGCAGCCTCGTAGATGCCGTAGCCCAAGCCGCCGCCTACAAAGATCAGCGGTATAGTCCCGAACTGCGCGTAGTTGAGGCGAGTCTGCTCACGCACGGCGTGGTGAGCCGCCACGTGCGCAATCTCATGCGCCATCACTCCGGCCATCTCCGCTTCGTTGTCGGCAGAGAGAATCAGACCGCTGTTGACGTAGAAGAAGCCACCCGGCAGCGCCATCGCGTTGATCTCATCCGAGTCGATCACCTTGATGGTGAACGGCACCTTCGCGTCCGAGTTCTTGACAATATTCTGACCGATGCGGTTCACATACTCGGTCACGACCGGATCGGTAATGAACTTGACGCTCTTCTCAATCTCGAGCGAGTAGCCCTTGCCTTCCTTGATCTCGGTCTCGGTGGAGTACCAGTTGCCCAGACCGCGGCCCCCAATGTCGCGGGTTCCCACTGCGTTCACATCGTCGATGCTGCCCTTCTTCACACCGGGCATGGTGCCATCCGGACCGGGCTGAGGCGCTTCGTTCTTCTTGGCCTTGATGTTCGCCTCAGGCAGGGCAGCAGCGGCAGTCGCGGTCGGCTTGCCCGCGTCTGCGGTGCTCTCCTGGTGGGAGCTTTTGTTCTTCTTGTCGTTCTTGCCAGCGGACTTGTCCGGCTGAGCGGCACTGGTATCCGCAGCAGGCTGCGCCGGTGGGGCGGGGGCTGCCTGGTCTGGACTCTGCGCGGCGGCAGGAGCGGGCTGACTCGAGTCGGGCGCGGCGCTGGACCGGTTTGCGGTTGCGTTTGGCTGGCTTGCGTCCCTCTGCGTGGAAGTCGAACCTGGTGCGGAGGTCGCCGGGCTTTGAGATGCCGGCTGGCTATCGCCTGACCCCGCATTTGCGGCAGGCTGCTGCGCCTGGAGAGCGATCGTTGCCATCGCGAGCAGAGCCGGCAGCAGCAATTTTGTTGACTTAGAACGAACGCGAGACCCGACGCGAGACTCGGAAACCTGCATGGCGCACCACCTCAGAAGAAAGGCCCAGCCGGCAGATTCCCAACGCGCGGGGAAACGCCGGCGTTCCTTTAGACAGGATACGCCCGTGGAGGGTGAGCCCTCCCTGGCCTTCCTACTCCCCTTTAGACGCAGCCAGGGCGCCCGCGGTATCCAAGGGGCCGCCCTGTCGTGTCTGCCTGATCTATGAGAGCTCCTTAGTCGTAGTACTCCAGGCCCAGATGCGTGATCAGCTCCTGGCCCATGATGTGACGCAGGGTGTTCTTCAGCTTCATCGACTGGATGAAGAGGTCGTGCTCCGGGTAGAGGCCCGGCACTGTCATCGGTGACTTGAAGAAGAAGCTGAGCCACTCCTGAATGCCGCGGTGCTTCAGCTCCGGGGTGCGCGAGGCCAGGTCGAGGAACATGATCAGATCCAGCGCCAGCGGAGCTGCCAGGATGGAGTCGCGGCAGAGGAAGTCCACCTTGATCTGCATCGGGTAGCCCAGCCATCCGAAGATGTCGATGTTGTCCCAACCCTCTTTGTTGTCACCGCGCGGCGGATAATAGTTGATGCGAACCTTGTGGTAGATATCGCCGTATAGGTCCGGGTAAAGCTCCGGCTGCAGTATGTAGTCCAGCACGCCCAGCTTCGACTCTTCCTTGGTCTTGAAGGACTCAGGATCGTCCAGCACCTCACCATCGCGGTTGCCCAGGATGTTGGTGGAATACCAGCCGCTGACCCCCAGCATGCGCGCCTTGAAGGCTGGGGAGAGAACCGTCTTTATCAGCGTCTGTCCGGTCTTGAAGTCCTTGCCGCAGACGGGGGCGCCCGTCTTTTTGGAGAGCTCCAGGAGTGCCGGAAAGTCGACGGTCAGGTTAGGCGCGCCGTTGGCAAAGGGGATGCCTTCGCTGAGCGCGGCGTAGGCGTAGATCTGCGAGGGTGCGATGGAAGGATCGTCGTCGAGTAGCCCCTTCTCGAAGGCGGCGAGGGACTGGTGCACCGCCGTCGGCTCCAGGAAGATCTCGGTCGACCCGCACCAGATCATCACCTGGCGGTCCGTCTTGGTCTTGAACTGCTGGATGTCGTTGCGCACCTGCTGGGCCAGATCGCACTTGCTGCGTCCCGTCTTCACATGCTTGCCGCTCAACCGCTTGACGTAATGCTGGTCAAAGACGGCCGGCATGGGCTGAATCGACTCGAGGAATGGCTTGATCTGGTCCAGGTGATCGCGCTCCAGCACCGCTGCTGTCTTGGCGGCCTGGTACATGTTGACGTCGAAGATGTCCCAGCCGGTAAAGACCAGGTCGTCAAGCGTTGCGAGAGGCACGAAGTCTTTGATCAGCGGGGTGTGGTTGTCGGTCCGCTTGCCCAGCCGGATAGTCCCCATCTGTGTCACTGAACCTACGGGCTTCGCAAAGCCCCGCCGCACTGCCTCCACGCCTGCGATCAGCGTTGTGGCTACTGCACCCATGCCCGGAATCATTACCCCGAGCTTGCCCTTGGCCGGCGCTATCGTCTGTGCGGCAGCGGCGTCTTGGCCGCTGTCTTTCGAACTGGTCATTGCTTGCTGATCCATCCTTTGCGGGAAATGCCTCGTGGAGCAAACTTCTGAAGCAAAACTGTTGCGGACCCGGTGCCTCCGGGAACTCATGCCGGTCGATCCGGAAGAACAGGAGCCCCGACACGGCCCGACTACCTTAGTGCTGAAAAATGCTCTGGCTCAATTGTTTAGTGTGAAGCCCGCACACCTGCTTTGGCAAATGGGCCGGCCGCCAAGTGCGCAGGGCGGCTTCTGAATGGCAGATTCCCGCCTTCAAGGATGGACTCTCTCGAGCTCAGCGCACCGGGTGCATAAGAGAAAAAGACGCTCAGTCTTGGTGACCGATCAGGCCCTTGCCGTGGTCTGCTCCGCCCTGCCGGTGCGGCCGCGCCAGTGCGACCATACGAACCACACGATGCCGGCAAGTAGCGCGATCTCGACTGCCAGGTGGAAGCGGTGGAAGGTGGCCTTAAACCGCGGGTCAGAGTCCCAACCGGCGCCCAGCTTCATGCCCACATACGCCAGGGCGTAGCACCAGGGCCAGGAGCCGAGAAAGGTGTACACGTGAAATCGGAGCTGCGGCATCCGGGCGATGCCGGCAGGCAGCGCGATGAAGGTGCGCACCACCGGCAGCAGACGACCGAAGAAGACGGTTATGCCTCCAAATCGCTCGAAGTAACGAGTGACTCGATCCAGATCGTGATGGTTCAGCAGCACGTAGCGACCAAAGCGCTCCACCATCGGACGGCCGCCCCACGCGCCTACCCAATACGCGAGCACCGAACCCAGATTGCAGCCCAGCGCGCCCGCCGTAGCCACCCAGAAG
>CAXUMX010000075.1:0-14047 GCA_964252395.1 uncultured Acidobacteriaceae bacterium | reverse complement strand
ATTGCCGACCTGCCATTACTCTTCCGGTAAACAGGCAATCCTCTCTCAGCAGTTGGTACAGCGGTGTATATGCGGTGCGCCACTCCCCCGGCGACTCTGTAAACTCCCGTGCACACCGAAGTGCAAATGAGGCCGCCTGTGGCCTTCGGATCGTGCGGCTTGGCTGCTTTTTCCATTTGGTTCCGGAATTGCTCCTGTGTCCTCGTCTGAAGTGAGAGGTTCCACTCAATGCATTCCGTGGCCTGGTGGCCAACTATCGCTGTTCTCGCCGTGGCCGTCTTTACGGATCTGCGCAGCCGCCGCATCCCCAACTGGCTGGTGTTGCCCTTCGCGGTCGCCGGGGTGATGGTGTCGGCCTGGCGCGAAGGTGGCCATGGCGTCGGGCAGAGCCTGCTCGGCCTTGTGATGGGGCTGGTGTGTTTCGGTGTCTTCGCCTGGATGGGCGGCATGGGTATGGGCGACGTGAAGCTGTGCGCGGCCATTGGCGCGTGGGTAGGCCCCAGCCAGCTACTGGTTGCTCTGGTCGTGACGGGCATCGCCGGTGGCATCATCGCGCTGGGGTGGGCCGCAGCGTGCGGGTTTCTGGGGGAGCTATTCGGGGGCACAGGGGATCTGATCTTCGGCATGCGCAAGCGGGGACTGGGCCCGCACCCGGAGCTGCTGCTGTCCAATCCGCGCACGCGCAAGATGCCATACGCGCCGGCTATTGCCATCGGCACCTTGTTCTCGTTCTTCTCCCGTTGATCATGCCCTCTGCATCGTCGGGTGTAGAGACCGCGCTGCAGCAACAGTGCTAAGTATCGAATGCAGGTTCAAACAGCAGGGTATTTGTAACAGTACATGCGAGGAGTAGCGATTTCGTGATGCCGACGTCTACACAGGACTCCGACGCGCTGGGGGCTCACGTGCTTTCCGTGGCGCTGATCGGGCCGGAAGAGCAGCGGCGCAAGGCGGTGGCGCGTGCTTTGGCTGGGCCGCAGAGCCAGCTGGCACGCGAGATCGCCGCCTATCCGGGACTCGATGACCTGCCGCGTCTGCTCGCCGAGGACTTCGACGTGATCATCGTGGAGCTGGATTCGAATCCGGAGCATGCTCTGGATCTGGTCGAAGGTATCTGCGGCAACTCTTCCTCGACGGTGATGGTGTATTCCTCGCAGGCAGACCCGGAGATGCTGGTCCGCTGCATGCGCGCCGGCGCCCGCGAGTACCTGACGCAGCCCATCGCGCACAGCACACTGGCCGAGGCCATGGTCCGTGCATCGGTGCGGCGCCCCGCTCCGCGCGTCAGCAAGAAGACCCTGGGCAAACTGCTGGTCTTCGCCGGTGCGAAGGGAGGCTCCGGCGCAACCACCGTGGCCAGCAACTTCGCCGTCGCGCTCGCCCGCGAGTCAGGCCAGAGCACGATCCTGGTCGATCTCGCGCTGCCTCTAGGCGACGCAGCCATCGAACTTGGGATCAATGCACAGTTCTCGACGGTCAACGCGCTGCAGGAGGTAGGCCGGCTCGATTCTCACTTCCTATCCAAGCTGCTGGTGAAGCACGAATCCGGTCTGTCGGTGTTGCCAGCGCCGGACCGCTACACCTCATTCCGGCCCAGCGATGAGGCCGTGGACAGGCTGCTGTTGGTCGCGCGCCAGGATTTCCAGTACGTGGTGATCGATCTGGGCGGGCGGCGCGGTCTGCACAGTAAGGCGCTGATGGACGAGGCGTCCACCTTTTATCTCATTACCCAGGTGAGCATCCCGGAGCTGCGCAACTCCAACCGCATGATCACCGAGTTCTTCCGTACCAGCGGCGCGCAGCTGGAGATCGTGTTGAACCGTTACAGCCCGCGCGCGCTTGGTCTGGACGACGAGCATGTCACCAAGGCCCTGACCCGGCCCGCACAGTGGAAGATTCCCAGCGACTACGCCGCGGTACGCGAGGCGCAGAACACGGCCACGCCGCTGGCCAGCAACGACTCTCCGATCTCACGGGTAATCCGGCAGATGGCCAGAACGGCATGCGGCTTGCCTACAGAAACAGACAAGAAGAAGCGTTTCGGCCTCTTCGGACAATAAGGCCCCTGGGCCGCAGGACGACGGGTAGGTTCATAGTGGAGCAACTCAACCTGGATCAGTTAAAGGCCGATGTACACCGCGTGCTGATCTCGAAGCTCGACCTCGAGAAGCTCTCGCGCGTGAACAACAGCCAGGCACGGCAGGCCGTAGCAGGTATGGTGGTGGAGATCATCGCCGCGCAGAAGGTGCCGCTGAGCCTGACTGAGCAGGAGCGGGTGCAGTCGGACCTGCTCGACGAGGTCTTCGGCCTGGGACCGCTCGAGCCGCTGCTTGGCGATCCAAAGATCTCAGACATCCTGGTGAACGGCCGCGAGCATGTGTTCATCGAGAAAGGCGGCATCCTCGAACGTGTGCAAACCTCATTCCGGGATGATCGCCACCTGCTTCAGATCATCGACCGGATCGTCTCGCGGGTGGGACGGCGCGTGGACGAATCGACCCCCATGGTCGATGCGCGGCTGCCCGACGGCTCCCGCGTCAATGCGATTATTCCGCCGCTGGCTCTGGATGGGCCGGCACTCTCGATCCGCCGCTTCGGCACTGGCCCGCTGGCAGCCAATCAGCTGGTCCAACTGCAGAGCATCTCGCCCGAGATGATGGAGATGCTGGCCGCCGCCGTGCGCTCGCGCATCAGCATCCTGATCTCCGGCGGTACCGGCGCAGGAAAGACGACCTTCCTCAACATTCTGTCGCAGTACATCCCCAACAATGAGCGTCTGGTCACCATCGAAGACGCGGCCGAGCTGCGGCTTGCGCAGCAGAATATTGTGCGGCTGGAGACACGGCCTCCCAACGTCGAAGGTCAGGGCGCGGTGCGTCAGCGGCAGCTGCTGATCAACAGCCTGCGTATGCGACCGGATCGCATCATCATCGGAGAGGTGCGCGGTGAAGAGGCCTTTGACATGCTGCAGGCGATGAACACGGGCCATGAGGGCTCGATGACTACCGTCCACGCGAACACACCGCGCGATGCCCTGAGCCGCCTGGAGTCGATGGTCGCGATGTCGAACCTGAACATGCCGGAGCGGACGGTGCGGCAACAGATCGCGTCGGCCATCTCCATCGTGGTGCAGGTCTCGCGCATGAGCGACGGCACGCGCAAGGTGGTCAGCATCTCCGAGATCACCGGCATGGAGGAGAACGTCCTCAGCATGCAGGAGATCTTCTCCTTCACCAAGCGCGGCATCGGCCCGGACGGCCGCGTGATCGGCACCTTCCAGCCCACGCGCATTCGCCCCAAGTTCCTGGAGCGGCTGCGCGTCGCCGGCATCGTGCTGCCGCCCGCCATGTTCGAACAGACGCTCGAGGTGAACTGATGTTCTCCTTCCGCTTCGACGAAAGCTGTCAAGGATAGCCGTATGTTGCTTTTACTGTTGCTCGTATTTTGCGGAGTGTTCGCGGTCGCCACCTTGCTCCTGGTGGCGAGCGGCACGGGCGCGTCGGAGCGCACCAAGCAGGTGCTGGCGACGCTCGAGTCGGCGCTGGCCACCGGGGCTGCGCACGCCCAGGACTCGATCGTCGACGTCCGCAAGAACGAGCTGCTGAGTGCGGTCCCCTGGCTGAATCGCTGGCTGCTAAGGCTGGAGCTGGCGCCGCGTCTGCGCATCCTGCTATACCAGGCCGATGTGAAGTGGACCGCAGGCGGCCTGCTGCTGATCTCGATCGCATGCTTTGTCTTTCCCGCGTTTCTGCTCTACTTGCGCAGCGGCGTCGCGATCTTTTCCATCCTGATCGGGCTAGTGCTCGGTGCCGCCCCGTTCGTGTACGTCCTGCATCAGCGGCAGAAGCGCTTCAACAAATTCGAGCAGGGCCTGCCGGAGGCGCTTGACCTGATGGTGAGCGCGCTGCGTGCCGGACACAGCATGTCGGCGGCGCTCGGCGTGGTGGCGCGGGAGAGCCCCGATCCCCTTGGAGTTGAGTTCCGGACATGCTTCGACGAGCAGAACTATGGGCTGGAGCTACGGACAGCGATGGAGAACCTGGTCACTCGCGTCCCGCTTCAGGATCTCCGGATGGTGACCACCGCCATCCTCATCCAGAAGGAGAGCGGCGGCAATCTGGCTGAGGTTCTGGACAAGGCCAGCCTGGTCATCCGCGATCGCTTCCGGCTGAAGCGCGAAGTGCGCACGTATACCGCGCAAGGCCGGCTGACGGGATGGATTCTCTCCTTCCTGCCGATCGTCCTGGGCGTCGGTCTTTACCTCGTCAACCCGACCACCATGAGTCTGCTGTGGACGCGTGCGATCGGTATCAAGCTGCTCTACACAGCAGCGGGAATGACCATCGCCGGGGCTTTGATCATTCGCAAAATTGTGAACATGGAAGTCTGAGGCGATACGAATGGGCTTGGTCATATTCTCGTTCCTGGTCATCTTCCTGCTGGTCGCCAGCGGCGGACTGCTGCTGTTCTATCGGGAAGCGATGCTCAAGCGGCTCTCGCTCGTGATCTCCCCGCGTGTGCAGCAGGCCACCGGGATGCGCGGCGTGCTGCAGCGCACCGGAGAGTCCTTTGGCGGCGCCGTGGAGCAGCTGGAGCGGGTGCTGCCGAAGAGCTCGCAAGAGGTCTCTGTCGTGCAGCAGCGGCTGATACGGGCCGGCTACCGCGAAGAGGCCGCTCTGAAGATGTTCTACGGAGCCAAAGTGCTGGTCCCGCTCGTCTTCTGTGCCATCACGCTCCTCAGTGGTCTGGGCAGCCTGGGACCGTTCTTCATGTATGCCACCGCCCTAGCGTTGGGTTTCCTCGCGCCCGACTTTTGGCTGGGGCGGCGCATCGCTCTGCGGCAAAAACAGATCCGGCTCGGTCTTCCTGATGCGCTCGACCTGCTGGTGATATGCATTGAAGCGGGTCTCAGTCTGGACCAGGCGACGCTGCGGACAGCAGAGGAGCTGCGTCAGGCGCACCCCCCGATTGCCGACGAGCTCTCCCTTGTCGTGCTCGAGCAGCGCGCCGGCCGGCCCCGCGCGGAGGCCTGGAAGCACCTGGCGGAGCGCACCGCCGTGCCCAGCATCCGCAACCTGGTTGCCGTTCTGGTCCAGGCCGAGCAGTTCGGCACAAGTGTGGCGAAGACCCTGCGCGTGCATTCAGAGACGCTGCGCACCCAGCGTCGTCAGCAAGTCGAGGAGCAGGCGGCGAAGACAACCGTGAAGCTGGTCTTTCCCTTGGTGCTGTTCATCTTTCCTTCGCTGTTCCTGGTAACTCTGGGGCCAGCGGCCATCATCATGTCGGAGTCGTTCCAGAAGTTTCTCAACTAATCAAACCTAGGAGATTACAAACGTGGACAATGTCACGATCATTCGCTTAATTGCTGCCGTTCTCTTCATCATCGTGCTCTTCTTCCTGATCCAGCGCCGTCGTACGCGAGTCCAGTAGGCTCGCACTTCGCCACTTAGCTGAACCGAAGAATGGCTGAACATCGATCAACTGCTCCATCGCACCGGAGCTTGTGATCGCACGACGCCGCACTCCCGTGCTGGGCTTGCGGCGTGCGCGAAGGGCTGAGCGCCTGCTGGCGAGCCGGCCCCGTGACACTCGCAACGGGTGCTTTCTCTGCAGCCGGGGCTTGTTCTCACGTCTCGCCGGGGCCATCTCCGCTTTGTCACCACTACCGCAGCACGTACCAGGAAGGGTCGCCCCGATGCCGGCCAGGAGCCAAGGGCGGGGAAACAGCATGGAACGACAAAGCTATTGCGTATACAACCAGACACGCGAGTGTTTCCTGGCGTTGCGGGTGACCGCCGCAAATACTACGTTCAGCCGCCTGCGCGGTCTGATCGGGAGGCTGCATCTGCGCTTCGACGAGGGGATCTGGGTGGTCCCCTCAAGCGGCGTGCATACGCTCGGCGTGCTCTTCCCACTCGATCTCATTTACCTGGATGAGGACCGGCGTGTGGTGCACCAGATCGAATACTTCCCGCGCTTCCGGATCGCTCCGTTGCGCATTCATGCGACGAGCGTGCTGGAGTTGCCCACCCATACCATCTACTCGTCGCAGACCCAGCCGGGCGATCAGCTCCTGATCTGTCCGGCCGAACAGATGGAACACCTTTTGCAGTCGAGCACACCGGAAGTGAGAAGCAGCGTGCGTATGGGCGAGGAGCCGGTTGCCCGGGTCAGTCTCTCTGAATCATGAGGCGGAGACCTCCAAGACGATGAAGCCATTGCGGAGACTGCTCGAGCGTATGGCCATGGCAGAACGCCGAAGAGCCGGCAGAAAGTATGCACCCTCCCTGGTTGCGTACTACTGGGACGGCTCAAATCCGATCAGTCACCGGGTGCAGAACATCAGCGAATCTGGCTTCTTCCTGGACACCAAGGAGCGCTGGTATCCGGGCACGCTGGTGATGATGACGCTGCAAAGGACGGACGGCGGCAAGCTGGGCGAGTCTATCTCGGTAGCCGTACAGTCGCGCGTGGTGCGAGCCGGTGAGAATGGTGTCGGCTTCGCGTTTGTCCCACCCAGTACGCCGGCAGCCTCCGGAAGCAGCGGGCTTACGACTCATGCCGCGGACCGTAAGACGCTCAATCGGTTTCTGAAGGCAATCCTCCCCGGTGACGGAAAATAGCCGCTGCGCGGTAGCAGCGTGGCTGCTGGCGGATGTCTAGTCCGATTCTTCAGGGATGATGAGCAGGACTTCAACAGCTGCGATCTGGCCATTCTGGGTAGCCGGCCGGAACTGCCATCGCTCAAGCGCCTGTAGCAGGAACTTGGTCTGCGCAAACTCCAGCGGGAAGACCACGCCGAGCTTCTCAAAGTGCCCTTCCGCATTCACGATGCCGTGCACCATTACGGCATCCGCGTTGACGTCACCCAGCGCAAGATGCGGCCGCACGATGTCGTAGGGCCAGGGCGCTTCCGGTCGGGTCACCGTGCCTGAGACCGCGGCAACTGAGTCCCGTGGCAGGGCATACTGCAGAATCCAGGTCTTCGGCAGGCCGACATGCAAGTACACGGTGTAGGCCAGCCGGCTGCCCCACACCCCGGCCGCCTCCGGGTAGGCCGCGTCGATCGAGGAGCCGACCACGACGACCCCGAATTTCCCATCACGCCTCAGCCGCAGATGGGTGACATCCGGCTCCGCATCACTGCCGGCGCCCGGTGGGGTTGCACTCCCCCCGGGTCCCCCGGCACCCGTCGCCATTGCGGGGCCGCCCGTTCCTGCTGCATTGCCGTCGCTACCAGTCCCCTGCCCCGCTGTGCCTCGCAGCCCTTTGCCCCCGCCGGTATCGCTCTGCCCCTGGGCAGTGCCGGTGCCGGTCTGCCCGGTTCCAAGTCCGTGGCTGAGAGCAATGCCGAGGCCGACGCCGGCCGCGGCCTCGTTCGCCGGCGGAAGCACCACAGTTCCCTGCGGCATCTCCAGATCGGAGAGCGAGATGACGCGCGCCGGTGTCGGCACGCCGAGCGCCTTGGAGACGGTCGCAGCGACTGCAGTTTCGGACCGCGTTGTGGTCGCAACCACGGGAGTGGTTGTGCTTGGCTTCAGCGTAGGCAGCTGCATGGATCGCTCACTCGAGGCCATCTCTACCTCGGCCAACGTCTGCTCCCTGTTTGCGACCTCGAGCGACGGGTGCACTCGCGCGGATGGCAGCTGAGGCACTGCAGGCGCCACGATTACCCGAGCGTGGGCGTTCTGTGCCGACCACATCAAGACGGCCGGGATCGGTGTGTCCCGCGGCAGCATCAGGTTGGGGGTAAGGTCCGGCTGCACCTGGGTCTGCGGGGCGGGCTGGGCCCGCGTCAGCTCTGGCGCAGCGGCGCGGCCGGAGGCTGCACCGGCAGCAGATGCTTGAGAGCCAGCAGGCGCTTCGAGGGCGGACGCCTGCGAGCGTGGCATCGGAATCGGCCGCTCCAACTTCAGCAAACGCACGGTGTAGCGATTCTCTGCGGCGATGTTACGGGAGCGCGGAACGCGACTGAGACCTGCCAGGATCAGAGCGCACACCAGAACGTGCAGGACAAGTGAGATGGCGAAGGCCGACGGTCCGGTTCGGGCCGGAGGCCGCTCCGTGAAGAGGGTAACGATCGAAGAACGCATCTGGATAGTGACCCCGCCGGAGCAACAGTTAATCCGCGATGCACAGGCGACTCGAGTGGCCATCCCGCCCTAGCAGCCGACTGCTTAAAGCAGGCGGGCAAAGCTGCGACTAGGGCCCCGGCTCGAAGCGCACTGGTCAACGCTGAGAAACATGGTTGCAATTGCGAGGCCATCCCTCCTTCGGGGCAAGCTCCGCGCCTATCAGCTGCCCTTCCCGGTGCGCGTATCTCAGTGGCTACACAGCCCGGCGGGGTGGTAAACACGTGTGCACACCTCTTTCTTGTTTGTGCTCCTAACGGGCACATTTCGAGCGGCCATCAACGAATGGCGCTTTGGCCCTGCAATTGCCATGGAAGAACGTTGAAGCAAGCCCATAGGTCTCTAGAATGAATCGAAGACTCCTCACTATCCTTCTCAGCGCCTTCATGGTGGCTGCCGCCTGCAGCTTCCTGGTCTACAAGCTCGTAGGCAGCCGCCTCGGCGGTGCCCGGCCGCACACCACGCGTGTCGTGGTGGCGGCAACCGATCTGAAGCTTGGTGCCATGCTTCGCGACGCGGATCTCTCGACCGCGGAGCTGGGCGGCGAATTGCCCAAAGGCGCCATCCTGCGCCGGGAGGATGCCGCCGGACGGGGTGTGATCTCTGACCTCTATCAAGGAGAGCCGGTGCTGAACAGCCGTCTGGCGGCCGTTGGCTCCGGTGCCGGTCTGGCCGCGACAATTCGTCAAGGCATGCGCGCCTGTGCGGTACGGGTGGATGAGGTGGTCGGCGTCTCCGGATTCGCCACGCCGGGTATGCGGGTAGATGTGCTGATCTCCGGGACCCCGCCCGGTGCGAACGCAAATACCGATGGTCCGAGGGTGAAGACGCTGTTGCAGAACATTGAGGTGCTCTCTGCCGGGACCGATATCCAGAAGGACCAGGAGGGTAAGGCTCACCCTGTGCAGGTGGTGAATCTGCTGGTGAGCCCGGAGCAGGCAGAGGTGCTCAGTCTGGCGAGCAATCAGACGCGCATCCAGCTTGTGCTGCGGAACCCGCTCGACCAGGAGGTCGCTCACACGCCGGGAACCATGGTTGCAAATCTCTTTGCAGACCAGAATCCCGCGCCCAAGGTGCACGTTGCGGGCAAGCGCCAGCCGGCGGCCCGTCCAGCGTCGAAGATCTATCTTGTCGAGGTATTCAACGGGGCTAAGCGCAGCGAGACGAAGTTCACGGGCGAGGAGAAGCAGTGAAGGCCTTTAACCGATTTGCATTTCTTTCATGCTGCGTGCTGTCGCTGGGGATGACCGTTACAGCGACATTGTCGGCGCAGACGGCCAAGGATCCACAAGAGCCGAAGGCAGCCAGCGGCCAGCCAGGCAGCGGCCAGGACTCAGAGAATCAGCTGTTCGTTCCCGTCGGGAAGTCGGTGCTGGTTGACAGCGCGCACCCCATCCAGCGAGTGGCGATCGGATTGGGAGACATAGCAGAAGCAACGGCGACCAGCCCCACCGAAGTGATGGTGGTGGGCAAAGCGCCGGGCGAAACCAGCCTGATCATCTGGGAAGCAGGAGGCGGCCGGCAATTCTTCAACGTTGCCGTGAACGCCAACAACTTTGTTGCCAACGACCGCATCGACTCGCTGCGCCGCGAACTTCGCACCGAGCTGCCTGGCCAGAATCTGCGTGTCACCTCGGAGAACGGCCTGATCTTTTTGCGCGGCACGGTTAAGGATCTGAACAGCTCCGATCGCGCCGTGCAGATCGCCGGGACGGCGGGCAAGGTAGTCAACCTGCTTTACGTCAATGTGCCGCCTACGGAACCGCAGATCCTCCTCAAGGTCCATTTCGCCAGCGTTGATCGCAGCAAGCTGCAGCAGTTCGGACTGAACGTCTTCAGCCTGGGTGCAGGGAACAGCATTGGGTCAGTGACGACGCAGCAGTTTTCTCCGCCTAGTATTACCAACCCCACCGGCGCCAACGGAGGAGCGACGGCTACCCTCTCCAATCTGCTGAACATCTTTCTTTTCCGTCCGGACCTGAACCTTGGCGCGACCTTGCAGGCGCTGGAGAGCAACGGCACGTTGCAGGTGCTGGCCGAGCCCAACCTGCTGGCTGCCAATGGCAAGCCGGCGAGCTTCCTGGCGGGCGGCGAGTATCCGTATCCAGTGATCCAGGGTACCGGCGGGACCGGCAGCGCTGCGGTCACGATTCAGTTCAAGGAGTTCGGTGTTCGCCTGAACTTCATCCCCACGATCACGCCGCGCAACACCATACGCCTGCAGGTGGCGCCGGAGGTGAGTTCGCTTGACTTCACCAACGGCCTCACCATCCAGGGCTTCACGGTGCCGGCGGTAGCCACCCGCAAGGTCAAGACAGAGGTGGAGCTGAGTGAAGGCCAGAGCTTTGCCATCGGTGGACTGCTGGACAATCGTGAGACGACAACCTTAGAGAAGATTCCCTTCATCGGAGACATCCCGGTCTTGGGCAAGCTGTTCCAGTCGATCTCCAAGAACCGGACGAACACCGAGTTAATCGTGATCGTGACGCCGGAGTTGGTTGCCCCCATCCCAAGCGGTGGAGCTCTGCCGCTGCCCAAGTATCCTCATTCGTTCCTGAATCCGAATACCGGAGTGGCGATGATCAACCCGGGCAGCGACGTTACTGGAGCCAAACCGCTTGAAGCGGCCCCGGCAGCGATTCCCGTAGAGAAACTGATCCAGAGTATGCAGCCGGAGCAGCCACTGAATACCAATAGCATCAGCCCGGCGGCCTTCTACACCCCCTCTGGCGCTGGCGTGTCGGCGACGATTCCGCAGTAGCCTCATAGGCAGCGGGCTGATTCGCAGATCAGCCGCTGCAAACTGGCAGCACCTATGAAGATCATCGCTGAACGCGAGGGAATCCCTGCCGCTGGGCGGGGCAACCTCGCGCCGCCCGCGCGCCCGAGTCTCCTGAAGAGGGTGAGCACCTGGCTGCGGCGGAGGGACAAGCGCGAGCTCTCCCTGTACCGGGCGTGGAACACGACCAGGCAGACAAGCCTGGGAGACAACATATCTCTGGCTACGTCCTCCGCGGCACGCCGTCGCGGGCTGCTGGACCATAGCGAACTGAAGGCTGGCCACGGCCTCTGGCTGCTGCCCTGCGAAGCGGTGCACACCTTCGGAATGCGCTTCCCTATCGACCTAGTCTTTCTCGACCGCAAGCAGCGGGTCAGAAAGACGCGCGCGCATGTCGTGCGGCGCCGCCTCTCTGCCTGCTGGAGGGCGCACTCGGTCCTCGAGCTGCCTGCAGGGACTCTGGCACGCACCGGCACCAGGGTGGGCGATACAGTGCAGTGCGAAAGGATTCCTGCTCACACCTCGCAGATCGATTGAGTGCTGGGGCTCGGCGCTGGAAGTGCCTGCGATGAAGGGTCCAAGAGCCGACTGAGAAGGCCAAGAGACGGCAGTCTGCGAGTGCTGATTCGGGAAGCTATTTGCGTTTGTAAACGGATCGTATCCATCGAACAGCCGCTGTCTACTGGTGTGCACACATCCGATCGCCGGACAGCCTTATCTCCCTCATTTTGAGCGCCAGAGAGCACGCTACGATTGGCCCCTCATTTGCTAAATCAAAGGCATAACCAGTCCAAGGACTGAATACCGAAACCTTACGGGAGAGATCTTTTATGAAGAACAAGATGATGCTGATGTCCGCCAAAATCCAGAACCTCATGATGAGCGACGAGGGTCAGGATCTGATCGAGTACGCTCTGGTCGTCGCCCTGATTGCATTCGCTGCGACCGCCGGCATGAAGACCCTCGCCAACAACCTGAACACTGCTTTCGGCAACATCGGCACCAAGCTGACCACCTACACGTCGTAGTTCCGCTGGGCCAGTCAACTGCAATACTTCGGTGCTCTTTGTTTAGGCGCGGTTCTCAGATGCTTGCGGACCGCGCGCTAGCAAGAAACCTTTTCAGTACTTGATGGGAGACGAAGATGGTTCAGAAATTGATGTGCTCGCTCGCGCAGTGGAAGAAGTTCGTCGGCCAGGAACACGGACAGGATCTGATTGAGTACGCGCTTGTCGTGGCACTCATAGCCTTCGCCGCAACCGCCGGTATGCAGAGTGTCGCCACCAGCATCAACACTGCATTCGGCAACATTGGAACCAAGATCACCACTTACACCAGCTAGGGCCATGAAGCTGCAGTCGCGGCACTCGTTGTTGGACGATGTGCGAGCGAAGACACTAACGAAGGACAATCCGGGAGCGGAGACATGACCAGTAACATGAGAGGCGCGCTCAGCCGGTTGGTGAAGCACGCCAAGCAGGAACATGGTCAGGATCTGCTCGAATATGCATTTGTGTTTGCACTCATCGCGCTCGGAGCCAGTGTGGGCATGCAGTCGGTTGCAAACGGCTTGAACACCGCCTTCAATAGCATGGCGACCAGGGTGACCAGCTACATCACGTAGGGAACAACCCCGGCCACTCCCCCGCATGCTCGCACCTTCCGGTGAATACTGAGCCGATCTCGTCGCAATCACGGCCTTGACCCAACACTCACACCCACTTCGATGACAGACGCGCGCCTCGCCCAAAGCGGCCCCTCTCTGATGATGATCGAGCTGGAAGTTGTGCTGATTGCCACGGCGCTGGCGTTTCTGTGGCCGCGCCTCGGTGGACTCTTCTTCGGGAGGCTGGAGAGAGCGCTGGCTCATTTCGCACGGCGCAAGAACGCCGCTGTCTTCGCCGTCGGATGTTCCGCGCTGCTGCTCAGGCTTGCGCTCATCCCGCTCTGTCCGATTCCGACTCCTTATATCCATGACGACTTCAGCGAGTTGCTGGCTGCGGACACCTATGCCTCGGGGCGCCTGACGAACCCGACGCCGCCCATGTGGGAGCACTTCGAAAGCTTCCACATCACATTGAAGCCAACGTACATGTCCATGTACTTCCCCGCGCAAGGGCTGGTGCTGGCGTTCGGAAAGGGCACACTGGGGAACCCCTGGTACGGCCAGGTGCTGGTGACGGCGCTGATGTGTGCGGCTGTCTGCTGGATGCTGCAGGCGTGGCTACCGCCTGGATGGGCCCTGCTGGGCGGCGCCATCTGCGTGCTCCGGCTCGGCCTGTTCGGGTACTGGGTTAACTCGTACTGCGGCGCAGGGTCGATCGCCGCTCTAGGTGGCGCATTGGTGCTTGGATCCTTACCCAGACTCATGAGAACGAGACCTGTGCCGGCAGCGCAGCTTTGGCATGGGGTGCCTCTCACGCTCGGCTTCATCATCCTGGCGGCCAGCCGTCCCTACGAAGGCCTTCTGCTCGGGACTCCGGTAAGCCTCGCCCTGCTCCATTGGCTGATCAAGGGCCGTTATCGGCCTACGATCTCGACTGTCCTGCGCTGGTCCATTGCCCCGCTCCTTCTTCTCGTCCTCGGCGGATCGTGGATGACGTACTACAACTACCGCGTCTTCGGAAGCCCTTGGATTCAGCCGTATACCGTTAATAGGCAGACTTACGCCGTCGCTCCTCACTTCCTGTGGCAGCAGCCCCGCCCCGAGCCGGTGTATCGGCACGCGGCACTGCGCCAGTTCTACACCGAGTGGGAGCTGGACGCCTACCGTAAGCAGCGCACTCCGCTGGGCATTGTGCTCGAAGCATCGAGGAAGCTGATTTTCGCTGTCGGATTCTATGCCGGATTCACTCTGCTCATCCCGCTGCTCCTGCTGCCACTCGCGCTGAAGGACCGGCGCATGCGCCTGCTCACCGCCGGCGTAGCAGTACTGAGCGCCGGAATGCTGGCCGAGACGTGGATGATCCCGCACTACATCGCGCCGTTTACTTGCGCGTTCTACGCTCTTGGATTGCAGTCTGCCCGGCACCTGCGCCAGTGGATCGTAGACCGGCAGCCTACCGGGCAGGCGCTATGCCGCTTCACTGTCGTCGCGCGCAAACAGCGCAGCCCCCAACCGGCCCGCCCCGCTCCG
>CAXUMX010000074.1:0-14090 GCA_964252395.1 uncultured Acidobacteriaceae bacterium | reverse complement strand
AACCGTTGCCGCCGCCCGTGTCAGTGACGGTCAGTGTGCCGTTGACCATGGTCACGGTGTAGTCGGCCGGGTTGGTGTTGGGGCCGAAGGTGTAAGCCGGCGTGATGGGGTAGGCGCCTGCCGGACTCGCGAGCACGGCGGTAGTGCTGTAGGTCGCGACGATGCTCTGTCCAGGGACGACGTTGACCACGGTGCCCGTGAGCGTCGGGTTCGGCGTGTTCACCGGGCGGGTCTTGTCATCGGCCGTGATGGTGACGGGCCGGGGCACGACAGTGAGCTGAATGGTGGAGGTCGCGGCCGGGAAGTTGCTGTCTCCGGAGTAGGAGACGGTCACAGTGTAGACGCCCACATCTTCCAGGGTGGGGGAGGGCGCGCAGGTGATGACGCCGTTAGCCGGAAGCGGCTGTGCCGCGCACAGGACGGTGCCGCCGATGCTGAAGGTAACGGTTCCGCTGGCCGGGGTAGGCAGGTTTCCGGCGACGGTCGCGGTAAGGGTATAGGTGTCGCCGTAGACCACCGTCACGTTGGGTGAGGTGATGGTGGCCTGCGGCGCGAGCACGAGCAGGGTGACCAGCTGCTGCGGGTTGACGGAGCTGTCCGCGAAGTGGTCATGCGAGACCAGGCTGCCGCCCGCCTTGGGGTTGGCAAAGTAGCTGAGGTCGCAGGTGGCGCCAGCGGAGAGGCTGTTGCCGCAACCGGTGCCGGCCGGGTCGACGGAGAAATTGACCGCATCGTCCAGGAAGCGGGTGCCGATGGGGCTGAGCGAGGCGTTGCCGACATTCCAAAGGATGGTTCCCTTGGGGCCGGCAGTCTGGCCGACGGGCACGATGCCAAAGTCCAGCGTGGGATCGACGTAGGTGATCTCACGCAGAGAGGCATTGCCCGGATCTGCGATAAAGACATCGGCAGCGCCATCGACGGCGACCGCCGAAGGTGCGCTGAGCTCTGCCAGGTTGGCCGGGCCGTTATCGCCGGCGCCGCCCGGGGTTCCGGTACCGGCCAGCACGGAGACTGAAGGATTCTGCGAGGAGCCGCTAAAGGCGACGAAGACGCGGCTGGTGGCGCCATCGGCGATGTACACATCTCCGGCCGGGTCGCCGCCCAGGCCGGTGATGCCGGCCAGCCCGATGCCCAGGCGGTCGGATGGATTGGTATCAACCGCAGTGCCATTGCCGGCGAAGAAGAAGATGCGTCCCGCAGTATCAATGCGGTAGACGCGGCGGCCACCGGCATCGGCCACGTAGAGCTGCCCGTCGGCATCGCGGTAGAGAGCCGAGGGATGAACGAACTTCGCGGTGGTGGCCAGCACGCCATTGGGGGAGGCGTTGGCGCCGCGTCCGGCGATGAAGGACTGCTGGCCGCCGCTGTAGACCTCAAGCACGCCTACGGTGGTGGCGCCGTCCTCGGCGATGTAGATGTTGCCCAGCGGATCGACTACCAGGGCGACCGGATTATCCAGGCTGCTGACGACGGTGTTGAGGTTGCCGCTGGTGTCATAGCGCAGCACCTTGTTCCCGGTCGAGTCGGCTATGTAGAGATTGCCCGCGGCGTCGAGCGCAAGCGCGGCAGGATTGGTGATGCCGCCGCCCGGCCCCACTAGCTGGGTCGGGCTGCTGGAGCCAGAGGCCAGCATGGAGACAGAGCCGTTGCCCTCGGCGTAGTACACATCCCCGGAGCTGTCGATGGCCACGGCCGAGGCTGCTGTAAGCGAGGTAGCGATGCTCTTGATCGTGCCGGAGATGAAGATGGCTTCGGCGCTCTGGCCGATGCCGTTCAGGCCGAAATGGTAGGTGGTGGCAGGGCTGGTGGTGCTGTCGCTCAAGGTGAGTGCGCTGCTGCGCAGACCGGGCAGTGTGGGGCGGAAGCGCAGTGTGACCTGGCAGGTGCGGGCGGGCGGCGCATTCAGCACGCCCTGGCAGTTGTTGCTGAATATCTGGTAGTCGCCGCCGGTGCTGGCGGTCAGGTTGACCGGCCCGGTGATGAGGAACTGCAGATCCTGGAGCGGGCTGGGGCTGGAGACCGGCGTGTTGGGAAAGCGCAGCCCCTGGGAGAGCTTGCGGATGATGTTGTTGGCGGTATCGGCGAGGTAGACGTTCCCGGTGCTGTCCGCGCCGAGTCCCTGGGCTGAGTTCAGCGGCACGCTGACGGCGGCCTGCCCGTCCTGGGTGCTGGCGTAGTTGCCGGTGAGCCCATTGCCAGCTACGGGAAGAATCTGGCCGGCGATCAGCTCAAAGACGCGCGCTGCACCCTGGTCGTTGATGTAGAGGTGCCCGGCCACGTCGGCGACAACGCCGACCGGACGCTGCAGCGCGGTTCTGGGTGCCCCGACGCCGTCGTTGGCGCACTGGCCGGCGGCAGCCCCAAGCAGGCCGGCGGCTGTTACCTCACGCACGCAGCCGTTGCCGGAGTCAGCAATGTAGAGATTGCCGACGGGATCGAGCGTGAGACCTTGCGGGTTCGCCAGCACGACAGCGGGATTAGAAGACGGCAGCGAGGGGCAGAGTGTGGGAACGGCAGCGGAGGGTGCGCCGTTGACCAGGCAGGCGGTTGCGTACCCGTCCGCGGGGCTGCTGCGAACCACCTGATAGATACCGTCTGCCACATCGTTGATGGCGATGTAGAGGTTGCCAGCGGGGTCAAGCGCGAGCCCGGCGGGCGCGGGTGCGATGGAGGTAGTGGAGTTGCGGGCGCAGGTATCGACCAGCGGCTGCAGCGATCCAATGCCGGTCGAGTTTGCCGGCAGGCGCCGCACGCAGTTGTGGCCGGCATCGGCGATAAAGAGATCGCCGGTCGCACTGACGGCGATGCCGGCAGGCTGCAAGACACCACTGGCTGCGGTTGCGTCGACTCCGCCCGGGTTCTGACAGGTGTCTGAGGAGCCGGTAGGCTGGCCCACGGTGACAGAGATCTGCCCGGAGCCGTCAACGCGGCGCACGCAATTGTTCCCGGTGTCAGAGATGTAGGTATTGCCGGCAAGGTCCGCGGCGACGTAGGTAGGGCCGTTCAACGTGATCGAGGTAGCGATGCCGGCATCGCCGGGGCTGCCCGTGATGGGGTTTCCAGCCAGGCGCTCCGTGCTGGGCACCAGCCGCACTGACTGCGCCAGCCCGGCATGTCCGGCGAGCGAAGCCAAGGCGAGCAGCACAGCCCCGCGCAACCAAGTTCCTGCTTCCCTGCCACATCCGCCCTGCAACTCTCGCATTATCGGCTCCGCTTCTTCTGCCGGGGGAGAGGCAAGGAGCTCTGCGTGGCGCCTCTGCACTCCACCGGGAGACGCATCGGTCCCGGTGGGAGCCGACGGTCCGAACTGAACTTCCCAGGGTGTGGACGACACTCTGAAACGAGCCTCCGTTCCAAAATGGGCAGAGTTCGCCTCTACCAATCCGGGAAGATGACCCATTCAAGCACAGGGGAGGTTACGAGAGTATGCAACTAACGCGCCAGAGCGATTACCGAATCTTCTCAGTAACGCTCTAAGTTACTCATTCAGTCACGCAGCCGCAGCAGGTGGCTGCGAGCGCAGGATCGCGGCTGGACCGGAGGACTCCACGCGATAGTGGGGCACGCAGGCGGGGATAGCGACGGCGCGGCCGCGCAGCAAATCGACCGGCTCGCATCCGGGTGCGTGGACCACGGCAGTGCCTTCGAGAGCAACCAGGGTATGGGGCACGCCGGGGTGGACGCCGGGGTCGGCGGCAGAGTCGTAGGCGGAGTGCGCGTCGATCGGGAAACGGTCGACGGTGAAGTAGTCCTGGTCGATGAGGAGCTGGCCGCCGCCCCGAGGCTGCGGCGCCACCTTGCCGGCGGCAGTGTGGAGTCGGGTGGCGGCCAGACCTAGGTCGACGTGCAGCTCGCGGGGGCGGCCGTAGTCGTAGAGACGGTACGTCAGGTCGGAGCTCTGCTGCGTCTCCAGCAGCACCACACCGGGGCCGATAGCATGCACCGTGCCCGCATCGACGAATATCATGTCGCCCTGCGAGACCGGCACCTGCTCGATCAGCGCTTCGAGCGTGTGATCGGCGATGGCGTGGCGCATGGCCTCAAGCGTTGTGCCGGGCTTCAGCCCGAGAGACACTGCCGCCCCGGGCCGGCCTTCCAGCACGTACCAGCACTCTGTCTTTCCCCGCGGCTGACCGAGTTGCTGCGCCATGGCGTCGTCGGGGTGCACCTGGACGGAGAGCTTCTCGTGCGGGAAGAGGAACTTGACCAGCAGAGGGTAGTCGTCCTGGCGGCGCGGCCGGCCGAGCAGGGCATCCGGCTCGGCTGCAGCCAGCTCCTCCAGCGTGCGGCCCTGGTGATCGCCTGTCTCGACCAGGCACTGCGGCCCGGTGAGCCACGCCTCTCCCACCGGCTCGACCGGACGGTACTCGTACCAGGGGGCGAGGTCGCGCGTGCCCCAAGGGCGCGGGCTGAAGAAGGGCGAGAGGCGGAAGGGAGCGAGCGCGGGAGTGGACATAGCACCGACAGCATCACCTGCGAGCCGCATCAAGGGCAAGCGCGGGCGCAGGCGCAGCCTGCACTTCAGGCATCTCGCGGCGCCGTGTGGTATCGAATCAAGGTGAGGATATTCGCGCATATGAGACGACGCAAGCTGGGGACGCAGGGCCTGGAGGTCAGCGAGCTGGGGCTGGGCTGCATGGGAATGTCGGAGTTCTACGGGCAGGGCGACCGCTACGAGTCCGAGGCGACGCTGGAGCGCGCCATGGAGCTGGGCGTGGACTTCTTCGACACCTCCGATATCTATGGTCCATTTACCAACGAGGAGCTGGTGGGTCGCGTGCTGCTGCCCCATCGCAGCAAGGTGCGCATCGCGACCAAGTTCGGCATTGTGCGCAAGGCGGACGACCCAGGCTATCGCGCGATCGACGGCAGCGCGGCGTACGTGCGAAGTGCGTGCGAGGCCAGCCTGCGCCGCCTGGGTGTGGAGACGATCGACCTTTACTACCAGCATCGGGTGGATCCGAAGACACCGATCGAGGAGACGGTAGGCGCGATGGCTCGGCTGGTCGAAGAGGGCAAGGTGCGCTACCTGGGGCTGTCCGAGGCGGGTGCAGAGACCATTCGCCGCGCGCATGCGACGCACCCGATCACCGCGCTGCAGACCGAGTACTCCCTGTGGTCGCGCGATCCGGAGGACGAGATCCTGCCGACCATCCGCGAGCTGGGCATCGGCTTCGTGGCGTACTCGCCGCTGGGGCGCGGCTTCTTGACCGGGCAGATTCGCCGCTTTGACGACCTGGCGCCAGATGACTTCCGGCGGAATTCGCCGCGCTTCCAGGGGGAGAACTTCCACCGCAACCTGGAGCTGGTCCAGCGGATCGAGCAGATGGCCTCGCGGCGCGGAGTCAAGGCGTCGCAACTGGCGCTGGCCTGGGTGCTGGCCCAGGGCGACGACATCGTGCCCATTCCGGGGACCAAGCGCAGGAGCTATCTGGAGGAGAACGTCGCAGCGGCCGAGGTGAGTTTGAGTAGGGAGGAGCTAGCGTCGCTCGACGAGCTGGCGCCGCGCGGCGTGGCCGCCGGGGAGCGCTACAACACGAGCGGGATGGCGGCATTGGGTCGCTAGCGCATCGCTGCCCGGCCTGTCCGATCAGGCACCCTCTGCCTGGACTGCCAGCGCGGGCTGCGACCATGGTATCGGGCGCGAGCAGGACAGACAGCAGCAGCAGCGAGCCATGCTCCACCCAGTTGCACGCTGGCGATGCCGGAGCCAGTAGACGAGCGCTCCGCGCTGCCAAGCGCGGCGAGTGGGGAGAGTCTGCCACTGTAGAGTTAGCTGGGGAGTCACCGTGCAGCACTTGGCGAGTGGTTGCAGTGGCGCCGCTCACTATTGCACCTGCCCTGCTGAGGCCTTACCATCGGCTCCATATCGAGCCCGCGATACCTTAGCAGCCGGATCGGGCGCGCTTCCCCCTCCTTTGTGCACGCGGACGATGCCATGCCTGACCTGAAAACAGGACTCTCTGTCGGTGAAATGGTTGCGAATGGCTATCGCATCCTGGGCATGGCCGGCGCCGGCGGCATGGGGGTTGTGTACCGGGCGCTGGACACCAAGCTGGAACGAACGGTGGCGCTGAAGTTTCTGCCGGCCGATCTAAATGCAAGCGAGCGGGACAAGCAGCGCATCCTGCGTGAGGCGCGCACCGCTTCCTCGCTCGACCACCCCAACATCGGCGTGATTCACGGTATTGAAGAGACCGCGGACGGGCGCACCTTCATCGTGATGGCCTTCTACGAAGGTCAATCGCTCGCGCAGAAGATCCGCAGCGGACCGATACCGCCGGGTGAAGCGGTCGAGATTGCGCTGCAGATGGCGCGGGGGCTGGCCGAGGCACACGCCCGGCACATCGTGCATCGGGACATCAAGCCATCGAACGTGATGCTGACCAACTCCGGGTCGGTGCGCATTGTGGACTTCGGGCTGGCGCATGCGGCCACAGGGCAGACTGCGAGCCAGACCGGCATGACGGGCACGGTGTCCTACATGTCGCCGGAGCAGACCCTGGGCAATGCGGTAGACCAGCGCAGCGACCTGTGGGCACTAGGACTGGTGCTGGCCGAGATGCTGACGGGGCAGAACCCGATGGAGCGCGAGAGCATTCCCGGGATCGTGATGGCGATTCTGAACGAGGCTCCGCGCGGGCTGGAGACGGCGCCCGAACCGCTGCAGCCGATCCTCTATCGCGCGCTCTCCAAGCAGCCGGGCAAACGATACCAGCACTGTACCGAGATGATTGCCGACCTGGAGCAGGTGCGCTCGCTGCCGGAGATCAGCGGTGCCCCAGCCGCGGGCGCCCCAGCGGGGGTAGCGCCTCCCAACCGGCGAACACGGCAGAACAGCCAGGTGAGCAAGCTGATGGCGGAGGCATCACGCTCGGCGTGGAACCCGACGCCAGTGCGGCGTGGGCCACCGGCGTGGGTGATCGCCGTGCTCTGCGTGCTGCTGGCCGCCGCACTTCTGTTGCTGGTGCCGGCGGTGCGGCAGCGCGTGGTGGCCGTAATTCCCGGCGCTACCGAGATGCACGTGGCGGTGCTGCCCTTTGAGAACATCGGCAGCAATCCGGAGAACGACGTGGTGGTGCAGGGCCTGATGGACTCCATGGCGGGCAAGCTTTCGAACCTGGATGCGGGCGATAAGTCACTGTGGGTCGTGCCGACCAGCGAGGTGCGTCGCCGCAAGATCACCGATCCGGAGAAGGCGCTGAAGGAGCTGGGGGCCACGCTGGTCGTCGAGGGGACGGTTCAGCGTCAAGGCCAAGCGGTACACATGAACGTCAGCCTGATCGATACCAAGCACATGCGCCAGGTGGGCTCGGCCGAGGTAGAGGACCAGGCGGGCGATCTGTCCACGCTGCAGAACGAGGCAGTGTCGCGGCTGGCCAAGCTGATGGCCATCAATGTAAGCCCGGACATGCTGAAGACCACGGGCGGCGAGGGAAACCCGATCGCGTATGAGGACTACCTGAAGGCGCTGGGGTACATGCAGCGGTATGACAAGGCCGGCAACCTGGATGACGCCATCGCTGCCTTGCGGCGCTCCATCAAAACCGATCCGCGATTTGCGCTCGCCTATGCGGAGCTAGGCGATGCGTACCGCGAAAAGTATCAAATAGATAAAAATCCTAACTGGCTGAATGAAGCGCTCGCCAATTCAAAGAAAGCACTTGAATTAGATAGCCGTATGCCTTCCGCATACGTAACTTTAGGCAAGCTTCATGACACCAGCGGACAGCACGACCTGGCATTGAGCGAGTTTCAGCGCGCACTTGATCTAGACGCGAAGAATCCGGATGCCTTGAGCGGCCTGGCCGGCGCTTACGAGCATGCGGGGCGGTTGAAGGACGCAGAGGCCTCCTTCCAGATGGCCATCGCTCTGCGGCCGGATAGCTGGAATGGCTATAACAACCTGGCGCTCTTCTATGACCGGCAGAATCGCTTTGCAGAGTCGCGCGAGCAGCTATTGAAGGCGATCAAGATGACGCCTGACAATGCGCAGTTGTATCTGAACCTTGCAGCAGTTGACCTGGACACCGGGGATACGAAGCTGCAAGCGGATGCAGAACAGTCGTTGAAGAAGTCGCTGGCACTGAACCCCGGTTATGCCGCCTACGCCAACCTGGGCCTGCTCTACCAGAACGAGAAGCGATATGCGGAAGCTGCCGCAGTGACGGAGAAGGCGCTGGCCATCGACGCGAACAACTACCTGGTCTGGAACAATCTGGAGAGCGACTACCTGTTTCTGCAAAACGAGCAGGGTGCAGCGCGCGCGCAGGCGCGCGCAAAGGAGCTGGCAGAGCAGGAAGTGCGCCTGAATCCGCAGGCTGCCGATGTGGTGGCGCGGCTGGCAGCCTACTACGCGCATGACAAGGAAAACGAGCAGGCGCTCAGCCATGTGCGCACGGCCCTGGCGCTTGCTCCCCGGGATCCCACTGTTCTGAGCAGCGTGGGTGAGGCCTATGAGCTGATGGGCGATAGGCAAAAGGCGATCGAGTATCTGCACCAGGCGCTATCGAAAGGATTTCCCATGGACCAGATCGCGACGGATCCGGAGCTGCAGTCGCTGATCAAGGATCCTCATTTCACCGCCAATCTTCCTTCCCCGAAGAAGTGAGCGCAGTTAACACACTGGAGAGACTATGCCGCCGCAGACGAAGACCATCAAGGTTCACTACAACTCACAGAACAACTACAAACTGACACCGGAGAGCACAACCGCTGCCCCCGGGGACACGGTGAAGTTTGAGGCAGAGGTCCAGGACGCGACCATCACCTTCTCACCCAGCAACACGCTGTTCGGAAGCAGCGTCAACGTCTATGTAAGCGGAACACCCGCAGCCAGCTTCCCCATCCCGACGAACTCCGGCAGCATCGACGTTCAGTTCTGCCCGGCTGCCCTTGGTCAGAGCTGCCAGCCCTCGGTGAAGATCACCCAAAACATCAGCGGCTCCATCAAGGTCAGCTGACAACGACCACCGTCTTGCCATACGGCAGACTGCCCGTGACCTGGCCCGCGTAGGCCGCAGCAGCTTGCTCCAACGGCACTGCGGCTTTCACGAAGGTCTTCAGGCTTCCCGAGTCGATCCGCGCCGCCACCTCGACCAGCTGCTGCTGGTTGGGTTCGACGATGAAGTATGCGGCGCGGGCGACCGGGTCGGTGGTCACCTCACCATCGGCGGCGATCGAAATCAGCGTGCCGCCCGGCTTCAGCACCGCTTGCGAGCGCTGGCGCGTGTCCCCGCCGACCGTGTCGAAGACCACGTCCACGTCGCGAACCATGGCGGTGAAGTCGTCTGCCCGGTAGTCAAGCGCCTGCTCTGCACCAAGGCCGCGCACGAACTCCAGCGTGGCGCTCGAGGTGGTCGCCGTCACCTGCGCCCCATGCAGGTGCGCGAGCTGCACGGCGAAGAGTCCTACCGCCCCGGCGCCGCCGTGCACCAGCACCCGCTGTCCGGGCTGGAGGTGTGCGCGGTCGAAGAGCCCCTGCCAGGCGGTGAGCGCGCCGATGGGCACGCTGGCTGCTTCGGCATGGCTAAGCGTGACCGGCTTCGCGGCCACACTGGCGACAGGAGCCAAGCAGTACTCCGCGGTGGCTCCCTGCGCGAACCAGTCATTCATGCCGTAGATTGCCTGGCCGGGCACAAAGCCGGTGACGTCCGGGCCGCAGGTAACGATGACTCCGGAGAACTCGTGGCCGGGAATCGCGCCATGCCGGGGCTCACCTGTCGAGGTATGGGTGGTGGGGTACCAGCTCAGTTCGGTGGTGGTGACGCCGGCAGCCTGCACCCGGACCAGCAGCTCTCCCGGGCCGGGTGTCGGCCGCTCCGTCTCAGCCAGCTGCAGGCGCGGAGCAGCGCCGGAATCCGTCAACTGAATCGCGCGCATCGCCTTCTCCTCTCTCCATCCCACCCAAAGTATGCCTTGCCCAGCCGTGGATTGAGCGCTGCGCGTGGCATGCCGGGGCCAACCGCTACGAGCAACCTAAGAGGGTTGTGTGTGCTCCTATTTGCAGAGTATTTACATTCTGTTAACAAATGGAGCGCGGGAATTGAAAGGCTTAGCGAACCCGACGAAACTGCAGCCGATTGACAGCAAGGCCGGGCTGATCCAGGTGATTATCGAAACCCCCAAGGGCAGCCAGAACAAGTTTGCCTTCGATCCGGATCAGTCGATCTTCTGCCTGCGTAAGGTGTTGCCGGCCGGCATGGTATTCCCCTACGACTTCGGCTTTCTGCCGAAGACCATCGCCGACGATGGCGACCCCATTGACGTGCTGCTGCTGATGGATGAGCCGGCCTTTCCCGGGTGTGCAGTGCCGGCGCGTCTGATCGGGGTGATCGAAGGCGAGCAGATTGACGGCAAGAAGCGGGTTCGCAACGACCGCCTGATCGCGGTGGCGGATGCCAATCATCAGTATCGGAACATCCGCAAGCTGAAGGACCTGCCGGAGGACTGGCTGGATCAGTTGCAAAAGTTCTTCGTCAACTATCACTCGCTGGAGGGCAAGGAGTTTCACCTGCTGGGGTGCAAGGGCGCGGATGAGGCAATGCGCCTGATTGAGAAGGCGCAGAAGGCTGCGTGAGGGGGACAAAGGAGCGAGAGACGAAGCTTCGCTCCCAGGAGTGCCGATGATGGGCGAGCTGCTGATCCGGTTCATGGTGGGCGGTCTGGTTGTGAGCGGGTTTGCCATGCTGAGTGACGTCTTCCGGCCGAAGAGCTTCGCCGGACTGTTCGGAGCAGCGCCCTCGGTTGCACTCGCCACCGTGGTGCTTACGATTGCGCACGACGGGAAGGCCTATGCGGCACTGGAAGCGCGGTCCATGGTGCTGGGGGCGCTGGCCTTCCTGCTGTATGCGGCGCTGGTCAGCTGGGCGCTGATGCATTACAAGCGCTCCGCTGGCCACTACCATCGCGCCGCTGCCGCTGTGGTTTGCCGCCTCTGCCGGATTGTGGCTGCTGCTGGTGAGGCCCCTATGAGCCGGGTGCAGATGAATCCGGGCGCCGTGAAGCAGTCACGGCCCCACGAGTACGCTCTGCGCTTCCTCTTCGGCGGCGTTTCCACGGTGCTTGCGTGGGGGGTGGCCCGGCGGTTTGGCCCGACGATCGGCGGACTCTTCCTCGCCTTCCCTGCAATCTTCCCAGCCAGCGCCAGCCTGATCGAGACGCACGAGCGCGAGCGCAAGGCAAAGGCTGGTCTGGATGGACTGGCGCGGGCGCGCACGGCCGCCAGTGTGGACGCGGCCGGAGCGTCGCTGGGTGCCATCGGCCTGATGGGGTTTGCCGTGGTGCTGCGGCTGGCGCTCGAGCGATCGAGCGCTGCGATGGTGCTGCCCGCAGCGATGGTGGTGTGGGCCGGCCTCTCATGGGGCGCGTGGATGTTGCGCAAAGGACGGCTGCTGCGCAGGGGCTGGGGGCTGCGCACCCGCCGAAGCTTACCCATGGAAACGGCGAAGCGACCGGGCGCGGCACCTCAACACTGAGGATCGCAGCCGGAAGTACTGACCTGGGGTGCGGTGCTACTGCGTGATCATCATGCGAGCTGTGCTGTGCATGGTGAGGGTGGTGAGCTGCCAACCGGGTATGCCGATGGGGAAGTTGTAGACGACTGCCACCTGCACCAGGTTGCCGGGTGCATTGCACCCTGCGGTGGTGCACGCAGTCCCATCGGGGTTCCAATTGGTCACCGTGGCAGGAGTGAATGCAGCGGGATTGATGCCGGCGTAGCCCAGGTTCTTGACGTAGTTCTGAATGTCCGCCTGCGTCGCACCGCACTTGGTGAGACCCGGAGTGTTGGTGCAGGAGGTGGAGCCGCGCACCATGGCCCAGCGGCATGCGTCGCGCGCCGCGTCCGAGATGTAGTGATGGACGTAGAGCGCCATCGACATCTGGAAGATGCCGAACATCATGGAGAACAGAATGGTAGCGGCGAAGGCGAACTCGACCAGGTTCGCGCCCTCTTCCCGGCGAAGGTCCTGGAACTTCATTGATCCGATACCTTCTGCACTGCCTTGCCGCGCAGCGTGAAAGTAGTGGGGAGGCCAGGAACGTGAATATGCGGATCAATCGTGGTCTGGGTGGTGACGGTCACGTAGGGCTCTGCATTGCCGGTGGTGCATGTGTCAGTGAGGCCGCTAGCTGAGACGACGGGAGTGCTTCCATCGGAACAGAGATACGCGACCGTTGCGCTCGTAGTCCCCAGAGTTATGTCGTGTGCATCTGCGGCTGCAGCAGCCTGAATATTGGCCAAGTTGGTAGCTGCTGCATAGCCATGACTGTAAGAGGCGTATTGCGCACCGGCCTTGGCTGCATTTGAGACCTCGATAGCCGCGTACGCGAGGATGGCGAACTCCGACACGCCTACCAGAATGAGGAAGAGCAACGGCAGTGTCAGGGCCAATTCGACCAGCGCCTGTCCGTTCTCTTTGGTCGTGCACACTGGCGAGCGGAGTCGCCTGAGATTGATCGCGAACACGTGAGCCCTCCTCTACTCGACCAGGATTACGTTCTTCAGCGGGGTTGTGGTCGGGTGCGTCTGACTGTAGCTGGTGATAGTCAGATTCGCTGTCTTGTCAAAGAGAGTGCCGACGACTAAATCGACCGTGAGGTTCAGGCTGCCCGTGCTGGTGCCGCCCTTCTTGTCGCCGCCGCTGTCCTGGAAGAAGAGGTGCGACGTAGGCGCATAGATGATGCCGGTGATGCTACCCGTGGCATCGCCTTTCTGGATCGTGATGGTGCCTGGATTCGATGCAGGCTCCATCAGGGCGACTCCATCGAGAGGAAGCGACGAATCATTTGGCGCGTTCAGGTTGAACACGGTGCCGGTTTTGATAGTGAAAGAGCCGCCCTGGATATCGATCGTGGCCGCGTTGGTCGAAACGTTCCCCTGGACAGTAAGGCCTTGCTCGAAGACAAAGGTTCCGGGGCCGAGCACCGTTGGACTGCCCGAGGTTCCGGTCCAGTTGACAGCGCTCGTGTAGCAGACTGTGGTGGTGGGCGAGTATGACTTTGATGTGTTTAGGGTTCCTGTCGCGTCTGTGATCGTGCAATCCGAAGTCCCGGGTGTTGGCCCGGTAAGGTTCAGGGGATCGTTGAAAGGTGCGACGCCGGTCTGAGGAGCTGGGGTGCTGTCTTCGGTATGGCCGGTCGCCCCGCCAGCTACAGTTACGGAACCAGCGGAGAGCGTGCCGCTCGCTCCGGTGAAATCGATGGCGGTCGCGCTGTCCGAGCTGACGGCAATGCCGCAAGAGTTCGCGTTCACATTGAAGGAGCCTTGCAGATTCAAGGCATCGGATGCGTGCGGGTCCAGGATGTAGACGCAGGCCTTGCTGGCGCTCGGGGTGCCGGCGACGGCTCGATTGGCGACCGTCTGCGACGTTCTGCCGAACAGCCCCAGGAAGTAGGTCCGGTTGGGCTGCGTGATGACCGCCTCAAAGTAGCCGTTGCAGGTGAGGCCACCGCCGGTATTCGGTCCCCGGGTCGGTGGACAGTTGATGGTTACGGTCGGGCCGCCGGCCGCGGCAGTGACTCCATTGCGGGTGGCGTCTGCCGCGCCTGCAGCCTTCGCCTTAGTGACGTCCTTGTTATAGAGATAGTCGAGGGCGGCGCCCATGGCGGCGGCATCGGCTACCGTCTGCACGTTGCGCTTGGCGCGATAGAGCAGGCCCACGTCCAGAGCGAGCGCCAGGAAAGCAAACAGCACGGTCATGCCCAGGGCTGTCAGGACTACAACCTGCCCACTCTCGTCATTGCGGATCTTCACGGCAAACTCCTCATGCAAACGTGTTCCGCCAGAGAGGGACCAGGCACGGGTGTGAATGCAATTCCCTACCCAAATGCCCAACCTCCCGCACCTTCGGCTGCCAAGGGGGAGTAGACGTATACAGCTGTTTACAGATGGCCCAGCAACGTGACGCGGGGTACACAAGCGCGCGTACTCGGGGAAGTGGTGGGACGCGAGTTGCGCGGGCCGGCTGTGCGAATCAAGCTCCGGCCAGCAACCGTTCCCGCAGGGAGCGGGGGGCGCTCCTGCTGAGCCGGATCATACGACTGCCGCGACCGGCCTGCAACGGCATTGTGCAAAGGCGAGGTACGAG
>CAXUMX010000073.1:0-14261 GCA_964252395.1 uncultured Acidobacteriaceae bacterium | reverse complement strand
TAGCGGAGCGGCGGCCCCAGACCGCGACGCTTAGGACGTGCGTCTGGTCGCGCGGCGTGCCTGCGCCCAGAAGACCAGCTCCGCGCCCAGGCAAACCGCTGCAGCGGGCAGCAGGCGAGTGGCGAGTGTGCCGGCCCAGATGGTGCTGTAGTCGTGCGTCATCTCCCACGCGCCGCAACCCAGCCCAGCGGCCAGGCAAATGCCGCCGACCCAGCGCCGGAAACGTGGGCCGATCTCGCCGCGTGGCTCGTACTCCGGCCGGTTCACCGTCAGCAGGGCAGGTCGGCCGCGACCGTGATCATCGAACAGGAGGCAGCGCATGGCCGGATACGTGGCCACCTCGCTGCGGGCAAAGTGCTCCGCTTCCTCGCGCGAGTCGAAGATGGTGGCAAGCTGGCTGGCGTCGTTGGCGGCCAGCTGATTGTCCGGCTGCTTGGGTGCGCCGGTGCGCGCGTCCTCGCACAGCACGGCGACCTCGCCCGGATGCATGCGATCGCTCCACGAAGGTGGCCGCGCCGCTGGGTCATAGATTGGTAGAGTGCGGATTGGCGGAGTGCTGAGCATGGCTGCTGTAGAGATGGTACGGTAACCGGTGCGCAGGTTCGAACGGGTGGAACGCAGGAGTCTTCCGGCGGCATCCCACACAACAGCTTAAGAGCAGGAGGAGTACGGACGCATGATGGGCAGATGCAGAATGCTGCTGCTGGCAGTGGGCAGCGCCTTACCCATGCTGGTGGCGGCCTGTGGGGACAATGGTCCACCGGACTTCGTTTTATCTCTGGCCAGCGGTCAGCCTGCGGCGGCAACCATCAGTCCGGGCGGCAGTACTAACATCAACATCGCAGTGAGTGCGGTCAAAGAGTCTCATGGCAGCATCACGCTCACGTTGAGCGGTCTGCCTACTGGGGTGGGGGTCGCCCCCGGAGCGGCGACCGTCGGCATCGGCTCCACCCAGCACTTTGTGCTCTCCGCAGCTACCAGCGCGCCAGCGACCACTGCTCCAGTGACGCTGACTGCCACCGGCATCTCGGGAAGCGCCTTGCAGTCCAACTCGATCACCCACACCCAGACGCTGACTTTGTCCGTCGCACCCCCGGCTGCTCCCTGAGCCCGGGTCGCCGTCACTCTCCAGCGGCCGACGTCCTAGGGGCCGGCGTCGTGGCGCATGTCCGCGGGCATGGCCGGGTCAGGAAGCTTGAAGCTGCGCAGGTGCAGCGGCCTGGCTTCGGGCGTGTCCTCGCTGATGCTGTAGGCACGATCGACCGCGAGGTTGCGGAAGGTCTGCGTGATGCCCGAGGCCGGCCAGTGCACCTCCAAGGTCACCGGAGCTGCGGATGCGCCCAACCCGATATGCTGCTGCAGCGGGTTGCCGCCGAAGCTCGATCCATAGCCGACGGTGCGGTAGATGTGGCGCGCGCCATGTATGCCTGACGAGGTTACATGGATCACAGCGCCGATCGCCGAGCGATTGCTGCGCACCCCGTTCAGCGCCAGGCTGATCCAGTGATTTCCAGGAGTGCCCGGGTTGCGGTAGAGCACGCTCTGGTAGCTGTCGCCCGGAAGTGCGCCGCCCATCTCCTCGAAGATGTCTTCATCGCCATCGTTATCTATGTCGCCGAACGCGATGCTGTGTCCCTTTTGCAGGTGCCCGAAGCCGCCCGCCGTGGTGACATCTTCGAAGCGATGGCCGCCATCGTTGCGAAACATGCGGTTGGGCAGCAGGGAGGTATAGAGAGAGTCGCCGGTCCCGAGGTACAGATCCAGCCAGCCATCATTGTCCAGGTCTCCAAAGCTCGAACCCATTACCAGCACAGCACGGTCCAGATGCGCATCATGGGTCACATCGCGGAAGCTTCCGTCGTGCTGATTGTGGTAGAGCCGCGGTGTCTCTGCCTTCGATGGCAGCCCCGCCTCAAACGCGCCGATCTCGTCCGGAGTGGAGGAGTAGCCGGTCACGAACAGATCGGGCCAGCCGTCATTGTCGTAGTCGAAGAACCATGTGCTGAAGCTCTCGACCGGTTCCGCAACGTGCGCGGCTGCAGTCACATCCGTAAAGCGCCACCGCCTAGGATGCGTCGCGTCGTCGCCGGGAAACGGGCCATCGTTGCGGAAGAGGCGATTGGGCGCACCCTTGATCGACACATAGATGTCCGGCCGTCCATCGTTGTTGTAGTCGCCCCAGGCAGTTCCCTTGACAAAGCCCAGCTCTGCCAGTCCGCTCGCCCGTGCGATGTCTGTAAATGTGCCATCGTGATTGTTACGAAACAGTTGGGATGTTCGGGGATCTGCCGGCGTCGACTCGTGCGGAACCCACAGGTCCAGCCAGCCGTCGTTGTCGAAGTCGGCAAAGGCAGCAGTCTGTGTAGGGCCGATCGAAAGCAGACCGGCTTTGACCGTCACATCTTCAAAGCTGCCGTCGCCGCGATTGTGCAGCATTGAGAACGGGTAGGCGCCATGCGCGGCCCACCAGCCACCTCGCAGCACAACCAGGTCGGGGCGGCCATCGTTGTCGTAGTCGGCACAGATCAGGTTCAGTCCGCCCAGCTCACCCAGCAGACCGGCTTTGGCGGTCACGTCCTCAAAGTGTCCGTCGCCGCGGTTATGAAACAGATGCATCTGATCGAGCGGCCCAGAGCTGGTGACCGCCAGATCCAGCAGGCCATCCCCATCGAAATCTTCCAGCACCGCACCGCCCGCGTGGCCAGTCACCCCGACCCCTGCCTCGTCCTCCACATACTAGAACGTCGGCAGCGGATACTCCGAGCGGAAGAGCGCCGGCGGTATCAGCCACTGGGCCGGAACGTCCGAGGTATAGCGGCCGAGCTGCATGTACGCCAGATTCAGCAGCCAGCGCGCGCTCGCATCTGCGGGATCTGCCGCCAATACCGCGGTGTACTCGCGCACCGCGCCTTCTGCGCCCTCCGGTCGATGGTGCATTCCGCTCGCATCGATGGGGAAGATGCAGGACCGGGTCGCATGATGCGCGAGACAGTTCTGCTGCTCGCCTAGTCGCAGATACGCCAGTCCCAGTTGCGAGTGGAGTGCTCGTAGTGTGGCGCCGGGCAGCGTCTGACCGCGATCGGCGATGGTAGTGAGGGCGAAGTTGAGCGTGGTCACTGCCGCCGCGCTGTCCCCCGCGCCGAGCAGCTCAGTCGCCAACGCCTGGCGGATGGTGATCTCTGTCGCCAGGTCGAGCGGCTGCTTCAGCACGCCGCGATAATAGCCGACGCGCTCGGCCTGCTTGTTCGGGTCCGTCTTCCAGTCCTGCTGCGCAAAGATACGGCGCAGCAGGGCTTCCATCTCGCGTGTCGAAGGCGAGGCTGTATCCGTCTGCGTCTCTGGCTGTGGCGGCGCTGCCGCTTGCGCGAGGCCCTGAAGCAGGGCAGTGCAGGCCAGGAGCAGCAGAGTGAGGATGCGGAACATGCGGCTACTATAGCGGCGCCCGATGACTATCAGCGAGCGGGCGTCTCGTCTGTAGGCAGCGGCACATAGCGTCCATTGCGGAAACGAAGTCGCTCGACTTCGGTGAAGGGAATGGCCTGCGGCTCAGGCGCGGGTGGCTGACGCTTGCGGCCGGCAGGGGAGGGCTTCGGCGGTGCGGCAGTCGTCTCTGGCGGAAGTTGGGTGCCACTCGCGGAGAGGGTCAGGTCGTCGTACTGCTGTCCGGGTACTGCAACGAAAGCGAGCGCGCGCTGCCACGCATAGCACGGCTCGCGCATAGGGCTGCCGGGACCGCACGCCCCGCGGTTGCTGCCAGAGGTCTGCACGGCGAGCGCCCGAACCACTGTCTCATGCCACGGCACCAGCAGACTGGTGGTGCTGCTCTGCTCATCCACTGCACGGAGTTCGCTGTCCAGCCGCACCCCGTGCAGATCCGTGCCCAGGTCCACGCTGTGCACCTGGGGCGCGTTGCCGCGGGTTCCCGCCAGATCTACCGCCGGGTTCTCACTCTCCAGCAGCCAGGTTCTGCCGCGCAGGGTGAAGACGGCCATACCGATCATGGGACGGCAGAGCAGACACTGAAACAGGTCGTCGCCCGGGCGGCCTGGCTTATCGCTGCGGTGTGGCACCGCAGCGGTGACGATCACGTGCCGGGCATGCCCTGCCTGCGTGTAGCCTGCATCGAAGATCGCCGTTATGTCGACTGGATCGCTGGGGGCAAAGAAGGTTCCGGCCAGGTCAATGGTCGGATGCTCTGGGAGATTGGCGCGCGCCGTGCGCGTGGCCGGGTCATAGCGGCCGTACCAGTGCTGCATCGCCTCGTCCAGTACGAACGCTGGAGGAGCCGCCTCCGGCTGTGCAGGCCGTTGGCGGTGACATCCCGCCAACGCGAAGAGTGCCACCAGACAGACGGCGAATTTCCCTGAGAGCGGCACGCCCCTATGCTAGTGCATCTTCGTTGTATCTGCGGACTCCTGCAAGAGGCTATGAACGCAGGGCGGCGCCTTCGTCAGATCAGCTGCATGCCCCAGAGGTCATGCAGGTGCAGGATGCCGAGTGCGCGATGGGCAGCGTCGGTGACCACCAGTGAGGTGATGCGCCGCTCCTCCATAATGGCCAGTCCGCGTGCTGCCAGCTCGTCGGGACCGATGGTGCGTGGGGAGGCATTCATCGCTTCACCGGCGGTGAGACCCAGGGCCTCGGGTCCGCGACTCTCGAGCAGCCGGCGCAGGTCGCCGTCGGAGATGAGCCCAACCAGCCGGCCGTCTCCGTCAAGCACGGTGGTGACCCCGAGCTTCTTGCGCGACATTTCATAGATCACCTGTGCCATGGGTGTCGCAGTCGATACGGAGGGCAGTGCGTCGCCGGTATGCATCAGGTCCCGCACCGGCGCCAGCTTTTTGCCCAGCTTGCCGCCAGGATGCAGCGAGGCGAAGTCCTCCGGCCGGAAGCCCTTTCGCAGCGAGACAGCTATAGCCAGCGCGTCACCCAGGGCCAGCATCGCGGTGGTGGAAGCGGTCGGCGCGAGATTCATTACGCATGCCTCCGCAGGCACGCTGCAGTCCAGCGCTATGTCACTGGCCCGCGCGAGCGTTGAGTTCAGCGCGCAGCAGAACGAGATCAGCGCGTCCCCGATGCGCTTCAGAGTAGCCAGCAGCCGCAGAATCTCTTCCGTCTCCCCCGAGGCGGAGAGCGCCAGCACGACATCGCCGGGGGCCAGCATACCCAGGTCCCCGTGCAGCGCCTCGGCCGGGTGCAGGAACAGCGCCGGGGTACCGGTCGAGGAGAGAGTCGCAGCGATCTTCTGCGCGATCAGCCCGCTCTTGCCCATGCCAGTGACGACAACCCGGCCGCGCGCCTCGCCGCAGCGCAGCACCAGCTCCACGGCGGCAGCAAAGTCCGCGGCCATTGCACCTTCCAGACGCGCCGCCAGGGCCAGCAGACCCTCGGCCTCCGTGCGTACCAACCCCGCCGGTGTTGTGAAGCTGTGGTTCGGTAAAGACGAGCTCGGCTTTGTAGTCACGCCATGCCACGATAGCAGGCGGCGTCGTGAGCACGGACCGGTGTCCATTAGAATGGAATGTTGGCCGGATCACGTACCGGCGGGAGGCTGGTCTCCGTTTGAAGCGAAACTCGATCGTCGTCTTGGTGGTATTGGCAGCACTCGGTTTGATGGCGTGGTCCGGATATCAGAACCTGCAGCGCCGCCGCGCGGCGCAGAGTGCGCATCCGGTGCAGATCCTGGATCAGTCGAACCAGTCTGTGCAGCAGGACGTCGCCTCCGATGAAGGATTGCCGAATCTGCGCGGCAAGAAGGCTCCTTCGTTCTCCCTGAAGACGGTCGATGGCCGCAAGGTCTCGCTCTCCGACTACAAAGGCAAAGCGGTGCTCATCAACTTCTGGGCCACCTGGTGCGCGCCCTGCAAGCTGGAGATGCCCTGGTTCGTCGACCTGCACAAGCAGTACGCTCCGCAGGGGTTTGAGATTCTGGGTGTCAGCGAAGATGAGCCAAAGGACCGGCCGCAGATCGGCAAGTTCGCGGAGAAGATCGGCGTCAACTACCCCATTCTGGTAGGCGATGACGCCTCGTCTAAGGCCTATGGTGGGGTGGAGTTTCTGCCCACTTCCTACTACGTCGGGCGGAATGGCAAAATCGTCGAGGAGACGGCCGGGCTCGCATCCCGCGATGAGATCGAAGCCAACATCAAGAAGGCTCTGGCGGCAAGCGAATGACTTCAAGGCGCACATCTGCGTGCGGCATAGTGGCATGCCTCCTGCTGAGTGCGGCGGCCCTGAGCGCGCAGAAGATGCCATGGCAGGACACGCCCACTGCGGGCGGTAAGGTGCCGGAGAGCGTGCACTTCGACGGGCCCGAGCAGGTGGAATTGACAGCGCGCCGCCCGCAAACGGTCGAGATGCGCTTCCACGTGGCGGATGGCTTCCACATCAACTCCCACACGCCGCATGCCAAGTCGCTGATTCCTACCCAGCTGATGCTGGTCGACGGGGACGGCGTCAATGTCAACTCGGTTGACTTCCCGGCAGGTACGGACACTGCGCTTAGCTTCGCCCCGGACGAGAAGTTGAGCGTCTATACCGGGGTGTTCGCCCTGCGGGCTCATCTGACCGCCACTCCCGGCACGCATGAACTGCAGGGTGCGTTGCGCTATCAGGCCTGCACGGCAAATGCATGCCTGCCGCCGCGCAAGATTCCCGTCACGGTGAGTCTGCTGGCCCGGTAAGCGCTGCGTGGTAGCATCCGCTATGCCTCTACGTTTTACTGTTTTCTCCGCGGCTGCGGTTCTGCTGCAAGCCGCCGCATGGGTGCTTCCCGTATCTGCGCAGTCGGCGACTCCGGCTGCCGCGCGGCAAGACAGGTTTGCGCAACTGCTCTCGCCCAGCGCCAGCGCCTGGAGCCCGGAACAAACGGCCACCATGACCAGACTGCGTGATGCGGCCGTCGGCGACCCCTACGCCTTGGACCAGCTCCGCCACCTGACCGGCAACATCGGGCCCCGTCTGTCCGGCTCGCCGCAGGCCGAAGCCGCAGTGCAGTATGTGGCAGCGCAGATGCGTGCACTCGGGGCGACGGTGACGCTTGAAAAGACGATGGTGCCGCACTGGGTGCGCGGTGAGGAGACGGGCATGCTGACCGCATGGCCCGGCGGCGCCCCCGGTACCACCCAGAAGATCGTGCTGACTGCGCTCGGCAAGAGTGTAGCCACGCCGAAGGAGGGGCTGGATGCGCCCGTGCTGGTGGCAGACTCCTTTGCCGCGTTAAGGGCGCTTCCGGCCGATGCGGCTAAAGGCAAGATCCTGCTGCTGAACGAGCACTTCGACAAGGAGCTGGCGGCGCAGGGCCGGGGTGGCGAGGCCTATGGGCAGGCTGTCCTCTATCGCGCAGCAGCGCCCACTCTCGGTGCCTCGCTGGGCGCGGTCGCAGTGCTGGTGCGCTCCGTCGGAGGCGCCGACTATCGCCTGCCGCATACCGGCACCACGTACTACACCGAGGGCATACCGCAGATTCCCGCAGCGGCGGTTACCGCAGAAGATGCTGACCTGATGAAGAACCTGGCCTCGCAGGGTGAGGTGCGCATGCACCTGACGCTGACGCCGCAGACGCTGCCGCCAGTGGAGAGTGAGAACGTGATCGCTGACTGGAAGGGCAGTGAGCACCCGGAGCAGATCGTCATCGTCTCCGGCCATCTCGACTCGTGGGATTTGGCCACCGGAGCCATCGATGACGGTGCCGGCGTCGCGGTCTCCATGCAGGCGGTCCATCTGCTGCAGAAGCTGGGCATCCACCCCAGGCGCACAGTTCGCTTCATCGCGTGGATGGACGAAGAGCAGGGCTCCGAGGGGGCGCAGACATATGCCAGGGATCACGCCGGCGAACTGGCCAGCCACGTGGGTGCGCTGGAGTGCGATACGGGGGCCGGCCATCCGACCGGTCTTGCCTATGAGGGAGGCAAGGACCTGGGCGAGTGGTTAAAGCCGGTCGCGGACGTGCTCTCGCCGCTCGGTGCAACACTGCTGGAGCGCAGCCCGGAGACTGGTGAAGACATAAGCTTCGTTACCAGCAAGGGTGTGCCTGGCTTCGCCCCGATGCAGGACAGCCGCTTCTACTTCAACTACCACCACACTCCGGCAGATACCTTTGACAAGGTGGATCCGCGCGAGCTGGGCGAGAACGCCGCCGTGATGGCTGTGACTGCGTATGCGCTGGCTGATGCGGTAAGCGTGGCACCGCGCTAGTCAGAGCCCGCGTCAGTGCGCCGCCGGAGCGGCCGTGTGTTCTGTCGTCGTGGCAGAGAACTTCTGGTAGTCGTCGAAGTGGATGGCGAGCTCGACGTGGAAGCCGACGAAGAGCGCCGCCTTGCCATCGAACCGGCCGTGCACCTCGGTCGGCAGCCACACCTCATTGCGGATCAGCGCCTGCTGGAAGCTGAAGTGGCTGCCGCGATCGACAGTTGCGAGCAGGCCGAAGCCGACATGCAGCGGCTCATCGAAGGCTGCGTCCAGGCGCGCTACCTCGCGCGCTTCTTCGTCCACCCACACGGTTCCATGCACCCGCTTGACTGCGTTCTCTCCCATGCCGTGCGTCTTCGCATGCGGATCGCCGGTGAAGTCGGCGACGATCAGCGAGCGGCCGTTCTCTATGACACGGCGCGGATTTGCGAAGCGAGTGATCTGCAACAGCCGCGTGACCCCGACCTGGTCCTTGTCCGGGTTGCCGTAGGGCTCAGACGCAAACTTCACTGCCTCCCGGGCAGCCCGCTCTTGTTCCTTCTTGAGTGCGTCGGGACTCAGCGGCTTGCCGTTCTTGCTGATGAGCGTCTCGATAGTGTGGCCGTGCACAAAGAAGACGTGGGACACCTTCTCTTCGCGGCTTCGTTCCTTCCCGTGCTTGTCGTAGAGCGTCATCACCTGCTGCTGGCGGAAGGTGTAGTCCTCGCGGGCGCGATCGAGCTCGGCCTGATGCTGCTCCACGCTATGCAGAAGAGCGGAGATGTCGGGCAGCGGCGCCGTGGCCGCTACGGTTGTCTCCACCACATGGGCCTGCGGTAAAGCAGCCGTCTGCAGGAGCAGGACTGTAGCGGCGAGAATCAGACGGCACAGCGCTCGGGTACGCACGGGATAGATGGCTCTCGGCTCCATGCTAGAGCAATTCGTCACCAGAACCACTCCGACCCGCGGCAGGAAAGATGCTAGGCTCCCATGTGTCGGAGGTGCTGCTTGGGACTATTGCTGCGGTGGATCGTGGGTGCGCTGACGCTGATCCTGATCGCCTACTTTGTGCCGGGCTTCCATGTGCGCAACCTGATCGCCGCCCTGGTGGCCGTGGTCGTCATCGGCCTGCTGAATGCCACCGTCGGCCTTCTGCTGAAGGTTCTCACCTTCCCGCTCAGCATTCTGACGCTTGGCATTTTCCTGCTTGTCATCAACGCAGTCATGCTGCTTGTCGCCTCCAGCATCGTGCCTGGCTTCCACATCGACAGCTTCGGCTCTGCCTTCATCGGGGCGATCGTACTGGCAGCGGTACATATGGCGCTGGGCGCAGGCACCCGGCGTGAGCGACGGGTGGACTAAGCCAACTACTGCGGGGCGCTGAGCAGATGCGGCCGTGTAGGGACAACAGCACCCGGCGGCAGGGCGGTGCGCGCATGCTGGGCGCGGAAACTGCGATGAATGCCGCGGTGCGTTCCATTGTGTCGCGCCGGAAGCTCGCCCTGGTCGTCCGGTGTCGGCGTCAGCGGATGCTCTGGTACGCCGACACTCGCAGCAGGGGCCACCGGCTGCGATGCACGAAACGGGGCGCGCACGACAAACGGCTGCGCTACGGGCGAGGCGGCGCGATGCCGCTCTACTCCATAGACCACTGCACCGGTCACGATGACTGCGGAGGCAGCGGTGATTGCCCATCGGCCAGAGAAGAACTGAAGCGAGATGTATCGCCGGTACCCGGCGGGCGCGGCAGGCGCCGTGGCCAGCCGTGCCAGCACTCGCTGTTCGATGCCCATGCGCGGCTCGGCTGAGCCCAGCAGATGCAGCGTGCTCTCGAGCTCGGGCAGTGGATCTGGATGGTGGCCGGGGGCGGGCGTCATGCCAGGCCTTCCTTCTTCAGCATCTCGGCAAGCTCGCGCCGTGCCCGGAACAGCCGCGAACGCACGGAGGATTCTGTGACGCCCAGGACCGCGGCAATCTCTCCGTTTGAGAGCTCGTCGATGGCGGAGAGCAGCAGCGCCTCCCGTTCCTTGCGCGGAAGGGCATCAATCAACCGCAGCACCTGTGCGTGGCGCTGGGCGCTGATCACGGCCTGGTCCGCTCGTAGTTCTTTGGCAGGCAGCACACGCACCAGGTCGGCGATGTCCTCATTCTCCGGACGAGTCTTCTGCCGGCGCTTGCGGTCCAGCACCAGGTTCCAGACGATGCGTATCAGCCACACCCGGGCATCGCGAATCTCCGGGAGGCGGTCGCGATGCCGTAGCACACGCAGGAACGTCTCCTGCACCATGTCTTCTGCTTCGGCGGCGTTGCGGGAGATGGAGAAGGCGACACGATAGAGGGTGGTCGAGTACTCATGCACCAGGGCGGTCAGCGCGGCGGCCTGTTCCTCGGCCGGCGCCACGGCCTGCTCCGTCTCCGGCACGGGCAGGAATGCCGTCAGATGTCCCTCGTAGCTGCTCATAGGCTTGCTGTCACTGACGCGGGATGGCGGGCTTTCGCTCACAATTTCGCTCACCGGGGCGGCCAGCCAGCCATTTCGCCTTCGCGCTTCAGGACACGAGCCTGAAACTCGAAAGCCTAGCGGCCGGTCAGCCGTTGCGCGGCGATCTGGCCCGCGGCTGTAGTCGCATCCTTGGCCTTGATCTGCGCATACAACTTGGTGGCCTGGGCTGGATCCGTGGACTCATACAACTGCGCCAGCTGTAGCTGCGCAGCACTGGCCGGCACCGTCGCCGTCGGATGGTTGATCAGGTCCTGGTAGAGCTTGATGGCCTCAGAGCTTCCGCCGTGCTGTGCCAGCAGATTAGCCAGTGCCAGCTTTGCCAGTGCGGCAATGTTCTTATCTCCACCGCTGCCCGCCTTGCGCAACGTCATCTCTGCACCGCTGATGTCACCCATCTCTGCGGCGGTCAGCCCGGCGAAGTAGAGTGCGTTATGCCCGGCACGCGTGCTGCCGTAGTGGCCAGCCACGTCCTGAAACAGCGGATGCGCTGCCTTGGAACGCTCAGCCGCACTCTGAAAGCTCTTCACCCCTGGCGGAAGCGGTTGCGCCGGGTCCGCGATCGGCGTGCTGTAGACCCCCATGGCAGTGCCGAAGGCTGTCTCAGCCGCCTGCGAGCGCTGCTGGTAGACGATCACGGCCGCGACCACGATCACGATCAGGGCCACGATAGCGAGGGCGATGCGCAGCGCCGTCGCGCGATGGGCAGCGATCCAATCCAGGCCTGCCTGGGTGGTATGGACGAATGCATCATCCTGTTTCAACGCGGTACGGGTCTGTGCGTCCACTTCATTCCTTGCTGGGGGAGCCCGGTCCGTCATCGGCACCGTAGCGGGCAGATGGCCCGCGGCTCTCGGGAGATTTGACTAGAAGTCTAGCAGCGCCATCTTTTGAGGGTCAAAGGCAGCAGCGGAGGCTTGCGGGCGAGTTTGCTGTTGACAGCCTTATCCGTAAGCAGTAACTTACGGTAAGTGAACACTTACTATTATCGCGGACTCGATGCCCTCGCCGACCCCACACGCCGCGTTCTGCTGGAGCGGCTACGGCGCGGTCCGTTGCCGGTCGGTGAGCTTGCCCGAGGTCTGCCGGTCAGCCGGCCCGCGGTGTCCCAGCACCTGCGCGTGTTGAAGCAGGCACAGCTGGTGCGCGACGAGGCTGCAGGCACCCGCCGCTACTACCGCCTCGACCCGCGCGGCTTCGCAGCTCTGCGGTCCTACTTCGACAGCTTCTGGGGTGACGCTCTGGAAGCCTTCAAACACGCAGTGGAAAAGGAGCCCTAGATGTCAGACGAGACAAGATCTGCGGAGTTCAACACGTCGCGAAACGAACTGCCCGCTCACCTTCCGGCGCCCCTGCGCTCTGACCAGAATCTCTCGGGAGTGCCGCCGCTGGTGGTGCACCGGGAAGTGTCCGTACGCGCGAGTGCTGACAGAGCCTTCCGCGTCTTTGCGCCATCTACACCGTGCAGGAAGATGGGAGCCACTGTCCCTGGGGCACAGTGCTGGGCTGGGAGCCGCCGCACCGCTTCTTGCTGGCGTGGCAGGTTACCCCGGACTGGCAGTACGAGCCGGATCTGGCGCATGCAAGCGAGGTGGAGGTGCGCTTCACTCCTGTGGATGATGGCACCACCCTGGTGGAGCTGTAGCATCGCGGCTTCGAGCGGCATCGCGGGGACTGGGCGCTGATGCGCGGCAAGGTCAAGGAGGGCTGGCCTGGCGTCCTGGCGCACTACGCTGCCAGGATCGAGGCGCAGCGGGACGAAGACGTCAGTCCAGCGGAGCGGCAGTCATGAGGCCGGCAATCGCGAACTCCGTTTTCTGGTTCCGTTTGGCCGCGCTTTTGGGAGTGCTCTTCACCCTGGGGCACACCTTGGGCTTTCTCACCTTCCGGCCTCCTTCAAGCGACGGCCAGGCAGTGTGGAACGCGATGCATCGCGTACGCTTCGTAGTCAGCGGTGCCAGCTTCAGCTACGGGGATTTCTACGTCGGCTTCGGGCTGACCATCAGCGCGTTTCAGCTGTTCTCTGCATGGCTGGCTTGGTGGCTGAGCAGAATGGCCGCGCGTGGCGTGCAGGAGGCCCGGCCTATCGCCTGGGCACTTTGCCTGCTCAACGGAGTGAGTCTGGTGCTTGCAGTGCGCTACTTTTCGTACGCGCCGGCGGTGCTGTCTGCAGTCAGCGCGCTGGCCCTGGGCCTGGGAGCTTGGGCCATGGGGGCCTCGCCTTCGTTCGCTACACGACAGAGCGCAGTGACGGTTACGAGTGGAGCAGCCGCGTCTTCCCGCGGCCAGCTATAGGTAGTAGGTCCGGCTCAAACAAATAGTGGGGAGGGTTCTGGCCTGTCTGCCGTACCCCTCCCCACCATTTGTTGCTGGCGCCAAAGTCTATGCGGCGCGGCCCGGGACCTCGATCTCGCCGTTCTCGATCTTCTCCTGGCAACTGATGCAGTAAGGCGTCCAAGGCAGCGCCTCCAGGCGCTTGGTCCCAATGGTCTCTCCGCATTGCTGGCATTCGCCGAAGGTGCCGTCTTCCAGCCGCTCCATCGCCAGCCGGACCAATTGCAGCTCGGCATGACCGTTGGTGCTCTGGCTGAACAGGAACTCCTTCTGATAAGAGGCGACTGCCTGGTCGGCCACGTCCTGGGTGTCGTCCAGGCCCGCGTCCCGGCCTTGTTCGACTGCGGTCTTCATTGTGCGCTCAAGCAGCAACTGCTGCTGGCGGAGCTTCTGTTCGTAGACACTACGGTTGCTGGTGGGGGTTTTGGACACGGAACTAACTCTCCTCTTCTCGCTCACTATTCCGATATGCAGACTGTTGGACGCAGTAAGGGGGCGAAGATTTGCTACTTATTTTTCGGCGTGCTGTTTTTCTTCTTGCATGATCATTTTCGGTTGCGATTTAGGCCTGGCGGCAAACGGATGATCGTGAGTCGCAAAACTGACGGAGAAAAGCGGGGTGTTGCACCCAGTCATCGCGAGAGTCGCGCCAACCGGCGCATCCCTGCAGACGGTGGAACCGGCTGGGCTCCCGCTACAGGCCGAGGACGATTGCTGCTAGGCTAGCAGCATTATGTACGAAGAGTTCGAGATTGCCGACCGCTGGACCGGGGAGACGCTGCACTGCTTGTGGAGGGCAAATGTGGTGGCCATCGCCACCCGCCACGCAGATGCGATCGATGTCCGGTTTGAGGTGAACGGACGCCCCGTGTGGATCGCTCTCCCGGCGCAGGCCTGGGTGGAGTACAAGCAGCGCACCGGCCATGTGATTACTGATCGGCTGACTGCGCAGATCGCTGGCCACTATCTGAAGCAGGCGATCGAGGACGGCTACGATAACGGCCGTGAGATGTACACCATGAGCCTCGAAGAGGTGCTGGAGCACCTGGACATCGTTATGCGCGAGGCCGGACACACGGCGAAGCTGCCGATGCTGCCAGTGATCCACGAGACCATGGCCTAGCCGGCGCATGCGCCGCCGGATGCGCTTGGTCGACGCTGTGAATTGCCCGCACCGAAGCGGGTCAAACGGGAGAAGGCCCCGCGTGGTTGCGCGGGGGCGTCTCTGCCTTCGTAACAAGGCCGACAAAATGTCGAA
>CAXUMX010000072.1:0-14546 GCA_964252395.1 uncultured Acidobacteriaceae bacterium | reverse complement strand
GGCGGGACGCGTACAGCTAGCTGGCGCTGCTCAAGCATTCTCTCACCGCCGCTGCGACAACTCTCCAACGAGCCGCAGGCAGGGCTGCTGCGCGTAACTCATTGGCAGGCAGACCAAGAGGCGAAGTGCTCTAGCAGGCAGCATACCGCCGCGCGGTGCCGGCGCGGCGTAAAATCGCTGCGATGCACCCTGGCGCCACCCGCACGCGTCCCCGCCTGATTGAGAGCCGCCAGAATCCGCGCGTCAAGGATCTGCGTGCCGCCCTTGCCCGCAGCGGCCCCACTGCCGCCGGGCAGATCGCCATCGAAGGCGAACACCTGCTGGCCGAAGCCATCCGCAGCGGGCTGCGCGTGGACACCATCTACCTGCGCCAGGGGACCGAGCCCGCGCTCGAACTGCCGCCCCAGGCCGAACTGCTGGAGCTGCCGCCGGACGTCTTCCTCAGCGCCGTCGCCACAGAGCAGCCGCAGGGCATCGCCGCTTTGGTCCAGGCTCCGGTCTTCTCTCTGGACGCCATGCTGGCCGTGCGCAACCCGCTGCTGCTGGTGCTCGCCGGACTGCAGGATCCCGGCAACGTCGGCACTCTGCTGCGCTCGGCAGAGGCCTTTGCCGCCACCGGTGTTCTGCTGCTGCCCGGCACCGCCAGCCCCTGGAACGCCAAAACCTTGCGAGCCTCTGCCGGCTCCGCATTTCGCGTTTCCGCAGCCCCGGTCTCGGAGCAGCAGATGCTTTCGCTGCTCGCACAGCATCGCATCGCGACGGTCGCGGCGGTACCGCGCGGCGGTGATGCCATCGCAGCCACTCCGCTCTCGAGCGCAGCCGCGCTGCTGGTGGGCAATGAGGGAGCGGGACTCGCTCCGCATCTGATCGACGGGGCCACCCATCGCGTCACCATCGACATGCCCGGCGCTGTCGAGAGCCTCAACGCCGCCATCGCCGGCAGCTTGCTGCTGTACGAGGCAGCGCGGCAGCGCACGGCATGAGCCTCTTTGGCAGCACGCCCGAGCTGACCCCTGCACGCACGCCGCGCGGCGCACCACTGGCCGAGCGCATGCGTCCCCGCACCCTGGACGACTATCTGGGCCAGCAGCATCTGCTCGGGCCCGGCAAACCGCTTCGCCTGCAGATCGAAAGCGACAATGCCTCGTCCATGATCTTCTGGGGACCGCCTGGCGTCGGCAAGACCACCCTGGCCAAGATCATCGCGGAGACCACCCGCGCTACCTTCATTGAGTTCTCCGCCGTCATGTCCGGCATCAAGGAGATCAAGCAGGTGATGATCGAGGCCGAAAAGGCGGCAGAGTTCGGCTCCCGCACCATCCTGTTCGTCGATGAGATCCATCGCTTCAATAAGGCCCAGCAGGACGCCTTCCTGCCTTACGTGGAACGCGGCACCATCCGCCTCATCGGCGCCACCACGGAGAACCCCTCCTTTGAGATCATCGCCGCGCTGCTCTCCCGCTGCCGCGTCTACACCCTGCAGCCGCTCAGCGATGAAGAGATCGTCACGCTGCTGCGGCGCGCCTTGCACGACGAACGCGGCCTGGCCGCCGAGCACCTCACCGCCGATGACGATGCGCTGGCCATGATCGCCGCTTACGCATCCGGAGATGGCCGCACCGCCTACAACGCGCTTGAGGTTGCAGCGAAGCTCGCGGTCATCCAGCCGCAGCATCACATCAGCCGCGAGGTCGCAGGCGAGGCGCTGCAACAGCGCATCCTGCTCTATGACAAGAATGGCGAGCAGCACTACGACCTCATCTCCGCACTGCACAAGTCCATCCGCAACTCGGACGTGGACGCGTCCATCTATTGGCTGGGCAGGATGCTTGCCGGCGGCGAGGACCCCATGTACATCGCCCGGCGGCTGGTGCGGGCTGCGGTGGAGGACATAGGACTCGCCGCTCCGGAGGCGCTGAACCTGACGCTCTCCTGCCGCGATGCGATGGACTTCCTCGGCGCTCCTGAGGGCGAACTCGCCTTGGCTGAAGCAGTCGTCTATCTGGCGCTTGCGCCGAAGTCGAACGCGGTCTACACCGCCTGGGGCGCCGTCCGCCAGGACATCGAGACCACCCGCACTGAGCCGGTGCCGCTTCACCTGCGCAACGCGCCCACCAAGCTGATGAAAGAGCTGGGCTACGCCGCCCGCTATCAGTACTCGCATGACGTCGAAGGCAAAGTCGCCGACATGGACTGCCTGCCCGACACACTGCGTGACCGCCGCTACTACCATCCCACTGCGGAAGGCCGCGAGAAGCTGCTGCAGCAGCGGATGGAAGAGATCGCAGCGAAGCGGCGTCCCGCGAAGAGCAGCCAGGAAAGCTAGCTGCCCCTCACTGCACGCTGTAGCCCACCATCTTCCACGCCCCTGCCTCGTGCATCATCACGACTGTCTCCAATTGCGGCTGCCCGCTGACAAAGACCGTCTCCCACACAAAGGCCACGTACTCACCGGGCGGCAGGTTCGGCAACTCCGGCTTCCACTCTGCCGCAGTCAGCTCTCGCGACAACACCGGGTCGATCGATTTGCGCACCACCTGCATGCGGCGCTCCCACCCGCGCTCCGGCACCTGCTTATGGAAGTAGTCGGAGGCCGCCTCCCAGCTCTTGTCATAGGTCTCTGCATCCTGGATCTTCATCCACGACTCGGCCGCGGGACGCGCCGCGGCAATCGCATCCGCATGCTGCGCGTTGAGCTTCTGCTGCTTCTTATCGAGCACCGCCTGCCCGCTCGATAGAGGCGCAGCCAGGGCAGCGAGCGCGAAGACGATGGCGAGCGCTGCGGCTCGTATCTGCTTACTCTGCATACTTGACGGAACATCCGTAGGGCAGCGTCGTCGCGACCGTCACCGGCTTACCCAACGAGCAGACCACCGCTCGCCATACTCCCGCTTGTCTGACCGAGCGCACGGATCTCATCTGACTGCCTCCCATGGATTGGGCGGACCCCGCCCGCCTGCCTCTACAGGAAACCGCGTTATTGCGGCGGATGCAAGGCTGCCGTCCGGGCGCCGCCCGGCTCCTCAACGGACCGGAGCGCGTCCAGCACCAGCCCCGGGGTAAGCACCTCCGGCAGCACCTGCGGCGCCGCGCCCGGAGTGCCCGGATAGACCGCGTATGCCGGCACACCGCTGCGACCCAGGGTGGCCAGCGCCCGGGCAATGTCCTCATCGCGGCGCGTCCAGTCGGCACGCACTAGCGCGATCTTTCCATCTTTCAACCGCTCTACGATCTCAGGACGGCGCAGCACTACACGCTCATTCACCTGGCAGCTCAGGCACCAGTCCGCGGTGAAGTCGACGAACACCGGCCGCCCTTGCGCCTGGTACATGGCCACCACTTGCGGCGTGAAGGGCTGCCACCCAGCAGTACCCTCGGCCGTCGTCCTGGCCTTGGCGCTTCCCTGCTCCGGCTCGCCTGCAAGGCTGTGCACTCCGTACAACGGCGCGGCGATAGCCAGCGCCACGATAGTCACAGCCGCAACCGTCGCCGGCAGCTTCGCCGGCCAGCGGCCCAGAACCCATCCCGCAATCGCCAGCAGTAGAAATCCAGCCAGCAGTCCTACCAGTGCATTCGTACCTGCGGACTGAGCAAATAACCACACCATCCAGATCACCGTGGCGAAGATGGGCACCGCGGTCGCCTGCTTCAGCACCTCCATCCACGCGCCGGGCCGCGGCAGCAGCCGCGTCCATGCCGGCTGAAACGCCAGCAGCAGGTACGGCAGCGCCAGCCCCAGCGCCACACCCGTGAACACCGCAAAGGTGATTCCGGCCGACTGCGTCAAGGCGAAGCCGATAGCCGCACCCATAAACGGAGCCGTGCACGGGGTGGCCACCACCATGGCCAGCACGCCGGTGAAGAAGCTGCCCGCATAACCATGTTTGTTGGCCAGCGAGGAGCCCATGCTGGTCGCACTCAGCCCCACTTCAAACATGCCCGCCAGGGACAGCGCGAAGAAGAACAGCAGCAGCGCGATCATCGCCACAAAGATGGGCGACTGGAACTGGAACCCCCAACCCAGCTGCGTGCCCCCGGCGCGCAGCACCAGCAGCACTGCCACCACGATCCAGAACGAGACCAGGATGCCCGCCGTGTACGCCAAACCCTGCAGACGCATCGCGCGGCGCTCTGCTGTAGAGGACTGAACCAGCGCCAGCGCCTTGATAAACAGCACAGGGAAGACGCATGGCATCAGGTTCAGGATCAGCCCGCCGGCAAATGCGAGGCCCACAAAGCGCAGCCAGCCCCCGCCACTCGAACCTGCCGCCGCGGACGCAGGAGGCAACGCGCCCGGCCCAGCATCGATCGCGTACGCAGCGCCGTTGGCCAGCACCAGCACACCCTTCAGCGCTGCGGGAACCTGCTGCAGGCTCTCATCTTTCTTCAGCGCCAGCACCAGCCCATTGTTTGCCGCCGTCACCGACTGCGGCGCGGCATTGGCGATCACGTTCTGCTGCGCCGGGAAGAACTGCGCGCCGCTCGCTGCCAGGCCGCTGACCGCAAGCGAGAGCCCCTGCACATTCGACTGGAAGACCGCTCGGGCGCCGGAAGGCAGCGGACGCGGCAGTGCAGAGAGTGTGCTCGCGAACAACGGCGCCGCAGCACTCAGCCCGGCAGTTCCCGCCGGCAGCATCATGCTCAGGTGCGCCTTGCCCGGGATGCATGCCTGCCGGCACACCAGCCAGGTCACATCCGCGCCCACCTGCCCGCCCCTGGTCTGCCCGCGCTCGGTCTGCTGCGGCACTTGCAGCTCTGCCGGAAACAGCACCTGGTGCTCATAGCCGAAGTCCATCAGCGGGCCCAGTGGCAGCCGCTTCGGTGCCGGAAACTGCAATGGCCCCGCAGCGAAGCCGGGAGGCAGCGCCCACGTCACGGCCGGCGGCTCGCCGGAGTCGCCGGCGTTCTGCCAGTACACATGCCAGCCCGGCTCGAGGTCGAACAGCAGACCCAGGTGTGCCGGCATACCCGGCTCCACCGCACTCACGTCCGAGACCAGCGATACCTTCAGATGGAGCGCCGACACGCTCGACGGGGCATCCGCCGCCCAGCCAGCGCTGCCTCCCGCCAGCAGGATCGCCAGCAGCAGCCGCAAGGTACGCCACACACGCAATGTCATAGGTTCCTCAACCTGTGGGACGACCCGTACAGTCAGAGGTTACATCGCCGGCACAGACTCACGCGCGCTGCAAAGCGGCCCGCTCCTTCAGCATGCACCGGTCCATCACCACGCCAATGCCGTCCTTCTCTGCCCACTCCGCGGCCTCTTCATGACAGACGCCCTCCTGCAGCCACAGGTAAGGAATCTTCAGCCGCATCACGTCCTTGACAATCTCCGGAACGAAGACCGGATCGCGAAAGACATCGACTACATCGATCTTGCCCGCGGCCTTCAGCGCGTCGTCCAGCGACCCATGCACCGTCTCGCCCAGCACCGTCTCGCCCACAATGGTCGGGTTCACCGGGACGATGCGGTAGCCCTCCTGCTGCATGAAGCGGGAGACCCCGAGGCTGGGCCGCCCGGGCGTATTCGACAGGCCTACGACAGCGATCGTCTTCGCGGTCTCCAGGATGGTTCGGATCAGTTGCGGCTCATTCATGCGACGCATTCCTCATACTCACTTGCTTCGATGACATTCGCCGTCCAAACGCTCCGCGCCACGCGGCAATTGCGCAGCTATTCTGTGATCACCCTGTCCGCCCACTCCACCAGCCCGACAAAGATCGTTGGGTTGCCGAACTTTGCGCCGAAGTTCGCCAGGTCAGTCTCGGTCACGTTGCGTGCCCGCGAGCAGGAGCCGCAGGCGAATATCTGGATCTTCTTCGCCGCCACCTTCTCGAGCGTGCCAGCCAGCGGCGGCCAGCCCACGGGCACCACTGCCTCCGCCTCGCTCCTGCGCATCAGCCCCACCGCCTCGCCCAGCAGGAAGATCTGCACCGTATGCCCGGCCTCTGCCAGCGCCAGCCCGTGCAGGAACGGAAAAGCTGCCTTGGTCGGATCATCCGATCCCCAGGCGCTCTTCATCATGATGTTCAGCGACTTACGATTCGCGGGCGCAGCGGCGGTCTGTGCATTTGGTGCAGACAGACCACCGATAGCAAGAAACGGCAAAGAAGCCAGTTGCGAGAGGAAGGACCGGCGTGACATCGACACCTCCAGAATCGTGCATCGGAGAGGGCCCAGCTACGTTATACACGGACAGAGTCACACTCTTGCTACAAGCATTCGGCTAAACGTCCAGGTCGTCCGCCGCAGCCGGCACGCCGCCCTGCCGCAGTCTGACGGCGCTGAGCTAAACTATAGGCGTTCGCGCTGTGGCCCTGTAGCTCAGGCGGATAGAGCGACGGTTTCCTAAACCGCAGGTCGGAAGTTCGAATCTTCCCAGGGTCACCATACGATTCCCTTAAAACTACGAACTGTCATCGATTGAAATACAGCATGATGACGGTACCGCTCTTTCCTGCCGTATCGTGGCTGCGTACTTTGATCCGTCCGTTATTTTTCTTGACGAGCTCCTGAGTAATCCAGAGCCCGAGTCCGCTTCCGCCAATGCCCTTGGTGGAAAAAAATGGCTCGAAAAGTCGCTCCAACACTTCTTTGCTCATGCCCATGCCGGTATCGGCTATAGTCAGACGCGTTCCCTGCAGATCAGAAGCTTCGGAGCGAACATCTCTGATCCGCACGATCAGACGCCCCCCGGCCCGCATCGAGTCAAAAGCGTTCGAGACCAGGTTGACCAGAATCTGCCGCAGCTCCCCTTCGAAGCACAGGAGTGGTGCTGCCCCGGCACCTTCACTCACGGCCTTGATGCATGAGGTCTCAAGACGGCCCCGGTACAGGCTGAACACCGACGCCACGAGCGAGTGCAGGTCGACTTCCGTCCGATTGCTGCTTTGCTTATGGAAGCGCAACGTGTGTGTTGCGATCTGTGAGACGCGGGCCAGCTCCTCCTGTGCGGTCTCAACCAGCTCTCTTGCCTCGCCTGTCACCTTGGTCTGGAGTATGTAGAGCAGGTTCGTGACCGACTCCAGAGGGTTGTTGATCTCGTGTGCGATGGAACTGGCCAGACGGCCCACGGATGCAAGCTTCTCGTTCTGCAACAGTGACTGTTCTGCCTTCTTCTGTGCCGTGATGTCGCGGATGATGGCAGAGAAGCTTACCAATGTTCCAGGAGCTTCCATGTGTGGCGTCAGGTTCACAGCAAGTTCGAGACGACTGCCCTCCTTGTTGAATGCCGTCGTATCCAGGGCCGCTCCATCGCCCCGCTTTAAGCCAGAGATAGCCGCCAGCAATGCCCCTCGCTGCTCTTCCGGGAAGAGCTCCGGTAGCGGCCTGCCGACAATCTGCTCGGCTCTTAGTCCGAAGATTCGTTCGGCTCCGTCGTTCCAGCTCTGCACGGTTGTGTCTTCACCCAAACGCACGATGCCGTCTGAGGAACGCCTCACCACTTCGGCTATCTTCTCGAACTCCTTGCGCGCACGCAGGAGTTCCTTTTCGTACGCGCGGCGCTGCTCTGCCGGGAAGATGGCGAGCAGGAAGTTCGGTGCCTCTCCGCCGGCTCGGGAGTCGAGAACGGCGTTGACCAGGGTAGGAACGCGGGTCCCGTCTCCTCGAGTCAGGTCGAAGGAGATCTCGTTGAGCGCTCCGCGCAGTAGAAGCGTTGGGGCGAACTGGGTCTCATAGAAGAGCTTGCCCCCGGTGGGTAAAAGCGCAGGAAAGAAAGAGCCTTGAAGCGGCGCAGCACCATGCCCGGTCAGATCCTCAAGGAATGCATTCGCGAACAGGATTGTTCCGCTACCGTCCACCACAGCTAAGCCGCAGGGCGCATGCTCGAGCGCCCGGGCTCTCAAGCTTCGGGCTTGGTTGGAGTCGTCGACGGCTAGCGAAGGAATCGGCGGATCTCCTTCACCACTTCCTCCGGCGCGCTCATGTGAGGGCAATGCCCGGTGGCGTCCATCAGCACGAACTCGCTCTGGGTGATGCACCTGTGCACATAGTGACCCACATGCACACCGGCGATGGCGTCGCTCTGGCATTGAAGGATCAACGTAGGGGTGACGACATGCGGCAGGTCTGCGCGATTGTCGGAAAGGAACGTCACCCGGGCGAAGTGGTGAGCCAGAAATGGATCCATCCGGCAGAAGCTGGCTTCCAGCTCCTGAGACAGCTCTGGTTTGTTTTTATCCCCCATGATGACGGCCGCCATCATGGACGACCATGCAATATGGTTGCTCTCGAGTGATTCCAGCATGTCATCGACATCGGCACGCTCGAAACCTCCAAGATATTCACCATCGTTCACGTAACAGGCCGAGGGGCCGATCATCGTAAGAGTGGCGAACGCTTCTGGGCGCTTGATCGCGGCAAGCGCTCCGATCATGGAGCTGACGGAGTGCCCGACAAAGTGGACAGACCCAGAGGCACTGAGTGAGTCCAGTATCTCCAAGACATCGCTGGCGTAACCATTCAGCGTGCTGTACCGAGACCGGTCGAAGGCAGAGGTGTCGGACATTCCCGAGCCAACGTAGTCGAAGAGGACGATCCTATAGTTGTCGGCAAAGCTGGGCACGACATGCCGCCACATGTTCTGGTCGCAACCGTATCCGTGCCCGAAGATCATGGTCTGATCGCCGGTGCCAATGACCTTCACGTTATTTCGCCGAAGCACATCCATGAGTTCGAGCCCGGAGGGCCCTCCAATTGTCGCAGAGTTGGCGAATCCGCCCAGCACGATTCTTCCGACCGCACCCGGGCCTAGCTGATCGGGCGATTCGCAGTATGGGATGCCGAGATGGGCCTCAAAATGGATAATTGCCCCCGAATTCAGCCCGCACATGGCATCTCTGGTCCAGAGAAGTGGAATGCAGTAGATATCCTCTATGCTGGTTCTAGCCCGTAATGTCGCAGTGAGCCGTCACCCGGTTTGCTCAAGAGCGTCTAGTAGGTGCGGGCTCCGGATCTTTATGTCTCCCCTCAATCAAACTTCGGTTGACTTCCACTTTGAGAACTCCTATGTGCGCCTCCCGGAGCGCTTCTATGCGCGCATAGCGCCTACGCCGGTCGCTGCTCCGCGGCTGATCAAGTTGAATGCATCCCTCGCGGAGATGCTCGGCCTTGATCCCGAAGCGCTCTCGACAGAGGAGGGCGTTCAGATCCTTGCGGGGAACCGTGTCGCTCCCGGCTCTGACCCGATAGCGCTGGCGTACGCCGGCCATCAGTTTGGCGGATTCGTTCCGCAGCTTGGGGATGGGCGCGCCAACCTTCTGGGCGAAGTGATCGGCCGCGACGGCAGGCGGTATGACATTCAGCTGAAGGGCTCAGGGCGCACTCCGTTCTCACGTGGCGGCGACGGCAGGGCTGCGCTGGGACCAGTGCTGCGCGAGTACATCGTGAGCGAGGCAATGGCCGCGATGAGCGTGCCGACCACGCGTTCGCTTGCCGCGGTCGCCTCCGGCGAAGGGGTGCTGCGCGAGACAGCCCTGCCCGGCGCAGTGCTGACTCGAGTTGCTGCCAGTCACTTGCGGGTTGGCACCTTCGAGTACTTCGCCGCGCGTCGCGACGTCGAGGGAATCCGCATCCTGGCGGACTACGCGATCAGCCGACACTATCCGGACGCTGCATCGCAGCCACGCCCGTATCTCGCACTTCTGAATGGGGTCGTTGGCCGCCAGGCAGCGCTGATCGCACAGTGGATGATGCTCGGGTTTATTCACGGAGTGATGAATACCGATAACACGTCCATCTCCGGCGAGACCATCGATTACGGTCCATGCGCCTTCATGGAGGCCTACGATCCGCAGATGGTCTACAGCTCCATCGACGCAGCTGGCCGCTATGCCTATGGCAACCAGCCGCAGATCGCGCTATGGAACCTGGCGCGACTGGCCGAGTGCCTTCTCCCCTTGCTAGAACAGGAACAAGGGGGTGAAGCGGCAGCGCTTGAGGCAGCTACCGGAGCGCTGAGCACCTATGCGCCTCAGTACGAGACAGCGCGACTGGCAGGATTGCGCCGCAAGCTTGGCCTGCTTGAGGAGCAGCCAGCCGATCTGGCCTTGGCAGACGACCTACTGCAGCGCATGGCTGCCAACGAAGCGGACTTCACGCTGACATTTCGCCGCTTGTGCGATGCCGCCGCCGAAGCCGGCAAAGACTCCCTGGTGCGCGCACTGTTTGCGGATGGAAGTGCCTACGACAACTGGGCCGTGACCTGGCGAGAACGGCTGGCCGGGGAAGGTGGCTCCGCGGAGCAGCGGGCATCGGCAATGCGGATGGCAAACCCGCTCTTCATCCCGCGCAACCATCGGGTCGAGGAAGTGATTCAGGCTGCAGTAGAGCGGCAGGATCTGGCTCCGTTTGAGGAACTGCTCGACGCTACTGCGCGCCCTTTCGAAGACCGGCCCGGGCTGGAGCAGTACGCGCTACCGGCCCGGCCAGAGCAACGCGTCCGCTGGACCTTCTGCGGCACCTGATCGGCGCAGGTTAAAGTTTGATGGTGAAGCCACCCAGGAACGAAAGGTTGTTCTGGGTGCTGCTCGAGGTCGGAACCTGGTAGTTCGGCTGGCCGGAGAGGTAGTCGCGGACTTCAAGCCGGAGCCCGATCGGAACAGTGCCGAGAACGGGAAACTTGAAGTGAACCTCCTTGGCCGAATCCACGCCGATGGTGAATTCACCCACGGCTGTATTGCTACCCGCGGCAATGTTCGTTGTGCCGTTTCGCAGCTTGCCTTCGCGAAAGCGAGCATACCCTCCGCCGACAGATCCGAAGGGCTTTACCGGTCCGATGGCATTGGCCTCGTAGCGCAACTCCGGTGTCAGGAAGACATATGCATACTGGTTGATAGCGGTCGATGGTCCGCCACTAGTGATGACGTCGAGCGGCGATGCGAGAAAGTTCACACCCCCTGCCAGCGACCCGTGACGAGTATTGAGGAAGCGGTAGTCGTAGTCGATGCCAAGCGCGAAGCTCGCATTAAAGCGGATGCTGTCGGCTCCAGTGCCAGGCGCACTGGGCAGCTTGGTAGACACGTCCGGAGTGATCGTGGCTCCTGCGAGAAAGCCTATGTCGTTCCTTCGCTCTCGATCCTGAGACGGAGCGTTCTGAGCGGAAGCGCGAACGCCGACTGCGGTAAGCAGTGCTGCGATGCCGATTGCGGTAAAGAGTCGCTGCAAATTCAAGGTAGATCTCCCAGGGAATACCAGTGCTAAGGTGTCGCTGGCGAATCCTCCAGCTAGTAAGAAGAGTCAGGAATCTTGCGCGAGTTACACAGGCGCGTCACTCAGCCCTCATTTATTTAGGACGGGTAACCAACTCCTCGCCGTGCCGTCTTACACACGCTCACCTGTAGCTCTGCGGAAGATTCTTTCGCTAGCCCCAGTAGCGGAATCCACCCCTTCCGTGGCCTGTTGCTGCAGTTGCTGAGAGCTCTGGTAGTGGCTATCGTGGAGGCCAGATGGCAGCTGCTCTGATCAAAACTCGTGCGTTGAACTTCCGGCGCGTTCCGGTGCAGCAGCAGCTCTCGGACGCGGATACGTTTCTGGAGACAATGCTTCGCCGCCGAACTGTGCGCGACTTCTCATCCGCGCCCGTTCCTTTCTCTGTCATCGAAGCAGCAATCCGCACAGCGGCAACCGCACCCTCGGGCGCGAATCAGCAGCCGTGGCACTTCGTCGTCGTCGCAGACCCGGAGACGAAGCGTCGCATTCGCATCGCAGCCGAAGAGGAAGAAAAGGACTTCTACACGCACCGCGCACCCCAAGAGTGGCTGGATGCGCTTGCTCCATTGGGGACCGACTGGCACAAGCCATTTCTGGAGCAGGCTCCGTACCTCATCGTCGTGTTTCGCATCGACTACGGTCTCGGCCGGAACGAGGACGGTAGCGAGCGCAAGTGGAAGCACTACTATGTCAACGAATCGGTAGGTATCTCCGTTGGCATGCTGCTATGCGCGTTGCACCTCTCCGGCCTGGCAACGTTGACCCACACGCCGAGCCCGATGGGCTTCCTGGGAGAGATACTGGGCCGGCCGAAGAACGAGCGCGCCTTCGTCGTCCTTCCCGTCGGGTACCCAGCAGAGTCGGCAGAGGTTCCGGACATCGGGAAGAAGCCGCTGGTCGAAGTGATGTCAGTCATCGGCGAGGTGCGTTGAACTTGGGGCGCACGACGCTGCATGCTGCGGTCGTGCAGGACAGCCCTGTGTTCGGTCATCTGACTGCGTCGGTCGAGAAGGCCATTACGCTTGCAGAGCAGGCTGTCCGGCAAGGCGCTCAGTTGATCTGCTTTGGCGAGAGCTGGCTGCCCGGGTACCCTGCATGGCTCGACTACTCGCCGGAGGCTGCTCTCTGGAATCAACCGGCAGTGAAGCAAGTGTATGCAGAGCTGCGCGCCAACAGCGTGGTGGTGGGTGGACCGGAGTGCATGCTGCTGGCCGAGACTGCGAAGCGACTGGCAGCCGGCATCATCATCGGCGTGCATGAGAGGGTTGTCGGTGGTCCGGGACACGGAACGCTGTACAACAGCGTCCTTGCCTTCGCGCAGGATGGCAGGTTGGCCGTGCATCATCGCAAGCTGGTGCCCACCTACACAGAGCGGCTGGTGTGGGGACTGGGCGATGCGGAGGGCCTGGCCTGCGCTGATATTCACGGGGCGCACGTAGGGGCGATGATCTGCTGGGAGCACTGGATGCCGCTACCTCGTCAGCACATGCACAACCAGGGTGAGCAGGTGCATGCGGCGCTATGGCCGGCGGCGACTGAGATGCACCAGATAGCCAGTCGCCATTACGCTTTCGAAGGACGGTGCTTCGTGCTGGCTGCCGGTTCGCTGCTGCGCCGGAGTGAGCTTCCGGCGACGCTCAACCCGGGCGCCGGCTCCGCCGATGACCTGCTGCTGCGCGGCGGATCCGCCATCATCGCGCCGGATGGGCGGTACCTGGCCGGACCGGTCTACGATCGGGCCGCAATCATCGAGGCAGAGCTTGATCTGAGCGAGATCGACCGTGAAGTGATGACGCTCGATGTGACCGGACACTACGCGCGTCCGGACATCTTCTCCCTGGCGGTGCGGTCAGATTCGCGATCTTCCGACGGAACCGCCGCAGGCGCATCCGGTTTGGAGGAGACGAAGGTGGAGCGCTCGCCTCAATCGGCTCCGGATGCAAGCAGCTGAGCCGCTGCGCGCAGGCCGGAGCGCAGTGCTCCATGCACTGTGCCCCAGTGGCCGGTGGTGTCGGTGTGCTCACCCGCGAAGAACAGTGTCTCCCCAACTGGTACCGCCATCGCTTCTGAAGCATCCAGCGCACCGACAGGGGCATAGCTGTAGGCGCCCAAGCTCCACGGATCTTTCTGCCAGTCATGCAGGTGCCAGCTAAGGAGTTCGCCTGCCAGCACCCCTGCCTCCTGAGAGAAGATGCGGGCGAGTGAGTCCAGCGCCGTGTCGAGCAATCCCCTGCCCTCGCTAAGCCTCGCATCGAGCGCGCGCGGGCCGCCTACCCAACCCACCAGCACCGGAGACCGGCGCGGATGCGGTGTCCACCACACCGCGGGCAGCGTGCTGTCGGTGAAGAGAAAGCCAAGACCGGGTGCCCTGTGCTGCCAGAAGGCGTTACGAAAGACCATAGCGACCCGCTGCGCAGTGCCGGCTGCCATACGATCGGCCGCCTGCAGGGTCTCAACCGGCTCAGGTTCGAACACGATCCGGCGCGCCTGCAGGACCCCGAGCGGTGCTGTGACGACTGCATATCGCGCCCGGACGCTGCCTTTCTCCGTGTGTACCATTACCCCTTCCGTATCCCAGACCAGCCGCGTTACCGCGGAGAGCAACCGTATCCGCGCACCTGCGCGTTCCACACCACGGGCCAGATATCCCACCAAGCTCTCGTATCCGTCGATGACACGATAGGCCCGCTCACCCTGGATGCTGTCTTCTGCCTGCTGCTGAAACGCGAGAGAGGCGATACCGATGCGGCCTGCGTCCGCTGCGTTGAAGCCTTCGACAAACAGGCGAGGCTGCGTCGCCTGTTCCGGCGAGGGACGATGCCGTGCAAGGTAGTCGTCGAAGCTCATGTCGCCTTCGCGGGCTGCGATCTCTGCCAGGCCGTCCAGCAGATGGAAGGAGCTCTCCATACGCTCACAATCTGTCAGACTCCCGTCCTTGAAGCAGTAATCTGTGCCGCCTACCTCTTGAAGCTCGATATGCGCGTCTTCCAGCAACTGCAGCAACTCCGGGGGCCTCCCGTGCACGAACTCCGCCCCCAACTCCACCGGTCCATCGGCGCCGTCAGGATGGACTGTCAGGATGCGACCGCCGAGGCGCTCCCGTGCTTCCAGCAGTGTTACGGAGCGGCCTGCCTCGGCCACCGTACGGGCCGCCGCCAACCCTGCGATGCCGCCGCCAACCACCACCACGTCATCTGTGCTGTCCATTGCTCTCCCATGAACGACGGCTATATCAGTTGGATGCGGCTGTGGCCCGGCGGATGGGCACAAGTGGCCGTCGCGATATCATAGAGACACGTATGCCGGACATTGAGCTCAGGAAATCCGTCAC
>CAXUMX010000071.1:4714-15139 GCA_964252395.1 uncultured Acidobacteriaceae bacterium | reverse complement strand
GGACCGTCTGCCGGGACAGCCGGATCAAGAGCGGTAGCGGCGTGAGCGGGGCGCCCATCAGGACGATGTCGCCGGGCGCCGCGGGCCACGGCGGGGCCGGGGCCCCGCCGGCGCACGCCCCCCCCGGCCCGGGCCCGCCCCCCCCACGTCCGGCGCGACCCGCGCTACTACATGGTCAATCAACTCACCCGCTCTGAGCTGGCCGTGCCGCTGGTTTACAAGAACAAGGTCATCGGCGTACTTGACCTGGAGCACACGCGCGCCAATTACTTCAACGAAGATCATCAGCGCACCCTGGTCACACTGGCGTCGCAGATCGCGATTGCGATCGAGAACGCGCGTCTGTACCAGCGCGTGGCCCAGCAGGAACAGCGCCTGGAGCACGACCTGGAGATGGCGCGCGAGGTACAGCTGCGTCTGCTCCCGCAGGATCGTCCGCGCCACACCAACGCCGAGTTCGCCACCCGCTTTCTGCCGGCGCGCACCATCGGCGGCGACATGTACGACTTCCTCCACTACGACAAGAGCCGCACCGGCATCGCGCTCGGAGACGCCAGCGGCAAGGCTGCGCCCGCGGCGTTGTATGCGGCACTGGTCAGCGGCATCATGCGCGCGGCCGCGCCGCAGTGCCCGCATGCAGCAGACATGCTGCGCCTCCTGAACGACTCCCTGCAGGAGCGGCGCGTCGACGCACAGTACGTCACCATGGTCTATGCCGTGTGGAATGATGAAGACCAGACGTTTGAGGTAGCGAACGCTGGCGCCGTCCAGCCGCTGATCTGCCGCAGCGGCGAGGTGGAGACCATCCACGCGGAAGGCTTTCCGCTAGGGCTGTTCCCTGATGTGACCTACGAGCAGTTCACGCTCTCCACCCGGCCGGGCGACGCGGTCGTCTTCTTCAGCGATGGTCTGGCAGATGCGGAGAACCCTGCCGGCGAGATGTACGGGACAGAGCGGCTGGCAGAGCTGATCGAGCAGAACCATGCTCTGTGCGCGGCCAAGCTTGCCGACCTTATCATCGGCGACATCAGTGCTTTTCAAAACGGCGCCGAGCGCTTCGATGATGAGACGCTGATCGTGCTGCGCGTCAGTGACGGCGCAACCGGCGCGCCCGCTTAGCAGGATTGCGGCTCGCGGTACTCTGGAGGCAGCGCCTTTGCTCCGGAGCCTTTCTACTTGTCTCAAGCTACTGACACCCGCATCATCGCGCCCGCGCGCAACCTTCTGGGCAGCCTTCGCCTGCCCGGCGATAAAAGCATCTCGCACCGCTATGCCCTGCTGGGCGGCTTGGCAGAGGGCACCACGCACCTCGAAAACTTCTCAACCGGCGCCGACCCGGCCAGCAGTCTAGCCTGCGTAGCCGAGCTCGGTGCGACGGTAGAGCGCGATGGAACCAGCGTGACCATTCACGGTTGCGGTGGAAGATTTACCCCGGCCGCCGCTCCCCTGGACTGCGGCAACTCGGGGTCCACCATGCGCATGCTGGCCGGCCTTCTTGCCGCGCAGCCGGGCCGCTTCACGCTCGTTGGCGACAGCTCATTGACACGTCGTCCGATGGAGCGTATCCGGAAGCCGCTCGAGAGTATGGGAGCGAAGCTCACTCTCACAGACGGCCACGCCCCCATCACCATCGAAGGATCTGCGCTGCACGGCATCGACTACGCCACCCCTGTGCCCAGCGCGCAGGTAAAAACGGCCGTACTTTTCGCAGGTCTGCACGCGAGCGGCACCACCACCGTGACAGAGAGCATCCGCACCCGCGACCACGGGGAGATCGCACTGGGCGCCTTCGGCGTCCAACTCACGCGCCGTACGGACCTCCGGGGCGCCGACGCCATCAGCATCGAAGGTGGCCAGCGGCTGCGCGCCGTCGACGCCGTCATCCCCGGCGACATCTCCTCCGCGGCATTCTTCCTCTGCGCCGCAGCACTCTTCCCAGACTCCGGCCTGCTGCTGGACAACCTGGGAATGAACCCCACGCGCGCCACCCTGCTCGATGTCCTGGCGACCCTGGGTGCGCGCATCTCCGTACTCAATCTCGAGCAGCGCAGCGGCGAGCTGGCCGGCACCGTGCAGCTGATCGCACCGAAGGACGGCCTGATCGGCGCAACCATTGCGGGCGCGCTCGCCGCGCAGCTTATCGATGAGCTGCCGGTGCTCGCAGCGATAGCGCCCTACACCCAGCAGGGCATCCGCATCCGCGACGCCAAGGAGCTGCGCGTGAAGGAGTCGGATCGCATAGCACTGGTTGCCGAGAATCTGCGCCGCATGGGCGCCGAGGTAAGTGAGTTCGAAGACGGACTCGACGTCCCCGGCGGACAGACGCTGCACGGGGCAGATATCAACTCCGGCGGCGACCACCGCATCGCAATGGCCTTTTCCGTCGCCGCGCTGCGCGCGACCGGGGAAACCACCATCCTCGGCGCAGAGTCGGCAGACATCTCCTTCCCGGAGTTCTTCACTCTGCTCGACCAGGTAGCAATACGATAAGGCGCAAAGAAAACGGGGTAAGCTGCCGCAGCAGCTTACCCCGCGATCCGTAATGGCTGCGTCACTTAGCCGCAGCGTCGATAAATGTAAGACCGTTGGGCGTACCGTAGCCAGTGACGTTGTCCCAACCGGGCTTGACTACCAGCGAGCTGTCCGTCCCGAAGGTCAAGTCGAACCATGACCCGCTGAAGGGGCTGTTGTAGAGCGCGCTCAGGAAATGGGTGGTGTTCTCGAGCGGCGCCGCCAAGTCATCCGGTGAGTAGAAGGTTGGCCCATTTGCGTCGATCACGATTCCCGAGACGTTGGTGGGCGTCGAGTAGGGCAGAACATCCGTGATGCTGCTGGTGCCCGCCAGGGATGCGACGATGGGCGCCGCTTGACTGAGCAGGGAGCCCTTTCCGTGCAGCTGGCCCGCTCTCTGGTTGGCGATCGCCCAGATAGCAGAGAAGGCCGGGCAGGAGAGACTGGTTCCGCCGATCACCTCGATATCCTGCTGACCGCTGAGAGTGACGATAATCTCGACACCTGTATAGGGATCGGCTACCAACGACACATCCGGCTGCTGGCGACCCTTGCCCGGCAACTCCTTCTGGTAACCGGGCTTCTTGAAGAAGTCGCTCTGGCCGCCTCCTGCACCGAAGTTGAAGCCAAGATTCACCGGTGGATCAAGTGGCCCCGCCGCTACGGTCGCCAGGCGCGTCAGGTTGTTACCCCAGCCGGTCTGGAAGCGCAGCTTATTGTTGCTGGTGATTGCCAGTGAGGTACCACCCACTGAGGTGGAGTAGGGCGAGTCGGAGGGAGCAGAGACAGTCTTAACTCCCGGCATTCCTGGCGCAGTCGTCGCCGCAACGAAGTCGCCGTCGTCACCGCTCGAATAATTGACGGAGATGCCCAGCGCAGCCCCCAGCTTCGACAAAGAATCTTCAATCTTCAGATCCGAAGGATCGACGAGCGCCTCCGGAGCCCCGTAACTGTTGCTGATCACGCTGCCGAGTTGATTTGCGATCGCGAAGAACACACTCTCCTCAAGATCGGTGAAGCTGAGCGTAGGCGACAGCACCAGGGCAATCTTTGCCTGCGGTGCCAGCGCATGCGCCCACTCCACATCGAGGGACGTCTCCTCTGCTCCGCCCGCGGAGTAGACGGTCGGCTTGCCCAGAGGTGTGTAGATCTTGAAGTTGGATGAGTTAAGCGGCGGCAGCCCATTGATCTTCGAAAAGAGGTTCGCATCGGCCTCGATCGTGGGCTGCGAATTCGCGTCCACGATGACAATGGTCTGTCCAGCGCCGTCCAGACCCTTCGCGAATGCAGCATTCAGCCCATACGCGCCCGTGACGTTGGCGGCGTCGTACCCGCATGGTGGCAGCGTCCCCTGGACGGTATTTGTGATGTCCTGACCATAGCGGTTGCCGGTGTAGGTAGCGATCGGTAGCTTCCCTCCCGCCGCCCGGAAGGTATGGCTCTGGATGCCGCGGAAGCAGTCGCCGGAGAAGACGATGCCCTGCGGAGACGCTACCGGTACGGCAGCAAAGGGCTTACCGGTGTCCGGATCAGTAGCCTTGACCAGGTCATTCTTCGCCATACTCTCGCTCAAGCCGCTGACCGCCGCGACCATGGACGAAACTCCGCCGCTCATCGTCGGCTGCGCAGTGGTGGCACGCAGTGTCTTGCCGTTGAAGCTCAGGCTTCTGATCTCTGTGTGGAAGGCGCTCTGCATGGTTCCGACAGTGCCCTGCACGTTGACGAACATATTGTGAGGTCCGACACGGGTGACCGTCAGACCCTGCTTCTCAAGCTCCTGTCTGACCGCAGCCAGGTCGGATGCGGCCGGGAAGAAGCTCTGCAGGTCACTCTTATTCGACCAATGGTGATAGCTCGGTGAGCCGGGCCGATACATCTCCGCCACTTTGCTGTCCAGTGCCTGCTCATTGCGAAGGTGGAGCCAGACCTTGGCTTCGATCACCTTGTTCGTATCTTCCGCTGAAACGTTATCCGCCGCCGAAAAGAGCGCCGGATTCGTCTGGGCGAAGACAGGGGCAGTCACAAACACAGAGAGTGCAAGAGGCAACACGTGTCTCGAAAACTTCATAAGGCCATCCTTCTATTGGAGAGCAAAACGTAAGGAAACCGACAAGCCGTGAGCATCCAGGGCCTGTCCTGCTTGCATGGAGTTGGGAGAGACCGGGAGTTTGAGCTGCTCTCGGGTATGGCCAGACCGCAGGCTTGACGTACGGCGTCGCCGCGTAGAGGTCGCTCATACCTTCCACTCACAGCGAGTGGACGAATTTGAATACAGGTCTTTTGACAATGCAAGAGCCCCGGAGAAAATGACTTCGATCCGGATGCGTGACGTTATCTCCTACTGCAATAATTAGACCGGCGCTCGACAGGCACACCGCCTAAAGCGAAAAGAGCCGCCAAACTTCGGCGGCTCTTCGGGCGACAATCGATCCTGGTACTTATTTAGGGCTGCTGCGGCGGCGGTGACTGTTGCTGTGGTTGCGCCGGGGGCTGCTGCTGCGGAAGTGGCGAGGGGGGCGCCACCGGCTGCTGCGACCGCCTGAGCTGCTCCTGCTGGGAAGGCAGATTCGCATCCGGATTGGCCGGCGCGGGCTCCAGGCCAGGAATCGCCGGCTGCTGGCTGACCTTGCCTGAGACTGCGTCGGCCAGGCTGATGTTGTACTTCGTCAGCGTGTTGGCCAGCACCTGTTCCAGCGAAGCGCGATCCTTCGCGTAGGTCGCGAGCGCAGAGGTCACCGTATTCTCTGCCGCAGCGAGGTTCCGCTCCTGCTGCAGCACGAGAGCGGTCGTCGAGGCGCCGAATTTGAACTTCTTCTTCTCCGCATCCAGCGCCTGCGTGTTGTACTCCCGCGTCGCGAGCGCTGCCTGCACGGAGGCCCGATCATTGGTCAGCGCGTACTGCCCGTTGATGACCCCGATGCGAATCTGCGTGTAGATCTGCTGCAGCTTCAACTGATCCTGGCGGAACTCCAGCAGCGAACGCGACTGCAGGGACTGCGCCGTGCGGTTACGCAGCGGGATGTTGATGTTGACGCCGACTGCGCGGTCCGGCGTGTTGCCTTTGAACAGGCCAGTAAAGACATCGCCATAGTTGCCCGGTGTGATGGCGCAACCCTCAGGCCCGTTCGCCAGCACGCTGCAGTTCGGGTTGGCAGCGCCGCCCAGTGTGGTCGAACCGTAGAAGCCATACACATCGACCACGGGTAGAAGTCCGTTCTTCACGCCGCGCAGCGTGATCTGATCGTTCTTCAGATTCAGCACCGCCTGCTCAATCTCAGGCCGGTTCTGGTACGCCTGCCTGACCAGATCCTCAACGCCGGCTGTCTCCTCCGGCATCTCTGCCAAGGACACACGATCCGTCGGAATCACCGGGGCGCCGGAGAGCGTCGGATCATTCAGATTGCGGGTGATGGCCTGCTTCATCACCAACTGCTGGTACTCCAGGTTCGACTGCGCCGTGATCAGCGTCTGCTTGTCCTGCGCCACCTGGTTGTCCGCATTCAAAACGTCTAAGGGCGCCAGCGTGCCGATCTCCAGTTGCTTACGGTTGTCTGCCGCCACCTGAGTGGACTGATCGAGCGCTCGCTGTGCCGACTCTACGCTCTCATACGCGCTGACCAGCGCCCAGTAGATGTTCTCCACCTGATTTACGGTGAACAGCAGCTGCTGACGGAAGGCAGAGTCGGTGATGCGGCGGTTGTTGATGGCCTGTGCGATGAAGCGCCGGTTCACGCCGGGGCCAAAGCCGTTCAGCAGGTGTTGCGTGATCTGCGCCCTGGCGTTGGTCTGCAGCTCCGGGCTGTATCCGCTGCGGAAGCTGTTGGTCGTCACGCGTGTGTTCTGGAAACCGACGCTGAAGGTAGTGCCAGTCTGGAAGCCCTGCTGGTATTGGAAGTTGTAGATATTGGTGTTCTGGATCAACGTGGGTGCGCCGGTGATGAACTGGTTCGGCTCCGGCGTGGTTGCGCGCTCCAGCTGCACGGTTCCAGTCAGCAGAGGATCAGAGATGGTCGGGGACGGCCCCTGTCCATTGGCCGTCAACACCAGGCCGCTCGAACCGGCGCCGGCGCCACCCGCGCCCGCACTGGTGCCGCCCGGCCCTCCTCCGCTGGCAAGGGTAGCGCTGGTGCCGCCAATGGTGCCCTGCACCAGGCCGGCGGGCGAACCCAGCAGCGAATTGCCGGCGCGCGAACGGACGATGTCCGTATCGGAGATATCCAGGTTGTACCGCGCAATGGCGATGTCGAAGTTGTTCTCAAGCGTCAACAGGATGGCGTCGCTGAGGCTGAGATAGATCTTCCCGCCCTTGATCAGATCCTCAATCCGGGGAGAATTCGTGACACGCGGCAGGTCTATATTCGAGGAGCGATACGGCGCAATCGGGTTGGGAATCGGCGACGGGGTGTGGCGGAAGTCGCGACTGCCCGGCCGCATGTACAGCGGCTCCGTCGCATTCGGCGCCGGCTCGGAAGGCAGACCAGCTGTTGCCGCGCCGCCCTGCAATTGCTGCTGCGCCTGCGCCAGCGGTGTCACTATCGAGAGTGCGGTGGCCGCGATCGCCGCCCAGCCCGCCAGCTGTTGCACTCGCCTGCCCACCCCGTTCACGCGCTCCTGCTGCCTATCTTCGAAAGCCATTTGCCCCCATCTCTTGCTCGGTGCCGCATCAGACACAGACGGCACAAACTGATCCTTGGACTCCGTGGTGAAGTGGAATCCCTTTCACCGCTGGCGCTTTCTCGCTGATGTCCTCTGCGCTGTCTACGCAGGAACGGGACCCGGCGTTCCCCGGAATCGCACCTGCGCGTCAGGACAATGAAACGATCTTTTCTCCATCCATTCCTGCCCGCGCGCATACGGACTGGCTGAAGTCACAAAAGCTATCCTAATGGAGCACAGTGAGATGGCCTTCACGCAATAGAGTTCGAGCAAACATAGGTCCGCGGCAACCGGAGTATATCGCAGCTAAACCGGCAGGCTGCGCTATCCTCAGGCTGCCTATGGACCTGCCCACCCCACCCGAAGCATCCGCTCTGCCACTTGCGGGGACTCGATCCGAGACGGCAGGCGCGCCCCAGATGTGGAAGCTGACGCTGGCCTACGACGGTACGGACTATCGCGGCTGGCAGGTGCAGCCGGGCTTTGCCACCATACAGGGAGTACTCGCCGACGCGATCGCACGTGTCACCGGCGAGCCAGCCCTGCCGCAAGGTTCTGGACGCACGGATGCCGGCGTTCACGCCTTGCGCCAAGTTGCCTCCGTTGCCCTGCGCGCGCCTATCCCGCCCGCCAGCCTGGTGCGTGCGTTGAACCGGACTCTCCCGCCTGCCATCCGCTTGCTCAGCGCAGAACACGCCGCGCCGAGCTTCCACGCGCGCCACTCCGCAATCGGTAAGCAGTATGAGTACCGCATCTACCGCGGAGAGATCTGCCCGCCGACACTGGCCCGTTACGTCTACGCACTGGCGTGGCCGCTGGACATGGAGGCCATGGCAGAGGCGGCGCGCTACGTGGTAGGGACGCACGACTTCTCCTCCTTCGCCGCCGTCGATCCGGATCGGGCTACGCGCATGCTGGAGAACAGCGACATCGACAATCGCCGCACTCTGTCTCATTCCGCGTGGCACCAGGAGCAGGATCTGCTGATCTACACCGTGCGCGGGTCCGGCTTTCTCCACCACATGGTGCGCAACCTGGTCGGCACCTTCCTTGAAGTGGGTCGGGGGCAGCGCAACGCGGCCAGCGCGCTCGCTCTTCTGCAGCAACAAGACCGCACCGCAGCCGGCGCCACAGCGCCCGCGCGTGGACTATTCCTGCACTCCGTCGACTACCGTGGAACCTGAGGCCCCTGCCGGGCCGATGCTACCCTTGAAGCACGCTTCCTGATGAGTGCTTAGCAGCGATGCGCTTAGAAAGAATGCGCACAAACCGCCCATGCAGTCGTTCCTCTCGCTCAATCCGCTCGGACAGGTGCCACAGCTTGCCGCGCAACGCCGCGTGCATCAGGCGTTCCGATGGCTGCACCTGCAGGACGGCCTGCTCCTGAGCTGGCAGCGCTCGCTGGTCAGCATTCCGGCAGCGCCCTTCGGAGAGCAGCAACGCGCAGAGTGGCTGCTGTCGCAGTTCGCCTCCATCGGTCTGGCTGACACGGGCATTGATCCTGAGGGGAACGTCCTTGGCCTGCTGCCCGCGGGGCAGGACCAGAGTTCGCCGATACAGTCTGCAGCATCGGCCAGGGACAAGGGCGCGCTGGTCATCTCCGCCCATATCGACACAGTGTTTCCGGCAGGCACCCCGATCGATCCACAGGTGCAGGGTACGCGGCTGATTGCGCCGGGCGCGTGTGACAATGCCGCCGGCGTCACCGGCCTGCTGGCCATCGCAGCGGCGCTGGTTGAGGCATCGATCACGCTTCCCTGCCCGGTTCTGTTCGTTGGCAACGTCGGAGAGGAGGGCGAGGGCGACCTGCGCGGCATGCGCTACCTCTATCAGCGCTCGCCGTGGCGGGGACGCATCGCCGCGCACATCGTGCTCGATGGCGCAGGCCATGAGGTCGCGGTGACTGAGGCGCTGGGCAGCCGCCGTTTCCTTGTCACCGTGCACGGGCCGGGAGGCCACTCCTGGACGGATGCGGGTGCTCCCAACCCCATTGCGATTCTCAGCCGCGCCATTGCCGCACTTCCCTCCGCAGAGGCGCCGCACGGCGCGCGCACCACCTGGAACGTAGGCACGATTGAGGGCGGCAGCTCGGTCAATGCCATCCCGGAGCAGGCCTCCGCGCGCTTTGATCTACGCTCGACCTCGGCCGAGGAGTTGATCGCGCTGGAAGTCGCACTACATCGCGCGATCGAGGACGCAGTGATCGCCGCCAACGCGACACACTCCCCGCGCCGTGGCCGATCTCAGGGCGAACCGGCCAGCTTCACTATCGAGCGTATTGGCGATCGGCCGGCGGGGCGGCTTCCGGCCGGCGCAACGCTCTACGAAGATCTCCTTGCAGTCGACCGGCATCTCGGCATCCGCACGGAGCCGCGTATGGCCTCAACCGACGCCAACATCCCGCTCTCGCTCGGGGTGCCTGCAGTCAGTATTGGCGCTGGTGGAGACGGCGGCGGCATCCACACCCGCCAGGAGTGGTACGACGCCAGCCATCGCGAGCTGGCGCTCAAGCGCATTCTGTTGCTGGTGCTGCTGAATGCAGAGCGCTGCTGAGCTACTTTGAGCGCCGTCGTAGCGCCGCGCTACACTCCTCCGCATGCGTGACGCCCGCTTCGCCTCTCTGCTTGCCGCCTTCGCTTGTCTGCCCGTCGCTCCCGCCTTTGCGCAGGCTGCAGCACCGGACGCCATCTACTATCACGGCCATATCCTTACCGGCGTCGGGCTGGACAGGGGCGAGTTCCACTTCGTGGGTGCGCTGTCAGCGCGTGACGGGCTCGTCACCGCCACCGGCACAGATGCCGCGATCCTGAAGCGGAAGGGCGCGAAGACGCAGCTAGTGGATTTGAACGGCGCCTTCGCCATGCCCGGCATCAACGATGCCCACACCCACATCGGCGAGGCCGGTCGTCTGCAACTCTCGGTCAACCTGACCGGGGCGCAGTCGCTGCAGCAGATGCTCGATCGCATTGCGAGCGCCGCCAAGGCTGCGCCTCCGGGAAAGTGGCTGCAGGGCGGCGGATGGGACCACACTCTTTGGGCGCAAAAAGTGCTGCCGACACGGCAGGAGCTGGACAGCGTCACCGCGGGTCATCCGGCCATCTTCACACGCGTGGACGGGCACATCTCGGTGGCCAACACCGCAGCGCTGGCCGCAGCAGGCATCACCGATACGACGCCCGATCCGGCAGGAGGCAAATTCGACCACGACGCCGCCGGTTCACTGACCGGCATCGTTCGCGAAGACGCTGCCATGGAGAA
>CAXUMX010000071.1:0-4704 GCA_964252395.1 uncultured Acidobacteriaceae bacterium | reverse complement strand
GATGATCTGGCGCAGGATCCCGCCCCCCACAGACGAGGAGCGCAAGCGCGCGCTCTCACTCGCCCTGGCCGCCGCCTCCATGCACGGCATCACCAGCCTGCAGGACAACTCGCCGTGGGACGATTTCCTCGCGCTTGAACAGTTGGAGCACCAAGATCATCTGCCAGTGCGGGTGTCGGAGTGGCTGGCTTTCAGCGATCCGGTCGACACGCTGAAGCAGCATCGTGCCCACCACGCTCAAGACGATCGCATGCTCCACACGGGCATGCTGAAGGGCTTCATGGACGGCTCGCTCGGCTCACGTACGGCAGCGCTGAATGCACCCTACGCGGACGACTCCGGCAACACGGGGATTCCGCGCTACGCGCAGGCTCAGCTCAACACGCTGACGCGGGAGCGTGCGGCGGCAGGTTTCCAACTCGGCTTCCACGCCATCGGAGACCGCGCTGTGGAGATGGCGCTGAATGGCTTTTATGCCGGCGGCGTCTGCAACAACACTCACGCAACCAACCTCACAGACTGCGTTCTGCGCCCGCGCATTGAGCACTCCCAGGTTCTGGATGCGCCGGACTTCGACCGCTACAAACAGCTGGGCGTCATCGCCTCCATGCAGCCCAACCACCTGCTCACCGACATGGCCTGGGCAGAGCAGCGGCTGGGCCACGAACGGGCGCGCTACTCTTACGCCTGGAAGAGCTTCCTCGACCACGGTGTGCCGCTCGCCTTCGGCACCGACTATCCAGTGGAGCCCATCACTCCGTTTCGCGGCATCTACTGCGCGGTCACCCGACAGAACGAAGCCGGCACCCAGACCTACTTTCCGGAAGAGAAGCTGACCATCGCGCAGGCGCTCTACGCCTATACGCAGGGCTCTGCCTATGCCGAGCTTGCAGAGAGCTACAAAGGCACGCTTGAGCCGGGCAAGGTCGCAGACTTCGTGGTGCTGGATCGTGACCTGACCACGATTCCCGCGCGCGACATCCTGGGTACACAGGTGCTGCGCACCGTCGTCGCCGGGCACGCCACCTACTTCGCCGGCGCGACTGCGCGCTAGAATCTAAGCAGAGACAGCTGCCACCGGCAGGCTCACGCGGGCCCAGGCTGCGCAACCGGCGCCCTCCTGCCGCAGCCAGCTCACTCCGCGGAGACGTACGACGATTCCTCGCCACGCATCCACCACCCGTGCCGCGCTGATGCTGGTCCTCATCACGGCAGTTTGGGGCTCCACCTTCGTCCTCGTAAAGGATGCACTCGCAGACGCCTCTCCACTGCTCTTCAATTTGATGCGCATGGGCATCGCCACTGCTGCGCTGGCCCTGCTCTATCACCGGGAGCTTCGCCGCGTGAAGCGTGCTCACCTTGCGGGTGGCGCAGTGACCGGCCTCTGCCTGGCCGCCGGCTATAGCTTCCAGACCGCGGGCCTTGCACGCACCACGCCCGCCAAGTCGGCCTTCATCACCGGCATGATGGTGGTGCTGGTCCCCCTGCTATGCGCCATCCCGCACCTGCGCCCGCCTTCCATGAAGGCGCCGGGAGCCATCGCCTCCACGGGCGCGGTCCTGGCCTTCGCCGGCATCCTGCTGCTGACGACGCCTCCGCACACGCTGTGGACGGATCTGTTTCGCAGCATCAATATCGGCGACGTGCTCACGCTCTTCTGCGCGCTGGGCTTCGCCCTACATGTGCTGGCGCTCGCCCACATCTCACCTCGCATGCCGCTGCCTGCGCTGGCGCTGTTGCAGCTGACGGCGTGCACCGTGGTGATGAGCTTTGCACTTCCGATGTTTGAGCACCCACGGCTTCACCCGTCTCTTCGCTTGCTCGTCGCGCTACTGATCGCAGGCGTTCTGGCGACGGCCCTTGCCTTCACCGTGCAGTCGTGGGCACAGCAGCAACTCTCAGCCACACGCACTGCCCTGATCCTCTCGATGGAACCAGTGTTCGCCTTCGTGACCTCCTATCTGTTCTTCGGCGAGCGGCTCTCCGCGCGTGCCTCTTGCGGCGCTCTGCTGATCCTCGGCGGCATCGCAATTACGGAGCTGCTGCCGCAGGCGCCGCATGCCGCGGCGCATGGAGGCATCCTGCCCGTTGGCACAGCCGGGGAATAACTTCGCTGTGCTGCCGGCTCAGGCAGGATCGCCCTGACAGGTGGATCTCATCTGAGACCGATTGGAACAGTAGACGTCTAAAACCAAAGCTGTGCGAAATCATCCCCACCCCACCCCGGTCGTTATACTGGGTAGTGGAACCTGCGAGTGAATTTCGGAGCGCCCCGATGATGTGGCTCCAAGAACACGCGTACGCTTCGCATCTGCGGCTTCTTCATAGTGCTGCGCAATCACCGACGAGGTTAGACCTGGATATGAATTCTCTTCTTGGACGGATCAAGCTCAACCGTCTTGCCCCAACGTTCGTCGTCCTCACCACCCTGTCGGCCGGCATCCTCATCGGCTCCGTCGCCGTACACGGCGTCAAGGGAAGTGAGAACCAGGTCAACAGCTCCGATGCCACCCCGCTGAAGGTCCCCGCTCCGGTGCAGTTGGGCACGCAGTTCTCGCAGATTGCGAAACAGGTAGGCCCCGCGGTGGTCAACATCTCCAGCGAGACACTGCCCAAGGAGCAGCGAGCCCGCCGTCGCGGACGCGGCGCTCCGCTGCAGCAGAATCCGCAGAGCCCGGACGACCAGAACGGCGATGACGATCAGCAGGACGGCGGCGGCGGTCAGGCCGGCCCCGGGGGTGATTTCCAGGACTTCTTCAATCGCTTTTTCGGTGGCCAGGGTGGACAGGGCGGACCGGAGGGTGCTCCGGATGGCGGCGGTATCCGCCAGTCGCTCGGCTCCGGCTTCATCGTCGATCCGCGCGGCTACATCATCACCAACAATCACGTGGTGGAGAAGGCAGACAAGATCTACGTGAAGCTGACCATCGATCCGGACAATCCGACCGAGCACGGCCGCCCCGCCAAGGTGGTCGGCACTGATCCGGATACTGATCTGGCCGTCATCAAGATCGACGCGACCGAGCCCCTGCCCACGGTAAAGCTTGGCAACTCCGATGGTGCTGAAGTGGGCGAGTGGGTGCTTGCGATCGGCGAGCCGTTCGAGCTTTCAAAGACCGTTACCGCCGGCATCATCTCGGCGAAGAACCGCACCATTGAGCCCGGAGCCAAGGGCCAGTTCCAGCACTTCATCCAGACCGACGCCGCGATCAACCCGGGCAACTCCGGCGGTCCGCTGCTCAATATGAGCGGCCAGGTCATCGGCATCAACAGCGCCATCTTCACCCAGTCCGGCGGCTATCAGGGCGTGGGTTTTGCTATCCCCTCGAACACCGCAGTGCAGGTTTATAACGAGCTCATCGGACCGGCGCATAAGGTCGTTCGCGGCTCCATCGGCATTTCCTTCCAGCCGGATCTGCCCAGCGCCGTCGGCCGTGTCTACGGCTTCAAGACCGGTGTGCTGATCAGCGCTGTCACCAAGGGCGGCCCGGCGGAGCAGGCGGGGCTGAAGGTGGGCGACATCATCACCTCCATCGATGGCAAGCAGATCAAGGACGGGGATGAGCTGGTCACGATCATCTCCGCACGCAAGCCCGGCTCCACTGCCAAGGTGGGCTACCTGCGCAACGGTCAGCCGCAGACGGCGGAGGTCAACATTCAGGACCGCACCAAGACTGTCGGCGCACAACTCGGCCGCAACAACGCGCCGGAGGACAATGCGCCAGGTGAGGAGAACGCAGGTCCGGACAAGTTGGGCATTACCACTGCCAACCTGCCGCAGGCGCTGGCTGCCCGCGGACTGCACGGAGTGCTGGTGCAGTCGGTGAAGCCAGGCTCCTTCGCAGATGAGATCGGTCTGCGTACCGGGACCGTCATTACGGAGGTCAACAAGACTCCCATCAACAACAAGAGCGACTTCAATGCGGCAGTCGGCGCGCTGAAGTCTGGACAAGACATCGTCCTTCGCTTTTCCATCGCCCAGGATCCGACCGGCGGCAGCAGCTATGTCGGTGGAACGTTGCCCAAAGAAACACCTCGGTGTTACGGGAGACCTTCGGCACCCACAACTTAGGTGGGTGCCGAGTCCCTTTCTGTTGCAACATATTCACATTGCCGATACTCTCACCGAGACGTGAGCACTCTTAACCGTCTACGAGGACACCGCATGTTCCGTATCTTCGCCGGAAGCACCTTTGCCCTGGCACTTGCACTCGTCACACTCCCCGCGACCGCCGGCACGACGCACCGCGCTGCCACTCCCGGTAAGAAGCATGGAAATGTAATCCGCCGCGTGGGACACCGCATTGCCCATCCAGCAGGCCAACGTGGCATCGCGCCCGAGCGCGCCACCGAGATCCAGAATGCACTGATTCGCGAGAATTACCTGACCGGCACTGCCAGCGGCCAGTGGGACGCGCAGACCGAGAGCGCGATGCAGAAGTACCAGGCGGATCACGGCTGGCAGACCAAGCTGACTCCTGACTCCCGCGCACTTATTAAGCTGGGCCTGGGACCGAGTAGCCCTGCCGGCACACAGCCCCTGCCGGCCAACACCTACGGCAACCAGAGCGTGGAGCCTGCTGAGGCAGGAACCCTGGCCTCTGTCCACTCCATCGCTCAATAGGATTCAGACAGCAAACTCCGCCCGTACTCAGAAGAGGCCCGCTCCCGCCGGCCGAGTATAATTACCCCCACCATTACCCA